>QFPJ01000094.1 GCA_003241685.1 Sphingopyxis macrogoltabida
CGCGCTCAAGCCGGAACGAAAACGACGACGGCGCCGTTTGCCCAAGCGGGTTCTTCCACGCACGGCTTCACCGCGTCGGCCGCTTCGGCTATAGATGCTGGCGCATTTTCGCCGTTGGAGCAGGCTGCATGGCCGCCAGAACGCCCCATCCGCATGCCGGGAAAATCGCCGCCGGGACCACCGATACTGCCGCGCGCCGCACACCGAAGGCGCAGGCAGATCCGGCCGCGGCCGCACCGCGACTGCTCTCCGGCGGCAACCCGCAGATCGCCAAGGGCTACGGCAACGCGCCGGTGCAGGCCTACATCGCGGCAATGCCGGGCTGGAAAAGCGCGGTCGGCCGGCGTCTCGACGCGCTGATCGAGCATGCGGTTCCCGGTGTGAACAAGGCGGTCAAGTGGAATTCGCCGCTGTACGGCATCGAGGGCCGAGGCTGGTTCCTCGGCGTGCATTGCTTCGCGCGCTACATCAAGCTGGCCTTCTTCCGTGGCGCGGCGCTGCGGCCGCTGCCGCCGGTCGCGTCGAAGACACCCGAGGCGCGCTATTTCCACATCCACGAGGACGACGGACTCGACGAAGCGCAGCTGACCGACTGGATACGGCAGGCCAGCCGATTGCCCGGCGAGCGCATTTAGCGCGAACTTTCAACGACGATGCAGCGTGCCCGCTTCGGACGATGGCCCTGCCCCGCCGCCGCATACCCAGCCAACGGAACCGCTCATGAAGAAGACGAGGACTCGCATCGTGAAGACCACAGTCGGCGCGAAGGCGCCGTCGGCAAGCAAGGCCGTCGCCGCGAAGAAGACGGTCGCCGCGAAGAAGGCCGCTGCCGCGGACACGGCTGTCGCAGCGAAGAAGGGCGTCGCCGCGACAAAGACCACGGCGGCGAAGAAGGCCGTCGCCGCGACGAAGACCGTGGCGACGAAGAAGGCCCTCGCCACGACGAAGACCACGGCGACGAAGAAAGCCGCGGCCGCGAAAAGGACTGCGGCGGCGAAGCCGGCCGGTGCCGCCAAGCGCAGCGGCAGCGGCGCGAAGACGACCGATGCCGCGGATGCATCGCAACGGATCGACGCGCACATCGCCGCCATCAAGGACTGGCGCGGCGAGACCCTGGCGCGCCTGCGCGACATCATCCGCCAGGCCGATCCCGACGTGGTCGAGGAGTGGAAATGGGCGATCCCGGTCTGGTCGCATGACGGCATCCTCTGCACCGGCGAGATCTACAAGAACGCGGTCAAGACGACATTCCCCCGCGGCGCCGCGCTCGATGACCCGTCCGGCCTGTTCAACTCCAGCCTCGGCGGCAATACGCGGCGTGCGATCGACTTTCCGGTCGGCGCCAGGATCGACGCGAAAGCGCTGACCGCGCTGATCCGTGCGGCCGTGGCGCTGAATACGGCGAAGAAGGCGGATGCGCGTCCTTCCCGCGCGGCGAAGCGATCGGACGCTGTGGCGACCAAGCCACGATCGAAGTAGGCGCAGTCGCGGTCTTCGTGCTGTCGGCGCGGGAAGCCTGGCTTCGGAAGTTCTGCCTCCTCGACTTCTGCGGTACGTTCAACCGCCCGGAACAACCCCATCCCCACCCAACCCTCCGGCCCGTTGGGCGTTCAAAGCCGTCAGAACCTGCGGTTCTGAACGACGGCTTTTCACCCCCCTTGAAGGGGAGGGCTTGTCCGGGCCAGCTCTCAGAGAACTGCCGCTCTCAATTCTTCACTAGCGAGATGTGTCAAAGCCCTGAAACGGAAAGTTGGTTCGGGCCAGCTCTCAGAGAACTGCCGCTCTCGATTCTTCGCAAGCGGGGTGTGTCAAAGCCCTGAAACGGAAAGTTGGTTCAGGCCAGCCCTCAGGGAACTGCCGCTCTCGATTCCTCGCAAGCGGGGTGTGTCAAAGCCCTCCCCTTCAAGGGGAGGGTTGGGTGGGGATGGGTTGTTCTGCAGGCCCGATTCT
>QFPJ01000095.1 GCA_003241685.1 Sphingopyxis macrogoltabida
GCTGAAGGAAATTGGCGGCGCCGGCCAGGCTAGGCTGCTGTCGGCCGATGTGGCGGTGATCGGCGCGGGTGGCATCGGCAGCCCGGCCATCCTCTATCTGGCGGCCGCCGGCGTCGGCACGATCCGGGTGATCGACGACGACGCCGTCGCCCTGTCCAATCTGCAACGGCAGATATTGTTCGGCACCGCCGAGATCGGCACGCCCAAGGCGGAAGCGGCGATGGCGGCCGTCGCCCGGATCAATCCCGACATCAAGCTGATCCCGATCAACGCGCGGATCGATGCGGACAATGCCGCGATGCTGCTGCGCGAGGCCGATGTCGTGCTGGACGGGTGCGACAGTTTCGCCACCCGACTGGTGGTGGCCGATGCGGCGCAGGCATTGCGCATGCCGCTGGTGTCGGCGGCGGTCGGCCCGTTCGAGGGGCAGCTCGCCACCTATCGCGGCTGGGAGACGGACAAGCCCTGTTATCGCTGCCTGGTGGGCAGCCCGGTCGACGCGCCCGAACGCAATTGTTCGGAAACCGGTGTGATCGGCGCGCTGACCGGGGTGATGGGTAGCCTTGCCGCGCTGGAGGTGATCCGGGCGCTGGTCCCGTTCGGCACCGACATGGCGGGACAGTTGCTGATCGCGGACCTGCTGGCGATGCGCTTCCGCACGCTGGCCGTGCCCAAGGATCCGGCCTGCCCCGGTTGTGCGGCGGAACTGTGCGCGCCCTGAGGATCGTCGCCATGACGGCCGATGCGGAGCGGCTGCGTGGCGCATTGGTGCTGGCCACGGCGCAGGCGGCATTGGGCGGCGAGGCCAGCCTTTTCCTGCAACTGGATGCCGTCGCGCTGCTGGCGTCGCCGTTCGCGGCGCCGGAGGATGCGGCGCATCAGGCGGCGGGCCTGCCGACGCTGGCCGAACTGCTGGCCGAGGCGCTGGACATGGGGGTGGCCCTGATCGCCTGCCAGAGCGGCCTTACCCTGTCGGGCCTGTGCGCCGACGCCCTGCCCGCCGGGATCGAGATTGGCGGCCCGCTTTCCTTCCTGCAACAGACCGACGACGCTGCCCGGCTGCTGATCGCCTGATCGCGGTCGGCACGTTCAGCGACAGACATGGCCAGCCTGGGTCGTTTGACGCCCTAAATTACCGACTTCCCCCGACAGGAGCGCTTGTTAGACGGTGAATCGCGCAAGACGACATGAGGCTTTTCAGCGCCTTAGCTGGAAACGATCGAAAGTTTGCGCGTATGCGCCATGGAAGATTTTCGCGGGCCGCGAAAAATCGACGACAATAGAGTGGGTTGACAATCAAAAGAGCCGGCCGGAACTTTACACCGGACGCGCCGCTGTAGGACAGGGCTTTCATCGCGAAAGCAATCGGGATGGGTGGTTTCCTGCCATTCCACTAACGTCATGCTGAACTTGTTTCAGCATCCATCAGGCCCAACAAGCCATTGGTCTGCTGGGAGGAATGGACCCTGAAACAAGTTCAGGGTGACGATGATGGGATGGGCCGCTGTTGGTCGCAAGCCGCCCTACCCACATCCGTCATGCCGGGCTTGACCCGGCATCCCGCTTTTCGATGCCACAGATAAAGAAGCGGGACCCCGGCTCAAGGCCGGGGTGAAGACGATGGTGAGGGCAGCTTCTGGTCGCTTCGCGCCATGGCATCTGCATGGCGCCCGCGCGCACTGCCCTCCCTCCTTCCGGCCTCAGTCGCGCAGGAAGATATCCTCAATGCGGAGGCTGAACAGGTCGGCGATGCGGAAGGCGAGCGGGAGCGAGGGATCATATTTGCCCGTCTCGATCGCGTTGACGCTCTGGCGCGAGATGCCGAGCTGGGCGGCGAGATCGCTCTGGTTCCAGTCGCGCTCCGCCCGCAAGATCTTGAGCCGGTTC
>QFPJ01000096.1 GCA_003241685.1 Sphingopyxis macrogoltabida
GCCGATGGGCACGGCGCTGACGGTCGAGCAGATCGCGCGCGCCTGGCGCTTGGCCTATGATCCGATCCTGTTGTTCGACGGCGATGCGGCCGGGCGCAAGGCGGCAGTGCGCGCCTGCGAGACAGCGTTGCCGGGTGTCGGTGTCGGCGGGACATTGTCAATCGCACTGTTGCCAGAGGGCGTCGATCCGGACGAATTGGCGCGGCGATCGGGTGAAGAGGATGGCGGCCGAGAGGGTGTCGAGGCAGTGCTGGGCAAGGCGCAGCCGCTAAGCGACTTCTACTGGGATGCCATGCTGGCGACCCCCTGGGCCGTGACGCCGGAAGGGAAGGCGACCCTGTGGAAGCGTCTGGCGCGCGCCGCCGCATCGATCGAGGACGGTGAAACCCGCGCCCAATATCTGAGCGACTGGCGCGCGCGCTTCGATGCGAAGTTTCCCCCGCCGCCCCCAGGGCTGGTGGAAGAGGAAATGCTTCCAAATGGAAGGGTGGAAGCGTCGCTATCCGATCAGGGGCCGGGGGAGCAGGCGCTGTTGCGGCGCGTGGCGGCCGCCTGGCTGGAGCGCCAGCTGGATCTGCGCATCGATACGGCCAAGTCTGTCGGCCGCGCTGCCTATAGCATAGGCGGGCGCGTATCAGCGGGGCTGTTCGATGAAGCGGACGGTTGGCGCGTGGTCGAGCAGCTGATGCGCGATTGCCCGGAGGCGAAGGAAGCGGATGTGCGCAAGTCCTTCGATGCAGGCAAGGCGCGGACCTATGATCTGCGAAACATGCTGCTCGATATGCGGCTCGCCAAATTTCAGCGCACCGACATGGGTAATGCGGAGCGGTGGTTTGCGCGCTTCGGCCGTGACTATCTCTATACCACGGCCAAGGGCTGGCTGGGATGGGACGGTCGTCGGTACCGGGTACTGAATCAGGAAAAGGATGTGACGCCGGCGGAAGTGATGGCGTCCGTCTTCGAAATGGTGCGGGCGATCCAGCGCGAGGCGGCGTTCGTGCGAGACACGGGCGTCGATAATCCCGGCATCGTCGTGGATGAGGATAGCCCGATCCGCGACAAGGCGCATCAGCGGCTGCATATCGAAACCGGCCAGCATGACGACGGCATGGATACCGTCACCGAATATAAGGGCGGGCGGGCCGTCCAGCTTTCCGACCTGATCGGCCGCTGGGGGCGTGCGTCGGAAGCATCGGGGCGGATCGGCTGCATCGCCAACCTGGCCAAGCGCTGGTGTACGGTCGAACTGTCGCAGTTCGACACCAATCCGATGGTTCTCAACTGCCTGAACGGCACGCTGCATTTCCTGCGGCCGGATGAGGAAGGGCCGGCGCGTGTCGAGCTGCGGCCGCACGATCGCGGCGACATGCTGACGAAGCTGACCGCGTGCGACTATGATCCTGACGCCGATCGGAGCGAGTGGGACAAGTTCGTGCTGTGGGCGCAGCCAAAGGATGGGCGCCGGCGCTACCTACAGCAGTGGATGGGCTATAATCTGACCGGCGATACCGGTGAACAGATCTTCCACATATGGTGGGGGCCGACGGCGGCAAACGGGAAATCGACGTTCGGCAATGCCTGTCGCGACGCGATCGGCGACTATGGCGACATCATCAACGTCGAGACATTTCTGGACGAGGGCGGGAAGAAGCGCGGCGATGCTGCCACGCCCGACCTGGTTCGCCTGCCTGGTGTGCGTTTCCTGACTTCGGGCGAAGTTCCGGTCGGCGCCAAGATCAACGAGGCGCTAATCAATACGGTCACCGGCGGCGACGGCATGAACGTCCGCGACAATTTCCGGTCGTTCTTTCGCTTCTTCCCGATCTTCAAATGGACGCTCTGGTGCAAT
>QFPJ01000097.1 GCA_003241685.1 Sphingopyxis macrogoltabida
CAGCCCCGGTGGCGAGTGCACCGGCGCCTGCGACCATCTCGATCACGGCCGAAATCGTGGCCCCTGCCACGACGGTTGCGACACAGGTCATCGCTTCACCGAGCCCAACCCAGCCAGCCGCCGCGACTTTGACCGCTGCCGCCGCACCCAAGGCGCCGACGACGACATCCGCTCCCGCCGGCACCAAAGCGCCGCCCGAACAGACACCCGTCACCGCGCCACCCGGCAAGACTCGACAGAAGACGCCGGGACAGCCGCAGCTCGTGCCCGCGCTGCCGCGCCCGATCATCAATACGCCGCCCGCGCGCCAGCCCAAGTCAGGCGAGCCCACGCAGCCGCAGGCGCTGATCACAGTTCCCGGGTTGACCGTACCGGGCCCGACGCCGCCCACCGATACGCCGTCCAACCCCGTCGGCGCGCCGATCGCACAGGGCACGCCCAAGCAGCCCGCGCCGGTCGACACGGGCGGTCCGCTGCTGGTGTCGGTCCCGACTCCTCTGCCCGGCGCAGATGCAGATGCGCCGCCCGTGCCCGCATCCGCACCGTCAAACACACCGGCGCCCGCAGTCAGCCCGCTGCCCTTCATCGTCGAAAATCTGCCCGCGCCGATCGCGCCGGAAGGTGAGACGGCGGCGCCGGTCGCCGTTTCGATCACTGCGTCGGCGAAGCCAGCCGTCCCGACGGCGACCGTCGTTCAGCAACCGGCACCGGCCGCGCCCATCGCGACCGACGTCGAAGCCGTCACCGTGTTGACCGCAAAGACCGACGCCGCGCCGGCCGCGCAGCCGACGCCTGTCTCGTCGCCGCAGGTGAGCACAGTGTCGCCCGCGACGCCGCAGCCGGTGGTCGCCGCTGCCTCTGCGCCAACCGAAACCGCATCGACCGGCAGCGACGCGACCGATTCGGCCACTGCCGCACCGGCCCAGCCGGCGGCTCCCGTCATGACCGCAGCCGTTGCGACGCCCGCACCCGTTGCGGTCGAAGCAGCACCCTTCGCCGAGTCGCTCGCCCCCGCGCTGAGTGAGGCGCTGGCCGAAAAGCAGCTCGATCTCGCGGCGGGCGATGCGTGGCTCGACGATCTGGCGCGCGACATCGTCCGCACCGCCGGCAATGAGGGACCGCTGCGCTTCCGCCTGAATCCCGAAACGCTGGGTTCGCTCGCGATCCATGTCGAGCGGCGCGATGATGGTGCCGCGATTCGCATCGAGGCCGATACCGAGGCTGCCGCCCGCGTGCTGAGCGAGGCGCAGCCGCGCCTGTTCGCCGAGGCACGCGCGCAGGGCCTGCGAATCGCCGAATCGACCGTCGACCACACCCATCAGCAAAATGCATCGTCGCAGGGCCAGCCGCAGCAGCAGAATGGCCAGACGCAGCAAAACGCCCAGAATCCTCAGGCGCAGCTGGCATCGGGCAACCATCCGGCTCCGCAAAACTTTGGTGGACAGAGTGGAAACCATCAGCGTTCGTCAGAAGATCAGAAACCTTTTTTGGTTAGAGATCAGGTGAACGCGCAGACGGTGTCCGAATCGGAGGGCCCCCAGGCTGAGCGTTACGCCTGAGCCCGAGGATTCGATCGATGAGTGACGAAGCGCCAAGCCCGAAGAAAAAGAAGGGCGGCAAGATGAAGACGCTCCTTCTGGTGCTGATCGGCGGCATCGTGCTGATCGGCGGCGGCATCGGCGCTGGCATCTATGCCGCGGGCGCCGGACTGGTGGGCGGCCATCCCGGCGAGGTCGAGGATCCGAACAAGCCGAAGCTTGTCCTGAAGGACGGCGTCGAGGAGCCCGGCAATCACAAGCCTTCGAAGGATGGCACCGATCATGCCGATCCCGCGCTG
>QFPJ01000065.1 GCA_003241685.1 Sphingopyxis macrogoltabida
GTGCCCAGAAGAGGACTCGAACCTCCACGACCTTGCGATCGCCAGCACCTGAAGCTGGTGCGTCTACCAATTCCGCCATCTGGGCACGGGGTAGGAGCGGGCGCTTAGCGGCGGGCGCGGCGGCTTGTCAACCGCGCCGGACGGTTTGTGGCATATTTTATCGCAAAGTGGCGGTTTCCCGTCGCCCCCTTGCCTCTCGCCCCTTGCCCCCATCGGCGCTTCGCGGCATGGGGACGGCAACGGACCCGGCACAGCGGGCCGGAGAATCATCATATAGGCGGACGCGATGCGAAACTTGGGTGGACAGTTGATCACGGTGCTGGGCGGCGGCGGCTTCGTCGGCCGCTATGTCGTGCAGCGCCTGCTGGCACAGGGGGCGCGCGTCCGCGTCGCGCAGCGCGAACCGCGCAAGGCGGTCTTCCTGAAACCGCTCGGCGGCCTGGGCCAGACGCAGTTCGTCGCCGCCGACGTCCGCGATCCCGCCAGCATCGCGCGCGCCGTCGCCGGCAGCGACGCCGTCGTCAACCTGGTCGGCAGCTTTGCCGATATGGACGCCGTCCAGGCAAAGGGTGCCGGGCATGTCGCGGCGGCGGCAAAGGCAGCGGGCGTCGGTACGCTCGTCCACCTGTCGGCGATCGGCGCCGACCGTGACAGCGCGTCGGCCTATGGCCGCAGCAAGGGCGATGGCGAGGCCGCCGTCCGTGCCGCCTTTCCCGGCGCCGCCATTCTGCGTCCGTCGATCATTTTCGGCCTCGAAGACAAATTCATCAATCGCTTCGCCGCGCTGATCCGCATGGCGCCCGTCATTCCGGTCATCGCCCCGGCGAGCCGATTCCAGCCCGTCTATGTCGGCGATGTCGCCGACGCCGTCGTCGCGGCGTTGAACGCCGACGCCGCCGGGAAGACGTTCGAACTCGGCGGGCCGCAAATATTCACCATGGCCGAGCTGATGCGGTGGATCGCCCAGGCGACGGGGCGCAAGCGGCTGTTCGTCGAATTGCCCGATGCGGTTGGCGGCGCCCTCGCCTCCGGCCTTGGCTGGGCGCCGGGCGCACCGATCACCAAGGATCAGTGGCTGATGCTGCAAAGCGACAATGTCGCGGCACCGGGCAGCGAGGGCCTGTCCGCGCTCGGCATCGCGCCGACCTCGCTGGCGGCGGTCGCGGAGGGCTGGCTGGTCCAGTATCGCCGGTACGGCCGCTTCTCTGCCCCGACTTCCGCCTGATCCCACCCCATCCGGGCGTCCCGTCCCGACGATCGCGGTGATCGCCGGGACTGTCCGCTCTCAAGGACGTTTCCGCGACGCCGATGCACGATCTTTTGACCATCATTCTCCTCGGCATCATCGAGGGGCTGACCGAATTTCTGCCCGTATCGTCGACCGGCCATCTGATCCTGGCCAGCGAATTGTTGGGCTTCACCGGCGACGGATCGGCGGCGTTCAAGATCGCCATCCAGCTCGGCGCGATCCTGGCCGTGCTCGTCGCTTATCGGCAGCGTTTCTGGACGGTCGGCGTCGGCCTGCTCCACCGCGATGCCGACGCCACCGCCTTCACGCGCAACATCCTGATCGGCTTCCTGCCCGCGATGCTGATCGGCGCGGTCGCCTATGAAGGCGTGCGGGCCCTGCTCCAGTCGCCGATGACCGTCGCCGTCGTGCTGGTGCTCGGCGGAATCGCGATCCTGATCATCGAACGGATGGTCAAGGTGGTGAAGGTCGAAAGCGTGGAGGCGATGCCGCTGAAGACCGCCGTTGCAATCGGCGTGGTACAGTGCATCGCGATGATCCCCGGGGTCAGCCGGTCGGGCGCGACGATCATGGGCGCGCTGCTGATGGGTGTCGAACGCAAGACGGCGGCCGAGTTCAGCTTTTTCCTCGCGGTGCCGACGATGATCGGCGCGACGGTCTATTCCTTGTGGAAGGACCGCGCCATCCTGACGCTGGACGACGTCAATGCGATCGCGATCGGATTGGGCGTCGCCTTCGTTGTCGCGCTGGTGGTGGTGAAGGCCTTTGTCGCCATCGTCGGCCGCTTCGGCTTTGCCCCCTTTGCCTGGTATCGAATCATCGTCGGGGGCGCCGCGATGATCTGGCTGCTCGCACGATAGGGCCGATTTTTTACTTTTTATGAAAGATAGTTGCGTAGCGTAACCAAATCATCCGATCTCGCCCAAATTATAGGTCATATATTATGTCCTAATAAGCGATTCGACGGTGACAGAGCCCCCGCGCCCATGCATCAGCGCGGCAACGAAGGGGACTGCACCTATGGCTGCCGATCGCATGCTCCGGTTTGTGGAGCGTGAACAACATTATCCGGACAAGCGCTCCGCCGAGGAACGCGCGCGCGATTTCCGCGAGATCGCGCAGCGTTATGCCGCGCCCGACGCCGACGCGCAGGCGGCGCGCTGTTCGCAATGCGGCGTGCCCTATTGCTCGGTGCATTGCCCGCTGCACAATCATATCCCCGACTGGCTGCGCCTGACCGCCGAGGGACGGCTGCGCGAAGCCTATGAACTGTCGAACGCGACGTCGACCATGCCAGAAATCTGCGGCCGCATCTGTCCGCAGGATCGCCTTTGCGAAGGCAATTGCGTGATCGAATTTTCGGGCCATGGCGCCGTGACGATCGGCAGCGTCGAAAAATATATCACCGACACCGCCTGGGCCGAAGGATGGGTCGAACCGATCCGCCCCGGCCCCGCCACCGGCCAGTCGATCGGCGTCATCGGCGCGGGTCCGGCGGGTCTGACCGCCGCGGAATATCTGCGCGCCGAGGGGCATGAGGTGCATGTCTATGACCGGCACGACCGCGCCGGCGGCCTGCTGACCTATGGCATCCCGGGCTTCAAGCTCGAAAAGGATGTGGTGATGCGGCGGGTGGACCGTCTGGCCGAAGGCGACATCCACTTCCATCTCGGCTTCGAAGTCGGCCGCGACGCGACGCTCGACCAGTTGCGTCAGAAGCATGATGCCATCCTGATCGCGACCGGCGTTTACAAGGCGCGCGAGATTCAGGTGCCCGGCAACGAAGCCGAGGGCGTGATTGCCGCGCTCGACTATCTGATCGCATCGAACCGCAAGAGCTTTGGCGATGCCGTTCCCGCCTTCGACGACGGGCGCCTGAACGCGGCGGACAAGCATGTCGTCGTGATCGGCGGCGGCGACACGGCGATGGACTGCGTCCGCACCGCCGTGCGTCAGGGCGCGAAATCGGTCAAATGCCTCTATCGCCGCGACCGCGAGAATATGCCCGGGTCGCAGCGTGAGGTTTCCAATGCCGAAGAGGAAGGCGTCGAGTTCGTCTGGCTGTCGGCTCCCGAAAGCTTCGCCGCCGACCGCCATGTCAAGCAAGTCGCCGTCGCGGGGATGCGGCTGGGCGCGCCGGACGCCAGCGGCCGCCGCAGCCCGGAACCCGACCCGGCGCGCAAGTTCGACCTGCCCGCCGACATGGTGATCAAGGCGCTGGGCTTCGATCCGGAAGAACTGCCACACCTGTTCGGATCGCCCGATCTGTCCGTCACGCGCTGGGGCACATTGCGCGTCGATCATCAGACGATGATGACCAGCCTGGGCGGCGTTTTTGCCGCCGGCGACATCGTGCGCGGCGCCAGCCTGGTCGTCTGGGGCATCCGCGACGGCCGCGATGTCAGCGAACAGATGTCGAAATGGTTGAAAGCGAAAGCGAAAAGCGAAATGAAGGCGGCATGACCAACAGGGAAGGAAATACCACCATGTCGACTTGGAAATCCGCGCTGCTTGCCGGCACCATTGCGCTTGCCCCGATCGCTGCACCGGCCGCCTTCGCGGCGACGCAGGAAGCGCCCGAGGCCGAAGCGGTGGCCTATGACGCCGAAGCCGACACGGCCGCGATGAGCGAAACCTCCAAGGCCCGAATGCAGCGCGAGATGGACGAGGCGATGGCCTTCGTCGAAAAGCTGTTCGACACCAGTCACCTGCCCCCGATCGACCCCGCGCGCCTGGAATTGTCGCGCACGACGACGGCCGCGCTGATCCCGTCGGGCAGCGTCGAGAAGATGATCGACAATATGTATGGCAGGATGTTCTCCACCTTCATGGAAGAGGTGGGCGGCACGTCGGACCTGATGCTGTCGATCAAGACCGGCGTCGAAACCGACAAGATCGCCGCGCTCGACGACAAGACCAAGGCACAGGTCGCCGATATCTTCGATCCCCAGCGCAAGGCGCGCGAGGGCCAGATCAACAAGATCATCCGGCCGCTGATCAGCGAGGCGCTCGCCGATCTTGAACCGCCGATGCGCGAAGGGCTGGCCAAGGCCTATGCCCGCAAGTTCAGCGGCGAACAGCTGGGCGAGGTCAACGCCTTCTTCGCAACCCCGACCGGCAAGCTCTATGCCAATGAATCGCTGGCGCTGCAGGCGGACCCCGAGGTGATGCTGGCGACGATCAAGGCGGTTCCGCCGCTCGTCACCAAATTCATCGACCGCGCGCCGACGATCGAAAAGCAGCTTGGCGATCTGCCCAAGGAAAAGTCGCTCGGCGACCTCAGCGATGCGGAAATCAACAAGCTCGCCAAGCTGATGAAGGTCGACGCGAAGACGCTGAAGGAAACCCGCGACATGTGGGCTTCGTCCGCGGCCGATGACGCGGCTTACGACAGCGCCGGGGATGCCGTCGACGCAGCGGACGCCGCCGCCTACGCGACCGATGCGGCCGCCGACGTGGCGGGCGCCGACGAAGGCTACAACCGCGAAAACTGGTCGGCCGCCGACATCGCGCAGGTCGAAAAGGCCGAGGCCGACGCCGCCGCCGCGACCTCCGCGCTGTTCGAAGCCGAGGCGAAGGCCGCGGCCAACGCCCGGAAAAAGCTCGGCCTGCCCGACCCCACCGATTGAGCCGCAAACACCGGCCCGAGGACAAGACGATGACCCACTACCCCACCCCCGATCATGCGCGGCTCGCCGATGAGGGCATGTATCGCCCCGACCTGGAATCGGACGCCTGCGGCGTCGGCATGGTCGCGGCGACCGATGGCAAGGCGTCGCGCCGCGTCGTCGAGGCGGCGATCGAGGCGCTGCGTGCCGTGTGGCATCGCGGCGCGGTCGACGCGGATGGCAAAACGGGGGATGGGGCGGGCATCCATGTCGACCTGCCGGTGCGCTTCTTCGACGATGCGATCGCCGCGTCGGGCCACAAGGTGCGTCCGAACCGGCTCGCCGTCGGCATGATCTTTCTGCCGCGCACCGATCTGGGCGCGCAGGAGGAATGCCGCACGATCGTCGAGGCCGAAATCATCGACGCGGGCTTCACCATCTATGGCTGGCGCCAGGTGCCGGTCGACGTGTCGGTGATCGGCGACAAGGCGCAGCGCACGCGGCCCGAGATCGAACAGATCATGATCGCCGGACCGCTGCCGGAGGAGCAGTCGGCGGCCGAGTTCGAAAAGCAGCTTTACCTCGTCCGCCGCCGCATCGAGAAAAAGGTGATCGCGGCGCAGGTCGCCGATTTCTATATCTGCAGCCTGTCGACGCGCTCGATCGTCTACAAAGGCCTGTTCCTGGCCGAGAGCCTGGGCGATTTCTATCCCGACCTGATGAACAAGCTGTTCGAAAGCCGCGTCGCGATCTTTCACCAGCGTTATTCGACCAACACCTTCCCGCAATGGTGGCTTGCCCAGCCGTTCCGCACCCTCGCCCATAATGGCGAGATCAACACGATCCGCGGCAACAAGAATTGGATGAAGAGCCACGAGATCAAGATGGCGAGCCTCGCCTTCGGCGAACATTCGGAAGACATCAAGCCGGTGATCCCGGCGGGCGCGTCCGATACCGCCGCGCTGGACGCGGTGTTCGAAACGCTGTGCCGCGCCGGACGCGATGCCCCGACCGCCAAGCTGATTCTGGTGCCCGAGGCGTGGATCAACGAAACCGACATGCCGCCCGCGCACAAGGCGATGTACAGCTATCTGGCGTCGGTCATGGAACCGTGGGACGGCCCCGCCGCGCTCGCGATGACCGACGGCCGCTGGGCGGTCGCCGGGATGGACCGCAACGCGCTGCGTCCGCTGCGTTATACACTGACCGCCGACAATCTGCTGGTCGTCGGGTCGGAAAGCGGCATGGTCCTGCTGCCCGAAGCCAGCATCCGCAAGAAGGGCCGGCTTGGCCCCGGCCAGATGATCGCCGTCGATCTCGACGAAGGGCTGCTTTACGAAGACCGCGCGATCAAGGACAAGATCGCCGGTGCGGCCGACTATGCCGCGCGGGTCAAGGGCTTTCGCAACATGCGCGATCTGCCGAAAGGCGGCAAGGCCAGCCTGCCGGCATGGGACCGCGCCGAACTGCTGCGCCGTCAGGTCGCGGCCGGCCTGACGATGGAGGATATGGAACTGATCCTGTCCCCGATGGTCGAGGATGCCAAGGAAGCGATCGGGTCGATGGGCGACGACACGCCGCTCGCCGTCATTTCCGACAAGCCGCGCCACGTCGCGCAATTCTTTCGCCAGAATTTCAGCCAGGTCACCAACCCGCCGATCGACAGTTTGCGCGAACGGCATGTGATGAGCCTGAAGACGCGCTTTTCCAACCTGGCCAACATCCTCGACGAACAGGGGCAGAGCGAACATGTGCTGGCGCTCGATTCCCCCGTTCTGGTGGGTGAGGACTGGGACCGGCTGCGCGCCTATTTCGGCGACGCCGTGGCGGATATCGACTGCACCTTCCCGGCCGACGGCGATGCCGCGGCCTTGCGCGAGGCGATCGCCCGCATCCGCCGCGAAGCCGAAGAGGCGGTGCGCGCGGGACGCAGCGAATTGTTCCTGACCGACCAGAATATCTCCGCCAATCGCGTCGGCGTCGCGATGGTGCTGGCCGCCGCCGCGGTCCATACCCATCTGGTCCGCAAGGGCTTGCGCAGCTATGCCTCGGTCAACGTCCGCTCGGCCGAGGTGCTCGACACGCACAGCTTTGCGGTGCTGATCGGCGTCGGCGCCACGACGGTCCACGCCTATCTGGCTGAAGCGGCCATCGCCGACCGGCACGGACGTGGCCTGTTCGGCGGCGAATTGTCGCTGGACGATTGCCGGCTGCGTTTTCGCAAGGCAATCGACGACGGCCTGCTGAAGATCATGGCCAAGATGGGGATCGCGGTGATCTCCTCCTATCGCGGCGGCTATAATTTCGAGGCTGTCGGCCTCAGCCGCGCGCTCGTCAACGACCTGTTCCCCGGCATGCCGGCGAAGATTTCGGGCGAAGGCTATCAATCGCTGTTCATCAACGCGAGCGACAAGCATGAAGCGGCATTCGACGCGCGGGTGACGACGCTGCCGATCGGCGGTTTCTATCGCCACCGCGCGGGCGGCGAGGCGCACGCCTATTCGGCGCAGCTCATGCACCTGCTCCAGACCGCGGTCGCGACCGACAGCTATTCGACATATCTGCAATTTTCGCGCGGCGTCGCCGACCTGCCGCCCGTCTATCTGCGCGACCTGATGGAATTCAACTATCCGGCGCAGGGCGTCGCACTCGACGGGGTCGAAGCGATCACCGAAATCCGCAAGCGTTTTGTCACGCCGGGCATGTCGCTGGGCGCGCTGTCGCCCGAAGCGCACGAAACGCTGGCGATCGCGATGAACCGCATCGGCGCGAAGGCGGTGTCGGGGGAAGGCGGCGAAGCGGCCGAACGCTATCAACCCTATGCCAATGGCGACAACGCCAACAGCAATATCAAGCAGATCGCGAGCGGCCGCTTCGGTGTCACCGCCGAATATCTGGGCGCATGCGACGAGATCGAGATCAAGGTCGCACAGGGCGCCAAGCCGGGCGAAGGCGGCCAGCTTCCCGGTTTCAAGGTGACGGAATTCATCGCGCGGCTGCGCCATTCGACGCCGGGCGTGATGCTGATCAGTCCGCCGCCGCACCACGACATCTATTCGATCGAGGATCTGGCGCAGCTCATCTATGACTGCAAGCAGATCAATCCCAAGGCGCGCGTCTGCGTCAAGCTGGTCAGTTCGGCCGGCATCGGCACCGTTGCCGCCGGTGTCGCCAAGGCGCACGCCGACGTCATCCTCGTGTCGGGCAATACCGGCGGCACCGGCGCATCGCCGCAGACCAGCATCAAATATGCCGGCACGCCGTGGGAAATGGGCCTCAGCGAAGTCAATCAGGTGCTGACGCTCAACGGCCTCCGCCACCGCATCCGCCTGCGCACCGACGGCGGGCTGAAGACCGGGCGCGACATCGTCATCGCCGCCATTCTCGGCGCCGAGGAATATGGCATCGGCACACTCAGCCTGGTCGCCATGGGCTGCATCATGGTGCGCCAGTGCCACAGCAACACCTGCCCCGTCGGCGTCTGCACGCAGGACGAGAAGATGCGCGCGAAGTTCACCGGATCGCCGGAGAAAGTCATCAACCTGATGACCTTCATCGCCGAGGAAGTGCGCGAAATCCTGGCCAAGCTGGGCTGCCGCAGCCTCGACGACGTGATCGGCCGCACCGAATTGCTCCGCCAGGTCAGCCGCGGCGCCGAACATCTGGACGATCTCGACCTCAACCCCATCCTGGCCAAGGTCGACGCGCCCGACGATCAACGCCGGTCGCAGGGGCCGGGCTTCCGCAACCCGGTGCCCGACAGCCTCGACGCGCAGATATTGAACGACGCGAAGCCGCTGTTCGAGCGCGGCGAGCGGATGCAGCTTACCTATAATGTCCGCAACACGCACCGCGCTGTCGGCACCCGCCTGTCGGCCGAAGTCACCGCGCGCTTCGGCATGAAGGGTCTGGCCGACGACCATGTGCAGGTGCGCCTGCGCGGCACCGCGGGCCAGTCGCTCGGCGCCTTTCTGTGCCAGGGCATCACGCTGGAAGTGTTCGGCGACGCCAACGACTATGTCGGCAAGGGCCTGTCGGGCGGCCGGATCATCCTGCGCCCGACCGTGTCGAGCCCGCTGGTCAGCCAGCATAACAGCATCGTCGGAAACACCGTCCTTTACGGCGCGACGGCCGGGACGTTGCTGGCGGCCGGACAGGCGGGCGAACGCTTCGCGGTCCGCAATTCGGGCGCGAATGTCGTGGTCGAAGGCTGCGGCGCCAACGGCCTTGAATATATGACGGGCGGCACGGCGGTCATCCTCGGCCCCGTCGGCCCCAATTTCGGCGCCGGCATGACCGGCGGCATGGCCTTCGTGCTCGACACCGACGAGAGTTTCGAACGCCGGGCCAACCCGGAATCGATCCTGTGGCAGCGGCTCGACAGCGCGCATTGGGAATCGGTGCTGAAAGCGCTGGTGGCCGATCATGCCAAGGCGACGGGCAGCAAATGGTCGGCCGAGATTCTGGCCGACTGGGACCGGCGGCGGGATCAGGTCTGGCAGGTGTGCCCGCGCGAAATGGTGTCGCGGCTCGTCCAGCCGCTCAGCGACGCGCAAGCCGAGGTGGTCGCGGCGGAATAAACGCCGGCAACCGCGCATAAGCCTCGCTTCATCGCGCATCGCGGCGGCATTCAGCGGCGCGAAAGCCTGTTCGTGCGAAAAGCCCGCACCATTGATGTTCGAAGGATAAAGCCATGCGCTCGATCCCGCTGCTTGCGGCCCTGGCCGCCCTGCCCCTTCTGGCGCTCGCGCCGCTGCCTGCCGCCGCTGCCGACCGGGAGCCGCGCGGCACGGTCGCGGCCCTGTCCGATCCGGTCATGCAGGACCGCATGGCCGACACCGTGACCGCGCTCGTCGGCACGCTGATGCAGATGCAGGTCGGCCCCCTCGCCGATGCGATCGCGCGAGTCGATCCCGAATCCGGCGCCGCCACCATCCCGCCCGACGCGACGCTGGGCGATGTGACGGGGCGTGATCCGTCTTATGCCGAACGCTTGGGCGACGATGTCCGGGCGGGCACGCGCATGGCCAGCCATGCCGCTGCGGCGCTTCAGGCCTATGCCCCCGTTTTCAAGGATATGGCGCGAGACCTTGCCGCGCAATGGGAGCGCGAGCGCGCCGACGCGCGGCGCTAGGGTCAGGGCCCTAGATTCAGCTTCCGTGCCCCCTGCGAAGGCGGGGGCCCATCTTCCCGAAGGTCGACTATCAAGCGG
>QFPJ01000098.1 GCA_003241685.1 Sphingopyxis macrogoltabida
GATCGCCGGCATGTTCGCGCAGATGCAGAAGGGCGGAGCGATGGCCAAGGCCAATCCGCTGGTGCTGCCCGACGGCACGCCCTTCCTGACCTATGCCTTCGCCGAAATCGACAAGCGCTGGGGTTCAGTCGATGCCTATCTGGCTCAGGAAATCGGCCTGACGCCGGTGGACATTGCGGCGCTGCGCACCACCTATCTGGAATAAGCGCCGCTTATTCCGGATCGGCATGAAGGGCGCGGCGGGATTCATTATCCCGCCGCGCCCGCAAGGCGCTAGGAGGCGGGAAAGGGGTGCGCTATCCTTGTCCCGCTTTCTGGAGGCCATATGATTTTCCGTTCGATCGACCCGGCCAGCGACACGCTCCTGTGGGAAGGGGATGCGGCCGATGCCGCGACCTGTGCAGCGGCCGTCGTCCGTGCCCGCGCCGCCTTTCCGGCCTGGGCGGCACTGCCGCAATCCGAACGCGAGGATCATGTCCGGCGCTACAAGGCGCTGCTGTCGGACCGCAGCGATGCCTTTGCCAAGGCGATCGCGCGGGAAACCGGCAAGCCGCTATGGGAGGCGAAGACCGAAATCGCCTCGATGATCGGCAAGGTCGACATCTCGATCGCGGCGCAGGCCGAACGTGCCGGCTCGCGCGAGCAGGCGACCCCGTTCGGCCGGGCGGTGCTGCGCCACAAGCCGCATGGCGTGATGGCGGTGCTTGGCCCCTATAATTTCCCCGGCCATCTGCCCAACGGCCATATCGTGCCGGCCCTGCTGGCGGGCGATGTGGTGATCTTCAAGCCGTCGGAACTGACCCCGCTGGTCGGGGAACTGATGGCGCAGGCGTTTCGCGACGCCGGCCTGCCCGATGGCGTCTTCACCCTGTTGCAGGGCGGTCGGGACACCGGCGCGGCATTGATCGCGCAGGATATTGACGGTCTGTTGTTCACCGGATCGGCGGCGGCGGGCGCCCATTTTACCCGCGTGATGGCCGATCGGCCGGGCGTGATCCTGGCGCTGGAACTGGGCGGTAATAATCCGCTGGTCGCCTGGGATGGCGATGCGCAGGCGGTCGCCTCGATCATCGTCCAGTCGGCCTTCATCACCGCAGGCCAGCGCTGTTCCTGTGCGCGCCGGCTGATCCTGCCGCAGGGCGCGGCGGGCGACGCGATCCTCGACGCGACGGTGGCGCTGGCCCGGCGGCTGACGATCGGTGCCTGGGACAGCCAGCCCGAACCCTATATGGGCGCGCTGATCTCGGCTGAGGCGGCAGCTCATGCCAAAGCGCGCCAGGCCGCGCTGCTGGCGCGGGGTGGCGTCGAACTGTTGCCGCTGGAACAGCCGGCGAACCTCGGAGCGGCCTTCCTGACGCCGGGCATCATCGACATGACCGGGGTGGATGCCCCCGACGAGGAGATTTTCGCGCCACTGCTGCAGGTGGCTCGCGTCGCCGATTTCGACGCCGCGATCGCGGCCGCCAATGCGACCCGCTACGGCCTGGCGGCGGGCCTCGTATCCGCTGACGATGCGCTGTGGGACCGGTTCCTGCTGGAAAGCCGGGCCGGCGTGGTCAACCGCAACCGGCCGACCACCGGTGCCAGCGGCGCGATGCCGTTCGGTGGCCTGGGCGCATCGGGCAACCACCGCCCCAGCGCCTATTATGCCGCCGATTACTGCGCCTATCCTGTCGCCAGTTTCGAGGCGGAAGAGGTGCTGGACCTGACTGCCGATATCAAGGGGCTGGCAGGCTGATACATGCGTCTGGTCGAGAATTACTAGTTGACGCAAGACAATATCGGCTTGGCACGGATGATGACATGACAG
>QFPJ01000066.1 GCA_003241685.1 Sphingopyxis macrogoltabida
ACCATTCAGGTCACGGAAAATCCGGTGATCAACCGCGTGATTCTGGAAGGCAACAAGCGCCTGAAGGAAGACAAGATCCGGCCCGAAATCAAGCTGTCGCCGCGCCAGATCTACACCCGTTCGAAAGTGCGCGCCGACGTCGCCCGCATCATCGAACTGTACAAGCGGCAGGGCCGCTTCGCCGCGACCGTCGAACCCAAGATGGTGTCGCTCGACCAGAACCGCGTCGACGTGGTGTTCGAAATCAACGAAGGGCCGAAATCCAAGGTCCGCCAGATCAACATCATCGGCAACGAAAAATTCAGCGACGGCGACCTGAAGGACGAGATGGCGACGAAGGAGACGGGTCTGCTGACCATCCTGTCGTCGAACACCAGCTATGATCCCGATCGCCTGGCCTATGACCAGCAGAAGCTGCGCCTTTTCTATCTGCAGAACGGCTATGCCGATTTCCGCGTCATTTCGGCGGTCGCGGAACTGACCAGCAACAAGCAGGACTTCATCATCACCTATGTGGTGGAAGAGGGCGAGCGCTACAAGTTCGCCGATGTGAACGTCGAAAGCCAGCTGCGCGATTTTCAGCCCGAAACGCTGCGCACGCTGCTGCCGATGAAGACGGGCGACTGGTATGACGCCAAGCTGGTCGAAGATACGGTCGAAAGCCTGAGCGAGACCGCCGGCCTGTTCGGCTATGCCTTTGCCGACATCAATCCCGAATTCCGCCGCGACGCCGAAAACCGGACGATGTCGATCACCTTCAACGTCGCGGAAAGCCCGCGCACTTATGTGGAGCGCATCGACGTCAACGGCAACACGCTGACCCACGACAAGGTGGTGCGCCGCGAGTTCCGCCTGAACGAAGGCGACGCGTTCAACAGCTTCGGCGTCAAGCGCACCGAAAACCGCATCAACAGCCTTGGCTATTTCCAGGAAAATCTGGAGATCGAGCGGAAGGAGGGCAGCGCCCCCGACCGCATCATTCTGGAAACCAATGTCGAGGAAAAGCCGACCGGCGAACTGTCGCTGTCGGCGGGTTTCTCGTCGATCGAGAATTTCCTGCTCCAGGGATCGATCCGCCAGCGCAACTTCCGCGGCCTCGGCCAGCAGCTTCAGGCATCGGTCAATTATTCCAGCTATTCGAAATCGGTCGAACTGGGGTTCACCGAACCCTATCTGTTCGATCGCAACATCTCGATCGGCGGCAGCGTCTATCGCCGCGACCTCAATTCCTTCAACTTCATCAACAATGACCGCCGCACGACCTTTGAACAGTCGACGACGGGTTTCCAGATCAACGCCGGCGTACCGCTCAACGAATTCCTGTCGCTGTTCACGCGCTACAGCCTGAATTTCGATGACGTGTCGCTCGACCGCAATCTCTATTTCTTCGGCGATCAGTGCGATCCGCTGGTCGCGGGGCGCTATTTGTGCGACGCGATCGGCAAGCGGACGACGTCGCTGATCGGCTATACGCTGTCCTATGACACGCGCGACAACCGGCTGCGCCCGACGCGCGGGCATTCGCTGTCGTTCGGACAGGATTTCGCCGGCCTCGGCGGCAGCGTCAAATATGTCCGCTCGCGCGCATCGGCCAGCAAGCATTTCAATCTGGGCAGCCGCTTCATCCTGAACGTGTCGGGCGAGGGCGGCTATATCTATCCGTTCGGCGGACGGCCGACCCCGACCAGCGACAAGGTCCGCCTGACCGACCGCTTCTTCCTGGGCGAACCGCAGATGCGCGGGTTCGACATTCGCGGTGTCGGTCCGCGCGTGATCCGTTTCGGAAGCGTCGATCTGACCGATCCGGCGAATCCGATCCTCGATACCAGCCTCCAAAACCGCAATTCGCGCATCGACGACGCGCTGGGCGGGCGCGCTTATTATCAGGGGCGGATCGAACTCGATCTGCCGCTGGGCACCGGCGCGCGCGAACTGGGCCTGCGCCCGTCGATCTTCCTCGATGTCGGGTCGGTGTTCAGCGTAAGGCGGCCCGAACTGACGACCCTGGCGGACTTCCGCGAGACTGATCCGACGGCGCCCGGCTTTGGCCTGACGAAGTATCTCTGCCGCAATGCGACGACGGGAACCTCGCAGTTCGCCAGTGAAACGCTGAACTCCGACGGCTCGTCGAGCGGGCAATATACCACCTGTCCCGACGGCTTCTCCGCGCTCGCGCCGTTCGAGGAACGCTTTTATGGCGACACCTGGAAACCCCGCGTGTCGATCGGTGCCGGCGTGAACTGGAACTCCCCCTTCGGTCCCTTCCGGATCGACTTCGCCTATGCCCTCCGCAAAGAAGAGGGTGACGATACCAAACGCTTCTCATTCAATGTAGGAACCCAATTCTGATGAAGAAAATTCTCACCGCCTCGGCGCTGGCGATCGCCACGCTGTCGGTTTCGCCCATCCTGTCGGCCCCCGCCATCGCGCAGGCGAAGGCGATCGCCGTCGCCGACGTTCGCGTCGCCGCCGCGCGTTCGAACGCCTTCACCACCGCGACCCAGCAGATCGAAACGACCTACAAGGCGCAGATCGATCAGCAGCAATCGCGCGGCCAGACGCTGCAGGCCGAAATGAACGTCCTGATCGCCAAATATAATGAAGAGGCGAAAAAGACGCCGCAGAACCAGGCCGCGCTTCAGGCGGCGGCAAAGGCTGTCCAGGACAAGCGCCAGGCCGCGAATGCCGAAATTTCGCGTATCGGCGCGCCGGTCGATCTCGCCATCGCCTATGTCGAGGACCAGATCAGCGTTCGCATGAACGAGGCGATCCGCGCCGCGATGACCGCGCGCAAGATCGACTTGCTGCTCAATCCCGACGCCGTTCTGGCGCGCGAAAATAATGTCGACATCACCGATGCGGTGGTGGCCGAACTGAACAAGATTCTGCCGAACGTGTCGATCACGCCGCCGGCCGGCTATGAACCGGGCCAGCTCGTGCAGCAGCGCAATCAGCAGGCGATGGAAGCGGCGCGCGCCGCGCAGGGCGGTGCCGCGGCTCCCGCAGCGCCCGCGCCGACCGGCACCCAGCCGACCACGCGCTAAAAGCCATGGCGGACGGGGAAAGCGCGGGCGCGGGTGGAGACGGGGCGCTCGGTTCGGCGGATATCCGCCGGATTCTCGGCCTCCTGCCGCATCGTTATCCGATGCTGCTCGTCGACCGGGTGGTGTCGATGTCGAAAGACAGCTCGATCCACGCGGTCAAGGCGGTGACGATGAACGAGCCCTTTTTCCAAGGGCATTTCCCCGGCCGGCCGATCATGCCCGGCGTCCTCATCGTCGAGGCGCTGGCGCAGGCCGGCGGCGTATTGGCGATCGAATCGCTTGGTCTCGCGGGTTCGGGCAAGCTGGTCTATTTCATGGGCATCGACGGGGTAAAGTTCCGCAAGCCCGTGGAGCCGGGGCATTTGCTCGACCTGCACGTCACCATCCTTCAGGCGAAGCGGACCATCTGCAAGTTCGAAGGGCGGGCGATGCTGGACGGGCAACTGGCGACCGAATGCCAGTTCACCGCGATGATCGCCGATCCGCCCGCCGACTGAGCCGAACCGTCCCGCATCGTCGCCCCGGAACAGCTCCGGCGTGACAAGGGGGAGGGGAGGTGTTGCAATTTGCGCCGTTCCCCATTAGGGGACGCCGCTTCGCGGGCCCTGTGACGGGGACAGCATCGACTCAGTCGCTGGTCGGAAACCAGCGGCACAGGAGCTAGACATGAAAAAAGACACGCACCCCGATTATCACATGATCACGGTCAAGATGACCGACGGCACCGAATATCAGACGCGCTCGACCTGGGGCAGCGAAGGCGACGTGATGACGCTGGAAATCGATCCGACCGCGCACCCGGCCTGGACCGGCGGCAACCAGCGCCTGCTCGACGCGGGCGGCCAGGTCGCGAAGTTCAACAAGCGTTTCGGCGGTCTGACCCTCAAGCGTTGATGGGCACGGCCCCCGCGATGGCGGGGGCGGCGATCATGCCAAAACTTTTGCAAGCGCGCTTTGCCAGCCGGCAAGGCGCGTTTTGCGTTTCTGTTCGGTCAGCGCGGGGGTGAAGCGCGTGGCGGTGCCGCGCATCGCCTTTGCCGCGCTGGCAAGGTCGGGATAAAGGCCGGCCCCCGCCGCCGCGAGCATCGCGGCGCCCAGCGCGGTGCTTTCGACGAAGCCCGGCCGTTCGACGACCAGGTCGAGCATATCGGCCAGATCCTGCGCCATCCAGTCGTTCGCGGCCATGCCGCCATCGATGCGTAATTCCGCCCAGTCGACCCCGTCGGCGGCGAAGGCCGATTTCAGATCATGCGCCTGATAGGCCTGCGCTTCCAGGGCCGCGCGCGCGACATGCGCCTTGCCGCTGGCGAAGCTCAGTCCCGACAGCGCGGCGAGCGCATCGGGCCGCCAGTGCGGCGCGCCAAGTCCGGCGAGCGCGGGCACCAGATAGACGCCGCCATTGTCCTCGACCGACCGCGCGAGCCCCTCGCTCTCGCCCGCGCTGGCGAGCAGTCCCAGCCCGTCGCGCAGCCATTGGATCAGGCTGCCGGCGACGAACACCGATCCCTCGAGCGCATAGGAACGGTCGTCTCCCTCCTGCACCAGCACCGTCGCGAGCAGGCGGTTATCCGATTGTGGCCGCACCGGGCCGCTGGCCGACAGGATGAAGGCGCCGGTGCCGAAGGTTGCCTTGGTCTGCCCCGGCGACAGGCACGCCTGCCCGACCGTCGCTGCCTGCTGGTCGCCCACCATGCCGCAGATGCGGATCGCGCCGCCGAACAATTCGGGGTCGGTGCTGCCCACCGTGTCGGTGCAGCCGCTGATTTCGGGGAGGAGCGCCTGCGGCACGCCGAGCAGATCGCACAGTCCGGCGTCCCAGCCGCCCCTGCCGTTGATGTCCATCAACATCGTGCGGGACGCATTGGTCGCGTCGCTGACGTGGACGCCGCCGGTCAGGCGATAGACCAGATAGGATTCGATCGTTCCGACCGCCAGCCGGTCGCCCGCTTCGCGAAGCTGCGGCCAGTGTTTCAGCGCCCAGCTGATCTTGCTCCCCGAAAAATAGGGATCGAGCAGCAGGCCGCTGGTGGCCTGTACAGTCGGTTCATGCCCCGCTTCCTTCAGCGCGGCGCAGTCGGCGGCGGTTCGCCGGTCCTGCCACACGATGGCGGGGGCCAGCGGTTCGCCCGTCCGGCGATCCCAGAACACAATGGTTTCGCGCTGGTTGGTGATGCCGATGGCTGCGATCCGGTCGGCACCCCCGGCTTTGCGGATCATGTCGCGGGTGCAGGCGAGCGTGGCGGTCCAGATTTCGGCGGCATCATGTTCGACGAGGCCGGGGCCGGGATAATGTTGGCGAAATTCGCGCTGCGCGCTGCCCATCGGGGTGCCGTCCGCGGCGAACAACATGGTGCGGGTGGAGGTGGTGCCTTCGTCGATGACGATGATCTTTTCGGTCATTGCTCGCTCCTCTCCCGTCGCCCTAGGCTCGTCGAAGCACGAACGGGGGAGGCGAGCAATCCCAAGCCGCGTAATAATCTTGCAATTTCGCGCAAGCTCTGCCATATGCTGTTGCAGCGCAGCATGGCGGACTGGTCCGCCGCAACCACCGGCAGCGTGATTTTCCCGTCCGTTTCAGGCGCGGGACGAGCCGGACCGGCGCTTTGTCCTATTGAGGCACCCTTTCACGCGGGTCGTTTCGAACCCGCGGCCGTGCGCCGTCCGTTCGATGCGAACGGGCGCTGTGCGCGTCGCCCATCGTGAGTATATTATGACGACTTTCAACGACTTTGGCCTGCACGCCGACATCAATCGCGCGCTTGCCGCCAAGGATTATACCCAGCCGACGCCCATTCAGACGCAGGCGATCCCGCCGCTGATGAAGGGCCGCGATCTGTGCGGCATCGCCCAGACCGGCACCGGCAAGACGGCCGGCTTTTCGCTGCCCTCGATCCATCACCTGCTGACCTATCCGCATCGCGCCAATCCGCGCAGCTGCCGTATGCTGGTCCTTGCGCCGACGCGCGAACTCGCCGCGCAGATCGCGCAAAGCTGCCGCGACTATGGCCGCTTTACCAAGCTCAGCGTGACGACCGTGTTCGGCGGCGTGCCGGTCAACAAGCAGATCCGCGATCTGTCGAAGGGCGTCGACATCCTGGTCGCCACGCCGGGCCGCCTGCTCGACCTGATCGACCAGCGCGCGCTGCGGCTCGACGATGTCGAAATCTTCGTCCTCGACGAGGCCGATCAGATGATGGACATGGGCTTCATCCACGCGCTGCGCCGCATCGCCAAGCTGCTGCCGTCGCGCCGCCAGAACCTGTTCTTTTCGGCCACGATGCCCAAGGAAATCGCGCATCTCGCCGAACAGTTCCTGGAAGATCCGGTGACCGTGTCGGTCACACCGCAGGCGACAACCGCCGAAAAAATCCGCCAGCGCGTAACCTTCGTCGAACAGAAGGAAAAGCAGGCGCTGCTGCATCATGTGCTGCGGACCGAGGAGATCGACCGCGCACTGATCTTTACCCGTACCAAGCATGGCGCCGACCGCGTCGTCCGCCACCTGAAAGGGGCGGGGATCGAAGCCTATGCGATCCACGGCAACAAGAGCCAGGCGCAGCGCACCACCGCGCTCCAGGCCTTTCGGTCGGGTCAGGTCCGCCTGCTCGTCGCGACCGACATCGCCGCGCGCGGCATCGACGTGTCGGGCGTCAGCCATGTGATCAATTTCGAGATTCCGAACGTCCCCGAACAATATGTCCACCGCATCGGCCGCACGGCGCGCGCCGGGGCTGAGGGCGTCGCGATCAGTTTCGTCGCGCCGGACGAGAAGGCGTATCTGCGCGATATCGAGCGCGTGACGCGCACGCGCGCCGATGCGGACAAACTGCCCGACGGGTTCGTTGAGATGGTCCGCAACCTGCCCAAGCCGGCGGCGCCCCCGCGCGATACCGGCGGCAAGGGCCGCGATCCGCAGCGCCAGCGCGACGAGGCGAATGCTCGCAAGGGTGGCGGAGAGAAGCGCGGCGAGGGCGGTCATCGCGGTCCGCGCCGCGAAGCGGCCGCAGGCGACGGCGCGCAGCCGCAGCGCAAGCGCCGTTTCCGTCCGCGTCGCGGCGGTGTCGGTGCGCACAAGGCGGCGGTGACGCGCGTCGGTTGACGCCCGCCGTCCGCGCGCTAGGGTTCGCCCGCGGGTCTGGGAGGCGAGATGGTCGACGAGGATGATTTCGAAGCACCGCCGCCGCGGCGGCGGCTGTTCCGGCGCAAGCGCGTTCTTGTTCCGCTCGCCGTCATGCTCGCGATCGTCGCGATATTTCTGGCGCTCCGCACCCCTGACACCGATCGCGACGCGATGATCGCGCGCTATGGCGGCCCCGACGCGACCTTCGCGGCGGGGCCGGCGGGGCAGCGCATTCATTACCGCGATCAGGGCCGCCGCGACGCGCCGGCGATCATCCTGCTCCACGGGTCGAACGCCAGTCTCCACACATGGGAGCCGCTGGTGAAGCGGCTGGGCGCCGATTATCGGATCGTGACGCTCGACCTGCCGGGGCATGGCCTGACCGGCGGGACGCCCGACAAGGATTATGGCGCGTCGGGCATGACCGCCGCGGTCGATGTCGTCGCGGCGCGCCTCGGTCTGGATGATTTCATTCTGGGCGGCAATTCGATGGGGGGCTGGGTCGCATGGCGCTATGCGATCGATCATCCCGATCGCGTCGATGCGCTGCTGCTGCTCGATGCCGCGGGGATGCCGCTGCGCAAGGGCGAAAAGCGTCCGGAATCGAATATCGGCTTCCGCATCCTCGAATATCCCTTCGGGCGCTGGCTCGCGACGCGCATCACGCCGCGCACGCTGGTCGAACAGTCGCTGCGCGGATCGGTGGCGAAGCAGGCCGTTGTCGATGACGCGATGATCGACCGCTATTGGGAGTTGCTGCGCTTTCCCGGCAATCGCGAAGCGACGGTGCTGCGCGCGCGGCTGAACCGCGAACCCGACATGGCGGCGCGGGCGAAAGAGATCAGCGCGCCCACGCTGATCCTGTTCGGCAAGGAAGACCGGCTGATCAACCCCACGGCGGCGCAAAGCTTTCACGAACGCATCGCGGGGTCGGAAGTCGTGCTGCTGGACGGCGTCGGCCATTTGCCGATGGAGGAAGCGCCCGACGCGACCGCCGCCGCGATCGCCGATTTCCTCAAGCGGCGCTTTGTACCGCGTCCTCCGGTCGATCCAGAAACGCGCTGATCCGCGCCGCCACCGATGCGGCGTGGGTAAAGGGGAACAGGTGCGACCCCGGCACCACCTCCAGCACCGCGCCGTCGATCAGGTCGGCGATCATCTGGCCATGGCTGGCGGGGACGACGCCGTCGCGTTCGCCCATCAGGATCAGCGTCGGCACCGCCTTCAGATGCGGCAACATCGCCGCGCTGGTCCATCCCGCCATCGCCATCGTCTGATAAGCGAGGCCCAATGGCGTCGCAGTGGGCAGCTTTACCCCGCTAGCCAGCATGTCGTCGTCGAGCAGCGCAGCCCAGCCGATCCCCGGCGCGCCGACGCTGGGCGTCGTCGCCATCAGCACCAGCCGCCGCACGCGGCCAGGAAATTGCACCGCGACCTGCTGCGCCACCGCACCGCCCCAACTGAAGCCTGCGACATCGATCTGCCTGTGGCCGAAGCGATCGGCGATTTCCATCACGACCGCCGCGATTGTCGGGGCGGTGTAGGGCAGGATCGCGTCGGGCGATCCGCCGACGCCGGGCATGTCGAGCGTCCACACCTCGCGCCCCGCGATCTGGGCGAGCAGCGGTGCGGCAGCGGCGATGTCGGCGCCGATCCCGTTCAGGAACAGCAGCGGCGGGCCCGCGCTTCCGACGCGCCAGCGCGCGACGCGCAGGGTCAGGCCAAAGGCATGTTCGGTCTGGAGGACGGGGTTGCCACTGATCCGGGTCATGCGCCGCGCCTTGGCACAAGTCGGTGACGGGCGAAAGTCCGCGTGCGCGGTCAGCCCTGCTTATCTGTCGGCGCGGCGCGCGCGGCCTGTTCGTATCGCAGGCAGTCGAAAATCTTCGCACCGGCCAGAAACACCGCGCCGCTGCACGCGACCATCAGCATCTGGCCGCCGAATCCCGGGTATTCGTGCAGATAGGCGCTGCCCCGCGCCATTGCGCCGACCGCGAGCGCATAGATGATCAGGCACGCCTCGAACCGGGTCTTGATGACGAACAGGCGTCCGATCTTCTTCCACATCGCTTTCATGTCGCTATCTGTCAGAGCAAGAGCCATGCCAGCGGCGCAAATCGGGGATTCGATCCGGCGGCGCGATGGTAAACTGTAAATTAACCCGACAGCGAAGCGCAAGCGCCGATCGGGCGGCTGTCCGAAAAGGGGGCAGCTTTGCTCGTTCCGGCTCGGGAATTGTCCGGTGGTCCCTCAGGCTCGGTTCGGCATGGGTCGCGCCGGCCGCCGGCCGCCGGCTATCGCGCTCCGCCGCATTCCACCGATCCGCTGCCCAGATTGTGGACGGTGCAGGCCGGGCGCCCGAGCACCACGGTTCGGCCGATCCCGCGTGCGGTGATCGCGGCGGTCTTGACCGCGCGCACGACGTGATCGCCGGTGCCTTCGCTGTCGCTGCGCAGGTCGTCGACGGCAAGCGCGCCGGCATCGAGTTGTCCGGCCCCTGATATCGCCATCTGAGCCTGTTTGGCGGTGCCGCCCGCCAGCGTCATCGTGCCCGTCCCGACCATCAGCAGCGACAGCCGGTCGGCGGCGATGCTGCCGACCTGCAGACGGCCCGGCCCGCGCAGGCCGACCGATACGCGCGCGCCTTTCAGCCGGTCGATGCTCAGCGAACCGGCGCCGACGATCGTCGCCGACCGTAGATTGGCGGCGTTGACGCGGATCGTCACCGGACCGCGCGTCTTTCCGCGCTTTTCGTCGCCCGCGAATTGCCGTTCGCCGATGACCAGCCGCCCATCGCGCGTTTCGAGGAGCAGCCGGTCGAGCGCGTCCTGCGGCCCCGTCGCCACCGCGCTGACCGGCGCG
>QFPJ01000099.1 GCA_003241685.1 Sphingopyxis macrogoltabida
TTTGGTTACCAACAGGATAATGGCCGCGCGAAAAGGCGCGGCCGTTCACCCGGACGCGGTGGGTTCAGCGATCGCGCTTCTTGCGGTGGCTGTCGAGGTCGAGGACCGCGGTGTCGCCGCCTTCGGGCAGCAGTCCCAGCCGGCGCGCGACTTCCTGATAGGCTTCGACCTCGCCGCCCAGGTCGCGGCGGAAACGGTCCTTGTCCAGCTTTTCATTGGTCGCCATGTCCCACAGGCGGCAGCCGTCGGGGCTGATTTCATCGGCCAGGATGATGCGGCTGTAGTCGCCTTCGTAAAGGCGGCCGAACTCCAGCTTGAAATCGACGAGGCGGATGCCGACGCCCGCGAACATGCCGCTCATGAAATCATTGATGCGGATCGCCATGTCCTGAATGTCGTGCAGTTCGTCCTGGCTGCACCAGTTGAAGCAGGCGATATGCTCTTCGGCGACGAGCGGATCGCCCAGCGCGTCGTCCTTGTAGCAATATTCGATCAGCGTCCGGGGAAGCTGCGTCCCCTCTTCGATCCCCAGCCGTTTCGACAGCGTGCCCGCCGCGACATTGCGCACGATCACCTCGATCGGCACGATCTCGACCTGGCGGATCAGCTGTTCGCGCATGTTCAGCCGGCGGATGAAATGGTGCGGCACGCCGATATTGCCGAGCAGGGTGAAGACATGTTCCGAAATGCGGTTGTTCAGAACGCCCTTGCCGTTGATCGTCCCGCGCTTCTGCGCGTTGAAGGCGGTCGCATCGTCCTTGAAATACTGGATCAGCGTCCCCGGTTCGGGGCCTTCATACAGGATCTTGGCTTTGCCTTCGTAAATCTGGCGGCGACGGGCCATGCGCGGGGACTTTCTGCCGGAACCAAAAGAATGACCCCGGCGAAAGCGACTCACAAGAGGCGCGGCGCCGGGGCGGTCCGCGCGCCTATAGCGGCAAAGCGAGGGCGCGTCATCCCCGGCGTGGAAAGCCGCAAAAGCGGGCCGCCGCTTTACGCTTACGTCAACTAGCGCTTGCACTTGACGCTGCGGCTTGCGACGGTTGGCGGGCAAGGAGAGAGAGATGAGCTACGACCAGATTCGCCTCGACAGGCATGAGGGCATCGCGCTGCTGACGCTGTACCGGCCCGATCGAATGAACGCCTTTACGACCGAAATGATGCTGCAGATCGTCGCCGCGCTGGACGAGTGCGATGCCGACGACACGGTGCGCGCGGTGATCTTTACGGGCCACGGCGAAAAGGCGTTCTGCGCCGGTGCCGACCTGGGTTCGGGTGCATCGACCTTCGACTATGACAAGCGCACGGACAAGGCCGACCTGCTGCCCGACGGCATAGCGGCCAGTCCCGTGGCGGAAGACGGCACCATCGACTGGTCGCATCCGCTGATCCGCGACAGCGGCGGGCGCGTCTCGCTGCGGATCTTCGAGGCGAAGAAGCCGGTGCTGGGCGCGATCAACGGCGCGGCGGTCGGCATCGGCGCCACGATGACGCTGCCGATGGACGCGCGTCTGGCCAGCGAGACCGCGCGCTACGGCTTCGTCTTTGCGCGGCGCGGGATCGTCCCCGAAGCGGCGTCGAGCTGGTTCCTGCCGCGCCTGGTCGGCATCGCAAACGCCGCCGACCTCTGCTATTCGGGCCGCCTGATCTCCGCCGCCGAAGCGAAGGAAAAGGGTCTGGTCCAGTCGGTCCATGCGCCGGGCGAGCTGATCGACGCCGCCATTGCCAAGGCCCGCGAGATGACCGCCGACAGCGCCCCCGTTTCGGTCGCGCTGACCCGGCATATGCTGTGGCGGATGCTC
>QFPJ01000067.1 GCA_003241685.1 Sphingopyxis macrogoltabida
GGCCGCCGATATTTGCCGTTCCAGCTGTGCACCAGTTCGTGCGGCAACAGGCCGCGCACGCTGTCGTTGTCGTCCCACTTGGTGAAATAGTCGGGGCGGCGGCTGTTCTCGCTCGATCGGTGATGCTCCAGCCCGATCCCGCCAAGCTCGTCGGTCAGCGCGAGCAGAAATTCATAGCGGTCGAAATGCCGCACCCCGAACAGCGCAACCGTTTCGGAAACCAGCGCCGCGTGGCGCGCGATATGGTCGGGGCTCGCCTCCAGATAACGCGGTTCGTCGGCGACGACGTTCAGGGTCACATTCTGCCCCAGATCCCATTTGCGGAAATGGCGGCCGGCGAACATCGGGCTGTCGACCAGCGTTTCGTAATTGGTGGGCGCATAGCTGTAGCGGTTGCCGGACACGCTCAGCCCGTCGAGCGCCGCGGCGCCGGTCCAGCCGTCGGGCAGCGTCACCTCGAGCTGCACCGGAATCTGGCGCGTGAACCAGCCCGCGGGATACAGGCTGACCTGTTCCCATTGCAGGTTCATCATCGCCGGCGTGACCACGACGCGTCCTTCGCTGGGGCGCGTCGGCGACAGGAAGTCGAAAGCGACGTCGATGCTTTTGACGCCCGCCGGCACGTCGATGTCGAAGGCATAGACATCGGTCGGCTGGCGCGTCCAGTTCAGCGGCTTGCCGCCCGCCGATGCCGCGAAGCCCGCGACCTCCGCGATGGCGCCGCGCGGCGCATGCTTGCCGGGCAGCCATTGGGGATAGAGCAGGGTGAACTTGCCGGGCTTTTGCACCGGGATCGTCTGGCGGACGCGAAAGATGCCGCGCGCGACATCGCGCGCATCGACGCGCAGCAGCATGGTCCCCGGAAAGGGCCGGTCGGCGGGCAGCGGGATCGTCAGCGGCTGGACGACGGGCGCGGGGCGGCTGTTCCCCTCCTGCGCGAAGCTGGCGGGCATCGGGGCGGCGGCAAGGACGGTGGCTGCGACCAACAGTGCTTTTTTCATGGTCCGTCTGTGCCGCGAAAATGCGGCAAGGTCCAGTCGCGGCACCCGGAGGGCGGGTCGGATCGCGGGGTCAGCCGCCTGCGATCATGTTGATCGAAAAGGCCAATATGCCGATGTTGAAAATGAAGGCTTCCAGGCAATGCGCGGTGGACACGCGCCGGATCGCGCGGCTGGTGATGTCGATGTCGGCGGTCTGGAAGGTCATGCCCAGGATCAGCGCGAAGTGCAGGAAGTCGAGATAGTCGGGCGCGTCGCTGCTGGGGATCGACAGGCCGCCGGCATGGCCGCCCTTCGCGCCGGGCCGATAATAGAGATGCGCGTAATGGATGGCATAGACGATGTTCGCGAACAGCCAGGCGAGCGCCAGCGTCGCGATGACGAGCGGCTTCGAATAGGCCCCGCTGCCCGCGACGAGCAGCGCCAGCGCGCCAAGCACCACCGCGCTCAGCGCGACGGACAGGATCAGCAGCGCGGCGCGATTGGCATCGTTGGCGGCGGCATGGCGCGCCATCACACGGGGGTCGCGCGTGCGGAACAGCGATATGGTGGACAACAGGAAGGCGGCGGTCGCGATGTCGAAACCGATCAGGAAATCGCGCAGCCCGTCGGCACCCTGCGTCACCGACCACAGGCCGACGATGGCCAATGCCGCAGCATAGGCGACGAAGCGCGGCGGGGCGATGCGGTTGCCGATCGTGCGGGTCACGGCACAGAGATTAGCCGAGGCGGCCCGCGCCGCATAGCGTCCGCATGCGGCCTTTGCCTTTGCCTGAAAAACCATTAGACGCGCGGCGCATGAGCAAGGATAAATCCGCCAGAATTCCGACCCCGCAGCCCGTGCGCGGCACGCAGGACATGCTCGGCGATTTCGCCGATCGTTTTGCCCATGTCGTCGACACGTTCGAACGGGTGCGCCGCCTCTATGGCTTCAAGCGGGTCGAGGTGCCGGTGATCGAACCGACCGCGGTGTTCGCGCGCTCGCTGGGCGAAACGACCGACGTCGTGTCGAAGGAAATGTATTCGTTCGAGGACCGCGGCGGCGAGTCGATCACCCTGCGGCCCGAATTCACCGCCGGGATCGCGCGCGCCTACATCACCAACGGCTGGCAGCAGTTCGCGCCGCTGAAGGTCGCGACGCACGGACCCTTGTTCCGCTACGAACGGCCGCAGAAGGGCCGCTATCGCCAGTTCCACCAGCTCGACGCCGAAGTGCTGGGCAGCGACAGCCCGCTCGCCGACGCCGAACTGCTGGTCTTCGCGGACCAGCTTTTGAAGGAGCTGGGCATTGCCGAGGGCGTCACGCTGACGCTGAACACGCTGGGCGATGCGGCGAGCCGCGACGCGTGGCGCGCCGCCTTGGTCGAGCATTTCGCGGGGCATCGCGGCGATCTGTCCGAGGACAGCCTGGCGCGGCTGGGCAAGAATCCGCTGCGTATCCTCGACAGCAAGGACCCGAAGGATCGGCCCATCGCCGACAGCGCGCCCGACATCGATGCCTATCTGACGGCCGAAGCGCAGGATTTCTTTGACGCGGTCACGGCTGGCCTGGATGCCGCCGGGGTGGCATGGGACCGCAACGCGCGGCTGGTGCGCGGGCTCGACTATTATCGCCACACCGCGTTCGAATTCGTCACCGACCGGCTGGGCGCGCAGGGCACGGTGCTCGGCGGCGGCCGCTATGACGGGCTGATCGAAAATCTTGGCGGTCCGCCGACGCCGGCGGTCGGCTGGGCGGCGGGGATCGAGCGGCTGGCGATGCTGCTTGGCGACGATGTGATCGACAACCGGCTCGATGCGGTGATCGCCCTTGAGGACGACAGTCAGCTCGCGCTGGCGATGCGGGCGCTCGCCGATCTGCGCGCCGCCGGATTTGCGGCCGAAATCGTCGCCAGCGGATCGCCGCGCAAGCGCTTCGACAAGGCGGCCAAGATTCCCGCCCATGCCCTGGTGGCGGTCGGCACGCGGGACGGGATTCCGCACATCAATGTGCGGGGTGGGAGCGAGCGGGCGAAGGCCGTCGAGGCGCATCTCCCTTCGTCGCCCCGGACTTGATCCGGGGTCCAGGCGACGGGCGTGGTCGGCGATACCGGATCAAATTCGGCATGACGAAGATTTGAAATGATGGCGGACAGATGACCAGCGTTTCCGAAAAGCAGATCGATGCGATCATCGAACGCCACGCCGCCTTGCAGGCGCGGATGGCGACGGGCGATATGGCGCCCGCCGATTTCGTCGCGGCGTCGAAGGAGTTTGCAGAGCTGGAGCCGGTGGCGGCGGCGGCGGCCGAAATCGTGCGGCTGCGCGGCGAACTCGTGTCGCTTGGCGAGATGCTCGCCGATCCCGAGATGAAGGCGATGGCGGCCGAGGAAATCGGCGCGATCGAGGCGGCGTTGCCCGCCGCCGAGCATGACCTCGCCATCAAATTGCTGCCGAAGGATGTCGCCGACGAACGCGCCGCGATGCTTGAAATCCGCGCCGGGACCGGCGGTGACGAGGCGGCGCTGTTCGCCGGCGACCTCTTGCGCATGTACAGCCGCTATGCCGATACGCAGGGGTGGAAGGTCGAGCTTATCTCCGCCAACGAGGCCGAGGTCGGCGGCTATAAGGAAGTCGTCGCCAGCGTCGCGGGTCAGGGCGTGTTCGCCAAGCTGAAGTTCGAAAGCGGTGTCCACCGCGTCCAGCGCGTGCCGGTGACCGAAAGCGGCGGGCGCATCCACACCAGCGCCGCGACCGTGGCGGTGCTGCCCGAGGCCGAGGAGGTCGACGTGGCGATCAACGACAATGACCTGAAGATCGACATCTATCGTGCGTCCGGCGCGGGCGGCCAGCATGTCAACACGACCGATTCGGCGATCCGCATCACGCATATTCCGTCCGGCCTGGTCGTGATCCAGCAGGACCAGCGCAGCCAGCACAAGAATCGCGCGAAGGCGATGCAGGTGCTGCGCGCGCGGCTCTATGACCTGGAGCGCGAGAAGATCCACAGCGCCGAGGCGTCGGCGCGCAAATCGATGGTCGGGTCGGGCGACCGTTCCGAACGCATCCGCACCTATAATTTCCCGCAGGGGCGCGTGACCGACCACCGGATCAACCTGACGCTCCACCGCCTGCCCGAAATATTGGAGGGGCAGATGGACGAACTGATCGACGCGCTGATCGCCGAGGATCAGGCGCAGCGGCTGGCGGGGCTGGGTGACTGAACCCGGCGCCGCGCTGCGCGACGCGGCCCGGCGATTGGCCGCCGTATCGGATACGCCGCGGCTCGACGCCGAACTGCTGATGGCGCACGCGCTGGGGGTGGAGCGCGACCGGCTGCTTCTGGACCCGTCGCGCTTCGCGGTGCCGGCGGCGTTCGCCGAAATGGTCGAACGGCGGCTGGCGCATGAGCCCGTCGCCTATATCGTCGGCCATCGCGATTTCTGGACGATTCGGCTTGCGGTCGGCCCCGGCGCGCTGGTCCCGCGTCCGGACAGCGAGACGCTGATCGAGGCGGCGATCGATCATTGCGGCTCGTCCGGTCCGCGCACTATCCTCGACCTTGGAACGGGGCCCGGCACGCTGCTGCTCGCCGCGCTCGCCGAATGGCCGTCGGCGACCGGCGTCGGGGTCGACGCAAGCGCGGCGGCGCTGGACTATGCCCGCGCCAATGCAGCGGCGCTGGGGCTGGACGGGCGGGCGGCGTTCCGGTGCGGCGACTGGGGGGCAGGCATGGAGGACGTGTTCGACCTGATCCTGTGCAACCCGCCTTATATCGCCGACAGCGAGGAACTGATGCCCGATGTCGCGGATCATGAGCCGGCGGGGGCGTTGTTCGCGGGCGCCGATGGTCTGGACGATTATCGCCGCATCCTGCCCGACCTGTCGCGGCTGCTGGCGCCGGGCGGCGCCGCGATCCTTGAAATCGGCGCAACCCAGGCCATATCGGTTGCGGCGCTGGCCGAAGCGGCGGGCTTTACCGTCGGCCTTCGCCGCGATTTGGGCGGCCGCGATCGGGCGTTGCTCGTCGAGCGGGCGGCATGATGCCCCGGTGACCTTCGGCCCCATGCGAAAAATTGCTTGGTTTCGGCGCAAAAGCGCGGTAGGGGCGGCTTACAGACCTGATCAGGGTCCCTTTGGCGGTGCATTTGCATCGATACTGGTCCGGCTGGTCTGCTTCCCACTTGCGATGCTGGCGCGGGGCCCGTTCCCCACGCAAGCGGTAAAGGAAGAGCCGCGCAGGGAGCGCGGGCACGACGCGCAAAGGCGCGGTCGGCCATAAGGGGTTGGCATAGCTTATTAGCTTATCGACAGGATGTCTCAGTTGAACATGAACAACCGGCAGAGCGGTCGCCGTCGCGGCCGCAACAACAATAACAACAGCCGTTCGCAGTCCGGGGGACGCGGCGGTGTCGATCAGGCCAATCGCATCGACAGCCGCGCACGCGGCAACGCGGCCCAGATGATCGAGAAATACAAGAATCTGGCGCGCGACGCCCAGCTTTCCGGCGACCGGGTGCAGACCGAATATTATCTGCAGTTCGCCGACCATTATTTCCGCGTGCTCAGCGATTTTCGCGCCCGGCAGGAAGAACGCAGCGGCGGTCAGCCGGACCGTCAGGACCGTCATCGCGAAATTCGCGGCGTCGAGGATTTCGATGCCCATGACGACACCGATCTGGACGTCGACGGCGATCGGTCCGACGATGGCGACAGCCAGCCGCAGGGCGGCCGCGACCGCCGCGACGAAGGGGATGGCCGCGGCGATCGCCCGAAGCGCGAGCGCGGCAATCGCCGGGGCCGCGACGCCGATCGCGGTGAGGATGAAGGCCGCGATGCCGGCGATGCGCCGGACGAAGCCGTTGCCGAGGCCGAACAGCCCGCGCCGCGCAGCCGCCGCAGTCCGCGCCGTCCGCGCGCCGCAGAGGTCGAGGAAAGCAGCGCCGGGATCGACACCGCCGCGCTGCCGCCCGCGATCGGCCGTCCCGACCGCAGTGCCGAGCCGGCGGCGTCCGACGAAGCGGCCGAACCGGCACCCAAGCCGCGCCGCACGCGCCGCACGCTCGCGACCCGCGGCACCGACGTCGAAGCCGCCGCCGAATAAGCGCCGATTTTCGCTCTGGTCTTTGGCCGGAGCTTAACCTAGCCTGTTCGCGATGTTGTGGATGGGGAGGCTGAATATGCGCGCATTGGCAATGGTTTGCGGTCCGATGGCGTTGATCCCGATCGCGCTGGCGGGCGCCGGGCCGGTCGCGGCGCAAGATGCGACCGGCGAGATGCCCGGCGGTAATGCGCAGGGCGATGTCGCCGTCACCATTTACAACAACGGCCAGTCGCTGGTGCAGGACGATCGGCAGCTGCCGGTCCGCGCCGGGCGCAACCGGATCGAATTTCCTGACGTGTCGGCGCGCATCCGGCCGGAAACGGTGACGCTGTCCGGCGCCGGATTGTCGATCGTCGAACAGAATTTCGATTTCGATCTGCTGACCCCCGACAAGCTGATGGACAAGGCGGTCGGCCAGTCGGTGACGCTGGTCCGGACCAATCCCGCCACCGGCACCGAACGCAGCGAGCGGGCCAAGGTCCTTGCGGCGAACGGCGGGATCGTGCTCCAGATCGGCGACCGGATCGAGGTGCTGCGCGACGACGGCCTGCCGGTGCGGACCGTGTTCGATCGCCTGCCCCCCAATTTGCGCGCGCGGCCGACGCTGTCGGTCACGGTCGATGCGGCGAGCGCCGGAACGGTGCCCGCGCGCCTGTCCTATCTGACGCCGAACCTGGGCTGGACCGCCGATTATGTCGCGCTGTTTGACGCGGCGAAGGGCGCGATGGATATTCAGGGCTGGGTGACGCTGACCAATTCGACCGGCACCAGCTTCGCCAATGCGCGCACGCTGCTCGTCGCGGGCAACCCCGGCGGGGGCGGCGGTTTTCGCGCCATGTCCGGCGCGATGGATTCGGCGGGAACCGAAAGCAGCAATCGCGAACGGCTCGGCGACTATTATCTCTATCCGTTGCCGCAGCGCACGACGATCGCCAACGCCCAGCAGAAGCAGGTGAGCTTCCTCGACGTGAAGGGGGCCCCGGCGCGGTCGACCTATGAATATGTCAACGGCTGGCTGGGGACGAGCACCGAACCGCGCAGCGCGGCGAGCGTGCTGCGTTTTTCCACGTCGCGGCAGGGCGGGCTCGGCGATCAACTGCCCGCCGGGACGATCCGCGTGTACATGCGCGACGCGCGCGGCGACCCGCAGTTCATCGGGGAAAACCGCATCGACCATACGCCGATGGGATCGTCGATGTCGCTGCGGACCGGCGACGCCTTTGACGTGAAGGTGCAGCCCACCGTCGTCTCGCGCACGCGCCGGGGCGATTCGCGCTGGCTCACCAGGATGAAATATACGCTCAGCAATGCCCGCTCCGAACCCGTCACCGTGCTGCTGGCGCAGGACGGGCTTTATGGCGACGTTCGCATCACCGACGAGAGCCTGAAGGGCGAGCGCATTTCGGCCGACCGCGTCGAATGGCAGGTGCCGGTGCCCGCGAACGGCAAGGCCGACGTCACCGTCACCTTCGACACGCGCTACTGAGGGCGGGCGGCATGGGCCGGCCCTGGCCGCTTGCGGCATGGCTGACGGCGCTGGCGGCGCCGTTGCTGCTCCCCGCCGCCGCGCGCGCGCAGGACGCGCCGCCGGTCGTCGTGTCGTCGGCAACCGAGGATGTCGCCGTCACCGTCTATCGCGCGCCCGATCGCGGTCGGGGGGCGATCGATCCGCGCTGGCCGCGCGGCTTTGCCTTCATCACCGAAACGCGGCGCGTCACGCTGCCGGCCGGGACGGCGGTGCTGCGATTCGAAGGGGTGGCGGAGGGGCTGATGCCCGAAACCGCGGTGGTCAGCGGCCTGCCCGACGGGGTGGTCGAAAAGAATCGCGATGCGCGGCTGTTGTCGCCGGCGGGGCTGGTCGACGCCTATCTGAAGCGCCGCGTCACGCTGCGCCGCACCAACATCAAGACCGGGCGGGTCGTCGAACAGCAAGCGGTGATACAGGCGGGGCCGGGCGGCGGCGTGCTGCTGGAAACCGATTCGGGGTTCGAGGCGCTGGGCTGTTCGGGCCTGCCCGAACGGATGCTCTATCGCGGCGTGCCCAAGGATCTGTCCGCGAAGCCGACGCTGTCGGTGCTGGTCGAAAGCGCCGCGCCGCGGACCGTGACGGTGCAGCTTCTGTATCTCGCCGAAGGGTTCGACTGGGCCGCCAACTATGTCGCGGAGCGCGCCGCCGACGGCACGACGCTGGGACTGACGGGGTGGATCACGGTCGCGAACGGCGGCGTGACGAGCTTTCCGGGGGCGCAGCTCAATGTCATCGCGGGGCGGCTGAACAAGGTCTACAGCCCGCCGCTGCCGCGCGCCAATGTCGCGCCGCTGGTTCTGAAATGCTGGCCGATGGACATCACCAGCACGCACCCGCTGTGGGAATTGCCGCCCATTATCGAATCCGACGACGCGCTGTATGACGCGCGCGAAGAGGTGGTCGTCACCGGCGCGCGGATGTCGATGATGCGTGCGCCGGCACCGGCCGCTCCTCCTCCGCCGCCCCCGCCTCCGCCTCCGCCGCCGCCGGAGGATCTGGGCGACCTGAAATTCTATCGCATTCCCTTCCGCGTCGACGTGTCGGCCAAAGGCCAGAAACAGCTTGCGCTGCTTGCCCGCGCGGGCGTCGCGGTCGAGCAGCTATATGCCGCGACGCTCCATAATTTCGGCGATGGCCGGCCGCAGCCGTTGACGATGCGGCTGCGCGCGCAGAATCGCGAAGCCGACGGCCTGGGTCTGGCGTTGCCCGCCGGCGCGGCGATGATCTTCGAAACGATCGGCGAGCGCCGCCTGCTCGTCGGCGAGGCGCAGATCGGCGACAAGGCGAAGGATGAGCGGATCGATTACGACATCGGGAACAGCCCGGCCGTCCAGTATCGCGTGACCGTCCGGCAGGACGAAAATCCCGATTATCGGACGTGGCAGGTGCTGCTGACCAACGCGCGCCCCTTCGATGCCGAGGTCGAGATGCTGATTCCCTTTGCGATCGACCCGCCGCCCGAGGCCTGGGAACGGCGCGGCAACGCCTGGGTGTGGCGCGTCCGCGTCCCGGCGAACGACCGGGTCGAACAGATGTTTCGCGAAAACCGCAAGGGCGGTTGAAGGCGGAGCGGGCGAATCAGGCCGGCGGCAGCGCCCGCGGCCGGTGATTCTCGTCGAGCGCGACGAAGGTGAACAGGCCCTCGGTCACTTTCACCTGCTCCTCGCCGCGTCCGCGCGTCGCGATGACCTCGATCCGGATGCCCATCGACGTGCGGCCGCGCCGTTCGAGATGGGCATAGACCGATATGATGTCGCGCAGCAGGATCGGCGCGATGAATTCCATCGCCTCGATCGCGACGGTGGCGGTCGGCCCCTGCGCGATTCGCGCCGCGACGATGCCGCCCGCAATGTCCATCTGACTGAGCACCCAGCCGCCGAAAATATGGCCGTTGCTGTTGATGTCGGCGGGGGCGGGCACCACGCGCAATATGGGGTCGAGCACCGAATCGGGCGGGGTCGTGGCGGTCATGGTTTCAGGTCCGGGTCATCGGCAAAGGGATCCTCGATCGCGTCGTCATGGCCGCTGCCGCTCGACAGGAAGACAAGCCCCATCAACGCCGCGCCCAGCATCACCGACAGGCCGACGCCCGCGGCGGTCGCGATGATCATGTGAATGGTCAGCGCGTCGCCGATCGTGAAATGCAGCCACAGCAGCGCCAGGACGACCGCGGCCAGCGACACGAACGCCATGCCCGCCATCAGACGGCGATAGCGTGCCCAGGCGATTCGCGACGTGTCCTGGCTGTCGAGCGGGGAAGGTTTCACCATGGCGCCTCCATGGACGATGCGTGCCCGG
>QFPJ01000017.1:0-54359 GCA_003241685.1 Sphingopyxis macrogoltabida
ATGGCTTCGATCTCGAAACTGCGCGGCCTTGCGGGTAGCGATGCTACCCGCTGCACCCGCCCAGCCCCGATATCTTCGCCATTTCGACGCCTCGATCGGTAAATTAATGGGTCCTGACCCTAGCATCGCGGCGATGCGTGTCCTGCTGATTTCGTCGGCGTTTGCCGCCGCTCTCGCCCTGCCGGTGGCCGCGACCGCCGCTCCGGCTTCGCTGCTTCCGACCGCGCCAGAGGTTTCGCGCGCGCCGTCGCCGCTGGCGCCGATCGCCGCCGATTCCCCCTGGATGCCACGCTTCGCGGCCGCTGCGGACGAACTGGCCGCTGCGCTGCGAACGCGCGACGAGGCCGCGTGGGCGCCGTTGCTGGGCGGGCAGTGGCTTTCCGCCGCCGATCGCGCGCGCGTTCGCGACTTGCTGACCGATCGCGACAGTCCCTTCCTGCCCGCGCTCTTTTCGAAAGGCTTCACCCACCGAGCGATTCTCGGCTGGACCGCGCCCGCGACGCTGAGCGCCGAGGAACGCGCCGCGATCGAGGCCGGACAGCAGGCCGAGGCTCTGGTTTGCTGGTCGGCGGGCGGCGATGGAAAGGGGCCGTGGCCCGCGACGGCAACCGAAGCCGATAACCGGCCGGGGCGGCCTTTCGCCTGTGCGCGCATTGCTTACAGCCTTCGCGGCGAGACACCGACGTGGCGCGCCTTTATCGAACAGGGCGGCGCGGGCTGATACCGGCGGCGCTTAACGCTTTTCCAACCCGTTTTTGCGACAAGGCGCCATGTTGGGGCGAATTCTCGGTCTGGCCGCGGTGATCGCGGCAATATCGGTCGGCATGGCGGGAATGGCCAGCCGGACGGTGGGCGAGTTGCGACCCGATCCGATCGCCGACAAGCCCGTTGACGATGGCGGTTGGAGTGCGCGGGGGAGTGACGGGTCGTCGTCGGCAGCGGCTTCGCCCGGCGAAGTTCGGATCGGCCGCGCGGCCGATTCGCATTTCTACGCCGACGCGGACGTCAACGGCACCGGCCTTCGTATGATGGTCGACAGCGGGGCGTCGGTGGTTGCGTTGACGCGCCGCGATGCCGAAGCGATCGGCATCGATGTCGACCGCCTGCCCGTCGCGGGGAGTGCGCGCACCGCCGGCGGCGCGATTCCGGTGCGTCCGGTGACGCTCGCCAGCATCGAGATCGACGGGATCGAGGTGCGCCATGTGCAGGCGGCGGTGATCGACGCGGACATGGGCATATCGCTGCTTGGCCAAAGCTATCTTTCGCGTCTCGATGCCGTAAACGTCGAAGGCGACACGATGACGCTGCGCTGACCGGCGTGCCGCGCCCTTGCCAATTCCCGTGCATTTCCCCACATTATCGAACATGAACGCGCCCAATCCGCCGCTGAAGGCAGCCATCGTCCCTGTCACCGCCTTTCAGCAGAATTGCACCCTGCTGTGGTGCACCGAAACCAACAAGGCGGCGTTCGTCGATCCCGGCGGCGACCTCGACAAGCTGAAGGACGCGGTGCGGCAGACGGGGGTGGAGGTCGAGAAGATCCTGGTCACCCACGGCCATATGGATCATTGCGGCCAGGCGGGAATTCTGGCGAAGGACCTGGGCGTGCCGATCGAGGGGCCGCACGAGGACGACCGCTTCTGGATCGAGAAATTCGCCGAGGACGGTGCGCGATTCGGCATGGTCGGCGAAGTGTTCGAACCCGACCGCTGGCTGGTCGACGGCGACGGGGTGAGGGTCGGCAATCTGGAAATCGACGTGATCCACTGTCCCGGCCACACGCCGGGGCATGTCGTCTTTTATCATGGCCCGTCGAAGCTGGCGATCGTCGGCGACGTGCTGTTCCAGGGATCGATCGGACGCACCGATTTCCCGCGCGGCAATCACCAGCAATTGCTCGATTCGATCACGCAGAAGCTGTGGCCGCTGGGCGACGACACCGTTTTCCTGCCCGGACACGGCCCGCACAGCAGCTTTGCCCAGGAACGGCGCACCAACCCCTATGTCAGCGACATGGCGATGGGCTGAACCGCCCGCGCGCGCTTATTCGGGCGCGGTGACGGTTTCGCTGATCGTGGTCGATGAAAAGCTGACCGGGGTCAGGTAGACGGCGGCCAGCGCCACGATGGCAAGGCCAAGCTGGGTCAGCATCGTGATGATCGTGCCGACCATCCGGCCCCACATCATCCCGTCCATGCCCAGCGCGTGCAGGATGCGCCCGACGAGGTAGAGCGCGCCGGCCGCCCACAGCCACAGCGACGATCCCAGGCCCAGTTCGACGAGCGCGAGCAGGATCAGCACGAACGCGGTGTTCTCGACATAATTGCTGTGCGCGCGCATCCGCCGCGTCACCAGCTCGTTGCCCCCGTCGCCGACGAAGATTTTCTCCTTCGTCCGGACCCGCCCGACACGGACCGAGAGCCACAGGTTGAGTAGCGCCGCGCCGGCGGCGATGGTCAGGCTGACGGGCAAAATGATCATCATGCGTTCCCCTCTTGTCATGGGCCGGCGGTCCGGCGACGCGCGGAGATGTGGCATTGCCGGAAGGGCAGGGCAAGCGCGGTGCGGCACATGCCGCCTCTCGGGGCTTGCCTTTGCGAGCGAAAACGCTATAGCCGCGCCCGATCCGGCACCCGACACCATCAGGCGTTGAGGCACCTTCCGGCGGAAGATTGTCCCCGCGATTTGCGACAGGCGATTTTCGGCATGGCGGGCGGGCCAGTCGTTCCCCCAAGTGGGGGCATGATATGTCCGGGTTCGCCGATTCGGTTAAAACATTTTGAGAATGCAGGAAAAATCATGGCCGTCCCCAAGCGAAAAACCTCGCCCTCGAAGCGCGGCATGCGTCGCAGCCACGACAGCCTGAAGGTCGAAGCCTTTCAGGAATGCCCGAATTGCGGCGAGCTGAAGCGTCCGCACAATCTTTGCAACGCCTGTGGCCACTATAACGGCCGCGAAGTGCTGGCCGGCGCCTAAGACCTAGCCGGAGAGCGTTGGAATGACCCTGACACCGCGAATCGCAATCGATGCGATGGGCGGTGACGTGGGTGTGCGCGTGATGCTCGCCGGCGCGGCGATGGCGCGTCATCAGCACGACGGCCTGCGCTTTTTGCTCGTCGGCGACGAGGTGCGGATCAAGGCCGCGCTGGAAAATCACCCCAATCTGCGCGCGGCGTCGGACATCATCCACACCGATGGCGTCGTCACGGGCGAGGACAAGCCGAGCCAGGCGCTACGCAAGGCGAAAAGCACCTCGATGGGTCTCGCCATCGACGCGGTGAAGCGCGGCGATGCCGGCGGCGCCGTGTCGGCCGGCAACACCGGCGCGCTGATGGCGATGGCGAAGCTGGCGCTGCGCACGATGCCGGGGATCGACCGGCCGGCGCTGGCGGCGCTGCTGCCGTCGCTTGGCGACAATGACGTCGTCATGCTCGATCTGGGCGCCAATACCGAATGCGACGCCAACAATCTGGTGCAGTTCGCGGTCATGGGCGCCGCCTATGCGCGCACCGCCATGGGGCTCGATCGCCCGCGCGTCGCGCTGCTCAACATCGGCACCGAAGAGTTGAAGGGCACCGACGAGATTCGCGATGCCGCGGCGCTGCTGCGCGGCGTGGAAGGCCTGCCGATGGAATTCACCGGCTTCATCGAGGGGGACAAGCTGTCGCGCGGCGATGTCGATGTCATCGTCCATGACGGCTTTTCCGGCAATATCGCGCTCAAGACGATCGAGGGGACGGCGCGTTTCGTCACCGACCTGCTGCGCCGGGCCTTCACCTCGTCGACGCGTTCGAAGATCGGTTTCCTGATCTCGCGCCCCGCGACCGAACTGCTGCGACATCACCTCGATCCCAACAATCATAACGGCGCGGTGTTCCTGGGCCTCAACGGCGTCGTCCTGAAAAGCCACGGCAGCGCCGATGCGAAGGGGGTCGCCAACTGCGTCCACCTGTGCGCCGAATTGATCGAGAAAGACATCACGCGCCAGGTGACCGAGGATCTTGCCAATTTCCGCGGCGGTGCGGCGGCATGACCCGCCGCGCGATTCTGGCCGGAACCGGCTCCGCCCTGCCGCGCACGCGCGTGTCGAATGCCGAGCTGGCGGCCCGCGTCGACACCAGCGACGAATGGATCGTCGAGCGCACGGGCATCCGCTTTCGCCACATCGCCGAACCCGACGAAACGACCGCCACGCTCGGCGCGGCTGCCGCAAAGGAAGCGCTGGCGGCCGCCGGGCTGGCGCCTGCCGACATCGGCCTGATCATCGTTGCCACGGCCACGCCCGACAATACTTTTCCCGCCAGCGCGACAAAGGTGCAGGCGCTGATCGGCGCGCCCGATTGCATCGCCTTCGATGTCGCCGCTGTCTGCTCGGGCTTCCTCTATGCCCTGTCGGTCGCCGATTCGATGCTGCGCACCGGCGCGGCGAACCATGCGCTGGTCATCGGCAGCGAAACCTTCAGCCGCATCCTCGACTGGGAGGACCGCACGACCTGCGTCCTGTTCGGCGACGGCGCGGGCGCGGTGGTGCTGTCGGCCGAGGATGTTGCGGACGATCGCGGCATTCTGGCGACCCGTTTGCACGCCGAGGGCCAATATTCGGACATGCTCTATGTCGACGGCGGCCCGTCGACGACCGGCACGGTCGGTCATGTCCGTATGCAGGGACGCGAAGTGTTCCGCCATGCCGTCACCAACCTGGCTTCGGTCCTGGGCGAAGTGCTGGCCGGCACCGGCCTGTCCACCGACGACATCGACTGGGTCGTGCCGCACCAGGCGAACAAGCGCATCATCGACGCAACCGCGAAAAAGCTGGGCCTGGCGCCCGATCGCGTCGTGCTGACGGTTGATCAGCATGCCAATACCTCGGCGGCATCGGTTCCGCTGGCGCTCGACCTGGCGGTGCGTGACGGGCGCATCAAGCGCGGCGATCTGGTGGTTTTGGAGGCGATGGGCGGCGGCTTCACCTGGGGTGCGGCGGTGCTTCGCGTCTGACTTTGCGGCGGCGGCGAGGCTCGTCGCGTCAACTTCTCCGGCCATCCTTTTCAGTTTGGCGGATTAATTTCGATTTGTTACATATCCGTCATGGACTCGCGGCGGTGGGGGCTGTCGAGAGGCCATTCGTGGTTCGCTTCAGGAGGGGAAGGGAAGACAATGGCAGCAGGGACTCTGACCAGAGCTGACATCGCGGCGCAGATCAATCAGGAGATCGGCCTGTCGCGCAACGAATCGGCGCAGATCGTCGAATCGATCCTCGCGCACATGTCCGACGCGCTGGCCGACGGCCAGAATGTGAAGATTTCGGGCTTCGGCACCTTCGTCCTGCGTGACAAGGCCGAACGGATCGGGCGCAATCCGAAAACCGGCATCGAGGTGCCGATCCTGCCGCGAAGGGTGATGACCTTTCGCGCCAGCCAGTCGATGCGCGCGCGCGTCGCGGGCAAATAATCCGGGTTCGGCCCATGGCGAATTCCGACGACCGGGCGAACGACGGCGCAGGCGACGGCAAGGCGGCAGGGGCGATGCTGGCGATTGGCGAGCTTGCCGAGCGGATCGGCGTGCCGACGCATGTCCTGCGCTATTGGGAAACGCGCTTTCCCCAGTTGAAGCCGCTACAGCGTTCGGGCCGCCGCCGCTATTATCGCGCGGAGGATGTCGCGCTGGCCGAACGCATCCACGACCTGCTCCATGTGCAGGGTTTTACCGTCGAGGGTGCGCGCAAGGCACTGTCCGGCCCGAAGGATTTCGAACCGAAGTCGCTGGCGCCGGCCGGTGACGGGCCCACGGCACCCGCGGCGCTCGGGCAATCGATTCCGGTTGAAGCCCTGATCGCGCTGCGCCAGCGGCTAGTTGCCGCGCTGGCCTGAACCCGCCGGCACACCGCCGTCAGTCGTCGTCCATCGCGGGCGACAGGGCGGGGTCGAGGTCGCGGGGGCGGATGAAGGCGGCGAAACGCGCCATATTGACGTCGAGGTCGCCCCAGTCGGCAATATCGAGTTCAAGCCGCGCGAGCGCCGATGTCGGCAGCTTTTCCTCGACCTTTTCGCGCATGTCGTCGCCCGCCGTTTCGGGCACGAGCATCAGGATCAGATCCTCCAGCCCCGGATTGTGCCCGGCGATCAGCAGATGGGCGGCATCGCCGCCGGTATCGCGCAGCACGTCGATCAACGTGGCGGCCGACGCAAGGTAGATGCGGCGATCCCAGACCGGTTCGATCGTATCGAGGCCCGCCGCCGGTTGAAAGATGTCCAGCGTTTCGGTCACGCGCACCGCGGGCGATGCGACGATGCGGTCGACGGGCATATCGTGCCGCTTCGCATATTGGCCGATCAGTTCGGCGCCGCGGCGGCCGCGGGCGTTGATCGGCCGGTCGAAATCGCGCTCGACCTGCACGTCCCAGCCCGATTTCGCGTGCCGCAGGATGGTCAAACTCTTCAATGTCGCTCCCCGACTTGCCTTCGATCCCCTCAGTGGAACGCTCTGTGCCGGAAACTCATGACGGTGAAAAGGCGGGATATGCGCTTTTTCGCTGTTCGACATTCGCACGCGCGACATGGTGCACCGCCTCGTCAAGCGGCAGGCGACGGATCGGCGTGCCGGGCGGGAAGGCGGACAGCAGGCGCGAGGGGAAGCTGGGCGACAGCATCACGAACTGGCCGAAATCGTCGGCGCGGCGGATCAATCGGCCAAAGGCCTGGCCGATCCGGGCACGAATGACGCCGTCGTCATAGGCGCCGCCGCCCTGCGCCGCGCGCCGCGCCGCGTGCAGGATGGTCGGGCGCGGCCAGGGGACGCCTTCCATGATCACCAGCCGCAGCGATTCGCCGGGGACGTCGACGCCGTCGCGCAGCGCATCGGTGCCCAGCAGCGAGGCATGCGGGTCGGCGCGGAAAATGTCGACCAGCGTGCCGGTGTCGAGCGGATCGACATGCTGGGCATAGAGCGGCAGCCCGGCGCGGGCGAGCCGGTCGGCGATGCGGGCATGCACGATGCGCAGGCGGCGGATGGCGCTGAACAGGCCGAGCGTGCCGCCGCCCGACGCCTCGATCAGCCGGCTGTAGGCGCCGGCCAGCGCGGGCAGGTCGCCGCGCGCGATGTCGGTGACGATCAGCACTTCGGACTGGCGGGCATAGTCGAAGGGGCTGGCGACCGCAAAATGGCCGACGCTGCCCTCGACATGCCGCGCGCCGGTGCGGATGTCGGCATCGGCCCAGCCGCCGCTGTCATGGCCGCCGCGCAGCGTCGCCGACGTTACCAGCACGCCGTGCGCGGGGCGGTATACGACCTCCGCGACCGGCCGCGCGGGGTCCAGCCAGTGGCGATGGAGGCCCAGGTCGAACTCGCGCCCGTCGTAACGGTCGACCGCCAGCCAGTCGACGAAATCGGGATTGGCTGGCCCGCCGACGCGGCCGAGCAGCGACAGCCAGCCGCCGAGCGTGTCGATCCGGGTCGACAGGCTGCCGCGCGCGCCATCGACGCGCGCCCTGGCCTGTCCGTCGAGCCAGTCGGGCGGGTCCTCGACCAGCGCGTCGAGCCGCTTGCCGAGCGCCATCAGCGGGCGCAGCAGCGCCTCGATCGCGTCGCTGGCCGCCGCCGCCGCGGTGACCAGTTCGGGATCGGGATCGGCGAGTTCGGTTTCGAGGCCATAGCCGCTGTCCGCCTGTCGCGGATCGGCGCCGCGTGCGTAAACCTGACCGCGCACCGCCACCAGCAGGCGTTCGATCGCGCCCCACGGCGCATTTTCGGCGATGCGGGCGAGCCAGCCGTCGCCGGGCAGGTCGCCCGCCGCGTGGATCGCGGCCTGAATCGCCTTGTCGCCCGCCTCGTCATAGCTTGCGACATCGGCGAGGCGGGCGGCAAGGCCGCGGCGCCGGCCGCGCGACTTGCCCTCCGGTCCCAGCACCCAGCGGCGAATCTCCACCGCTTCCTGCCCCGTCAGCGCGGCGGCGAACATGCCGTCGGCGGCGTCCCACAGATGATGGCCCTCGTCGAAGATCAGCCGGCTCGCGGGCCCGCCGCCGTCTTCGCGCGGACGCGCGGCCTGCACCATGGTCAGCGCATGGTTGGCGATGACGATGTCGGCATTCACCGCCGCGCGGGCCGAACGTTCGATGAAGCATTTGCGGAAATGCGGACAGCCGGCATAGATGCACTCGCCGCGCCGGTCGGTCAGCGCCGTGGTGCCGTTGCGGCGGAACAGCGCGGGCAGCCAGCCGGGCAGGTCGCCGCCGACCATGTCGCCGTCGCGCGTATAGGCGGCCCAGCGCGCGACGAGCTGCGCCAGGATCGCGGCGCGGCCCGAAAAGCCGCCCTGCAACGCATCTTCCAGATTGAGCAGGCAGAGATAATTTTCCCGCCCCTTGCGCACGACCACCTTTTCGCGGTGAGTCGCGGCGTCGGGGTAGAGCTTTTCGGTCTCGCGCGCGAGTTGGCGCTGCAACGCCTTGGTATAGGTGGAGATGCACACGGTGCCCGCCGACTGGCGGACCCACTGCATCGCCGGGGCCAGATAACCGAGCGTCTTGCCGATTCCCGTCCCGGCCTCCGCGACCAGCATCTGCGGCGCGTCGCGGCGCTCGCGGGGGGCGAAGATGGCGGTCGCGGCGCGGGCATAATCCTGTTGCCCCGGCCGCCGCTCGGCGCCGTCGCCGGTCAGCCGGTCGAGCCGCGCCGCGACATCGTCCGCCGCGATCGTCACCTGTCGCGGCTGGGGGCGCGGCGGCGTCTCCTCCCATTCGGGCAGGCGCGCGAACAGCCAGCGATCGGCCTGACCGGCGGCGGGGGCGGCAAGGCGCGGCTGGAGCAACGGCGCCCAGGACCAGCGTTGCCGCGACAGCGCCTGCAAGCCCTGCCATGCGCCTTCGCGTTCGGGCCAGCCGGCATCGTCGGCGGCGGCCAGCATCGCCGCGGCCGCGCGCGGCAGAAAAGCGGCGATATCGGCCTCGTTCGCCGGCGCGGGCAGGCCCAGCGCGGCGGCAATGCCCGCCGGGGTCGGCACGGCGAAGCGCGCGGGAAACAGGAAGGCGAACAGTTCGAGCAGGTCGAGCCCGGACAGTTCGGGATAGCCGAGCCGGTCGCCGGTCAGCGTCGCGCCGAGCAGGACATGCGGCGTGGCGGCCACCGCCGCCATGGCTTCGCCGCGCCCGACGCGCTGCGCGCGGCCGGCGGCATCGGCGATCCAGATGCCGACATGGCTGGCGTGAATCGCGGGCAGGGAAAGCGGATCGGGCGGCACCTGCCCACGCTAGGGACAAAAGAGGAACGCGGCAAGGGAAGGGCATCGGTTCGCGCCGCAAAGGGAAGGTCGCCGTTTGTGAATGGGGCGACTTGGGGTGAGACGTGGATGTTTCCTTCACCCACTCTCGTCATCCCGGACTTGGTCCGGGATCTAAGACTTCGGCGCGGCTATGGATCCCGGATCAAGTCCGGGATGACGATGATGGGGACGTGGCTCCCGGCCGTTTTGGGCCGTTCAGGCCTGTCAAAATCGCGGGGCCTCAAATGAACGCCGATTTCGGCCGCGGCTTCAACTCAGCCCGCGGCGCCCGAACAGCGGGGCGCGCTGGCCCGGAAAAGCCGGCAGCGCCTCTGCCCGCATGGTCCGGCGGGCGCCTTCCAGCGCCTTGTGCAGCGCGCCGTGCGTCAGTTCGTAGGGAAAGCGTACGCCCATGCGGTCGAATTCGGACCACATGACGACGGCATAAGTGACTTCGCCCGCATAATGGATTTCGCAGCGCGACCGCGCCGGCATGCTGGCCCCGTCGATCCGCGCGCCGCCTTCGGACAGGTCGGTGATCTGGCCGTCGATGAAGTTGAGCACGCCGTTGACGGTCACGTCGAGGGCAACGGGCGTTCGCTTGTGGCTGCGGGCCTTGGGGATGCGCGGGTTCGTCATGGCGGCGATGCTAAGCGCGGCATGGTAAATTTTCCGGTAACGATGATTGCGGCCGGGCGGGGCGGGCGCACGGCGATTTTTGCCTTTCGGATTGCGCCCGCTTGCCGCTATGGGCGCTGCCATGACCGACTTGCACCTGCATCCTTCGCTGCGCGAACCCGCGCAAACGTCCAAGGCCTGGCCGTTCGAGGAAGCGCGCAAGCTGATCAAACGCTATCCCGAGGGAAAGACCGCCAGGGACGGTAGCCGCGAGGCGGTGCTGTTCGAAACGGGCTATGGCCCCTCGGGCCTGCCGCACATCGGCACCTTCAACGAAGTGCTGCGCACGACGATGGTCCGCCGCGCCTATGAAACGCTGACCGCCGATGCGAACGGAACCCCGGCGCCGACGCGGCTGGTCGCGTTCAGCGACGATATGGACGGGCTGCGCAAGGTGCCCGACAATGTCCCGAATGGCGACATGCTGCGCGAATATCTGGGCAAGCCGCTGACCGCGATTCCCGACCCGTTCGGAAAGTATGAAAGTTTCGCGCATCATAACAATGCGATGCTGCGTGACTTTCTGGATCGTTTCGGCTTCGATTATGAATTCGTCAGCTCGACCGAACGCTATCGGTCGGGCGCGTTCGACGCGGCGCTGAAGAATGTCCTGCGCCACAATCAGGACATCCTGGACATCATGCTGCCGACGCTGCGCGCCGAACGCGCCGCGACCTATTCGCCGATCCTGCCCGTCAGCCCCAAGTCGGGCATCGTGCTGCAGGTGCCGGTGACGGTCGTCGATGCCGACGCGGGGCTGGTATCGTTCGAGGATGAGGGCGAGACGATTACCCACAGCGTCCTGTCGGGCGGCGCCAAGCTGCAATGGAAGGTCGACTGGGCGATGCGCTGGGTCGCGCTGGGCGTCGATTACGAGATGTACGGCAAGGACCTGACCGACAGCGGCGTGCAGTCGGGCCGGATCGCCAAGGCGCTGGGCGGCCGCAAGCCCGAAGGGCTGATCTACGAAATGTTCCTCGACGAAAAGGGCGAGAAGATTTCCAAGTCCAAGGGCAACGGCCTGTCGATGGAACAATGGCTGTCCTATGGCAGCGAGGAAAGCCTTGCCTTCTTCGCCTATCGCGAACCCAAGGCGGCGAAGCAGCTTCACATCGGCGTCGTGCCCAAGGCGATCGACGAGTATCTGCAGATGCGCGGCCATTATCCCGCGCAGGAAGCCGACAAGAAGCTGGGCAATCCCGTGCATCATGTTCATGCCGCGCGCGGCGAGGACGTGCCGGCGGACGAATTGCCCGTGACGTTCGGACTGCTGCTCAATCTGGTCGGGGTGATGGGCGCCGATGCGTCGAAGGACCAGATCTGGCGCTACCTTGGCCAATATGTCGACGGGGCGAACGCACAGGCCTATCCCGAGCTCGACCGGCTGATCGACAATGCGATGGCGTATAACCGCGACTATGTGGCGCCGACGCTGAACCGTCGGAAGCCCGTGGGCGGCGAAGTGCGGGCCTTGCAGGATCTCGATGCGAAGCTGGCGCAATTGCCGGCCGATGCGCCCGCCGACGACATTCAGAACATCGTTTACGAGATCGGCAAGAACGAAGCCTATGGCTTTGAAAATCTGCGCGATTGGTTCCGGGCACTGTACGAAACGCTGCTGGGGTCGAGCGCGGGGCCGCGCATGGGCAGCTTCATCGCGCTGTTCGGCATCGACAACACGCGGCGGCTGATCGCCGAGGCGTTGGCATAACCGCGCCGAAGTCCGTTCGTGTAGCGAAGTCGAGACACCGGGAAGGCGTGCGCAACTGACAGGCATCTCGACTTCGCTCGATGCGAACGGGGTTTAGGAGGGAAGCTATGATCGACATCTTCACCACCGGCGGGACGATCGACAAGGTCTATTTCGACGCCTTGTCGGAGTTTCAGATCGGTCCCGCGGCAATTCCCGACATGCTGCGCGAAAACAATGTCCATGTCCCGCACCGCGTGACGCAACTGATGCGCAAGGACAGCCTGGAACTGGACGATGCCGATCGCGAAACAATCCGTGCCGCGGTCGCCGCCAGCGATGCCAGCCGCATCCTCGTCACCCACGGCACCGACACGATGGTGGTCACGGGACGCGTGCTGGCGGATCTCGCGGGCAAGACGATCGTGATGACCGGCGCGATGCAGCCCGCATCGGTGCGCGCCAGCGATGCGGAGTTCAACGTCGGCTTCGCGCTCGCGGCGGTGCAGACGCTGCCGCCGGGGGTCTATATCGCGATGAACGGCATGATCTTTGACCCGGCGACCACGGTGAAGGACCGCGCGGGCGCGCGTTTTCGTCAGGAAAGCTGACCCAAAGCGGCGGCTGCGCCTTTTCTTGCCCCTGTGATCGCGATCATGCCATGGTGCCGCGGGGTCGTGCAAAGAGAGCAGGGGACGGCGATTCGCCGCCCCACCGGATTGTATCGACGAAGGGAAGGGAAAATCATGACACACAACAAACTGGCCGGGCTGATCGCCGCGTCGGCCACCGCCATCGCGCTGTCGAGCGCCGCCGTCGCGGCCGATGCGTCGTCGGCGGGCGGCTATTACGAAGCCAATAGCTGCAAGGGTGCGTCGGGCTGCAAGGCCGATGCGAACAGCTGCAAGGGCAAGACCGACGAGGCGAAGCCGGCCGACGCGAATAGCTGCAAAGGCAAGGCCGAGGACAAGAAGGCCGACGCCAACAGCTGCAAGGGCGCGTCGGGCTGCAAGGCCGATGCGAACAGCTGCAAGGGCAAGGCGGACGAGGCGAAGCCCGCCGATGCGAACAGCTGCAAGGGCACGGCCGAAGCCAAGGAAGACGCGAGCAGCTGCAAGGCGTCGGGCGGCTGCGGCGCGACCGGCTTCCGGCAGATTGCCGGCCTTTGATCCGGTTCGGATGATTGCGTAACGACGGACCCGGCCTGCGCCCCGCGCGCGCCGGGTTCGCCACGCGGATGGAGCCGATGATGGCCGACGCGGATCGCAGGACCATGGCATCGCCCGGTTTCGGCCTGGGGCTGCGTCCCGTCCACTACCCCGATTTCCTGGCCGGACCCCAGCGGGTCGACTGGCTGGAGATTATTTCCGAAAACTACATGGTTCCGGGCGGCCGGCCCATCGCGATGCTGGACCGCATCCGCGCCGATTATCCGGTCGTCATGCACGGCGTGTCGCTGTCCATCGGGTCGGACGAACCGCTCGACAAAGGCTATCTGGCCGCGCTCAAGGCGCTGGCGGATCGGATCGAGCCTTTATGGGTGTCCGACCATCTGTGCTGGACCGGGATCAACGCGCACAACAGCCACGATCTGTTGCCATTGCCCTATGACGCGCCTGCGCTGGCCTGCGTCGTCGACAATATCGCGCGGGTTCAGGATTATCTCGGCCGCCGCATCCTGATCGAAAATCCGTCGAGCTATGTCACCTTTCGTTCGTCGGACCGCAGCGAATGGGATTTCCTGGCCGACATGGCGGAGCGCGCCGATTGCCTGCTGCTGCTCGACGTCAACAATATCTATGTCAGCGCGCGCAACCACGGGTTCGACCCCGCGGATTATCTTAACGGGCTGCCGGCCGGGCGCATCCAGCAAATCCATCTGGCGGGGCACAGCGACATGGGCGCCTATGTCATCGACACCCACGACCATGATGTATGCGACGCGGTGTGGGATCTTTATGCGCGCGCCTGCGCGATGTTCGGACCCGTCGCCACGATGATCGAGCGCGACGACGATATTCCGCCGCTGGCCGACGTGATCGCCGAACTCGATCGCGCGCGCGGCGTGGCGGCGTCGGCGGCCGCACGGCGGACGGAGCGGGTCGGTGGCTGAACGACTGCGCGATATGCAGGCGCTGTTCCTGGCCGGGGTCATGCGCGGGGAGCTGGAGGCCGAGCGGCTGATCATCGACGACAATCGCGTCGGCGCGGCGCGGCGGATGGACATTTATCGCAACAATTACCGGGCCAGCCTGGCGGGCGTGCTCGCCGACCATTATGAGCGGCTGAACGCCTATCTGGGGGAAGAGCAGTTCGGCCGGCTGGCCGATGCCTTCATCGCCGCCCATCCGTCGACGCTGCGCAACCTGCGTTATTACGGCGCGGAGTTCGCCGCTTTTCTGGCCGACCGATATTCGCAGCATGGCGAACTGGCCGAATTGGCGGCGCTCGACTGGGCGTTGCGCGATGCGTTCGATGCGCCTGATACGGCGGCACTGGACGGCGCGGCGGTGGGCGCGATGGGGGATATGTGGATCGAACGGCCGCTGATGCTGGTGCCGTCGGGACGGTTGCTGCCGGTCCGCTATAATGTCGCCGCGATCTGGAACGCGCTCGACGCGGGGGCGGAGCCACCGGACGCGGCGCCGCGGCCCGCTCCCGAAACCTTGTTGGTGTGGCGGCAGGGAACGCAGCCGCAGTTCCGCACCCTGTCCGACGATGAGGCTGCGGCGCTGGCGCTGGTCGATGCGGGATGCAGCTTCACCGCGCTCAGCGCCGCCATGTTGGCGCGGCTGAGCGAAGCGGCGGCGATGCGGGCGCTCGGCGAATGGCTTGGCCGGTGGCTGGCCGACGGTTTGCTGGTCGCGGCGGACAGGTTGGCGGCGGGCGATCAGGCGGCGGGCAGCGCCGTCACCTGACGCATCACCGCGAGATAGCCGGGCGCGATCGTCATCGCTTCATGCTTGCCGGCGCGGCCGAGCGCGGCGTGCACTTGCGGCAGACGGTAGCAGGGCACGCCCATGAACAGATGATGTTCGGCGTGATAATTGACCCAATAGGGCGCGACGGTCGCCCGCGCGATCCAGCCAGCATGGGTGGTACGGGCATGGGTGAACGGGTCCTGGCTCCCGGTGGTCGTACACGCATGTTCGGCGATGTTGCGGATACGCAGATAAAGCTGAAAGGTCGTCGCCAGACCCGCCAGCCACAGCAGATAGGGTGTCCACCCATAGAGCAGCAGCGAGGCGGCGAGCAGCACCGCCTGAACGACCAGAAAGCGGCCGACGGCGCGCGTCACCGCAATCGTTCCCGCCAGATCGACCGTCGGTGACGTCATGCCGTCGTCGGATTGCTTGTTGAAGGGCGTGCCGGCCTTTGTCCCCGCGCCGCCGCTTGCTGGCTTTTCGCCGCGCAGCATCGCCTTCAGCCCGCGAAAGGCGAGGGTAAATTGCGCCGCGCGCTGTTTGAAAAAAGTCTGTCCCGTCACATCGCGCAGGATTTTGCGCCCCAGGCTGGCGCGCGTCGTCGGAAAGGGTTTCGACAGCGACAGGTCAGGGTCTTCCGGCTGCTGCGTGAATTTGTGATGCTGAAGATGATAGGTGCGATAGGCGATCAGGTCGGATCCGACCGCCGCGCCCGACAGCCATTGGCCAAGGAAATTGTTGATGCGGCGATTGGGATGCAGCGCCCCATGCGCGGCGTCGTGCATCAGGATCGCGAGCCCGAGTTGGCGCCCGCCGACCAGAATGACCGCCAATAGCCACGCGAGCGGGCTTTGCGTCCATGCGGCGAGCGCGATGACGCCGATGCTGACGATCCACGCATGAGCGATCAGCCAGATGCCGCGCCACGACGACGGCCGGGTAATCGCCATCCATTCGGTGCGGTCGAAAAAGCGGTCGGGCGGGAACAGGCGAACGGCAGGCATGGCATTCCTATAACAAGTTGCGAAGCGAAACCAAACCCCTTCCGTTTTGGCACAGCAATGGGGGATTTGAGCCAGCGTTCGGTAAGGATTTGGAAACCCCTTGGCGACAGAGGTTTAGCGCGATCCAGATAAGGGAAATGGCGGAAAATTTGGGGGGTGAACGCAAAGCCTTGCGGCCGCTGATGCGGGACGCTTCGACCGACGAATCCCTGCTCGATTCGCCGGAGTTCGTGACGCGCCTGCTGCGCGTGGCGCAGCTATGGCATTATGTGCTGATCGGCCGGGCGCTGGCCTTCTTCGTTCTCGCCTTCGTTCCCGGCGTCGCCGGCTTCTTCACCCGTCCGGCCGAATGGCTGGTCATGGCGGCCGGATTGAGCTGCGACGTGATGATCACCATCCTCGGGCAAATCGCCCGATCGCCGCAGCGCCGCCGCCGGATGCCGTCGCGCCCGCTGGCGATCGCCGTGCTGATGCTGATCGGATGGGGCAGTTTCCTGGGGTCGGCGGGCCTGTTCGCGGCACTGGCCACACCCGACGGCGGACCGCATTTCGATGCCTTTGCCGCGATGCGCCTTGGCGCGATCCTGGTCGCCGCCTCGGCCGTGGCCAGCGTCCGTCCGGCCTTTTTCACCTTTGCCGGCGCGGTTGCCCTGGGCGGCGCGGTCGGCGTCGCGTCATGGCCTTTCGCGGTAACGGGGGTCGGATTCCTCGGCCTGCTGATCGTGATGATGCGCGAGGATATCCGGCACCAGCGCCGCGTCACCCGTGCGGTCCGCAATGCGGTTGGCGAGCAGCAGCGGGCGCTGAACCTGGTGCGCGATTTCGAACGGGCGGGACGCGGCTGGTTCTGGGAAACCGATCGTCACGGCAATCTGGTCTATGTTTCGGCCACGATCGCGGCCAAATTGGGGGCGCCGCTGACCGAGATCGTCGGACGCCCCTTCACCGACATCATCCGGCGGCGCATCGGCAACGACGAGAGCGAGGAACGGACGCTGGGGTTCAGCCTGTCGTCGCGCACGCCGTTCAAGGATCTGACCGTTCAGGCCGCGATCGCGGGCGAGGAACGATGGTGGTCGATATCGGGGCATCCGATCAGCAGCGCGCTGGGCAATTTCCAGGGCTTCCGCGGCAGCGGCACCGACCTGACCGAAAAGAAACGGTCGGAGCGCGAGATCAACCAGCTGGCGCGCTATGACACGCTGACGGGTCTGGCCAATCGGTTGCACATCACGGATCTGCTCGAACGGGCGCTGAAAACCCATGTCGGCCAGCCGCAGCCGTGCGCGCTCTTGCTGCTCGACCTCGACCGTTTCAAGGCGGTCAACGACACGATGGGGCATCCGGTCGGCGATCAGCTGCTGCAACAGGTGGCGGGGCGGTTGACGCAGATCATCGGCGACAAGGGGCAGGTCGGGCGGCTGGGCGGCGACGAATTCCAGATCGTGCTGCCGCAGATCGTGCAGCCCGAAAAGCTCGCCGGCATCGCGAACGCCATCATCCTGAGCTTGGCCAAGCCGTTTGCCATCGAGGGCGAGCAGGTGCGCGTCGGCTCGTCGATCGGCGTCGCGGTGTCGGAGGGGCCGGGCGTTCCGGCCTCCGCGCTCGTCCGCAACGCCGACCTCGCGCTCTATGCCGCCAAGGATGCGGGACGCGGCGTGTTCCGTTTCTATGCCGATGCGATGCACAATCAGGCGAGCGAACGGCGCGCGATCGAGGACGCGCTGCGCGATGCGCTGGCCCGCGACGAGTTGAAGCTGCTCTACCAGCCGATCGTCGATGTCGCCGACGAACGGATCACGGGTTTCGAGGCGCTGATCCGCTGGCACCGCGAAGGGGAGGGGCATGTCAGCCCGGCGAAGTTCATTCCGATCGCCGAAGAATCGAACCTGATCATCCCGATCGGCGAATGGATCATCCGCACCGCCTGCGCGACGATCGCGCGGCTGGGCGGCGATTACCGCATCGCGGTGAACGTATCGCCGCGGCAGTTCGCGAACGAGAAGCTGCCCGCAACGATCCTGAGCGCGGTGTCGGCGGCGGGCATCCGTCCCGACCAGCTCGAGCTGGAAATCACCGAAGGGGTGTTCCTCGACGAAAGCCCCGAAACGCTGGCGATGTTCCAGAAGCTGAAGCGGACCGGCGTGCGACTGGCCCTCGACGATTTCGGTACCGGCTATTCCGCGCTCGGCTATTTGAAAAAGGCGCCGTTCGACAAGATCAAGATCGACCAGAGCTTCGTCCTGGGCGCCGCGGACCAGAACAGCATGAACGCGGCGATCATCTCTTCGATCGTCGGCCTGGCGAGCGCGCTGGACATGGAAACCACCGCCGAGGGGGTCGAGATGCACGACGATCTCGCGTTGATCCGGCGTCTGGGATGCAGCCATGTTCAAGGTTATATCTATGGCCGCCCGATGGATGCGGAGGAGGTCGTTGCGCTGGTCGGCGCGGGCGGCGGACGGGCCCAGCCGAACGGCTTCAAGAGCGCGCGCGAGCCGCGCCGCCGGATTTTCCGCGCGATCCGCGTGTCCAGCGGCGGGTTCGACTATGAAGGGATCATCCGCAACCTGTCCTCGCGCGGCGCGCTGGTCGAAGGATTGTGGGACGTACCGACGGGCACAATGCTGACCCTGTCCTTCGGCACAGACTTCGCGGTGGACGCCGAGGTCCGCTGGGCCGCCGACAATCGCGTCGGCGTGCGGTTCGCCGCCGCAATCGACATCGACGATGTCATCGGCAATGCGAAGATGGAACGCCGCAGCGGCGGCCGGCGCCCGCGGATCGACCGCGCCGCCTGAGGCTTCCTCAATCGGCGATCCGCCCGCGCACCATTACCCAGCCGACCTTTTCGAGCGTGGTCACGTCGCTGAACGGGTCGCCGTCGACCGCGATCATGTCGGCGGAGAAACCCGGTGCGATCCGGCCGATCTCATCCGCCATCGACAGCGCCTTTGCGGCGACGCTGGTCGCGCTCGCCAGCGCCTCGCGCGGGGTCAGTCCCGCCTTGACGAGCAGGGCGAATTCGCCCGCGTTGCGGCCATGGTCGAACACTCCGGCGTCGGTGCCGAACGCGACCGGGACGCCCGATGCCTTGGCGCGCTGAACCGCCTTGCCGACCTCACCCAGCGTCATGCGGACCTTTTCTTCGACGGTGGGCGTATAGATGCCCTTGCCCAGCCGCTCGCGAACTCCTTCGAACGCCATCAGCGTCGGGACCAGATAGCTGCCCTTTGCCTTCATCACGCGGATCGCGGCGTCGTCGGCGAAGGTGCCATGGTCGATGGTGTCGATGCCGGCGGCGGCGGCGGCCTCGATTCCTCGGGCGCCATGGGCGTGCGCCATGACTTTCAGGCCCAGCGAATGGGCGGTGTCGGCAATGCTCTGAAGCTCGGGCGAGGTGAAGTGTCCGTCGAGCCCGCGGCCCTGTTGCGACAGCACGCCCCCGGTCGCGGTGATTTTGATGACGTCGGCGCCCGCGCGAGACGCCTTGCGGACCTTCTCCGCGCATTCGGTCGCGCCGGTACAGGTGTAGCCGGTGGCGAGGGTGTCATGGATGTCTTCGCGAAAGCCCGTGACGTCGCCATGCCCGCCGACGATCGACAGCGCCGGACCCGCGGCGACGATGCGGGGCCCCTCGATGATGCCGCTGGCGGTTCCCCGGCGGAGCGAAAAGGCCGTATATTGCGCCGATCCCGCCTCGCGCACGGTGGTAAAGCCGGCGCGCAGGGTAATGGCGGCATTTTTGACGCCGACGACGACGCCCCATTCGTCGGGATCGACGGCTTCGTTGCGAAAATCGCCGCCGGGATCGCCGGTCAGGTGAACATGCAGATCGATGAGGCCGGGGAGCAGGGTCTTTTCGCCCAGATCGACGACCTCGGCATCCTGCGGCGCTTCGGCGCGGCCGGCGGTGATCGCGGTGATCCGGTCGTCGGTGACGATGACCGTCGCCGGACCCTGAACCGGCTTTTCCGCGTCGGTGATGATGCGCCCGGCATAGATGACGACTGTCTTCGCATCGGCCGCGATGGACGGTACGACGCACGATGCCGCGGCGGCGGCCAACAAACCGAATTTTCGCATGATCTTTCCCCTGACTTTGCGCCATGGTGACGCGCCGCGCGGGGGAGGGCAAGCGGATAAAGGAAGGGCCGGTGTCGCCACCGGCCCTTCGCGCATCTTCCGGTAACCGAAAGGAAACTTACCAGAAGAAATCGTGGATCACGTCAACGACCTGGCCCGAATAGACATCGACCAGCAAGGCGTCGTCATAATAGCGGACCCAGCGGTAATTGCCGTAGGCGGGCGGCAGGCGATAATAGCCGGGATCGTTGATCCAGTACCGCTGGCCATAGAAGAGCGACCCCAGCGTGAAGCCGATACTGAAGCGCGTATAGCTGCGGCCGCGATAGGGATTGTAATAGCGCGGCATGCGATAATAGTTGCGGTTCGAATGGCGGTAGCTGCGCCAGTCGTACCGGCGATCGCTGCGCCAGTCGCGATTCCAGTTGTTGCCGGGCCGTCCGTCGCGATAGCGGCGGTCGACATAGCCGTTGCGGTTGCGGTCGTAGCGGCGATCGACGCGATTGTCATTGTTGCGATCCCAGCGGCGGTCGAGATTGCCGTTGCGATTGCGATCGTAGCGCCGGTCGACGACGCCATTGTTGTTGCGGTCCCACTGCCGGTCGACCTGACCGTTGCGGTTCCGGTCCCACCGGCGATCGGTGCGGCCGTCGCGGTTGCGGTCGTAGGTGCCGCGCTGCTGCTGCTGCGCCTGCTGACGCTGCGCGTCGCGCTGCTGTTGCCATTGCTGACGCTGGGCATTGCGCTGCTGATCGTTGCCGCGTTGCTGCCATTGCTGCTGGCGAGCCTCGCTGCGCTGCTGACGCTGGGCACCGCGGTCGCCGCTCCAGTTGCCGCGTCGGACTTCGGGGCCACGGGGCGCGCGGTCGCCGCGATCGCCACGCTGCGCGATCTGCGTTCGCTCCCCGGTCGCCTGGGCGGCGGCGGGCGCGATGGGGGTCAGGATCGTCGCGGCGATCAGCAACCCTCCGAACATCTTCTTCATTTCGCCAAGTCTCCGAACACAAGTCCCGATAAGCGGCAGGCACACCGCCGGGAAGATGAATCAAAGGTAAAGGAGGCGATATGATCGGCGCCTGAACCGGCCCGTTGGCTGAGGTTCAGCTTTTCGGACGCAGCGCGGGGACGGCGCGCGCGGCATCTTCCGGCCGGATACCGGGCGGCGGCGCGGCGGCGATCCTTTCCTCGCCGCGCAGGACGCGGCCCGCGCGGCGGATCGCGCCGCGAATGCGCGGATAGGTGCCGCAGCGGCAGATATTGGTGATCGCCGCGTCGATTTCGGCGTCGCTCGGGTTGCTGTTGGCCCGCAGCAGGGCGGCGGCGGCCATGATCATGCCCGACTGGCAGAAGCCGCATTGCGGCACCTGGTCTGCGACCCATGCCTGCTGCACCGGATGGCTGCGGTCGCGCGCCAGCCCCTCGATCGTGGTCACGAAACGGCCCTCGCACTCGGCAATGGTGACGAGGCAACTGCGAATCGCCTCGCCATCGATATCGACGGTGCAGGCGCCGCAGTCGCCGGTGCCGCAGCCATATTTGGTTCCGGTCAGGTTGGACGCGTCACGCAGCGCCCAGAGCAGGGGCGTTTCGGGGTCCATGCGATATTCGACCGGGCGGTCGTTGACCGAGAATCGCGTCATAGGGCCCCTGATAGCGGCCCGGCGCGATTAGTCACGCCAACTCGTGTCGATCCGGTCGATCTTGCGCACCATCGCGTCGAATTCGGCGCGGCCCGCGCCGCCGGGAATCTGCGTCATGTACAGATCGCGCTGGTGCACCGCGATGACATCGTCGGGGACGAGTATCGGCTTGCCCATGCTCATCGTCGCAAGCTGAATTTCGCAGGCGCGCTGCAGCACCCAATATTTGATGAACGCCTCGGGCAGCGTCTTACCCATTACGACCGGGCCGTGATTCTTCAGCATCAGAACGCGCTTGTTGTCCAGATTTTCGAGCAGGCGGACGCCCTCTTCCTCGCGCACCGTGACGCCCTCGAAATCATGGTAGGCGAGCTGGCCGATGAAATTGCAGGCATAGAAATTCGTCGGTTGCAGACCGCCCTCGGCCGAACAGACGGCCATGGTCGCGGTCGTGTGCGTATGGATGATCGCATGCGCGTCGTCGAGTTCGCGGTGGAACAGGCTGTGCTGGACGAAGCCCGCCTTGTTGACGTGCCACGGATTGTCGGCGTCGACCTTGTTCCCGTCGATGTCGATCTTGATCAGGGTGGAGGCGGTCACTTCGCTGAAATGCATGCCGTAGGGGTTGATCAGATAGCTGCCGTCCTCGTCGGGCACCTTCACCGTGATATGGTTGAAGATCATCTCGTCCCAGCCCATCATCGCGAATATGCGGTAACAGGCGGCCAGTTCCTGCCGCGCCGTCCATTCGGCTTCGCTATATTTGCTGTTGCGCTTGAGCTGGGTTGCCATGGCCTCTGTCCCTTCGGTATCGGTTTCTTACCGCTACCTATGCCACAGGCGGGTGGGCGGGCACAATCCCGGTCAGCTTGGGGGAACACGCGGTGTCGGCGGTGCGGCCCGCCGCCTTTGGGCTTGCAATTCGGCGCGAATCCCTTTAGTTGACCGGTCATCGGAACGTCGCGCATTCGCGGCGCTCTTTTTATTGCCCGAATTTCGGCGATTTACGGCGGGCCGGCTCTATCCGGCGGCGCAAATCGTTTTGACGAACAGGAGACGACACGGCGTATGCAGATCATCGTTCGCGACAATAATGTCGACCAGGCCCTCCGCGCGCTCAAGAAGAAGCTGCAGCGGGAGGGCGTGTATCGCGAAATGAAGCTGCGCCGTCATTACGAGAAGCCGAGCGAAAAGCGCGCGCGCGAACGCGCCGCCGCCGTCCGCCGCGCCCGCAAGATGGAGCGCAAGCGGATGGAGCGCGACGGTATCAAGTAAGACCGTTTCCCGACTGGGATCCTGATTCGTGAAAAGGGCGCCGCGGCAACGCGGCGCCCTTTTTCGTTTGCGAGGAAATGGGGTGACGGACGGTGGGTGGCGAGCGGAGCGCGACATGTACAACATCGTCACCCCGGACGTGATCCGGGATGACGTAGGGCTGGAATGGCCGCAAAGCAGCCCCTCCTATTCCATTCGCATCGAGCCCTTCGACTGCCTTGGCAGGTGCTCAGGATAGACTTCGGCCTTCGGCAGAAATCGAGATGCCCGTCGGGCTGGGCGTTACATCGATGGGTGTCTCGACTTCGCTCGACACGAACGGGCAGGGGAGTCCGAAAATGGCCGGTTGCGGAAGCTGACATCCCCTCCCGCAAGCGGGAGGGGAGGCGAACGTCCACTCATCGCCCCAAAGCCTACATCAGCACTGTCGTTCGAAGATAATTGCCTCTGGACCGTGCCGCGCCGCTCCGACTATAGGCGTGCGCGACATTCGCCTCCCGAAACGGGGGCAGGGGAAGGACAGCATCGATGAGTGTGACGACGGTTCCATTGCGCCCGGTGAGCAAGGGCGGCCTGTGGCTGATGTGGGTCGGTCTGGCGATCCTGCTCGCCGCGGGCGCCGCATTTGCGATGCAGCAGACACCGAGCATCGGGTTCGAAACGGTCAAGGCGGGCATCGGCCCCAGCCCGACCAAAGCCGATGTCGTGCTGGTGAAATATGAAGGCAAGCTGGATGACGGCACCGTCTTCGACGCCAATGAACAGGCGCCGATGCAGGTGTCGCAGGTCGTCCCGGGCTTTTCCGATGCGCTGACGCGGATGCAGAAGGGCGGCAAGTACAAGATCAGCATCCCGCCCGCGCTCGGCTATGGCGATCGCGCCGTCGGTCCGATCCCCGCGGGCAGCACGCTGCACTTCGACGTCGAACTGCTCGATTTCCGCACCGAAGCCGAAGTGCGCGCGATGCAGCAGATGATGCAGCAGCAGCAACAGATGATGCAGGGTGCACCCGGTGGGCAGCCCGGCGCTCCTGGCGCGCCAGCACCGGCGCCGCAGCCCTGAACGGACCAGCCGCGTTGAAAAGATGAAGGCCGCTCCCGCGCCGTGCGGGGGCGGCCTTTTCCTTATCCGCTTTTCGCCTTTGCCGGGACCTTGTCCGCATTGCGTTCGGCCTCGCGTTCCAGCGCGACCTTGATCATCGCGACGATCGGATCGGCCAGGAACAGGCCGAGAAGGCCGAGCAGCGTGCCGAGCAGTATCTGGGCGCCCAGGACGAGCGCGGGGGCCAGGTCGACGGTCTGCTTCGCGACCATCGGCACGATGACATAGCCGTCGACCGTCTGGACGATGAAATAGATGGCGATCGCCCACAGGCCGGTGTCGGTGCCCGCAGAAAAGCCGACCAGAACCAGCAATACGCCGGACACGATCGCGCCGATGTTCGGGATGAAGGCAAGCAGGCCGGTCAGCAGCCCCATCAGCGCGGCCATCGGGATGCCGACGGCCAGGCAGGCGAGCCATGTCCCGATCCCTTCGACCACCATGCCGAGCAGCCGGCCCGCCATCAGGCGGCGCAGGGTAAAGCCCATGCGCGCGGTGGTGATGTAGAAATTCTCGCGGCTTTTCATCGGCAGCATCCAGGCGACGCCGCGTTCATAAAGGCGCGGGTCGATCGCGATGAAGATGCCGAGAACGACGATCATCACGACGCTGGTCAGCGCCCCGACGACCGATCCGACCGCAGCGGTGACGCGCCCGACGGTGCCGGCCAGATTGTCGGCGATCGTCTTGGCGTCGATCTGGTAATTGCCCATGCCATGGTCGCTGGCCCAATCGGCGATGCGTTCGACCTGGCCCATCACGACGGTTTGCAGCGTCGCGGCCTGATCGGCGATCTGCGACCCCGCGAACGACACCGTCCACGCGAGAAAGGCGACGAGCGAGAGGCAGACGATCAGCAAGCGCCAGCCCCGCGCGATCGGCAGAACCCGGCCGATCAGGCGCGCGCCGCCGTCGAGGATCGCGGCCACCACGATGCCCGCGATGATCAGCATGATCGGCTGGATCAGGACGATGCACAGGCCGATCAACAGCGCCAAGCCAAGCCAGACGCCGGCGCGGAGCAATTCGGATCGGACGAGCTGGTTGCGGATATCTGTGGGGCCGGGCGCTTCGGCGTGTTGCTTGCTGTCGGCCATGCCTCGATTCCGCCCCTTATTGTCCGTGCTATTCTCCGGTCGCATCGCCTTGACGTTCAGGGCGTAAATTGGTTCCGGCGCGCCCGGAGCGAAGTGCGCGCAGCCAGCTGAGCGGATTATACCATGTGGCGGTGCCGTCGGTGGAAAAGCTGATGATCTCGGCCCGGCCCGCGATCGCATCGAAGGGGACGGGGCCGCCGAGTCCCTTGCGGTCCATGGACACCCGGCTGTCGGCGCTGCCGTCGCGATTGTCGCCCATCAGGAACAGATGTCCCGCCGGCACCGTCACCGGCCCGTAATCGTCGGTGGCATAGCCCGGACCCATGTCGATCGTGTCGAAGGTCGCGCCGCCGGGCAGAGTTTCGCGCACGATCGGCACCTCCAGCACCGTGCGCCCATCCGCGCCGCGTTCGATGAAGCGGCCTAGGCTGCTGTCGGGGCCGGGCAGGTTGGCGTCGACGGGAACGGCCAGCATCGGCTGCACGGCGCGCTTCACCGCCCGGCCGTTGATGACCAGCGCGCCGCCGCGCAGTTCGATGGTGTCGCCGGGCAGGCCGATCACCCGCTTGATATAGTCGATGCGCGTCGCGGGATGTTCGAGTACGACGATGTCGCCGCGCTGCGGCAATCGCGCGAACAGGCGGCCCGCCATCTTCGGCGCCAGGTGAAAGCTGACCGAGGCATAGGACCAGCCATAGGGATATTTGCTGACGATCAGCCGGTCGCCGTTGCGCAACACCGGCATCATCGAATCGGAGGGAATGTAAAAGGGCTTGGCGACGCAGCTGTGGATGCCCAGCACCAGCAGCAGGATGACGATGATGTCGCGGATCAGCTTGCCCCAGCCGCCTTCGTCGCGGCCTTTATCCTTCGCCATTATCGGTCCTTGATCGCTTCGATGATGACGAAGGCCTGCGCCCAGGGATGGTCGTCGGTCAGCGTCAGGTGGATATGCGCGCTATGCCCCGCCGGGATCATCGCCGCCAGCCGTTCGGCGGCGCCGCCGGTCAGCGCCAGCGTCGGCGCGCCCGAAGGGGCATTGACGACGCCAATGTCCTTCATGAACACGCCGCGTTTGAAGCCGGTGCCGACAGCCTTGGAAAAAGCCTCTTTTGCGGCGAACCGCTTGGCATAGGTTCCGGCGCGGGTGAACGGCCGCCGCGCCGCCTTGGCGCGTTCGACGTCGGTAAAGACGCGGTTTTCGAAACGTTCACCGAAACGGTCGAGCGAAGCCTGAATCCGCTCGATATTGCAGAGGTCGGAACCGAGGCCGATGATCAACGCGATCCTCCGGTCATCCCCGTGCCTCGTCCATCAGGTCGCGCATCCGGCGCACCGCGGTGTCGAGGCCGGTGAAGATCGCTTCGCCGATCAGATAATGGCCGATATTCAGTTCGGCGAGTTGCGGGATCGCCGCGACGGGCACGACATTGTCATAGGTCAGGCCGTGGCCGGCGTGCGGTTCGATGCCGTTCTTCCACGCCAGCGCCGCCGCGTCGGCGATGCGGCGGAGTTCAGCGGCGCGCTCTTCGCCCTCGACATGGGCATAGCGGCCGGTGTGAAATTCGACGACGGGGACTTTTAGACGCATCGCCGCTTCGATCTGGCGCGCGTCGGGCTCGATGAACAGGCTGACGCGGATGCCCGCATCGTTCAGCCGCGCGACGATCGGGGCGAGCTGATTATGCTGACCCGCCGCGTCCAGCCCGCCCTCGGTCGTGCGCTCCTCGCGCTTTTCGGGGACGATGCAGGCGGCGTGCGGCGCGTGGCGCAGCGCGATGTCGACCATCTCGTCGGTCGCTGCCATCTCCAGGTTCAGCGGCAGGTCGGTCGCAGCCTGAATCCGCGCGAGGTCGGCGTCGCGGATATGGCGCCGGTCCTCGCGCAGATGCGCCGTGATGCCGTCGCCGCCAACCGCCGCGACGATTTCCGCCGCGCGCACCGGATCGGGATGATCGCCGCCGCGCGCGTTGCGGATCGTCGCGACATGATCGATATTGACGCCGAGGCGCAGGCGAGCGCGCATGGTCAAGCCGCCGCGCTCCGGCTACCCGGTTTCACCGCCTGGGTGCCGGACAGTTCGGGCGGCAGGTCGTCCGGCGCATAGGTCGGAAAATTGATCGCCACGAGCGGGAAGAAGGGCACGCCCAGATCGACATGGCCGCCCGAGCGGTCGACCAGCGCCGCCTCCGCGATCACGTCGCCGCCTTCGGCGCGCACCGCTTCCATGGCTTCGCGCGACGACAGGCCGGTCGTGACGACGTCCTCCACCATCAATATCTTCGCGCCGGGCGCGATCGAAAAGCCGCGTCGCAGTTCGAAGGTGCCGGTGGGGCGCTCGACGAAGATCGCGGGCTTGCCGAGCGCGCGGCCCATTTCATGGCCGATGATCACGCCGCCCATCGCGGGCGAGACGACCAGATCGATCGCTTGGCGCAGTTCGCGCGGAATCCGGGTCGCGAGCGCAACGGCGAGCCGTCCCGCGCGATCGGTGTCCATCAGCACGCGCGCGCACTGAAGATAATATTCGCTGTGGCGGCCGGAGGAGAGCAGGAAATGTCCCTGCAGCAAGGCGTCCGCGGCGCGGAACTCGGCCAGGATATCATCGTCTGTCATGGAAAATGTCGGTCTTTTGTCCATCAGGGCGGGCGCAGGAAGCGCCCGGTTTCGCCGGCGGGAATTTGCCAGCCGCAAAATAGTGTTAGAGATGCTTGAGGCAAGCGGCAAGCGGGGTTATAGCGCCCGCGAGATTCAGCCCGTCCGATGGCTGCCCGGGCCTATGCCCGGCGGTGGGGAAGGATGCGGATGAAACCTTATAAGAACAACAGGCAACGGGCGGCACTATCCTTATGAAGAGCTTGAAAACCCCTGTAATCAAGGTGCTAATGGCGGCAGCCTTGTCGCTCGGCGCGACGGGCGCCAGCTTCGCGCAGGCCCCGGCGGCGGCACCCGCCGAAGCGCCGGCCGCGACCGCTCCGGCGAATCCGGTTCCGGTCGCGCCGACGGCCGAGGCGCCGGTGACGGCGACGGCCAGCGAAGCCGCCGCGCCCGCGGGCGATGCGACCTATGTGCCGATGAAGCCGACGCCGGGCATCGGCCAGCCGGTCGATGCCGGGGTGGATTTTCAGCCGCAGGTCAGCCCGATCGGCGAACAGGCCTATTGGTTCAACCATGTCATCCTGCTGCCGATTATCTTCGCCACCTCGCTTCTGGTGCTCGGCCTGCTGCTGTGGGTGATCGTGCGCTACCGCGCCAAGGCCAACCCGGTGCCGTCGAAGACGACGCACAACACTTTCATCGAGATTATCTGGACGGCGATCCCCGTGCTGATCCTCGCTGTCGTCGCGGTGCCGTCGATCCGCCTGCTCGCGGCGCAATATGAACCGCCGAAGGCCGACGCGCTGACCATCAAGGTCACTGGATACCAGTGGTATTGGGGCTATGCCTATCCCGACCAGGGCATCGGCGAATATGTGTCGAAGATGCTGACCAAGGAACAGGCCGACGCGGCGGGCGAGCCGCATCAGTTGGCCGTCGATAACCGCATGGTCGTTCCCGTCGGGCGTCAGGTGAAGCTGATCGTCACCGGCGCCGACGTGATCCACAGCTTTTCGGTTCCCGCTTTCTGGACCAAGATGGACGCCGTTCCCGGCCGCGCCAACGAAGTGACCTTCACCGCCAACAAGGTGGGCGTCTATTACGGGCAATGTTCGGAACTGTGCGGCGTCGACCATGGCTTCATGCCGATCGCGGTCGAAGTGCTGCCGGTCGATCGCTGGGAAGCATGGGTGCGCTCGAAGGGCGGCAACCCGGCGGGCGAACCGCCCGCCGCGGCCGCCACGCCCGCCGCCGTCCCGCCCGCCGCCGCGACGCCGGCTGCGGCGCCCGCCACCGAGACGGCCGCCGATGCGACCGCAGACGCCGCGCCCGCGGAGGCTCCCGCCGCCGCAGCGGCCGCCAAGAATTAATAAGGGGTCCGACAGATGACCGATATCGCAGCGACTGCACCCGCGCACGGCCACGGCCATGATCACGCGCATGACGACCATGACACGCCGGGCTTTTTCGTCCGCTGGTTCATGTCAACGAACCACAAGGACATCGGCACGCTCTACCTGATCTTCGCGATCATCGCGGGGATCGTGGGCGGCGTGCTGTCGGGCATGATGCGGCTCGAACTCGCGCATCCGGGCATTCAGTATCTGACCGGATGGGCGCAATTCTTCGATCCTGCCGCCGGAGAGGTGCAGGGCAAGCATTTCTGGAACGTGATGATCACGGCGCACGGCCTGATCATGGTGTTCTTCATGGTCATGCCCGCGATGATCGGCGGCTTCGGCAACTGGTTCGTGCCGCTGATGATCGGCGCGCCCGACATGGCCTTCCCGCGCATGAACAACGTTTCCTTCTGGCTGACGTCGGTGGCGTTCGTCCTGCTCGTCGGTTCGATGTTCGTGCCGGGGGGCAGCGGTCTGGGCGCCGGCACCGGCTGGACGGTCTATGCGCCGCTGTCGACCACCGGCTCGGCCGGGCCCGCGGTCGACATGGCGATCTTCTCGCTCCACCTGGCGGGCGCGGCGTCGATCCTGGGGGCGATCAACTTCATCACCACCATCTTCAACATGCGCGCGCCGGGCATGACCCTGCACAAGATGCCGCTGTTCGTGTGGTCGGTGCTGGTAACGGCTTTCCTGCTGCTGCTCGCGCTGCCGGTTCTGGCCGCCGCGATCACCATGCTGCTGACCGACCGCAACTTCGGCACGACCTTCTATGATGCAACGGGCGGCGGCGATCCGGTGCTTTACCAGCATCTGTTCTGGTTCTTCGGTCACCCCGAAGTGTATATCATGATCCTGCCGGGCTTCGGCATCGTCAGCCAGATCATCTCGACCTTCAGCCGCAAGCCGGTGTTTGGCTATCTTGGCATGGCCTATGCCATGGTCGCGATCGGCGTCGTCGGCTTCATCGTGTGGGCGCACCACATGTTCACGGTCGGGATGAGTGTGAACCTCAAGATGTATTTCACCGCCGCGACGATGGTCATCGCCGTTCCGACGGGGATCAAGATCTTCAGCTGGATCGCGACCATGTGGGGCGGTTCGATGAGCTTCAAGACCCCGATGGTATGGTCGCTGGGCTTCATCTTCATGTTCACCGTGGGCGGCGTCACCGGCGTCGTGCTGGCGAACGGCGGCGTCGACCAGAATCTGCACGACACCTATTACGTCGTCGCGCACTTCCACTATGTGCTGTCGCTGGGCGCGGTCTTCTCGCTCTTCGCCGGCTTCTACTACTGGTTCCCAAAAATGTCGGGCCGGATGTACAGCGAAGTGCTGGGCCAGCTCCATTTCTGGATCTTTTTCATCGGCGTGAACGTCCTGTTCTTCCCCCAGCATTTCCTGGGCCAGCAGGGCATGCCGCGCCGTTATCCGGACTATGCCGACGCCTTTGCTTTCTGGCACCTGATCTCGTCCTATGGCTATGTCATCATGGGCGTGGGCGTGCTGATCTTCTTCGTGAACATCGCCTGGTCGCTGGTCGCGGGCAAGAAAGCCGCCGACAATCCGTGGGGCGAGGGTGCGACGACGCTGGAATGGACATTGTCCAGCCCGCCGCCGTATCACCAGTTCAACGACCTGCCGCGTATCGCCTGACGCGCCGCGCCCCCTGCTGACAAGCGGCAGGGGGCGTCGCCGTCCGGCCGGAGGACAAAGTGGCGCAGAGCCTGACCCATGGCGAAATGACGCTTCCCGCGGATTGGCGCGACCTGTTCGCGCTGACCAAGCCGCGCGTCATGTCGCTGGTCGTGTTCACCGCGCTGTGCGGTCTGCTCGCGGCGCCGGGCAGCGTCCATCCGGTCCTCGCCTTTTCCTCCATCCTGGCCATCGCGCTGGGAGCGGGGGCATCGGGCGCGCTCAACCAATGGTATGAGGCGGGGCTGGACGCAAAGATGAAGCGGACCGCCGGCCGACCGCTGCCCGCCGGGCGGCTCGACCGCCAGACGGCGCTGCATTTCGGGGTCGGCCTTGCCGCCTTTTCGGTGTTCCTGATGCTGTTCGCATCGAACTGGCAGGCGGCGCTGCTGCTGACGGCATCGATCCTGTTCTACGTCTTTGTCTACACCATGTGGCTGAAACCGCGGACGCCGCAGAATATCGTCATCGGCGGGGCGGCGGGCGCCTTTCCGCCGCTGATCGGCTGGGTCGCCGCGACCGGCGGCATCGCGCCGCTTCCCGTGCTGCTGTTCCTGCTGATCTTTCTGTGGACGCCGCCGCATTTCTGGGCGCTCGCGCTGTTCGTGCGCTCCGACTATGCCGCCGCGGGCATTCCGATGATGCCCGTCGTCGCCGGCGAAAAGGCGACGCGGCGCCAGATTCTTGTCTATGCCCTGATCATGGCGGCGGCGGCGATCGCGCCCTGGCCGCTTGGCTACACCGGCGCGCTCTATGGCTGGACCGCCGTCATCCTGTCGGCGCTGTTCGTGATCCTGTCGGTGCAAGTCGGTACGCGCGCGACGCGGGAGGACGATCAGATGCAGCCCGAAAAGCGCCTGTTCGCCTTTTCGATCGCCTATCTTTTCATTCTGTTCGGCGCGGTGGTCGCCGACCATTGGTGGCCGCTATGACCGACGACAATATCCCCGATCCGGCAGGGCAGGAGCCGTTCGACGAAGCCGAATATCGCCGCCGCCAGCGCAGCCGCGCCAATTTGATGGCGTGGATATTGGGCGGGCTCGCGGTGCTGTTCTTCCTGATCACCATCGCCAAGATGCAGGTTTTCCAGTGAGGCTGGCGCTGTCGGCCAATGCCCGGACGGCCAGCCTGGCGGGGCTGCTCGCGGTTGCCATGGTCGGCCTGGGCTTCGCCGCGGTGCCGCTTTACAATCTGTTCTGCCGCGTCACCGGCTTCGGGGGCACGACCCAGCGGGTGGACGCCGGAACGGCGGCGGCCGAACCGATGGTGCTCACCCAGACCATGTCGGTGCGCTTCGACGCCAATGTGTCGCCCAAGCTGCCGTGGAGCTTTCGGCCCGAACATCCGCGCGACACCGTCAGCATCGGCGCGCGCGACATGGCGATCTATATCGCCGAAAATCATTCGAGCAGCCCGATCACCGGCACCGCCAGCTTCAATGTGACGCCGGTACAGGCGGGCAAATATTTCACCAAGATCCAGTGCTTCTGTTTCACCGAACAGCGTCTGGAACCGGGTCAGCAGATGCGGATGCCGGTGCTGTTCTTCGTCGATCCCAAGATCCTCGACGATCCCGACGCGCGCGACGTGCAGGAAATCACCCTCAGCTATACCTTCTACCCTGTGGACGAGGGCAAAAAGGCGAGCTAAGGCCGCGATCAAAGAATCTTAATCGAGACCGGCAAGCGATGGGGAATCGTGAAGCCGGGGCAAAAACGGGAACTGTGACATGGCCGGTGCCAAGAATCATGATTATCACCTGGTAAATCCCAGCATCTGGCCGATGTTCGGTTCGGTCGCCGCGATGGTGATGTTCTTCGGGCTCGTGATGTTCATGCACGAGGATTATTTCGGCGCCTCCGGCAAATGGGTTCTCGGGCTCGGTTTCATGGGCGTCATCCTGACCTTTTTCAGCTGGTGGGGCGACGTCATCAAGGAAGCCCATGCCGGCGATCATACGCCGGTCGTGCAGCTTCACCTGCGCTATGGCATGATCCTGTTCATCGCGTCGGAAGTGATGTTCTTCGTCGGCTGGTTCTGGGCATGGTTCGATTTTTCTCTGTTTCCCGTGCCGATCGAATATGCCGACGGCGCGATCACCTCGCTGTTCGGACAGGAAGGCGCGAACGCCATCACCATGTGGCCGCCCAAGGGCATCGACGTCATCGACCCCTGGTCGCTGCCGCTGCTCAACACGCTGATCCTGCTGTGCTCCGGCACGACCATCACCTGGGCGCATCATTCGCTGATCCACGGCGACCGCGAAGGGCTGAAAAAGGGCCTGTGGGCGACGATCATCCTCGGCCTCGTCTTCTCGACGATCCAGGCCTATGAATATATCCACGCGCCCTGGCCGTTCGGCGGCAGCAACTACAGTTCGGCCTTTTACATGGCCACGGGTTTCCACGGTTTCCACGTGCTGGTCGGCACGATCTTCCTGATCGTCTGCCTGGTGCGGACCTACAAGGGTCATTTCACGCCGAAGCAGCATTTCGGTTTCGAAGCGGCCGCCTGGTACTGGCATTTCGTCGACGTCGTCTGGCTGTTCCTCTTCATCATCATCTATGTCTGGGGCGGCTGGGGCGCGCCGGTCGCCGCGCACTAACTTGCCCGGCAATATGGAACCAAAAAAAGGGCAGCCGCCGCTCTGGCGCGCTGCCCTTTTTGCGCTGTGCCCCGAATGCGGGGCGTCCGGGCTGTTCGACGGTCTCGCGACCTTTCGCGACCGCTGCCCGTCGTGCGGGATGGATCGCAGCCGCTATAATGTCGGCGACGGGCCCGCGGCCTTTCTGACGCTGATCATCGGGGCACTGATCATCATTCTGGCGATCACGTTCGACTTTGCGGTCAATCCGCCGTTGTGGCTGCACATCATCCTGTGGGTGCCGTTGACGATCGGCGCGGTCGTCTATGGCCTGCGCGTCGGCAAGGCGGCGCTGCTCGCCAGCGAGCATCAGCGTCAGGCAGCCGAAGGGCGGCGCGTGGACGATGGCACGCATGACTGAAGATGCCGCGCCCGCCCGCCCGCGCTGGCCGGTAATCCCGACGATCCTGGTGCTGGCGGCGGTCGCGGTCATGATCGCGCTGGGCATCTGGCAGTTGCAGCGCAAGGCGGAGAAGGAGGCGCTGATCGCGCTTTACGAACGCAATATGAAGCGCGTCGATGCGATTGCCTTTCCCAAGCTGCCGCCGGTCGCCGACGCGATGCTCTATCGCAAAAGCAGCGTCGTCTGTCTGGAGCCGGTGAAATGGGACCCTCGCGGGGGCAGCGACCGGGCGGGGCGGACGGGCATCCGCATGATCGCCGACTGCCGGACCGGGGCCGAAGGGCCGGGGGTGCTGGTCGATGTCGGCATCGCGGAGGATTTCAAGCCGCCGCAATGGACCGGCGGCACCGTGGCGGGAACGATCGTTCCCGGCCCTGAACAACCGACGCTGATCGAGCGGGCGACGGGCCGCGCGACACCGGCGCGCGCGATGCTGGTCGCCGATGTGCCGGTCGCGGGCCTGCGGCCGAGTGCTGTTCCGTCGGCCGCCGATACGCCGAACAATCATCTGGCCTATGCCGGGCAATGGTTCCTGTTCGCGGCGGCGGCGGCGATCATCTATCTCTTGGCGGTCCGCCGCCGTTTGCGGCCCTGATCGCGCACGGCGCCGATTTTTCGGCAATTTGGCGTCCGCGCAATATTTCCTTTCCCGGCAAATCGCTCTAGGCGCTGGGCCGCCATGGATTATATCAGCACACGCGGCTCTGCGCCGACCCTCGACTTTCGCGCCGCCACGCTAGCCGGCCTTGCCAGCGACGGCGGGCTTTATGTCCCCGCACGGTGGCCGCGCATGTCGGCGGACGACATTCGCGCGCTGGCGGGCCTCGACTATGTCGAAACGGCGGTGCGGGTCATGGCTCCGTTCGTGGCGGGCGTGCTGTCCGAGGACGCTCTTCGCGGCCTCTGCCGCGCGGCCTATGGCCGGTTCGAACATGACGCGGTGACACCGCTGGTTCAGCTCGACCATCGCCATTGGCTGCTCGAACTGTTTCATGGGCCGACGCTGGCGTTCAAGGACGTCGCGCTCCAGTTGCTGGGGCAATTGTTCGAAACCTTCCTGACCGGCGGCGACACCGACCTGACCATCGTCGGCGCGACGTCGGGCGACACCGGGTCGGCGGCGATCGAGGCGGTTGCGGGGCGCGACCATATCCGCATCTTCATGCTGCATCCCGAAGGCCGGGTCAGCGACGTCCAGCGCCGCCAGATGACGACGGTACTGGCGCCGAACGTGCATAATATCGCGATCGACGGCAGCTTCGACGACGCCCAGGCCATGGTGAAGCGGCTGTTCGGCGACGCCGATGCGCGCGGCGCGCTGACCCTGTCGGCGGTGAACAGCATCAACTGGGCGCGGCTGATGGCGCAGGTCGTCTATTATTTCTATGCCGCCGTGCGGCTGGGCGCGCCTGACCGACCCATTGCCTTCAGCGTGCCGACGGGCAATTTCGGCGATGTGTTCGCGGGCTATGTCGCCGCGCGCATGGGGCTGCCGATCGCTCGGCTGGTGGTCGCGACGAACGTCAACGACATCCTGCACCGCGCGCTGACCGGCGGCGATTACAGCGCCGGCAGCGTCACCGCGACCGCGACGCCCAGCATGGACATTCAGGTCAGCAGCAATTTCGAACGGTTGCTGTTCGACCTCGCGGGGCGCGACGGCGGCGCGATCACCGGGATGATGGGCGAATTCGACGCGCGGCGCGCGATGACCATCCCCGAAGATATGCTGGCCGGTGCGCGCGGCCTGTTTTCCAGCGCGCGGATCGACGGCGACGCCATGACGCTGGCGCTGCGCTGGGCGCAGGAAAAGGGCGGGCAGATCATCGATCCGCACAGCGCCGTCGGACTGGCCGCGGCGCGGATGCTGGACATCGACGCGGATATTCCCGTGGTCACGCTGGCGACCGCGCATCCGGCCAAGTTCCGCGAGGCGGTCGAACGCGCGACGGGCGTGCGGCCCCCGCTGCCCGCGCGGCTCGGCAATCTGTTCGACCGCGAGGAACGCTATACCAAGCTTCCCGGCGATTATGACGTGGTGAAAGCCCATATATTGGACGAGGCGGCGCGTGGCTGAGCTGGCGCCGCTGGTCACGCTGATCGGCGAACCGTGGGAGGGTTACGGGCTGGTCGATAGCGGCGGCGGGCGCAAGCTTGAACGCTATGGCCCCTATCGCTTCATCCGCCCCGAGCCGCAGGCGATGTGGGCGCCGGCCCTGCCCGCAAGCGCGTGGGAAGAGGCCGCTGGCGAGTTCATTCCTGCGTCGGACGACGATGGCGGCGGCCGCTGGTATTACAACAAGCCGGTGCCGCCGGACGGTTGGCCGCTCGGCTGGCGCGAGGCGCGCTTCACCGCCTCCTGCACGCCGTTCCGCCATCTCGGCTTCTTTCCCGACATGGCGCCCGTGTGGGACTGGCTGCGCGTCCAGCTTGCGGACAAGGCCGATCCGGCCTTTCTGAACCTGTTCGGCTATACCGGAGTCGGCAGCCAGGCGCTGGCGGCGTCGGGCGCGGCTGTGACGCATGTCGATGCGTCGAAGAAATCGGTCGCACAGGCACGCGAGAATGCCGTGCTCGCCGGCATGGGAGAACATCCGATCCGCTGGATCGTCGACGATGCGGGCAAGTTCGCGGCGCGCGAGGTGCGGCGCGGGCGACGCTACGACGCGATCCTGCTTGATCCCCCGAAGTTCGGACGCGGGCCGAACAATGAACGCTGGCAGCTGGAGGAGGGGCTGGCGCCGCTGCTGGCCGATTGCCGCGCGCTGCTCGACACCGACAGCCGGGCCCTGTTTCTGACGGTCTATGCGGTTCGGATGTCGGCGCTCGCCATCGGGGAGTTGCTGGCCCAGCTCTTTGCCGATCTGCCGGGCCGCGTCGAGTGCGGCGAACTGGCGGTCCGCGAGGAGACGCGCGGATTGCTGCTGCCCACCGCGATCTTCGCTCGCTGGAGCCGCTGACGGCAGCGAACGACGTGGCGCCATGCCGGTCGGCTATGCTTTGCGATGAACCGAGCAACTCCCCGTGCAGCGCTCCGTTGGTAGGGAAGGGGGCGGCGGTGCCGGCCCTTCTGGCCGGCATGACGGACCGCTCCGACATGCGAGGAGAGTAACCATGGCCGACACGCTCGACAGGAACGAAACCGCGACGCTGATTTCGTCCGACAAGGTCGAAGGCACCGCGGTCTATAATCCCCAGAACGACAAGCTGGGCACCATCGCCAACATCATGATCGAAAAGCGGTCGGGCAAGGCGCAATATGCGGTGCTGGAATTCGGCGGCATCTTCGGACTGGGCAGCGATCATTATCCGCTGCCGTGGGACATGCTGAGCTATGACACCGATCGCGGCGGTTATGTGGTCAATCTGACCAAGGACCAGGTATCGGGTGCGCCGCGCTATGCACGCGATAACACGCCCGAATATACCGATGAATATGGCCGTACCGTCTATGGCTATTACGGGCTGAGTTATCCGATGCTTTGAAAAGCCGGCAGTTGGTGATCGATTTCACTTGTGATTTCTGCGGTGGGGAGCATCCTTGCCGCAGATTTTCCCATGTCGGGCCCGTCCGGTCGGTTCGGGCGAGGCTGTGCGGCCTCTGCGAGTCGAATCGGATCGACGCCTGTATCCGTTGGATTCGACAGCATGATTGCAGGGCGCTAGATCGCTTTCTTTATGCTGCGGCGCAGCATTCCTCCAATTCGTCATGCCTAAAATTTTATGGGGCGGATCGCCGAAACGAGCGATTTCCCTGCCGTTCTGACTTCACAAACCGGCGGGCTGTCTTGACAAAATTCCTCTCCTGCTCAAAGGCCGTTGCGGCAAAAAATAAGACCCTACTGGTCATGTCGCTTTCCCCCGACCTTGGAGCAATGAGTGGTTAAGGCAGTAATACTGGCCGGAGGCCTTGGTACGCGTTTAGGAGAAGAAACCTCTGTCCGCCCCAAGCCGATGGTCGAAGTCGGCGGTATGCCCATCATCTGGCATATCATGAAAATCTACTCGGCCGCCGGCGTGAACGATTTCGTTATCTGCCTTGGTTACAAGGGCTATATGATCAAGGAGTATTTCGCGAATTACTTCTTGCACACGGCTGACGTGACTCTGGACCTGTCGAACAACCAGATGGAAGTCCACGAGAATTGGAGCGAGCCGTGGCGCATCACACTGGTCGAAACCGGCGCGGAAACGATGACCGGCGGCCGCGTCAAGGCGGTGCGGCGCTACCTCGACGACGATGAACCCTTTTGCCTGACATATGGCGATGGCGTCGCCGACATCGATGTTGCCGCGCAGCTCGCATTCCATCGCGAGCATGGCAAGAAGGCGACGATCACTGCGGTGTCGCCGCCGGGGCGTTTTGGCGCACTCGGTTTCGAGGGCAATCTTGTCCGCAGCTTTACCGAAAAGCCCGCCGGTGACGGCGGCCTGATCAATGGCGGATTCTTCATATTGCACCCGTCGACGCTCGATCTGGTGGATGGACCGGATACGATCTGGGAGCGCGGTCCGCTCGAATCGCTGGCCGCGTCGGGCGAACTCGCCGCCTATCATCACAAGGGCTTCTGGCAGCCCATGGATACGCTGCGCGACAAGCAGTATCTGGAAGAGCTTTGGCAGCAGGGTGCCCCGTGGAAGCTTTGGTAAAAGACGATTTCTGGCAGGGCCGATCGGTTTTCCTGACCGGACATACCGGGTTCAAGGGTAGCTGGCTGGCGATGTGGCTGGCGCAAATGGGCGCCCGCGTGACCGGTTTTGCGTTGCCCGCCGAAGCGGTCAGCCTGTTCCGTCAGGCGCGCGTCGAGGGCATGGTCGAGCATATCGAGGGCGATATCCGCGATCTCGCCGCGGTCGAGGCGGCGATGCAGAAGGCGGCGCCCGAAATCGTCTTTCATCTGGCTGCGCAGCCGCTGGTGCGCAAATCCTACGAAACGCCGGTCGAAACCTATGCGACCAATGTTCAGGGCACGGTGCATGTGCTCGATGCGTGCCGCCGCAGCGCGGGGCTCAAGGCGATCGTCTGCGTAACGAGCGACAAATGCTACGAAAACCGCGAATGGATCTGGCCTTATCGGGAAAATGACCCGATGGGCGGCTATGATCCCTACAGCAGCAGCAAGGGCGCGGCCGAACTGGTCGTCTCGGCCTATCGCCGCAGTTATTTCCAGAAAGGCCCGCTGCTTGCATCGGTTCGTGCCGGCAATGTGATCGGCGGTGGCGACTGGGCCGAAGACCGGCTGATCCCCGATATTATCCGCGCGATGATCGCCGGCGACAAGCCGCTGATCCGGTCGGCGACGTCGGTACGGCCGTGGCAGCATGTGCTGGAAGCGCTGTGCGGTTATCTGGTGATTGCGCAGCGGCTGGCGGACGGTGAGGAGGCAGCCGCCTCTGGCTGGAATTTCGGGCCATCGGACGACGATACGCAGCCGGTCGGCTGGATTGCGGACCGGATGACGACGGCCTGGGGGGCGCCGGGCTGGGAGCGCTGGCAGGGCGAGGCGCCGCACGAGGCGCGGCTGCTTCGGCTGGATTGTTCCAAGGCTCGGACCGAACTCGGCTGGCGGCCGGCTTATGATTTGAACACGGCGTTGGCGCGGATCGTCGAATGGCACCGTGATGTGAACGAGGGTAGGGACCCACAGCAAGTCTCGCTGGCTCAACTGGCGGACTATCGCGACCAACACAGGGATATCCTTGTGAGAAAGGAACAATAATGACGGCCGAAAAGGGGAATTTCGACCCGACTTCATGTGGGGAACCGGAGCTCCGATCTCTCATACTCGATCTGTCAGGTGAATATGCGCGGCGTTTTCACGGGCCGCGGACCTTCGTGCCCGGCGAAAGCCCGGTGCCGGTATCGGGCAAGGTACATGACGACAGCGACATGCGGATGCTGGTCGATTCCGCGCTGGATTTCTGGCTGACGACGGGGCGCTTCAACGACGCCTTCGAAGCGAAGCTTGCGCAGCGGCTGGGCGTCGCGCACGCGCTGACGACCAATTCGGGCTCGTCGGCGAACTTGCTCGCGCTGTCGACGCTGACGTCGCATTATTTCCGGGCGGAGGCGCTGAAGCCCGGTGACGAAGTGATTACGGTCGCGACCGGATTTCCGACGACGGTCAATCCGTCGCTGCAATATGGGCTGAAGCCCGTATTCGTCGACGTCGACATCCCGACCTACAACATCAAGCCCGACATGATCGAAGCGGCGGTGTCCGACCGGACGCGCGCGATCATGGTCGCGCACACGCTGGGCAATCCCTTCGACCTTGGCGAAGTGATGCGCGTCGCGGAGAAATATAATCTCTGGGTGATCGAGGATTGCTGCGACGCGCTTGGCGCGACCTATGACGGCAAGGGTGTCGGCACCTTCGGCCATATCGGCACGCTGAGCTTCTATCCCGCGCACCATATCACCATGGGCGAGGGCGGGGCGGTGTTCACCGACAAGCCGCGCCTGAAGCGGGTGATCGAGTCGATGCGCGACTGGGGCCGCGACTGCTGGTGCGCGCCGGGCCAGGACAATACGTGCGGCAAGCGCTTTGCGCGCAAGCTCGGTACGCTGCCCCCCGGTTACGATCATAAATATACCTACACGCATGTCGGATATAATCTGAAGATCACTGACATGCAGGCGGCGGTCGGTCTCGCGCAGCTTGGGCATCTCGACGATTTCATCGTCGCCCGGCGCCGGAACTTCACGCTGCTGACCGAAATGCTGACCGCACTCGAAGATGTGTTTATTTTGCCACAGGCGACGCCAAAAAGCGATCCTTCCTGGTTCGGCTATCCGATCACCGTTCGTCCGGACGCTCCGTTCGAGCGCGATGATCTGGTCAAGCATCTGAACGACATGAAGATCGGGACTAGGCTGCTTTTCGGGGGAAATCTGCTCCGTCAGCCTTATATGAAGGGGCGCGACATCCGGGTTGTGGGAGACTTGGCCAATGCGGATCTGGTTACGACGAATACTTTCTGGATCGGCCTCTTTCCGGGGCTGACCGAGGATCATTTGACTTACACTTTCGAAGTCATAAAGAGTTTTGTGGATTCAAGCCGCAAGAGCTAAAAATCGCGTCAAATAAGGCGTCTGCGGACATAGGAGATTACAGTGAACAATATCGAAAAGCGGATGCAGTCGCTTCTTGAAAAGGGAAAGGCCGAATTTGGCATTCTCGCTGTCAAGGCAGAGTTCGAGGCGGAGGGAACCCGCACCGATGAACTGTTGCGCCTGCTCGAAATCGCCCGCCGCGCTGGCGTCAAGGTCGGTCTGAAGATCGGTGGCTGCGAAGCCATTCGCGATCTGATCGAATGCCGTCAGTTCGGCGTCGACTATGTCATCGCGCCGATGGTCGAAACGCCCTATGCGCTGTCGAAATATGTGGCGGGCAAGGACAAGGTGTTCTCGGCCGAAGAGCGCGAGGACATCAGCTTCCTGTTCAACGTCGAAACCCGCCTGACCTTCGATCATATCGATGAGCTGGGCAAGGTGGCGCAGGCGGGCAAGGCCGGCTTCGTGTTCGGCCGCGTCGATTTCGCCGGATCGATGGGCAAGACCCGCGACTTCGTGAATTCGGACGAGATGATCGATTATGTCGTCAAGGTTGCGGAAATCGCTCGCGACAGAAATCTGGAACTGGTCGTCGGCGGCGGTGTCAGCCCCGAATCGATCGAACCGCTGCGCCGCGTCCGCAAGGCGCGCCTCGACCGTTTCGAGACGCGTAAGGTCATTTTCGATGCGGCCGTGCTCGACGGCGACAAGGCTGCGGCCGGCATGGAACTCGCGATCGAGTTCGAACTGCTGTGGCTCAAGAACAAGCGCGACTATTATGGCGCGATTGCCGCGGAAGACCTGACGCGCATCGAGATGATGGAAGCGCGGCAAAAGAAGAGCGCCGGTCTGGTAACGGCTTGAGTGCAATGTCCAAGATCCGCGTAGCGGACCTGATCGCCCGGCTGCTGGTCGAGCATGACATCAGCGATATGTTCATGCTGACCGGCGGCGGGGCGATGCACCTGAACGACGCTTTCGGGCGTGCGAAGGGGTTGCACAAGGTCTTCACTCATCACGAACAGGCGGCTGCGATTGCGGCGGAGGGATATGCGCGCCTTTCGGGCAAGCCGGCGGCTGTGAACGTCACCACTGGGCCTGGCGGCGTTAACGCCCTCAATGGTGTCTATGGCGCCTATGTCGATTCGATTCCGATGGTGGTCGTGTCGGGTCAGGTAAAGCGCGAAACCTGTGCGCCCAATTATCCTGACATTCCGCTGCGCCAACTTGGCGATCAGGAAGTCGATATCGTGTCGATGGTGCGCGGTATCACGAAATATGCGGTGGTCCTGAATGATCCCGCCGATGCGCGCAAGGTGGTCGAAAAGGCCCTGTATCTGTGCCGACGCGGCCGTCCTGGACCGGTGTGGATCGACGTGCCGATCGACGTGCAGGCGGCGCCGGTCGATTTCGACGAACTGGAGGCCTTTGATCCCGCGACGCTCGACGCCGCCGACGAGGCACCGAATACTCATGCGGAACTGGGCGCCTTGACAGGTTCGGCACTCGATGGCGAAGTCGCGGCAGCTCTTGCCGAGCTATACACAGCCGAACGGCCGGTGATCCTGGCTGGAGCCGGGATTCGCATTTCCGGGCAGCATGAAGAATTTCTTCGTTTTATCGATCGGGCCGGGGCTGCGGTGGTCACCGGCTGGAACGCGCATGACGTGCTGCCGAATGCGCACCCGCTCTATGTCGGTCGGCCCGGGACGGTGGGCGACCGCGGCGGTAATTTTGCCGTACAGACGGCGGATTATGTGCTGGTGCTTGGATCGCGTCTCAACATTCGTCAGATAAGCTACAATTGGCAAAGTTTCGCGCGCAATGCCCGGGTCGCCATGGTTGATATCGACAGCGCAGAACTCCGCAAGCCGACGCTTACGCTGCATCGGCCCGTTCACGCCGATCTGCGCGACTTTTTTGCCGCCGCCGCGCGGCTGGAGAATCCGGTCGACGACCGAGCGGCCGAGCGCGCCGCCTTCGTCCAGCGCAGCCGGGGGCTGGCCGCACGCTATCCCGTGGTACTGCCCGAATATTCGCAACAGGATTCGCCAATCAATCCCTATGTGTTCGGCAAGGCATTGTTCGACGAACTGGAAGACGGCGATATCGTCGTGACCGGCGACGGCACCGCGTGCGTGACCATCTTCCAGGCGGCGCAATTGAAGGACGGGCAGCGCCTGTTCACCAATTCGGGCTGCGCCTCGATGGGCTATGACCTTCCTGCCGCGATCGGTGCCTATCATGCCGGTGGTGGCCGACGGATCATCTGTCTCGCCGGCGACGGCAGTATCATGATGAATTTGCAGGAGCTGCAGACCATCGTCGGCGGCAAATTGCCGATCAAGATATTCGTTCTGAACAACGACGGCTATCATTCCATCCGTCAGTCGCAACAGAACCATTTTCCCGACAATATCGTTGGATGCGGACCGGATAGCGGACTGTCGTTCCCCGATTTCGCCAGATTGGCCAATGGCTTCGGACTCGATGCGTCGAGGGTGGAATCGCACAGCGCGCTGGCCGCGGCGATCCGCGCGACGCTCGACGGCGACGGACCTCAGCTATGCGAGGTGATGATTGACAAGCGGCAGGAGTTCGCTCCGAAGCTTAGCTCCCGCCGCCTGGAGGACGGAACGATGGTGTCGCCGACACTGGAAGATCTGTCGCCGTTTTTGTCGCGCGAAGAACTGGCTGCGGCGATGGAACCCCATGGGGTCGATGCATGAGCCGGGTCATCATCTTCGATCTTGACGGCACACTCGTCGACAGCTGCCTGATTTGCGTGAACATCCTGTCCGATATGCTGTTCGAACGCGGTAGCGACCATGTGATCGACGTGATCGGGGCGCGGAAATATATGAGCCGGGGCGGTGTCGATATGGTGTCGGCGCTGCTAGGGTCGGAATGTCGCGATGCGAATGCGGAACTTGCCGATTTTCGCGCCCGTTATCAGACAACCTTCACCCCCAGGGAATCCTTGTTCCCCGGCGTGTCGGAAGGGTTGGAGGCGCTTCGGGCGGCAGGCTTCACGCTCGCTATATGTTCGAACAAGCCGCAGAATCTGTGCGACAAGGTGCTTAAGGACACGGGGCTTGACCGGCATTTCGCCTTGGTCGTCGGCGGACGGGCAGGGCTGCGGCCCAAACCGCATCTCGACCTGCTCGACGTGGTGCTCGACGATCTGCGCTGCGCGCCGGCGGATTGCGTTTTCATCGGCGACAGCGAACTCGATCATGCTGTCGCAAGCGCGTCCGGTATGGCTTTCAAATTCGTCACCTATGGTTACGCCGAGGATGGCTGGATGCCGGACAGAGGCGACATCTACGACTGTTTTCCGACGATGAGCGCGTCGATCCTGACAGGGGTAGTCACGACGAATGCTTGACGAAGGCGTTGCACGCCGGCTGATCGAGGACGGCCGGCGTATCGTGGTCACGGGAGCTGGTGGCTGGTTAGGCTTGGCGACCATCGACATGCTGCATAAGGCGCTGGGCGATGCGTTCGCCGATCGGGTCGCCTGTTTCGGGTCGACGCGGCGTGATCTTATCCTGCGCGGCGGAGTCCGCGTGACGCAAGCGAGGCTGGACAGCCTGGCGGCGCTTCCGCCGCGTCCGAGCATGGTCCTGCACCTTGCTTTTCTGACCAAGGATCGAGCGGAGGCGATGGACGAAGCGTCCTATCGCGCGGCAAACATGGCGATCACGCGCACCGTTCTCGACGCGCTGCCGGCCATTGGGGCCGAGGGCGCCTTCGTCGCATCCTCGGGCGCGGCGACCAAGGCCGACGACCCGGCCGCGTCGGCCGCGATGCGGCTATATGGCGCGATGAAGCGCGATGACGAAACGGCCTTCGCCGAATGGGCGGAGGGAGCCGGCACGACGGCGCTGATCGGGCGAATTTACAATATCACCGGTCCCTATATCAACAAGCATCAGGCCTATGCGATCGCCAATTTCATCGTCGATGCGCTCGACAGCCGGCCGATCAAGGTGCTGGCACCGCGCCCGGTCGTTCGCGGTTACTCGGCAATCCGTGACCTGATGTCGCTGGTCTTCGGAATGCTGCTGGATGATGAGGGCGCCGCGGTGCGGTTCGATTCGGGCGGTGAAGTCCTGGAACTGGGCGACGTTGCCGGTCATGTCGCTGCCGTGTTGGGGGGAACTGTCGATCGCGCACCGATAACGCGGGACGATACCGACCATTATGTCGGCGACGACCAACATTATCGTGCGCTCCTCGATCGGCAGGGAATTGTGGCGCAGTCGCTCGACGACCAGATTCGCGAAACAGCCGAATATATTCGGGGTGCCCGGCATGACGGGTAATCATGCTGGTGCAACCCTTTGGCCTATGTTACGGCGCCCTCCGCTGAAGCCTATGGTTTTGGTTAAAAGGGCGCGGAAAGGAAAATCAATGTCTCTTGGGAGTGCGACCGGCAGCAGGCTGGCTCTGCTGACTGTCAGTGCGGTTGCATTGGAGGTGGCGGTTTTTTCTTCGCTGGCGTCGGCGCAGATGGTCGATCCGCGGTACGGTAACGGATCGCAATATGGAACCAATACGCCGTCCGGGTCTCCGCTCGATTCGGGACAGCCGGTGGTCGTTCGCGAAAGCAACACCCAGGCCGATCCGGTGATTGGTCAGTACGAGCCTGTTTCGATCAGTGGCGAAAGCCGTGACAGCGACGAATATGACCCTTATTCGCGCCAGTTCAACAACAGTCAGATCCTCGATCCGCGGCTTTTGCCAGCGGAGCCGCCGAAGCCCGGCGAATATGAAACCTGGATTCAGCGGTTCACCGGGCTGAAGCTGAAACGTTTCGGATCGGACCTGATCCTGCCGTCGAACCGCGACTTCGCCGTGCCGTCGGTGGCGACGGTGCCGCCCGACTATGCGCTCAACGTCGGCGACGTCGTGGCTGTGAACCTGACGGGGTCGGTTGAAGGCAGCGCCAATTTCGAGATCGATCGCAACGGTCAGATTTTCATGCCCAATGTCGGCGCGGTCAATGTCGCGGGCGTGCGCTATCGCGATCTGAAGGACCGCGTGTCGCAGGCTCTGGGGCGCAAATATCGCGGCTTCGAGGTGTCGGTCAGCGTTGAAAAGCTGCGCGGCGTGCGCGTCTATGTGACCGGTTTCGCCAACAACCCCGGCGCCTATACCGTCAACAGTCTGTCCACGCTGGTCAATGCCGTTCTGGCGGCCGGCGGGCCGGCGGCCGGCGGCAGCTTCCGTTCGGTCAAGCTGTATCGCAACGGTCAGGAGGTCACCGATTTCGATCTGTACGACCTGCTGCGTAACGGCGACCGGTCGCGCGACCCGCTGTTGCAGAATGAAGACGTGCTATTCATCCCGCCGGTCGGCCGTCAGATCGCGGTAATCGGCAGCGTCAACGATCAGGCTATATATGAAACCCGGGCGGGCGAGAGCCTCGCCGATTCCGTGCGCTACGCCGGTGGGCCGACCGATGTCGCCGATTCATCGCGCCTGATCCTTTATCGCCTGAGCGACCGCGACACCGTGGGCAGCCGCGAAATCTCGATCACCGAAGCCGCATCGATGCCGGCGGAACCCGGCGATATCATCCAGTTTCTCCCGCAAGGAACGCTGGCTCGGCCGCTCGAGCGTCAGCAGGTGATCGTGCGGCTGGAGGGCGAGGTCAATCGCCCTGGCAACTATTATGTCGCGCCGAACACGCCGTTGCAGCAAGTGGTCGATATGGCTGGCGGCCTGACGCCGCGCGCCTTCGTCTATGGTACGCGCTTCACGCGCGAGTCGGTCCGCGCGCAGCAACAGGACAGTTTCGACGAGGCGCTGGAACAGATGGAGCTGGTTCTGGCGGCCGCGCCGTTGAATCAGGACCGAACGGTCGATGCGGGCGAACGGCAGTTGCAGCTTTCCTCTGCGCGCAATTTCGTCGATCGGCTGCGTGACTCCGAACCGGACGGCCGTTTGGTGCTTAACCTGACGCCTGATATGACCACGTTGCCTGGCAATTTGCTGCTGGAAAACAACGATCGGATCGTTGTCCCGCCGCGGGTCGACACGGTCGGTGTATTCGGCGCGGTCTATCGCCCGGCTTCGTTCCTGCTGAACAATGAGAGCCCACTGAGGGTGAAAGACTATGTCGAGCAGGCGGGCGGCACGATCCGGGGCGCCGACAAGGGAAATATCTTCGTCGTTCGCGCGAACGGGTCCGTGTTGACACGTAGCCGCGGCGGGATGAATGCCCGCGTACTGCCCGGCGACACGGTTTTCGTTCCGATCAAGACGCAGTCCTCGTCGCTGCTTGCGACCCTGCGCGACATTTCGCAGGTGATCTTCCAGTTCGGCATTACCGCCGCTGCCGTGGCGGCGATCCAGTGATGAAAACCGGGCGCCCAACTTCGGTGACGGGCCTGCTGGCACAGGCCCCTGTCCTTCGCTCGCCATTCTGGCGCCGGACGATTCTGATCCTTGCCCTGGCGATCTGCGCCTTACTGACCTTTTTTCCGGAAAAATATCGCGCGATGGCGAGCTTGACGCCGACCGACCCGTCGGCGCTGGGCCTCAGTGGGACGCTGGGTCAGTTCGGATCGATCGGCAACGTATTCGGTAATCAGGCGGCGATCGAGGTCAGCATGAAGGTCGCGCGCAGCGATGTCGTGCGCAACAAGGTTTCCGAACGGCTCAATCTGCCCAAACGGCTGGGCAAGACAAAGCTCAAAACGATGCGCTGGCTTGACCGCAAGGTCGACGTCAACACGGTGCGCGGTGGTATCATCGAGTTCGAGATTTCCCTGCGCGATGCCAAGCTCGCCGAACAGATCATCTCTGTCTATGGCGAAGCGGTCCGGGCCGAACTTGCGACGATTTCGCAGAACCAGACCGCCTATAAGCGCGACATTCTGAACAATCTGATCACGGAGGCGAGCGACCGGCTGGCGAAATCTCAAGCGGCGTATGACACGTTCCGGTTGCAGACCCGCTATAGCAGCCCTCAAGCCGCCATCTATGCCGCGGGCGACCGCATTCCGCAGCTCGAAACGCTGATCCGCTCGAAGGAAGTCGAGCTGAATGCCGCGAGGCAATTCGGTACCGACGACAATATCAAGGTCCGTCAAATCCTTGCGGAGATGGAATCGCTTCAGCGCCATCTTGACGAGGCGAGATCAACGTCCCCGGCCGCACAGAGTTCGGTGGGTCAAGTGGTCGAACGGTCGACGCAAGTCGACAAGCTTCGCCGCGATCTGGATGTCGCGCAGGGCCTGTTCGACAATTACAAGCGGTTTTTGCAGGGCACGTCGGTCGAAGACCTGACGGCGACGGCGAATATCCGCATTCTCGAACAAGCGCACATCGATACGGCGCGGCAGTATAATTATATTCCGCTGTCGATCGGGATCCTACTGCTGCTCGTGGGGCTGGGGATCGAATTTTACCTGCTTCGTCTGCCGATCGGGGCCAGGGTCGAACCGTGAACGCCGTATCGGCTTCGCAGCGTCCCGATCTTTCGGTCGTCATTCCCTGCTTCAACGAAGAAGAGAATGCGGAACCGATCTATCGGGCGGTGGCCGGGCAGCTCGAACCGCTCGACCTGAGCTTCGAGATCATCTTTATCGATAATGATTCATCGGATCGCACGGTGGATATCCTTCGCGAAATTTGCCGGCGCGATCCGCGCGTCCGGCTGATCGTCAACACGCGCAATTTCGGTCAGATGCGCTCGCCGACCTATGGCATCTACCAGGCGCATGGCCGCGCCGTTGTTGGCATGTGCGCCGATTTTCAGGATCCGCCCGACCTGCTCCCCGAATTCGTAAGGCGATGGCGCGATGGCGCCGATATCGTGCTGGGTGTACGCTTGGCGGAGCAAAAGGTCGGTTTCCTTCTGCGCAACCTGCGCAAGATATCCTATTGGGCGTCGCGCAATTTCGGCGATTATCCGATCATTCCCAATGCGACGGGGTTCGGTCTCTACACGGCGCGCGTCGTCGAAGCGACGAAGCGGTTGGCAGAGCCCGAGCCTTTTTTTCGGGGAATGCTGGTGGAAACCGGCTATCGACTGGAGACCATTCCCTATCCGCGTCCGCAACGCGCAGGCGGCGTGTCGAAGAATAATTTCTTTGCGCTGCTCGACTTCGCCATGTCGGCGCTTGCCGGTTCGTCGAAGCGTCTGCTTCGCGTTCCGCTCTACATCGGCGTGTTCGGCGCCCTGATGACGATCCTGATGCTGATCGGCGGAATCACCGCCTTCTTCCTCGATCGGCCGATCGCGGCCTGGTTTATCGCGGCGATCGTGCAGGCCGAATTCGCGTTGCTGTTTCTGTTTTTGGGCCTGTTGGGCGACAACCTCCGCATTGTTTCGGAGCGCACGCGGCAGACGCCGCTCGTGCTCGAACGGGAGCGTGTCAATTTTCCGGACGAATAGGTGATGTCGATCACTCTTGACCGGGCGCGTTTGGCGGAACTGTGGCGCTATTATCAGGCGGCGGTCGTCAACACGCTGTTCGGGCTGTCCGTTTACTTCCTGCTGGTGTGGCTGGGCGTCAACCTGTTCGTTGCGCAGTTGGTGTCGCAGATCGCCGGCATCATCTTCAATTATTTCGTTTACAGCAATTATGTCTTTCGCGGGTCCGATCCCGCGATCCTGCGCTTCGCCCTTGCCTATGGGGTCAATTACCTCATCAATCTGAGCGCCCTGTGGGTGATCGTCCAGTTTGTGCCGTCACCCTATATCGCGGGATTGGCGTCAACGTTGTTCGCTTCGATCGTGAACTATCTTTTGCTGCGTTCTTTCGTCTTCACGAAGAAAAGCCATGACTGAGCGCAGCCTTGCCGAACGGATCGGCTTGATCGTCGAATATCTGTTCATGCTCGGCATTATCGTCGCGCTTGGACACATGACATGGTATTTCATCGAATATGGCTATTTACGCCAGCCTTTCTTCTATGAACCCTCGGGCACGTGGATGGACTGGTTCGCACTGTCGCGATACGCGCATATCAAAGGCGCGTATGATGTCGAACTGACAATTTATCCCCCGTTGTCTTTCGTCTTCATGAAGATATTCAGTATTTCCCAATGCTATCATGATAATTTCGGCGAAGAAGTCCGCGAGTGCGACTGGTTGGGGATGGCATTTGTCTGTTTCACTTATGTTTGCGCGGTCGTTCTGACATTTTGGCACTTCTACAAGTTCGATAAGCGAACCTTCCTGCCGCGCGCCTTCGCGATCGCATTCGGTTTTCCGATGCTGTACGGGTTCGAACGCGGCAACCTGGTTATTATCGCGTTTATCTTTTATGTGCTCGCTTTTGGTTATCTGTTGAAATCGGCGCGCCTTCGCTGGATTTGCGCTGGGTTCGTGATCAATCTGAAGGTTTATATGATTGCGCCGGTTATGGCGCTGCTCGTTCGTCGTCGCTGGGTCCAGGTCGAGGCTATCCTGATATCCACACTGGTCATCTATGTTCTGAGCTGGCTCATATTGGGTGAGGGAAGCCCGGCGCAGATCGTCGGCAATATTACATATTATTCGTCGGGCTTCGGCGCGCAGCGGATTCTCGACCTGTGGTATTCGTCCAGCCTTATCCCGCTTCGCACGTTGATGGAGAGCGAAGTCCCGATCTATGCCGCGCTGTCGTCGGAACAGGTCGAATATGTCCGGCTGTTCGCGATCAGCTACACTTATCTGGCTCAGGGCCTGGTGCTGTTGGCGCTCGCTGCCACCTGGCTGAGACCTGAAGTGGTCCCGCCTTCGCGACTTCTTTTCTTCGGTGCAATCTTTGCCCTGTCGAGCAGCGAAGCCGGGGGATACACCGGCATATTTCTGCTCTTTTCGATATATATGGAACGGTGGAAGGGAATTGCGCGGCCCGCGGCGATCGTCCTCGCCTATATCATATGTATTCCCGACGATATCATCATCCCGCTGGGTATGCCGCCGCTCATCCGCGACAGTTTTCTTGGTAATCGCGAGGTCGCCGCTTATCTGGGGATCGGCCCGCTGTCGATTTTCCGCCCGATCCTGATGTTCACGATCACGATCCTGCTCGCTTCCTTCACCATCCGCCAGGTTTGGGTCGATATCCGTCAGCAGGGATGGAAGGATCGCTGGCGTTATCGACGTGACCTTCCGTTGTTTCCGGGTGTCCTCCGCCCCCGACCCGCGACGGCCGCCGGCGGCGAGTCCAAGGTCGATGGCTGACGCGTCAGGCGCGCCGGCGCAGCCGGGCGAAGCGGCTTCCGATCCGCAAACCCACCGTCGCTTCGCGCTCAGCCGGGCCGGCCTGATCCTCCTCGCTCTGCTGGTCATCGCGTTCCTGCTGCGCCTGCGCACGATTGCGTTCGGGCTGCCGGCGCTCAACGATCCCGACGAGCTGATGTTCGAACTGGGAGCGGTGCGGATGTTGGGGAACGGGACGATGAACCCCGGCTGGTTCGGTCATCCCGCCACGACGACGATCTATGTTCTCGCCCTGGCCGACATCCTCGTCTTTGCGGGCGGATATGTCACCGGGCATATCGCGTCGCCGGCGCATTTCGCCGAACTGGTCTATGGCGACCCGACCTGGGTGATCCTGCCCGGGCGGATTGCCATGGCGCTGTTCGCGATCGGGACGCTGGTGCTGCTGTACCGGCTGGCCCGCCGTCTGTTCGGGCCGGCGGCGGCGCTGGTCGCGGTCGCCTTGCTCGTCGTCAGTCCGCTGCACATCACCCTGTCGCAGCTGATCCGGTCGGACATGATGGCGTCGGTCTTCATGCTGCTGACGATGTTCGCGGCGATCGGTTATGCCGAGAAGGGCGACCGGCGCAGCCTGATCCTGGCGGCGCTGTGGGTCGGGCTGGCGATGGCGACCAAATGGCCGTTCGGCATGTCCGCGCTCGCCTTCGCGGGCGCCGTCGCGCTGCGCTGGCGGGACGGCAAGATCGGCGTCGCGTCGGCGATCGGTGCGCTGGCGGTGATGGCGGCGCTGACCCTCGTCTTCTTTCTGCTGACGACGCCTTATATCATCCTCGATCATCAGACCGTGGCGAAGAATCTGAGCGGCGAGAGCCAGATCAAGCATCTGGGCGCGACCGGCGGCGCGCCGTGGGAGAATGGCTGGTTCTACCTGCGCGTCGCGCTGGTGAATGCGCTGGGCCTGCCGACGCTGGCGCTCGCGCTTTATGGCGCGTGGCGCGCACGCAGCGAGCGGCTGTTCTGGTGGATCGTTGCGCCGGTCGGTATCACTTTCTTTCTGGTGCTGACGCTGCAGACGCTGATGTGGGAACGCTGGGCGCTGCCGCTGCTGTTCCCGATCGCGATGCTGGCGGGGCTGGGCTTCGTCGATATATTGCGCCGCATCGCGCGTCGTCCGGTGGCGGGCGCCGCGGGCGCGGCGATGCTGGCGCTGATGCTGGTCCCATCCGTGCTCGGGCTGATGTCCGACGACCGCGAGCGCGCAACCGACACGCGGCAGATCGCGGCCGACTGGGCACGCCGCAACATTCCCGCGGGGCAGGACATCATGCTGGAGCATTTCGCCTTCGACATGCTGCCCGATCCCTGGGGGCTCTATTTCCCTGTCGGCGAAGTGGGGTGCATCGATACGCGCGCGCTGCTTCAGGGGCGCGTGCGCTATGACGTGATCGACGACATGCGTAACGGGCGTTCGAACGTCGATTACGGCACGATGGCGCCGCACCAGCGCGGCACCTGCGATCCCGACTATGCGATCCTGACGCAATATGAGCGCTACCGCGCCGAGCGTGCCGACTTTCCGGTCGAATATGCCGCGTACCGCGAACTGCTGGCAAAGGGCAGGGTGGTCGCGACCGTCACGCCGGTGAAGGGCCGCGTCGGCGGACCGGCGATCACCATCGTCCGCTTTCGCTAAGGCCGTTCAGGCGAGTTCGATGCGGTTGCGTCCGGCTTCCTTCGCGCGATAGAGCGCCTCGTCGGCGGCCTTGAGCGCCGCGCGGGCGTCGCCATAGCCGAAGACGTCGGCAACCCCGCCGGAAAATGTGATCTGGCCGAAAGGCTGATCGGTCTTGCGGTTGATCAGGCGGCGGTTCGCCAGCGCCTCGCGCGCGTCGTCAAGCCGCTTGGCCGCCTCGCTGGGGGCCAGGCCGCGGAACAGCATGACGAATTCCTCGCCGCCGTGGCGCGCGACGTGGCAATGATCGTTGGATATGTGCGCGAGCGTGTCGGCGATCAGCTTGATCACGCGGTCGCCGGCTTCATGGCCATGTACGTCGTTGACCTTCTTGAACTCGTCGATGTCGCAGAAGGCGACGGTCAGCGGTTCGCAGGTCGCGCGTGCCTCGGCATAATGGCGATCCAGCAATTGTTCGAACGCGCGGCGGTTGGGCAGGCCGGTCAGATAGTCGACCTCCGCATCGCGCTTGGCACGGGCAAGGTTGCGGCGCAGCGCCTTCACCTCATCCTCGCTGCGGCGCATCTCGTCCTCCGCCCGGCGCGTGCGTTCCAGCATGACGCGCGCCAGATCGGCGAGACTGGACATGATCTGTCCGGTCTTTTCGACCTGTTCGAGATCGCTGACATGCTGTTCGAGCTTGATGCCATAGTCGGTGGTGACGCTGCGCGCCGCCTTGGTCTGGGTATGGAAGGTTTCGAGGTTCGATTCGAGCCGCGCGATCAGGCGGTCGAGATCGGCGCGTTCGGCCGCGTCGCCATATTCCTTGGCAACGTCATCGAGCCATTGCTGGGTCACGCCGTCGGCCGTTTCGGCGCGCAGCGCGATCTGGCGCGCCAGCCGCGGGTTCGCGCCGGAAAAAGCGCCGTGCGCCACCAGCAGGTTGGCGGGCGATACATCAAGATCGTTATCGATCAGGAAGGACAGGATTTTTGCGGCAAGTTCCTGCCGCTCCTGCCGTGCGATTTCGCGCGTCATCCGCGCGTCGCCCGGCAAATCTCGTTCCCCGGCCAGGGATCGGTCGCGTCCACCGCCCAATCCCAGCCATCCAAGGAGCCGCCCGACCGGCTCGTTCGATGAAGTTGCATTTGTGGTCATGCGACCATTAACGAACACCCGCGTCCATCATTAAGGCCGCACGCCCTGTTTTAAAGGCGGCCATGGTCAATCGGCGAGCGCGGCCTTGAAAATATTCCGAAAATAGGCGCGGCATTGGTCGATACGATCCTGTTCGGGCACGATTTCGGTGTTCATCACCGTGCGCATGACGGTGATGCCCATCAGGATCGCGAGTAGCATATCGGCTTTCATCGGCTCGCCGCCGGGCCCCATCAACCGCGTCATCGGCTCCAGAACGTCGTTCCGTACCATGTCCTGAATGATTTCCCCGGCCTTGGGGGAGGCGGCGGACCGCAGGATGATGACGAACATTTCCATGCGTTGGACCCGATCGACTTCGTCATCCTCCAGTACCATCCGGGCCAGGAAGTCGGGAAACTCGTCCAGACTTTTGGGTTCCTGAAAGATGCTCGGCTCTTTGTCCTTGCTGACGACTTCGCCGAACAGGCCTTCCTTGCCGCCGAAATAGCGACTGATCAACGCAACATCGACCCCGGCATCGCCCGCAATATCGCGCAAACCGACACTGTCATAACTTTCGCGCAGAAAGCGTTGGCGCGCCGATGCCAAAATCGCCGCGCGAGTCGCGACAGCATCGCGTTTTCGAGTAGAAGCAGTCCTCGCCATGGTGAGCGATCTAGGGGGTTTTCGCGATAAATCAACATCTGTTGACTTATTTGTTGACGCAGATTAGTTGGCGATTCTCGGCACCGCGCGGCTCCCTCCCCCCTCCCTGCCGCGCGGTGCCGGACCGTCACATAGAAAAAAGACATAAACCCATGACCTTGCGC
>QFPJ01000017.1:54372-71234 GCA_003241685.1 Sphingopyxis macrogoltabida
CCCCCTCGCGCCGATGTTGTTCCTGTCGTTGATGCTGACTGCCTGTTCGGGCGGGGGCGATGCGCAGGGCGGCCCGCCGGCGCTTCCCGTTACCGTTGTCACCCCGCTGCTTCGCGAAGTGACCGAATGGGACGATTATGTCGGCCGATTCGAAGCGGTCGACAGCGTCGATGTGCGTCCGCGCGCGTCGGGTTATCTTCAGAGGTCGCATTTCACCGACGGCCAATATGTCCGGCAGGGGCAGTTGCTGTTCACGATCGACGCGCGGCCATCGCAGGCCCGGCTCGATCAGGCTCGGGCGCAGCTTGCGCGGGCGCAGGCGACGCTCGTCAACGCCCGCACCGAACTGGCGCGATCGGAAACGCTCGCGAAGTCGCAGGCGGCCAGTCAGGAAGAAGTCGAACAGCGCCGGGCGGCCGTCCGGGCGGGTGAAGCCGATGTTGCCGCCGGTCAGGCGGCGGTCCGTGCCTCGCAACTCGATGTCGGCTTCACGCGCGTCGTCGCGCCGATTTCGGGCCGCGTGTCGCAGCGTCTGGTCGATCCGGGCAATTCGGTGACCGCCGACCAGACGGTTCTGACGACGATCGTGTCGACCAGCCCGATGCATTTCAGTTTCCAGGGATCGGAAGCGAGCCTGCTCAATTACGAGCGGCGCGGCGATACGCTGCAAAACGCCCCGGTCCGCATCCGCCTGCAGGGCGAGAGTGCGTATAGCCACAACGGCCGGATCGATTTTGTCGATAACGCGCTGTCGAACGGGTCGGGCACGATCACGGTGCGCGCCGTGGTGCAGAACCCCGACGGCAAGCTGCGCCCCGGCCTGTTCGGCCAGTTGCAGCTCGCCGCATCGGCACCGCGACAGGCGCTGATGCTACCCGCTACGGCGATCGTCACCGACGGACCGCGCCGCATCGTCTATGTCATGGGTCAGAAGGACGTCGTGCAGGCGCGTCCCGTCGAACTGGGCCAGACGGTCGGCGGCCTGCGCGTGATCCGCAGCGGCATCACCGCGAACGACCGCGTCATCGTCAACGGCATCCAGCGCGCGATGCCGGGCAAGCCGGCGAAGGCTGAACAGGGCCGCATCGGCAATGACGGCAAGGTCATCATGCCGAAGGGCGCTCAGGGCGCCGGGCAGGCCCGGAAAGCCGGAGAGCAGGGCGGGCAAGGGAGCGCGAAGTGAACTTCAGCCGCTTTTTCGTCGACCGCCCGATCTTTGCGGCGGTCATCGCCATCTTCATCACGCTGATCGGGGCCTTTTCCTACCCGCAGCTCCCGCTCGCCCAATATCCCGACATCGCGCCGCCGACGATCAGCATCACGGCAGCCTATCCGGGTGCGTCGTCGGAGACGATCGCCGAAACGGTCGCCTCGACGCTGGAACAGGAGATCAACGGCGTCGAGAATATGCTCTATCTTCAGAGCAGTTCGACCCAAGGCGTTGCGCAGATCACCGTGACGTTCGAGCCGGGGACCGACCTGGATGCGGCGCAGGTGCTCGTCCAGAATCGGGTCGCGCTGGCCGAACCGCGATTGCCCGAACAGGTGCGCCAGGTCGGCGTGCAGGTGAACAAGCAGGAATCGGGATTCCTGATGATCGTCGCGCTGACGTCGACCGATCCCGCGATCGATATCGATTATGTCGGTAACTATGCCAATTCGACGCTGCGTGACCGGCTGCTTCGCCTCGAAGGCGTGGGCGGCGTGCAGATTTTCGGCGGCGGCTTCTATTCGATGCGCGTATGGATCGACCCCGACAAGGCGGCCGCGCGCAACCTGACCGCCCCCGAAATCGTGGCGGCGCTGCAGAACCAGAATGTGCAGGTGGCGGGCGGGTCGGTCGGCGCGCCGCCCTATGGCCAGGGCAACCCGGCGTTTGAACTGCCGGTCGAAGTCCCCGGCCGGCTCGTGTCGCCCGAACAGTTCGCCAATGTCGTGGTGAAGACCGACATACAGAATGGCGCGATCACGCGGCTTAAGGATGTCGCGCGAGTCGAGTTGGGCAGCCAGGATTATGGCGTGCGCGGCGTGTTCAACGGCCAGCAGGGCGTCGGCATGGCGGTCATCCAGCAACCGGGCGCCAACGCGCTGAGCGCCGCCAATCTGGTGCTCGACGAAGTGAAGGCGGCATCGGCCGACTTCCCGCCGGGCCTGGAATATCAGATTCCGTTCAACCCGACCGAATATGTCCAGGCGTCCGTCACCGCGGTTCAGGAGACGCTCGCTGAGGCGATCGTGCTGGTCGTGCTCGTTGTTCTTGTGTTCCTCCAGACGTGGCGAGCCGCGATCATCCCGATCATCGCCATTCCGGTGGCACTGATCGGCACCTTCGCGGTGCAACTGGCGCTCGGCTTTTCGATCAACTCGTTGTCGCTGTTCGCGCTGGTTCTTGCGGTGGGCATCGTCGTCGACGACGCGATCGTGGTGGTCGAGGCGGTGGAGAAGCATATTCGCGAGGGACTTGCGCCGCGCGAGGCCGCGCATCGCACGATGAACGAGGTATCGGGCGCGTTGATCGCGATCGGCCTCGTCCTGATCGCGGTGTTCGTGCCGACCGCCTTCATTCCCGGTATTCCCGGCATCTTCTATCAGCAGTTCGCGGTCACGATCGCGGCGGCGACCTTCTTCTCGACGCTGACGTCGCTGACGCTGTCGCCGGCGATGGCGGCGCTGCTGCTGAAGCCGCACGAGGAACATCATGCGGAACCGAAGAACCCGGTGATGCGCTTTGTCCGCCGCGCGGCGGACAAGTTCAACAATGGCTTCGACCGCCTGTCCGAACGTTATGGCCGGACGACCGCGTCGCTGGTCCGCAAGACCGCGCTGATGCTGGGCCTCTATGCCGTGCTGCTTGCGGCGACGGGCTGGCGGCTCACCGACACGCCGACCGGCTTCATTCCTGATCAGGATCAGGGCGTGCTGATCGGCGTTGTCCAGTTGCCGCCGGGCGCCTCGCTCGATCGCACCAGCGAAGTGCTGGCGCGCGCGCAGCAGACGGTGAAAAATATCGATGGCGTGGCGAGCATTGCCACCTTCGCCGGTCTGGACGGATCGAGCTTTTCCACCGCTTCCAATGCCGGCACGATGTTCATCCGGCTGACCGATTGGGGCGAGCGCGGCAGCAAGCTCAGCGCGACCGCATTGTCGCAGCAGCTTTCGGGCGCCCTTGCGGGCACGCTGCCCGAAGCCAACGCCTTCGTCATCGCTCCCCCGGCGGTGCAGGGACTGGGCAACGGCAACGGCTTCACCATGATGCTGCAGGCGCGCGGCGGGCAAAGCTACAAGGAACTGGAACAGGCCACGATGGCGATGATGGGCGGCGCGCAGCAGGTGCCCGACGTCACGCAGGTGTTTTCGCTGTTCAACACCGGCAGCCCGCGCATCTTCGCCGATGTCGACCGCGACAAGGCGCAGATATTGGGCGTCGACCCGAGCCAGGTCTATGCCGCGCTCGGTACCTATCTGGCGTCCACCTATGTCAACGACTTCAACTTCCTGGGCCGCACCTTTCGCGTGACCGCGCAGGCCGAGCCGTCGGCGCGCAGCCGGATCGAGGATGTCGGGCGGCTTCAGGTGCGCTCGTCCTCGGGCGAGATGGTGCCCCTGTCGTCGGTCGCGACCTTCCGCGACGACAGCGGGCCGACACGCGTCGTGCGCTACAATCTGTACCCGGCGGTCGAACTCCAGGGACAGGCATCGCCGGGCGTATCGTCGGGCGCGGCACTGGGGGCGATGGAAGATCTGGCGGCGAAGACGCTGCCGCAGGGCTTCGACTATGAATGGACGGGGCTGGCCTATCAGGAGAAGGCGGCGGGCAGCAGCGCGGTGCTGATCTTCCTGCTGGCGGTGGTGTTCGTGTTCCTTGTCCTGGCGGCGCAATATGAATCGGTGTCGCTGCCGCTGGCGGTCATCCTGATCGTGCCGATGTGTATCCTCGCGGCGATGCTGGGCGTGAACCTACGCGGGATGGATAACAACATCCTGACTCAGGTCGGGCTGGTGGTGCTGATCGCGCTGGCGGCGAAGAATGCGATCCTGATCGTCGAATTCGCCAAACAGGCGGAGGAAGAAGACGGGATGAGCACGATGGACGCCGCGGTCCACGCCGCGCGGTCGCGCCTGCGCCCGATCCTGATGACCAGCTTTGCCTTCATCTTCGGCGTGATCCCGCTCGCCATCGCCAGCGGGCCGGGTCAGGAAATGCGGCAGGCGCTGGGCACGGCGGTGACGTTCGGCATGTTGGGCGTGACCATTTTCGGTCTGCTCTTCACCCCGATCTTCTATGTCCTCTGCCGCAAGCTGGGCGACAAGGCGCTGAGCTATTCGAAGCGCAACCGGAAAAAGACGCGCACCGACGATACGCCGCTGGAGGCCCAATGATGATCCGCAACCTGCTTGCCGCCGCCAGCCTGCTGGCCCTGTCGGCGTGCGTCGTCGGTCCGGCCTATCAGACGCCGACCCCGGGCGCGCCGTCGCAGACGCCGTTTCTGGAGGCGGGCAAGTCGCCGGCCTTCACCGGCGATCAGCCGCCCGGCGAATGGTGGAGCCTGTTCGGCGATCCGACGCTCGACGCGCTGGTCGAAGAGGCGCTGGCCGCCAACACCGACCTGCGCGTCGCTGCCGCCAATCTGGCGCAGGCGCGGGCGGTGCTGCGCGAATCGCGCGCCGGCCGCTTGCCGACGACCGGCATCAGCGCGGGCGGCACCTATGCGCGCCAGCCGGGCAGCACGACCGGCATCGGCCCGGTCGAGGGCGACAATTATGATGTCGGACTCGACATCGGCTATCAGGTCGATCTGTTCGGCCGGGTCGCCAGCGCGATCCGCGCCAGCCGCGCCGATGCCGACGCGGTGCAGGCGGCGTTCGACCTGACGCGGATTACCGTCGCGGCGGAAACCACGCGCGCCTATTCGGACGTCTGCGCCTTCAACCGCCAGCTGGCGGTGGCGGAGGAGACGCTGCGCATCCAGGAACAGACGTTCGACCTGACGCGGCGTCTGTTCGAAGGCGGGCGCGCAACGCGGCTGGAAACGGGGCAGGCGGGCGCGCTGCTCGAACAGACACGGGCCACCATCCCGACGCTGACGGCACAGCGCGCGGCGGCGCTCTATCGCCTGGCGGTGCTGACCGGCAAACCGCCAGCGGAAGCGCCGCAGCAGGTCATGGCGTGCCAGGCGCCGCCCGAACTCGATCGGCCGGTGCCGGTAGGCGACGGCGCGACGTTGCTGGCGCGGCGTCCCGACATTCGCCGCGCCGAACGCGAACTCGCCGCGGCGGCGGCGCGGGTCAATGTCGCGACGGCGGACCTTTATCCCAGTATTACGCTGGGCGGGGCGATCGGATCGACCGCCAGCTCGATTTCGGACCTGGGATCGTCGGACGGCTTCCGTTTCTCGATCGGGCCGCTGATTTCGTGGAACTTCCCCAATATGGAGGTGGCGCGCTCGCGGCTGAAACAGGCGGAGGCAGGCGCCGATGCGGCGCTGGCGACGTTCGACGGCACCTGGCTGTCGGCGCTGCAGGAAACCGAGAGCGCGCTCGCGGCCTATGGCGGCGAACTCGACCGTCTGGCGGCGCTGCGCCGCGCGGCGGGCGAGGCGGGTGAGGCGGCACGGATCGCGCGGCTGCGTTATCAGGCAGGGCGCGAGAATTTTCAGGTCGTGCTCGATGCCGAACGCTCGCTCGCCCAGATTCAGGCGACCATCGCGCAGTCGGAGCAGCAGCGCGCGACCAATCTCGTCGCGCTGTTCCTCGCGCTGGGCGGCGGCTGGCAGGAACCGACGGCCTGATTTAACGGACGCGGGCGGTCGCGGTCATCACCGCGCGCCCGTCGCGCGCAAAGGCGCCCAGCGTGACCGCATCGCCAGCGCTGCGCAGCGCGAGGTGGAGGTCCTCGCCGCCGATCGCGGGCGAAACGCCGCGAAAATCGAACGCAGCGATGCGGTTGTCGCCGAAATGGCGCGCCGCGAGGTCGAGCAAGAGCGTTGCCGTCAGCGGGCCGTGGACGACAAGACCGCGATAGCCCTCCTGCTTCGTTGCATAAGGCAGGTCGTAATGGATGCGGTGGCTGTTGAAGGTCAGCGCCGAATAGCGGAACAGCAGCGCCTCCGACGGGACGAGCATCCGGTGCGCGTCCCAGCCCGACGCGTCGAAGTTGCCATCGCCCGGCGGCGGCGGGGCGGGCGGCGCGGCGGCGGGAGCGGGTTCGCGAAAGACGAGCGACTGGAGTTCGCGCACGGCCAGTTCGCCGTCGCCATGCGTTTCATGCGCCACCCCGGCAAAGACGAGCTTGCCGCTGCCGCCCTGCTTTTCGGTGATCGACGCGACGCGCGATGCGCGCATCACCGACTGGCCGGGACGCAGTGGGGCGAAAAACTCGACCTTGCTGGCGGCCCACATGCGGCGGGGCAGCGGGATGGGGGGCAGGAAGCTGTCGTTGCTGTCGCCGCGCACCGGATGACCGTCGGCGCCGAGGACGGCGGTCGGCGCGTCGGGCAGGGCGAGGCACCAGTGATATGCCTGCGGCACGGTGCCGTCGGCGGGCGCGCTGCGGTCGAGCGTCGCGAGCCAGCGCGCGGCCGCCGCGGCATCGACATGATCGTGGCGAATTTCTTCGCGGCCGATCCAATCGGCCCAATCGTCCGTCATTTGGCCGCCCATCAATTGCGTCCTTCGATCAAACCGCGCGCGATCACCTGCGCCTGAATTTCCGCCGCGCCCTCGAAGATATTGAGGATGCGTGCATCGCACAGAATGCGGCTGATCTCATATTCCAGCGCATAGCCGTTGCCGCCGTGGATTTGCAGCGCCGCATCGGCGTTCGCCCAGGCGGCGCGCGCGCCGAGCAGCTTCGCCATGCCCGCCTCGATATCGCAGCGTTTGCCGCTGTCCTTGGCGCGGGCTGCGGCGTAGCTCAGCTCGCGTGCCATGACGAAATCGACGAGGCTCATCGCCAGCTTGTCGGAAACGCGCGGGAAGGCGATGATCGCTTTGCCGAACTGCTTGCGGGCCATGGCATAGTCGAGACCGAGTTCGAGCGCGCGGCGCGCGACGCCAACGGCGCGGGCGGCCGTCTGGATACGCGCGCCCTCGAACGTCCGCATGAGTTGTTTGAACCCTTGCCCTTCCTCGCCGCCGAGCAGCGCGTCGGCGGGAGCGGTCATGCCGTCGAACTGCAGCGCATATTCGCGCATCCCGCGATAGCCGAGCACCTCGATCTCGCTGCCGGTCATGCCGGGCGCGGGGAAGGGATCGGCCTCTGTCCCCCGCGGCTTGGGGACGAGCAGCATCGACAGGCCGGCATAGCCCTTCGCATCGGCAACGGTGCGCGCGAGAAGCGTCATCAGGTCCGAGCGCGCGGCATGGGTGATCCAGGTCTTCGCGCCGTCAATGATCCAGCGATCGCCCTCGCGGCGCGCCTTCGTTTGGAGCGAGCCGAGGTCGGAGCCGGTGTCGGGTTCGGTGAAGACCGCGGTCGGCAGGATTTCGCCGCTCGCGATCCGGGGCAGCCATGCGGCCTTTTGCGCGTCGGTGCCGCCGAGCACGATCAGTTCGCCCGCGATCTCCGATCGTGTGCCGAGCGATCCCGTACCGATCCAGCCGCGCGACAGCTCTTCGGTGACGATGCACATGACGAGCTTGCCGAGACCAAGGCCGCCATATTGCTCAGGAATGCAGACGCCGAAGGTGCCAAGATCGGCCATCGCCCGGACGGTTGCGTCGGGAATCAGCGCGTTGGCGAGGTGCCAGCCGTGCGCATGCGGGATGATCGCGGCGTCGGTGAAGCGGCGATACTGCTCGCGTATCGCGTCGAGGTCAGCATCGTGCAGCGTTTCGCTTGGCCAATGGCCTTCGGACAGCGCGGCGGCGACGTCGGCGCGGATTCCGGCATGATCGGCGTCGAGCAGATCGGCACAGGCGCCCGCGAGCGTCCGCGCCGCCGCGCCCAGCCCAAGGTCGGCGGGACGGAAAATCTCGTTCTGCCCCATCGGCAGGCCGCCGGTCAGTTGACCAATGCTTTCGGCGAAGGCGAGCGTGGCGATCTGCACGTCGAGCGGATTTACCCCGTTGCCGCCGTCGAGCCAGTCGAGCATCGCTTCGAGCGCCGCCGCCGTGGTGGCGACCCACGCGAAGCCGTGGGTCGCGCGTTGCTCGCTATCGATCGGGTTGGCGGCCAGTCGTTGGGCGAGCGCGGCCTGTGCCGCAGTACGATAGGCTTGCGTAGCGATCAGCGCTTTGGTGAGATCAACACGCATGGTCAGCGCGCGCTTCCTTTTCCTTCGGGATGAGTGTGGGTCAATCTGGCCGCCTGCTTTTCATCGACCCCTGCGTACTCAAGCCGCGCGTTCGAAGATTGCGGCGATTCCCTGGCCGCCGCCGATGCACATGGTTTCAAGGCCATAGCGACCGTTCCTGCGAACCAGTTCGCGCGTCAGATTGGCGAGGATGCGCCCGCCGGTCGCGCCGATCGGGTGGCCGAGCGAGATGCCTGAGCCGTTGACGTTCAGGATTTCGCCGCGGCTGTCGTCGTCCGACCAGCCCCAGCCCTTGAGCACCGCGAGCACCTGCGGCGCGAAGGCTTCGTTGAGTTCGACGAGATCGATGTCGTCCCAGCCGAGCCCGCTGCGCGCGAAGAGGCGCTCGACAGCGGGGACGGGGCCGATGCCCATGCGGCTGGGATCGCAGCCCGCGGCGGCCGAGCTGTGATACCAGGCGATCGGTTCGAGGCCGAGTTCGTCCAGCTTGTCCTCGGCCACGACGAGGCAGGCGGCTGCGGCGTCATTCTGCTGGCTGGCGTTGCCGGCGGTGACGACGCCGCCTTCCAGCGCGCGCAGCTTGCCGAGCGATTCCAGCGTCGCATCGGCGCGATAGCCCTCGTCATGCGCGAAGACGACGGGATCGCCCTTCTTCTGCGGGACGGACACCGGAACCAGTTCGTCATCGAACAATCCGTTCGCCCACGCCGCGGCGGCGCGCTGGTGACTGCGCACGGCATAGGCGTCGCATGCCTCGCGGCTGATGTCGTAATCCTTGGCCAGATTCTCGGCGGTCTCGATCATGCCGGAGATGACGCCGAAGCGTTCGACCGGCTGCGACATCAACCGGCCGCGCGTCAGCCGGTCGTGGAGCGTGAGGTTGCCCGCGCGGACGCCCTTGCGGATGTCGGTGCTGTAATGTTCGACGTTCGACATCGATTCGACGCCGCCCGCGACGACGACGTCTGACATGCCGGTCTGGACCATCATCGCGGCGTTGATGATCGCCTGCAATCCCGATCCACAGCGGCGGTCGAGCTGATAGCCGGGGACTTCGAGCGGCAGTCCCGCGGCGAGCCACGACCAGTGGCCGATGCTGGGCGCTTCGCCATTGCCATAGCCCTGGCTGAACACGACGTCGTCGACGCGCGCGGGGTCGATTTTCGTGCGCTCCATCAGCGCCTTGAGAATGACGGCGCCGAGTTCGCCCGCGGTCACGGACGACAGCGAGCCGCCGAACTTGCCGACGGCGGTGCGGATCGGGGCGACGATGGCGGCGCGGCGCAGAGTCATGGTTCAATCTCCAACTTCTTACATATCAATTCTGTGTTCCCCCGCGAAGGCGGGGGTCCATCATCCGATCCCTGCGATCTCCGCCAACGGCTGCTGCGGAACGAGAGGACAGGTGATGGACCCTCGCCTTCGCGGAGGAACACGAAGAGGGTGGGGCAATTTAGCTGACACCCACAATCCCCGCGTCGATCAGACGGGCGATCTCGCCCGAGGAAAGCGAGAGGCGCGACGCCAGCACTTCTTCCGTATGCTGGCCGTTGAGCGGCGCGGGGCGGGGCGGTCCGCGATCCGCCTGGGGAATGGTCGAGAAGGCGCCCGCGGCTGGATAGGAGAAGCCGCTGGGGTTGGCTGCGCTGCCGAAGATCGGGTTGTTCGCGACGAGCGCGGGGTCCTGCACGGCGTCGTGCATCGTGCGATAGGGCGAGTGGACGATCCCGCCGGCATCGAAGGCGGCGGCAAGATCGGCATGATCGCGGGCGCCGATCGCCTGTTCGAACAGTGGATAGAGCGCGTCGCGATGATCGAAGCGGAGGCCGTCGTCTTTCGCGAAGGATACGCCCCGCGCGCTTTCGATGCTCGCGACGGCATCGCCGAGGTTCAGCGCGGCGAGGAGGTTCGCCCATTGCCGCGGGGTGACGACGACGATCATTGTCCGCCGTCCGTCGCGCGTCACGAAGTCACGGCCGAACAGGCCATAGACGGCGTTGCCGAGACGCGGCCGGTCCTCGCCCGAATAGAGCACCTCCGCGATGCCGCCAAGGTTGGCGACGGTGCCGATCGCGACGTCAGACAGGGGGATGCGCACTTCGCTGCCTTCGCCGCTGATGCCGCGCCGCTGGATCGCGGCGAGCAGCGCGAAGGCGGCATAGGCGCCGGTCAGCAAATCCCACGCCGGAAGCACATGATTGACCGGTTCCGGCCCCGTTCCGGTGAGCATCGGATAACCGACGCTGTTGTTGACCGTGTAATCGAGCGCCGGCGACCCGTCGGCCCAGCCCATGACGCGGATGGTAATCAGGTCGGCGCGGCCTTCCGCCAGCGTCGCGTGCGACAGGAAGCCGCCCGCGGGAAAGTTGGTGATGAACTGGCCGGTCGCGCGCACCAGTTGCTGCAATAGTTCGCGCCCCTCCGGCCGGGCGAGATCGAGCGCGACCGACTTTTTGGCGCGGTTCAGATTCTCCCAATAGAGCGAATTATTCTCCGCCGTCACCGGCCAGCGCCGAAAGTCCGGGCCGCCGCCGATCTGGTCGACGCGGATCACCTCGGCACCGAATTGTGCGAGGTAGAGCCCGGCGGTCGGCGAGGCGACGAAGGATGAGGCTTCGATAACGGACAGCGTGGGGAGGAGATTATACACGGCGCCCCGCCGTCCCTTTTTTGTTCCTCCGCAAAGGCGGGCGCTCGCCACCAGATCTATCGTCTTGCCACCCCCGTTTGCGGAAGAGCGCAAAGCCGGATGATGGACCCCCGCCTTCGCGGGGCAACAAATCGTTGATGATAGGGACGTATTGCACCCTCAATTCGCCGCCGCAAACTCGCGCAGCATATGTTTCGCGATCTGGAGCTGCAGGATCTGCGTCGTGCCTTCGTAGATGCGGTAGATGCGGGCATCGCGGAAGAAACGCTCGGCGTCATATTCGGCGAGATAGCCGGCGCCGCCATAGACCTGAACACAGGCATCGACGACGCGGCCGCACATCTCCGATGCGAAGACTTTGAAGGCTGCGGCCTTGCGCAGGACATTCTCGCCCGCGTCGGCGCGGCGCGTGACATCCTCCATCATGCATTCGGCGGCATAGATGTCGATTTCGCTCTGCGCGAGCATCTGCTGGATCAGCTGGAAGTTGGCGATCGGTTCCCCGAACGCCTTGCGCTCGGTCGCGTAGCGGATCGCGCTGTCGAGCGCGCGGCGGGCATAGGCGGTCGCCGCGGCGCCGACCGACATGCGGCCGTTGTCGAGGCTCATCATCGCAAAGGCGAAACCCTTGCCGAGGTCACCGCCGAGCAGCGCCTCGCCGCCGACGCGGACATCCTCCAGGATGACGTCGGCGATATGGCTGCCCGACTGGCCCATCTTCTTGTCCGATTTGCCGATCGAGACGCCGGGCGCGTCCATCGGCACCACGAAGGCCGACACATGCGCATTCTTCTGCAGATTCTCCTTCGAGGTGCGCGCCATGATCAGGCCCACTTTCGCGAAGGGGGAATTGGTGATGTAGCGCTTGGTGCCGTTTAGCACCCACCCGTTGTCGGTCTGGGTCGCGGTGGTCTGAAGCCCCGCCGAGTCCGATCCCGACCCCGGCTCGGTCAGGCCGAAACAGGCGATCTCGCCCGCCGCGACGCGCGGCAGCCATTCGGCCTTTTGCGCATCCGTGCCGCCGATCTTCAACGCCGAGGTAAACATGCCGATGTTGATCGAGATGATCGAACGGAAGGCCGGCATCGCATAGCCGATCGTATGGATCGTCCTGATATACTGGCTGACGTTCATCCCGGCGCCGCCGAACTCCTCGGGGATCGTCAGCCCGAACAGGCCCATGTCACGCATTTCGGTCAGGATATCGTCCGGAATCCGGTCGTTTTCGATAATATCCTTTTCCGCCGGGAGCAGTCGGTCGCGGACGTAGCGCTGCAATTGTTCGATGAACTGGTCGAACACCTCCGTGTCCATCCCGCTGTTCTGCATCCCGAGGCTCCCTTCGTCGTCTGCGCCTATGGTATCGGCCGTCGTCGTTTTGCGGCGATTGTCAGCGGTCCCGCCCCGAAAGGCAATGGTCCCGTGCCGCCGAATCCGGCTTTCCAGCGGGCGCTACCGACTGGCGGGCAATATTTCAATATCCGGAATTGATTTTCATTATTATGAAAACTATCAGCGGGACCATGACAGGTCCCGTCCGATCGATTTCGCAAGCCCTGGCTGTCCTGCGCCTGCTGGCCGGGACGGCGCCGCTGACGCTGTCCGACATTTGCCGCGCGGTCGGGCTGAGTCCGTCGAGCTGTCTCAACATATTGAAGACGCTGGCGGCAGAAGGCGTTGTCGAGCGCGAGGCGGTGGGTAAGCGTTACCGCCTGACGCCGGACTGGGCCGGGGTCGCGGCACTGCGCGGGGTGGAAGGAGCGGCGCTGCTCGATCGGGCCGCGCCGGTGATGGCGCGTTTTGCCGATATGTCCGACGCGGCGGTCGGGCTGTGGAAAATCGTGTCGCATGATCGGATGCAACTCACCATGCATGCCGAAAGCCGGGCGGGGATGCGGCTGCGGCTGGCCGAGGATCAGCGCCAGCCGCTGGGCGGCGGCGCGGCGGGGCGGGCAATCGCGGCGGGAGAAGCCGTCGACGACCACGAACTGGCGCGGCGTTTCCGCCCGGTGCGCTGGCAGACGCCGCTCGACTTCGACCAATATCGGCGCGAGGTCGCCGACGCGCGGGTCCAGGGCTTCGCCGTCGATGAAGGATTTGCGCATCGCGGCGTCTGCACCGTCGCGGTCGGAATTGCCGAGGCGCCGCCGGGCTTTTGCCTGTCGGCCTCGATCGTCGCGGGATCACGGACGGCGGACGAGATCGACGCGCTGGGCCGCGATCTCGTCGATTTGAAAGCGGCGCTGCTTTCCTGAAAGCGGAGCAGCGCGGACGGCGGGTATCGCCGCCCGCGCCGCGTCGTGTCAGAGGCGTTCGATGACGATGGCCGGGGCCATGCCGCCCGCCGCGCACATGGTGACCAGACCATAGCGTCCGCCCGAGCGTTCCAGTTCGTCGAGCGCGGTGCCGATCAGGATCGACCCGGTGGCGCCGATCGGGTGGCCGAGTGCCATCGCGCCGCCGTTGATGTTCACCTTCCCGCGGTCGAGATCGAGGTCGCGGATGAATTTTTCGGCGACCACGGCAAAGGCTTCGTTGATTTCCCAGACGTCGATATCATCCTTCGTCAGCCCCGCCTTTTCCAGCACCTTCTTTGCCGCCGGGACCGGCGCGTTGAGCATCAGCGTCGGGTCGTCGCCGATATTGGCATAGGCGACGACGCGTCCGCGCGGCTTCAGCCCGTGCTTGTCGGCATAAACCTTCGACGTGAGCAGGACCGCCGCCGCGCCGTCGACGACTCCCGACGAGTTGCCTGCATGGTGGAAATGCTGGATTTCGACATCGGGATAGCGGCGGTTGATCTGCTTTCGGAAGGTGACGCCGTCACCCAGGTCGAAGTCGGCGAGCGCGGAGAAGCTCGGCTTCAGGGCGGCCAGTCCTTCGGCCGTGGTTTCGGGGCGCGGAAATTCCTCGCGGTCCAGCGCCACGCTGCCGTCGGTGTTGAGGACCGGGACGACCGATTTGGCGAAACGGCCTTCCTTGATCGCCTGGTCGGCGCGCTGCTGGCTGACCAGCGCCAGCGCGTCGAGCGCTTCGCGGCTGATCCCCTCGATCGTCGCGATCGCGTCGCCGCACACGCCCTGATGCGATTGGGGATGAATTTCGTTCAGCGCCTCATGCCCCGATCCCATGCCGAGCGGCCGGATACCGGCATTGGCCTGTTCCGCGCCATGCGCAGCGGTGAAGCTCATCATCTCCGTCCCGCCGGCGATGACGCAATCTTCCATGCCGCTCATCACGCTGGCGGCGGCGAAATTGACCGAACTGATGCCGCCGCCGCAGAAACGGTCGAGCGTCGTGCCGCTGGCCTTGGTGTCATAGCCCGCCGACAGCGCGGCCATGCGGCCGAGGTCGCCGCCTTGTTTGCCGACCTGAGACGAGGTGGACCAGACGATGTCGTCGACGGTCGCCGTGTCGAGATTGTTGCGGTCGCGGATCGCGGCGAGCACGGTCGCGGCCAGATGCTGGGGGTGCAGGTGCGACAATGCGCCCTTGCCGGGCTTGCCGACGCCGCGCGGGGTGCGGACGGCATCGATGATATAGGCTTCGGCCATCGGGGATTTTCCTTTCGGGGTTCAGGACGTGGTTTAGGCAGGAATCTGGTTGAAGGGGATGCCCTTGTCGGGGCGGTGATCCTGGGGCAGCCCCAGGATCTTTTCGGCGATGGTATTGAGCAATGTTTCGTCCGACCCGCCCGCGATGCGGCCGGTCGGCGCGTTGATCCAGCTCGATGCCCAGTCGTCCTTGGGCGAAGCATGGTCGTCATAGGCGAAGCCGTCCGGCCCCTGGAGGTCGATGGCGAGTTCGGACAGTTTCTGGCGCGAACGCACGGCGACCAGCTTGTTGAGCGATCCTTCGGGGCCGGGCGCCATGCCTGCCTCCATCATCAGCCGCGCCCGGACATTGATCGAATCGAGTCCGGCGCGCATCGCGTAATTGCGCGCGATCTGCTGCCGGATGCGCCCGTCCTCGATCGCGGGGCGGCCGTTCAACCGCACCTCCTTTGCCAGATCGACGAACAGGTCGAGCGGCGGGCCGAAACCCGCGCTGTCGGTCGCGACATAGCGTTCGATCATCAGCGTCGCGATCGCGACCGCGAAACCGCCGCCGACCGGCGACATGCGGTGATCGTCGCTGATCTTCACATCGTCGAAGAACACCTCGTTCACATGGCTGTCGCCGCCGACCAGCCTGATCGGCCGGACGGTGACGCCCGGTGCCTTCATGTCGACCCAGAAATAGGTCAGCCCCTTGTGCTTGGCGACATGGGGGTCGGTGCGCACGACGATCACGCCATAGTCGCTGTAGTGCGCCCAGCTGGTCCACACCTTCTGCCCGTTGATCTTCCAACCGTTGCCGTCGGGTTCGGCGCGGGTGCGCAGGCCCGCCAGGTCCGATCCGCCCGACGGTTCGGAAAAAAGCTGGCACCAGATTTCCTCGCCCTTCAGCGCCTTGATCACGCGTTCCCTAACGAAATCGCGGTCGGGGCCGAACTGCATCAGCACCGGGATTGGCATGCCCAGCGAGATGCCGAAATAGACGTTCGGAAAGCCGTGCTTCATCTCTTCGGCGTCGAATGTCACTTTCTCGAGATGGCCAAGGCCCTGGCCGCCGAATTCGACCGGCCAGTTGATGCCCGCATAGCCCGCGTCGAATTTCGCCCGCTGGTAACGGCGGCCGAGCGCGAGATCCTCGGCTTCGCCGAGGCCTTGGCGCGCCGCCTTGCCAAAGGCCGGCACCATCGAACGCAGCCAGGCGTCGGCCTTGGCGCGATAGGCATCAAGATCGCTCATGCGGCTTCTCCCGTCAGGCGGTCGACCAGCAGATCTTCCCAGAACATTATGCTTCCCTGTTCGATCGCCAGGCTGCGCGCGCGACGGGTGTGGAGGTGCAGCCCCAGGTCCCAGGTGACGCCGATGCCGCCGTGAATCTGGACGCCGTCGCGCGACGCGGTGTCATAGGCTTCGGTCGCGGACAGGCGCGCCGCGGCGGCGGCCGTGACGAAGTCCGGCTGTCCCTCGCGCGCGGCGGCGTGGATGCAATTGGCGCGTGCCAGTTCGACCAGCCCGTACAGCTCGGCAATGCGGTGTTTGATCGATTGAAAGGCACCGATCGGCTGGCCGAAGGCGCGGCGGGTGAGGGCATAATCGCGCGCGATCTCCATCATCGCCTCCGCGCCGCCCGTCTGTTCGTGCGCGGCGACGACCGCCTGCAGCGCCAGCAGACCGAGCGCCGCGCCGCGCGCGTCGCCGTCGGTGTCGAGGCGTTCGGCGGGCGTCGCCGCGAAAGAGATGTCGGCGGTGCAGCGGCTGTTGTCGAAGCTGGCGATCGCGCTGCGCGTGGCGCCAGACAGGTCGGCGACGGCAAGCAGCGGACCGTCTTCGCCCGCCGCGTAAACGATCGCGACGTCGGCCGCGGTTCCGCCGCAGACGCCGCGCGTTGTGCCATTCAACGCGCCGTTTCCGTATCGGACATCGGGCTGCGCGGGCAGGGCGTCGGGACCCGATGCGAAGGCGACCGCGCCGATGATCTCCCCGCTTGCGAGGCCGGGCAGCCATCTGACCTTTTGCGCGTCGGACCCATAGCGCTCGATCGCCTGGGCGGCGCCGAAGCCGGTGGTCAGGAAGGGCGCGCCGCTGAGGCTGCGGCCCGCCTGATGCGCGATCAGGCCGAGTTCGCTCAGGCCGAGGTCCAGCCCGCCATAGGCTTCGGGCAAGGCGAGGGCCATCCAGCCCTGTTCCTTTGCGGTCGTCCAGAAACCCGCGTGATAGACGCCCGTCGTTTCGAGCAGCGGCAGTAGATCGTCCGTGCCGATCCGCGCTTCGAGCACCCGCCGCGTTTCGGTGGCGATCGCCTGCTGCCCTTCGTCATATAGGATCGACATGGCCTTTTCGAATCCTCGCCGTTTGTGTTTGTCGACATCATCCGGACGTTAACGTAAACGTCAAGTGGAATTG
>QFPJ01000100.1 GCA_003241685.1 Sphingopyxis macrogoltabida
CACGGCGTCCATTACTTTCCTCATTGCGACGATGACACGGGGGTCGACCTCACGCTGGAGCTTGCGCAGCAGCGTCTTTTCCGAAGGCAGGTCGATGCCGCGCGGGGCGGCATAAAATTTGGCGGTGTTGAAGTAGCAGCTGCTGAAGGTCGGCCGCTCGGGGCGCAGATATTCCGACTTGAGATATTGCCAGGCGCCGTCATCGACCTCACATTCCTTGCCGCCACCCTTCCGGCGCGGGGCGAGTGCGGGGAGATAATCGGCGCGGCGAATCCCCTTCACCAGCTTCAGATAATTGTAGATCGTGCCGACGCTGTCCTTGACCGCCTGGTGCGTGGCCTGGGCGGCGCTGGTCCGGTTCATGCCGGCCGCGACGAACCCTTCGAACATGTCGAGGATGACGGCGCGGCGCTCGGCCTCGGCCTTCACCGTGTCGGTCTGCATCTCATACCAGGCCCACCCCTGGGTCTGGCGCGCGATCGACACGGCATCCTCATCATTGGCGGGCATCCAGGCGATGCCGCGCTTGACCAGTTCGGCCTTCGCCGCATCCGGTAACAGCGACAGATGCCACTCCATGCCGCCACCCCGGCCCGAGCCGCGCTTACGCGCCAGCGACATGCCCTGGGCGTCAACGCGCAGCACCCAATTCTCATCGGCTGCGCGTTCGTTGATCTTACGCTTAGATTTCGGCAGGCCAGGCAATGCCAGTTGCTCCAGTTCCAGTGACGTGAACCAAGTCTTTCCGCCCCCCAGTTCGATCATTTCCGGCGATTCCTCGTGATGGTCGGGTTGATGCGCTTCAGGTCTTTCTTGCGGCGCAGCAGCTTTTCGATTTCGCTGTCGATGTGGCCGATCTCGGCCGTGTAGATTTCTTCGCCGACCAGCACGGCCGCGCCGATCGCGCGCAATTCCCGGTCGAGAAGATCGAAGCGGTTAGTCACTGCGATCAGCGCGAGCATGCGGGCGAAGCTGATATTGTGGCCGTCCCTGGCCGGGCTGGCATAAGCGTCCAGCATGGCCTTGCTGACTTCCTCATCCAGAAGGACGCTCATGGCCGCCGCGATCACCAGGCGATCGCGATCGTCATTTTTCAGCACCTCGGCGACCGTCCGCGCGACCCGTGCGTCCACGCCCGCCAGCGCGGCCGGCAGCGTTGCGGGCTGTGGCGCGTCGAAGGTGAAAGCGAACTGGTCAGCAGAGGCGCGCGTCTTAGCCACGGGAGTCCTCGTGAAAAACGCCGGCTTCCCGATCGCCGACAAAGACGACGGTCAGGCCGGGCAGCGTCCAGACCTGGACGCGCTCGCTCGGCTCGACCGGTGCCGGCCCTTCCCGCTGCGCGTCCAGCCAGGCGACGATCCGGTCAGCCATGGCGGGCGTGATCGCCGACGCATTCTTGATGTTCGATCCGGCCATGGTCAGTCCTTCAGCCACCAGAAACGGGGCGCCTGTTCTTCAGGCGGCGTTTGCAGTTCCCGCGCCATCAGATCGGCGGTGTGGTTGGCGACCTCGGCCTGGGCGCGATGCGCCAGCGCGCGGTTGCGGCGGCGCAGCTCCACAATGGTGCAGCCGATCGCCATGGCCTGCTCGAATTCGGTACGGGCGCGGCGAAAGCGCTCGGCCTGGCTGGGCGCGTTCACAGCGGTTGTCCCGTGATCGGGTGCAGGTGCGAGCGATCTGGAGCATCAGGGATGAAATCAGGACGCGGCGGTACATGAACATCATCATGGT
>QFPJ01000018.1 GCA_003241685.1 Sphingopyxis macrogoltabida
GCGATCTCGGTGATCAGGTCGCGCGCCGAGCCCGAGATGATCCGCACATCGACCCGGATCATCGTCCGCCCGCCGACCCGCGTAAAGCTCTGGTCGGTCAATACGCGCAGGATTTTCCCCTGCGTCGTCAGCGGCATGTCGGCGACTTCGTCGAGGAACAAGGTCCCGCCATGCGCCTGTTCCAGAAGCCCGACCCGGATCGAACCGTCGTCGGATTCGGAACCGAACAGTTCGATTTCGACCGTTTCGGGGTCCATGCGCGCCGACGAAATGACCCGGAAAGGCGCGTTATGGCGGCCGCTCCACCCGTGGAGGACGCGTGCGGCGACCTCCTTGCCGACGCCCGGCGCGCCGGTGATCATCACGCGGCTTCCCGTTCCCGCCACGCGTTTCAGCGTCGCGCGCACATTGTTGATCGCGGCGCTGGTGCCCGTCAATTCATCGGCGGGGCCGGTCTTCTTGCGCAGCTCCTCATATTCGAACTTCAGCCGCTCGCTCTCCGTCGCCCGCGTCACCAGATGCAGCAGATGTTCGGTCTCGAACGGCTTTTCGATGAAATCGAAGGCGCCGCGCCGGATCGCCGCGACCGCCGTATCGAGCCCGCCATGGCCCGAAATCACGATGATCGGCAGGGTCGGATCGAAAGCCTTGATCGCCTCGACCAGCCCCAAGCCGTCGAGCCGCGATCCCTGGAGCCACACGTCGATCAGCGCCAGCGACGGGCGCCGCTGGCGGATGGCGTCGAGCGCCGCATCGCTGTTGAAGGCGGTACGCGCCTCATAGCCTTCGTCTTCCATGACGCCGGCCACCAGCTCGCAAATGTCGCGTTCGTCGTCGACGATCAGAATATCAAGCGCCATGGTCTTCTCTGTTCTGGCGATGCCGGACACGGCCCGGCACCGATTCTCCTTGCGCCCCCACGCTCTCTTCCCCCGTCCCGGCAAGCGGACGCAGCCGCTGCGGATGCAGGGTCAGCGTCACGCACGTCCCCTTTCCGTCCGGATTGTCGGCGAATTCCAGTTCGCCATAATGTTGTTCGACGATCTTCTTGACGATCGCCAGCCCCAAGCCGGTACCGCCCTGGCGCGTCGTCATATAGGGTTCGGCGATGGCATCGCGCGCTTCGGGCAGGCCGATGCCGTCGTCGCTGACACGGATGATCATTTCTCCGCCGCGACCGATATCGAGCGCGGCGCGGACATGCCCGGACGGCAGATCGCCATTTTTTTCCCGGCCTTCCTCAATTGCTTCGACAGCGTTCTTTACGATGTTCGTCACGGCTTGCGACAACAGGCGCCGGTCGCACACCAGCGGTTCGACCTCGTTCGGCACCGTCACGCTGAAATCGATATCGGGTTTGGCGACTTCGAACAGGAACACCGCCTGCTTCAATATATCGCGCACATCCTCGACCCCGAAGGTCGGCTTGGGCATCCGCGCGAAGCTGGAAAATTCATCGACCATGCGCCGCATGTCGTGAACCTGCCGGATCACGGTGTCGGTCAGCCGACGAAAGGTCGGCTCGTCCTCGCCGACCTTGCCCGCGAAACGGCGTTGCAGACGTTCGGCGGCGAGCTGGATGGGGGTCAGCGGATTCTTGATCTCATGCGCGATACGCCGCGCGACGTCGGACCAGGCGGCGCGGCGCTGGTCGAGCAATTGCTGGGTAATATCTTCGAAACTGAGGACGAAGCCGTCGCCCTGCGCGACCGCTTTTGCCGCCAATGTCGCGGGCTCGGCATCCTTGCGCGCGAGTTGCACCACCGCCTCGCGCGCGTCGCCGCTGATCAGATGCGCGAGTTCGGGCGCCACATCGGCGAGCGGCCGTCCGATCATCGCCGACGCCGGTTGCCCGATCAACCGTTCGGCGGCCGCATTGACCAGCAGGATGGTATGTGCGGTATCGACCGATACGACAGCGGACGAAACGCCGCTCAGCACCGCCTCGATGAAGCTGCGCCGCGTTTCGAGTTGTTCATTGACGCTGACCAGCGCGCCGGTCTGGCTTTGAATCTGTTCGGTCATGCGGTTGAAGGCGCGCGTGAGCACGGCGATTTCGTCATCCTGCGCCGGCGGCGTGACGCGCACCGACAGGTCGCCGCTCGCCGCCCGGCGGGTCGCGCCGACCAGCGTCCCGAGCGGCCGGACGATCCGGTCGGCAACGACGATCGCGGCCACGACGGCGAGGGCGAGCAGGAGCAGCGAGCCAAGATAGAGCGCGCCGTTGAACTGCAACTGCAGAAGCTGCGACCGCTGGAACAGATTGTTGTAATCGGCCAGCACCGTATTGGCGCGAACCGATTGCTGGAAACCCGGCACGTTGAAATCGCGCGAGGCATAGACATAGATATTGCTGGCGCCGGGTAGCCGGGTTGCGGCCTCGATGCGGTCGGGTTCCCGCAGGACCACGACGCTCTCCCCGGCGTTCAGGCGCTGGATCATCGCGGGGGTGAGCCGGTTTTCGGCGGCCCGGTTGTCGGGGTTGATCATCGCCGCCGTGCGCGCGATGCCATCCTCTCCGATCTCGATGATCGCCGATTCATTCAGACTGCGAACGACGACCTGCTGCAGATAATAGTTCGAAAAATTCGGGTCATCCACGTTGGTCCGCGACAGGATGCCGCCCAGATCCTCGGCCATTTTGACCGTGTTGGCGCCGACCTCCCGCTGATTTTCCTGATAATAGCCTTCCGCCAGCCCGGCGGCATTCTCGAACATGCCGCGCGATCGGTCCGAAAACCAGAAATCGACCCCGAACTGGAACAGCAGCGAGGCGAAGATCACGACCAACAGCGTCGGCACCGCCGCGATCAGCGAAAACAACGCCACCAGACGGACGTGCAGCCGCCCGCTGCCCCCGCCCATCGACCGGCTGGCGCGCGCGCGCGCGATACGGCTGCCGGTCAGGACGATCAGCGCCATGGCCGGAACCAGGTTGGCGACCATGATCGCGGCGACCAGGCCGGGGGTCAGCAGTCGCTCGCTCTGCGCGTCGCCGGTGACATAGATATAGGTCGCAACGCCGATGCTGATCAGAATCGCCAGCGCATAATATTCGGGTGCGGCAAAGCGCCAGACGCCGACATGCGCGACCGTCCCATCGGAATCGCGATCGCCGGTCATTATCTCACTGGTCGCCATTGTGGTTTTGCTACGACAATCCTGTTGCATAGAAAACACACAATTTGCGCCGACGCGCCTGACCGCCTCGTTTCGGCGGCGAGTGCCGTGCCGTCATGGCTGCGCCGGATCGATATCCAGCTGTCCCAGCCGCTTGCGCAGCGTGTTGCGATTGATGCCCAGCCGGCGCGCCGCTTCAAGCTGGTTACCGCGCACGTCGCGCAGCACGCGGCGGAAAAGCGCGGCTTCGACGATCGCCTCCAGCCGTTCGTGAATCGCGCCATCCTGCTCGGGCGCCGCCATTTCCTCGCGCACCCAGTCGTCGACCGCGCGGGCGATGGTTTCCTCCGGCACCGCGAAGGCCATCTGTTCGCCATTTTCGCGCAGCACCAGTTCCACATCGCGCGGACCGACGACCGTATCGCGCGACAGCACCGCCAGCCGCTGCACCACATTGCCGAGTTCGCGCACATTGCCCGGCCAGTCATGGCGTTCGAGCAACTGCATCGCGGCGGGCGAGAATTGCCGGTCGGGAAGGCCGAACGCCCTGCCCGCTTCGACGAAATGGCGGACCAGCGCCGCGATGTCGCTGCGCCGGTCGCGCAGCGGAGGCAGCGTTACCGGAATGACGTTGAGCCGGTAGAACAGATCCTCGCGGAACCGCCCGTCCGCCACCAATGTCCGCATGTCGCGGTGCGTCGCGGCGACGACGCGGACGTCGGCCTTCAGCGCCTGACTGCCGCCGACGGTCGAATATTCGTTGCTTTGCAGCACGCGAAGCAGCCGCGTCTGCGCATCCAGCGGCATGTCGCCGATTTCGTCGAGGAACAGGGTGCCGCCCGCCGCCTGTTCGAACCGGCCCGCGCTGCGGCTGGTGGCGCCGGTGAAGGCGCCTTTTTCGTGGCCGAACAGTTCCGCTTCGATCAGTTCGCGCGGGATCGCGGCCATGTTGATCGCCACGAACGGCCCCGTGCGCCGCAGGCCCGTCGCATGGATGGCGCGCGCGACGACTTCCTTGCCAGTGCCCGATTCGCCCAGAATCAGCACGGCGAGATCGTTGGACGCCAGCCGCGCGATCGTCCGGTACACCGCCTGCATCGCGGGCGCGCGGCCAACCAGGCCATGGCTGTCGGCGGACGTCGCCTCGGGCCGCGCCGCCGCTTCGTCGCCGCCGCGCCGCAGCGAGGCGCGGACGCTGGCGGTCAGTTCCTCCAGATCGAAGGGTTTGGGCAGATAATCATAACTGCCGATGCCGGTCGCGCGGACCGCGGTGTCGAGCGTATTCTGCGCCGACAGCACGATCACCGGCACATCGCTTCGCACCCCGGCGCCGGGTAGCGAATCGATACCGTCGCCGTCGGGCAGAACGACATCGGTAATGACCAGATCGGGTTGATGATCGGCCAGCCACGCATTGCGTTCGGCGATGCTGCCGACCGCGACCAGCAGGCCGCATTCGTCGACCAGCGTTTCGCGGATGATCATCGCGATCGCCGGATCATCCTCGACCAGCAGGATCGTCTTGCCGATCATGGTCATGTCCGCAGTCCCTTGCGGCGGTCGGTGGTCGCGGCGGGCAGGTGGACGCGGAAGCGCGTCCATTCCCCGTCGCGGACATGCTGCGCGGTGCCGCCCATGTCGCGCGCCAGCTTGGCGACCAGCGACAGGCCGAGCCCCCTGCCCTCGCGCTTCGTCGTCACGAAGGGGTCGAACAGGTCGCCACGAATATCGGCGGGAACGCCGGGGCCATTGTCGCTGACGCTGACTTCGATCGGCAGCGCGATCCGCCCGCGCCCGTCGCCATTGTCGATCGACAGGCCGTGACGATAGGCGGTGGCGATCCGCATGACGCCATCGTCGCGGCCCGCGAGCGCCTCGCATCCATTGGTGATCAGGTTGAGCAATATCTGCACCATCGCATCATGGTTGCCATGGACCATCGGCAGCGAGGGGTCGAAATCCTCGGCCAGCCGGATGCCGGGCAATTGCCGCGCGCGCACCGCCTCCATCGCCTGATGGATCGATTGATAGAGGTTGATCGGCTCGCACGCGATCGGCTGTCCGCGCGAAAAATGCTCCATCTGGTCGATCAGCGTCGCGATGCGGTCGACCTCCGCGCAGATCAGCGTCGTGAAGCGTTCGCCGCTGGCGTCGGTCTTGCGGGCGAGAAGCTGGGCGGCGCCCTTGATCCCGGCCAGCGGATTCTTGATTTCATGCGCCAGCATCGATGCCGCCGCCCCCGCCGCGCGGCCCGATCGCCCGATCGCGCCGCCCATCAGTTCCGCCTCGCTTTGCGACGGCACCAGCGCCAGGATGCGATGCCCGCTGTGGCCATAGGGCACCATCTGCATGTCGACGAAAAGCGCCTTGCGGCCGCCGACCGTGATTTCGGTGCGATGCGCGAACAGCGCCGATGTGGCGGGATCGGTCATCCGCTGGCGATAACCGCGGTCCATGCCGATCACGTCATAGACGACGCGGCCGACCATCGCGCCGCGACTGATGTTGCAAAGCTGTTCGGCGGCGGCGTTGACGAACAACACCACCCCGCCCTTGTCGATCAGCAGCGTGGCCACCGGATGCGACTGGATCAGCTCGTCATGATCGAAAGTGGGGATGCTGGACGTCAGCGCGGTCACGCAGCGGCCCTGGTCAGATGCGGGCCGTAAAAGGCTTCCAGCGCGTCGAGCACACCCTTGCTGTCCGGAATCTGGTTGACCTTGTTGCGAAACTCGGCCGAACCGTGCAGCCCCTTGACGTACCAGCCCAGATGCTTGCGCGCCATATTGACCCCGGTCATTTCGCCATAATGGTCGATCATCGCCCGATAATGCGATGTAATGACGTCATATTGTTCGTCGATGCCGGGGTCGGGCCGGTCGCCCTCGCCGCGCAGCGCCGCCATCACCTGGCCCAACAGCCAGGGCCGGCCATAGGCGCCGCGACCGATCATCACCCCGTCGGCGCCGCTTTGTGCCAGCGCGGTGCGCGCATCGTCGGCCGAACAGATGTCGCCATTGACGATCACCGGGATCGACACGGCATCCTTGACGGTGCGGACGAAGCCCCAGTCGGCCTCGCCGCGATACATCTGGTTGCGGGTGCGGCCGTGGACCGTCACCAGCTTCGCACCCAGATCCTCCGCGATATGCGCCAGTTCGGGCGCGTTCAGGCTGTCGTGGCACCAGCCCATCCGCATCTTGACCGTTACCGGGACCGACACCGCCTCGACGCAGGATTCGATCAGCGCCGCGGCCAGTTTCAGGTCGCGCATCAGCGCCGATCCCGCATCGCCGTTCGTCACCTTGCGAACCGGACAGCCCATGTTGATGTCGATGATCGACGCGCCGCGATCCTCGTTGAGCTTCGCCGCCTCGCCCATTTCATAAGGGGTGCAGCCGACGAGCTGCATCGACACGGGTTCCTCCACCGGGTCCCACGCCGCCTTCTGGATCGACTGGCGCGTTTCGCGGATCGCGGCCTGGCTCGCGATCATCTCGGTCACGTTGAGGCCCGAGCCGTAATAGCGCACCAGCTTGCGGAACGGCAGGTCGGTGACGCCCGTCATCGGCGCGAGAATCACGGGGTCCGCGATGGTGATATTGCCGATCTGGATGGGCCGCAGCGGCGCCATTTGGGGGGAACTTTCGTCAAACTGCCTAAAAATTGAGCAGCCCCTACACCTTAACCCGCTTTCCCGCAAGCCGAGGCTGCGCTAACCGGCGCAGCTTATGAACGAGTCCCCGCCCTCTTTGCCGGTGCGCGTCGCGGCCCTCCTACTCGCCGGGGGACAGGGTGCGCGAGCGGGGCTGGGCGTGCCCAAGCAGCGCGCGATGCTGGGCGGCCGGCCGGTGCTGCGGTGGAGCCTCGACACGCTGGCGGCGCATCCCGCGATCAGCGGCGGCGTGCTGGTGGCGGCGGCAGAGGATGCGGCGGCAATCGGCGGGCTTCCCGAAGGCTGGATTCTCGCAGCGCCCGGCGGCGAACGCCAGCAATCGGTGGCCAACGGGCTCGCCGCGCTCGCCGATTGGGACGACGAGGCAGGGATATTGGTGCATGATTCGGCGCGACCCGGCCTGACGGCGGATGTCATCGACCGGCTGCTGGCGGCGCTGGCGGCGGGGGCGGACGCCGCGATCCCGACCCTGCCCGTCCCCGATACGCTGGTCGAGCAGGACGGACCGGATACCGGCGACGTCGTCGATCGCGGCCGCCTGGGCCGGGTTCAGACGCCGCAGGCATTCACCCTTGGCCTGTTGCGCCAAGCGCACCGGGATGGACCGGGCGAATGCGCGACCGACGATGCACAGCTTGTCCGCCGCCTGGGCGCGCGCGTCGTCGCGGTGCCGGGCGACGCGCGGCTGCACAAACTGACATATGCCGACGATATGGCGATCCTGTCGGGGCTGCTGGGATTGGGAAAGATGACGCGAACCGCCGTCGGCATGGGCTATGACGTGCATCGTCTGGTGACGGGCAAACCGCTGTGGATCGGCGGCATGGAAATCGCGCATAGTCATGGACTTGACGGCCACAGCGATGCCGACGTCGCGCTTCATGCGCTGACCGATGCGCTGCTGGGCGCGATCGGCGATGGCGACATCGGCGATCATTTTCCGCCCGACGATCCGCAATGGCGCGGCGCTGCTTCGGATCGCTTTCTGGCCTTTGCCGCCGGGCGCGTCGCCGAGCTGGGCGGACGCATCACCCATGCCGACCTGACGATCATCGCCGAAGCGCCGAAAATCGGCCCACATCGCGGCGCGATCCGCGCGCGCATCGCCGACATCCTTGCCATTCCCGCCGACCGGGTTAGTGTGAAGGCGACGACGACCGAGCGGCTGGGCTTTACCGGCCGCCGCGAGGGGATTGCCGCGCAGGCGGTGGCAACCGTGGAACTTCCGGAGATTTGAAACCGTGACCGATGTCGAAACGCGCCAGGCGGCGCGCGAAACCGCGGCCATCGCCGCGCTGGATGCCAATCGCGCCGCCGGGCGCAAGGTCGCGGTCGCCGAAAGCTGCACCGGCGGCATGGTCGCGGCGGCGCTGACCGATGTCGCGGGCAGCAGCGCGGTTTTTTCATCGGGATTCGTGACATACTCGGGCGACGCGAAGCAGCGCCAGCTCGACGTGAGCAGCGAGATATTGGAAACCTTCGGCGAGGTGTCGCTGGCGACCGCCTGGGCGATGGCGACCGGCGCGCTGGCCAACAGCGACGCCGACGTCGCCGTGGCGATCACGGGCATCGCGGGCCCGGGCGGCGGGTCGGAGAAAAAACCCGTGGGACTGGTCATTTTCGCCCGCGCGCTGCGTGGACAGGACCCGGACGATTATTTTTCGCAGCGCGTCCGGTTCGAGGGCGGCGATCGCGCCGCGATCCGCCATGCCGCGACTCTGTTCGCGCTCGACCTGCTTCAGCCCGAACGCGACTCGCTGACCGCATCTGACGATATTGCGCTGCCCGCCGCGTAAAGCGCATCGGCGCGCGCCTCGAACGCCGCGATCATCCGGCGCAGCGCCTTGTCGAACATCTGACCGGCCAAGGTTTCGAACATGCGATTGCGGAACGAGAAATCGACCATGAAGTCGACCCGGCATCCCCCGCCTTCGGCGGGCTGGAAATGCCATTCGTTGCTCAGATGCTTCATCGGGCCGTCGATATAGCTGACGACGACTTCACGCGGGCGCTGCTTGTGCACGCGGCACGAGAAGCTTTCGCGCAGCCCCTTGAACCCGACGATCATGTCGGCAACCGCTTCTTCGTCGGTGTCGCTGCGGACGCGCAGGGCGACGACCCACGGCAGGAATTCGGGGTAGCGCGCGATGTCGGTCACCAGCGCGAACATCTGTTCGTCGCTATAGGGCAGTTCGCGCGTTTCGTGGTGCCTCGGCAACGGCGCCTCAACCGGCCGCGACGCGCGCCAGCTGCGCCTCGCGCGCCGCGCGCATCCGTTCGAAATCGTCGCCGGCATGATAGCTGGAGCGCGTGAGCGGCGACGACGCGACCTGCAGGAAACCCTTGGCGCGGGCGATCTGCGCATAGGCGTCGAACGCTTTGGGCGTCACGAATTCGGCGACCTTCGCATGTTTCGGCGTCGGTTGCAGATATTGACCCATGGTCATGAAATCGATGTCGGCGCTGCGCATGTCGTCCATCACCTGGTGGACCTCCATCCGCTCCTCGCCCAGCCCCAGCATGACGCCCGACTTGGTGAAGATCGACGGATCGCGGCGCTTCACCTGTTCGAGCAGGCGGAGCGAGGCATAATAGCGCGCGCCGGGACGGATCGTCGGATAGAGCCGCGGGACGGTTTCCAGATTATGGTTATAGACGTCGGGCCGCGCGTCGACGATCGCCGCGACCGCGCTTTCGGGCTTGTTGCGGAAATCGGGCGTCAGGATTTCGATCGTCGTCTGCGGGGTTTCGCGGCGCAGCGCGTTGATCACCTTCACGAACTGGCTGGCGCCCCCGTCGGGCAAATCGTCGCGATCGACCGAGGTGATGACGATATGCGTCAATCCCATTTTCGCGGCGGCGATCGCCGTATGTTCGGGTTCCAGCGGATCGACCGGGCGCGGCATCCCCGTCTTCACATTGCAGAAGGCGCAGGCGCGGGTGCAGGTGTCGCCCAATATCATCACCGTGGCGTGCTTTTTCGTCCAGCATTCGCCGATATTGGGACACGCCGCTTCCTCGCACACCGTGTGCAGGTTCAATTCGCGCATCAGTTTGCGCGTATCGGCATAGCCGGGGCTGGTCGGCGCCTTGACGCGAATCCAGTCGGGTTTGCGGGAGCGCTGGCTGGGCGGCTGTTGCAACGGTGCGGTCATTCGGCTCACATAGGCGCGCGCGCGCCTCTTCTCAACCGCCGATCCTGTGCTAAGGCGCGGCCATGACTCGTTTTGCAGAATTGATCGAAGGCTATCGCCGTTTCCGTAACGGCGGATGGCAGATGCAGCGCGACCGCTGGAGCCAGCTTGCCGAGGGCCAGTCGCCCAAGGTGATGGTGATCGCCTGTTCGGACAGCCGCGTCGAACCGTCGCAGATCTTCGACACGAGCCCCGGCGAAATGTTCGTGGTGCGCAACGTCGCCGCGCTGGTGCCGCCTTTCGAAACGACGCCCGGGCGCCACGGCGTGTCGGCCGCGCTGGAGTTCGCGGTGCAGTTCCTGAAGGTCGAGGAAGTCGTCGTCATGGGGCATGGCCTGTGCGGCGGCTGTCACGCGGCGCTGCATCAGACGATGGTCGGCGCCGAACCGGGCCGCGGCGGCTTCATCGCCGACTGGATCGCGCTGCTCGACGACGCGTCGGCACAGGTGCGCGCGGGCCATGGCGACATCGACAATCGCGATGCCGGACGGGCGATGGAAATGGCGGCGGTCCGCGTCAGCCTGGACAATCTGCGCACCTTTCCCTGTATCCAGGAAAAGGAAAAGCGTGGAACCTTGAAGCTGCGCGGCGCTTTTTTCGCTATCAGCGACGGCGTGTTGCACGTGCTGAACGACGAAACGGGGGACTTTGCCCCCGCCTGACGGGGAGATGATGATGAGCAAGAATGCGATGTGGCTGACGATTATCTTCGCGGCCGCGATTCTGGGCGCGCTGATGGGGCCGCTTCTCGCCAACAATCTGTCTTTCGGCACGTTGATATTGCTCACCCTCGTCGTTTTCGGCGGCATCATCGCCTATTGCGTCTGGGCGCTTTCCAAGAACAAGGGCGGTGCAAAGGCCGATACCGCCGCGCTGGCCGACGCGCGCACGATGATGGCGCCGGAGGGCAAGGCGCGCATTTACGTCACGCGGCGCGGCTTTGTCGGCGCGTTGCAGGGTATGAATATCGGCCTCGACGGCCAGGCGCAGGGTCAGATCAAGTCGGGCCAGATGCTGATGGCCGATGTCGCGCCGGGAACGCACCGCATCGATGCGACCACCGCACAGGCAAAACTGGCCCGCCCCGCCGAAATCGAGGTCGACGTCGCCGCCGGCGCGGTGGTGGCGATCGACGCGATGCTGGAAATGGGCGCGCTGAAGGGCGGCGTGAAGCTGACCCGGTCCGACGCGGCGAAGACGCGCGAGGATGTCAATGCGACGACGCTGATCCTCTGGACCGTCCCGCCGGCCTGAAATCGCCCGCCGGGGTTGCGCCGCGCCGCTTCGGGGTCCATGCGGCGCACATCATGCCAGTCAAACCGACCTTCCCCCGCTGGGCGCGGCTGTGGTGGCTGCGCGCCCATCGCCGCGCGCACACCGAAGTGGTCGACATCCGCCGCCGTACCGCCATGGTCGGCGGCGCGGTGCTGCTCGGCCTCGTCGCGCTGGCCTTCGCCGCCGCGGGCGACCATGCCCAACGGCTGATCTTTTGGATTACCGCGCGGATATGGTGGCTGCCGCTGCTGATCACGCCGGCGGCCTTTGCGCTGATCGTCTGGACGGCGGTGCGCTATTTCCCCGAATCGCGCGGGTCGGGCATTCCCCAGATCATCGCCGCGGGACGCCGCCCCGAAGAATCGGCGAAAGGCCCGCTGGTATCGCTGCGCACCGCCTTCGCAAAGCTGGGCCTGACGCTCGCCACGCTTGCGGCCGGCGGTTCGGTGGGCCGCGAAGGCCCGACGGTTCAGGTCAGCGCCGCGATCATGGTCGCGGTGCATCGCCTGCTGAAAGTGCGCGTGACCGCGGGCGTGTTCATCGCCGGCGGCGCGGCGGGCGTCGCCGCGGCATTCAACACCCCGCTCGCCGGGATCGCCTTTGCCATCGAGGAACTGGCCGCCGCCTATGAACAGCGCGTTGCGGTGATGACCATGGGCGCGGTGATGATCGCCGGTCTGGTCAGCCTGTCGATCGCCGGCGACTATGTCTATTTCGGGGCGATGCGCGCGACGCTGCCCATCATCGACGTGCTGATGATCGCGCCGATCGCCGGGATCGGCGGCGGGCTGGCCGGGGGACTGTTCGCGCGGATCGTGCTGGCGGCCAGCGCCCGGACGGCCGGCTGGGCCCGCACCGCCGCCGCGCGGCCGGTGCTGTTCGCCACCGGCTGCGGTTTCGTGGTGGCCGCGGTCGGCGTCGCGACAAACGGCGGCACCTGGGGAACGGGCTATGACGTCACCAGCTATCTGGTCGAGGGCAATCGCGGCAAGCTGTGGTTCTTTCCGGCGAAATTCGTCGCCGCGCTGGCCTCGACATTGAGCGGCGCCCCCGGCGGCATCTTTGCCCCGTCGCTAGCCGTCGGCGCCGGTTTCGGCAACCTGCTGACCCCCGCCTTCCCCGACAGTCCGGCGGGCGCGGTGGTGATGATGGGCATGGTCGCCTATTTCGTGGGGGTGGTGCGCGCGCCGCTGACCGCGGTGATCATCCTGATCGAAGCGACGGCGGCGCGCGGGGTGATCCTGCCGCTGTTCATGACCGCGCTGATCGCGGACTGGACGAGCGCGCAGGTCTGTCCGACCCGCCTCTACCATGGCCTGGCGATGCGGATGATGCCGGGGAAGGCCGCGGCGGCTTGACCGGCCCGACCCTTAAGGGATGGCGTAAGTGACGTTCGCCTGGCCCACCGGCTTGTCGGCATCGTCGGTCCAGATGCGGACGTCCATCACCGCCAGCCGCTTGCCGAGCCGCAGCATATGGGCGTCGGCGAACAGTGCCCCCGGCCGGCACGGCCGCAGGAACTGATAGTTGAGCGCGCTCGTCACCGCCATCGCGACCGGCCCGATATGCGCGAGGACCAGCGCATAGGCGGCCATGTCGGCGAACCCCATCTGCGTCGGGCCGGAAATCAGCCCGCCGGGGCGCAGCGCCTGTTCGTTCGGGTCGATCCGCGCCCGGACATGGCCCGGCGCCGCCGATACGACATGACCGCGCGAGCCCGGGGTGGAATGCGGGAAGGCTTCTGCCATGAAGGCGTTGAGCGCGTCCGCATCCATGCGGATCGCGCCCGACGAAATTGGCGCTTCGCCGGTCATCCCGATCAGCGCGTCAGCTTTTTGTAGGTGGTCCGGCCCGGCCGCGTCGCCTCGTCGCCCAGGCGGCGGATCTTGTCCTCCTCATAGGCCTCGAAATTGCCTTCGAACCATTCGACATGGCTGTCGCCCTCGAACGCCAGGATATGCGTCGCCAGCCGGTCGAGGAAGAAGCGGTCGTGGCTGATGACCACGGCGCAGCCCGCGAAATTCTCCAGCGCCTCCTCAAGCGCGGCGAGCGTTTCGGTGTCGAGGTCATTGGTCGGTTCGTCGAGCAGCAGGACGTTGCCGCCTTCCTTCAGCATCTTGGCAAGGTGAACGCGGTTGCGTTCGCCGCCCGACAACTGCCCGACCTTCTTCTGCTGGTCGACGCCCTTGAAATTGAAGGCCCCGACATAGGCGCGCGTCTGCATCTCGTGCTTGCCGATGTTCATCAGTTCGTGGCCGCCCGAGATTTCCTGCCACACATTATTGTCGGGTTTCAGGTCGTCGCGGCTCTGGTCGACGAAGCCAAGACGCACGGTGTCGCCGATCGTGACGCTGCCATTGTCGGGCGTTTCCTGGCCGGTGATCAGCTTGAACAGGGTCGATTTGCCCGCGCCGTTCGGACCGATGACGCCAACGATGCCGCCCGGCGGCAGCGTGAAGGACAGGTCTTCGAACAGCAGCTTTTCGCCATAGGCCTTGGATATGCCGGCAACCTCGATCACCTTGCCGCCCAGGCGTTCGGGAATCTGGATCACGATCTGCGCCTTGCCCGGCGTCCGCTTTTCCTGTGCCTCGACAAGCTGATCGAAGGATTTGATACGCGCCTTGGATTTGGCCTGGCGCGCCTTGGGCGACTGCCGGATCCATTCCAGTTCGTCCTTGATCGCCTTCTGGCGTCCCTGATCCTCGCGCGCCTCCTGCTCCAGGCGCTTGCCCTTCTTGTCGAGGTAGGTCGAATAATTGCCCTCGTAGACGAAATAGCGGCCGCGATCGAGTTCGAGGATCCAGTTCACGACATTGTCGAGGAAATAGCGGTCGTGGGTGACGAGGATGACGTTGCCCGGATAATCGACCAGATGCTTTTCCAGCCAGGAGACGCTTTCAGCGTCGAGGTGGTTGGTCGGTTCGTCGAGCAGCAGGATCGACGGCTTTTCGAGCAGCAGGCGGGTGAGCGCGATGCGGCGCTTTTCACCGCCCGACAGATTTTCGACGCTCCAGTCGCCGGGCGGGCAACGCAGGGCCTCCATCGCGATTTCGAGCTGGTTATCCAGCGTCCAGCCGTCGACCGCGTCGATCTTTTCCTGCAATTCGCCCATTTCGGCCATCAGCGCGTCGAAATCGGCGTCTTCCGGCGGATCGGCCATCAGCGCGCTGATCGCGTTGAAACGGTCCATCATGTCGGCGACGGGGCGAACGCCGTCCATGACATTTTCCTTCACCGTCTTGGTCGGGTCGAGCTGCGGTTCCTGCGCCAGATAGCCGACCGTGATCCCTTCGCCCGGCCACGCCTCGCCGGTGAAATCCTTGTCGATGCCCGCCATGATCTTCATCAGCGTCGATTTACCCGTGCCGTTCGGGCCGACGATGCCGATCTTGGCATCGGGATAGAATTGCAGGCTCAGATTGTTCAGCGTCGGCTTCTGCGCGCCGGGATAGGTCTTGGTCAGACCCTTCATCACGAAACTATATTGGGCGGCCATCGAAATGCTCCGGTAAAGGCTGGGCCGCGCACGCGGCCGGGAGAGTTGGGCGCCGGTTAGCGAATGGGGGCGGAATTGGCAATCGACGCTTGCGGCGCACGGCGCCGGGTCGCTAGGGTCCGCCGATGACCCAGCCCCGCATGATCGCCCGCTCGCTCGCCGCTGCCGCCCTGCTGGCGGCCGGCACCGCCCTTGCCGCATCGGCCGCCGCCCAGACTGCCACCGCCCAGACCGCCGCCGCCCGGACCGCCACCGAACGCGCGCAGACCGACGACATCGCCTGGACGATCACCGAAGGACTGACGACGGAGATCGGCCCGCGTCAGGCCGGAACCGAGGCCGAAGCCGCCGCGCGCCGCTGGGCTCTTGCGCGGCTCGCCGAACTCGGCTTCGGCAATGTTCGCGAAGAACAATATGCCATGCCGACCTGGGTTCGCGGCGCGGAGGAGGCTTCGCTGACCGGGCCGTTCCAGCCGCAGAAGCTGGCGATCACCGCGATCGGCAACAGTGGATCGACGGGCGCCAAGGGAATCGAGGGCGACATCGCCTATTTCGCCGGCTTCGACGCGCTGGTCGCCGCGCCCGACGATCAGGTCCGGGGCAAGATCGTCTTCATCGATCACCAGATGGCGCGCGCGCAGGATGGCAGCGGTTACGGCTTTTACGGTCGCGGCCGCTTCGCCGGGCCGAACGTCGCGGCAAGGAAGGGCGCGATCGGCGTCGTCATCCGGTCGATCGGCACCGACAATCACCGTGTCCCGCATACCGGCGTGACCAGCTTCGATGCCGGGGTAAAGCCGATACCCGCCGGCGCGGTGTCGAACCCCGATGCCGACCAGATCGTCCGCCAGTGGCAGCGGATCGCCGCGATCCGCGCGGCCGGCGGCACGTCGGAGCCGCTGCGGCTGAAGCTGTTGCTGACTCCGCGCAACCTGGGACAGCGGACATCGGGCAATGTCATCGCCGAAGTGCCCGGACGCGATCCCGCCGCCAGCCCGGTCATCGTCGCCTGCCACCTCGACAGCTGGGATCTCGGCACCGGGGCGATCGACGATGCGGCGGGGTGCGGGATCGTCGCCGCCGCCGCGAAACATGTGATGGACGCGGGACAGCCGCGCCGCACGATCCGCATCTTGTGGGCGGGTGCGGAAGAAGTCGGCGTGTTCGGCGGCAAGGCCTATTTCGACGCGCATGGCAGGGAACGCCATGCCGCCGCGCTCGAATCGGATTTCGGCGCCGACCGCATATGGCGCGTCGATTTCAAACTGCCGGACAGCGCCAAGGGTCTGGCCGACCGGATCACCGCCGCCGTCGCGCCGTTCGGCGTCGTGCCGGGCAAGCAGCCCGCGAACGGCGGCGCCGACATCGGCGCGCTGGTCCAGGCGGGCGTTCCCGCGATCGATCTGCGCCAGGATGGAACGCGCTATTTCGATCTGCACCACACGCCCGACGACACGCTGGACAAGGTCGACCCGGTCCAGCTGCGGCAGAATGTCGTGGTATGGGCCGCAACGCTCGCGATTCTCGCGAACAGCACCGACCAGGAGCTTCCCTGATCGTGACAATGGCATGACGAATTGGCGCGGGCTGGGGCATCTCAATTATTTTTGTTGACGATTCACGCGGAACGGCTAAATCCCGCCGCTCGCGGGACGGGAAATTTCCCCAGCGCGGAAAGGCATTTTAGGGAGCCCACACATCATGAAGAAGTTTGCTGCTATCGCCGTTGCTGCCAGCATGTTCGCCCTCGCCGCTTGCGGTGAAAAGGCTGCTGAAGAAGCCACCACCACCGAAGCTCCGGCCGCTGACGCGACTGCGGAAGCTGGTGCGGACGCCGCTGCTGCCGGCGCCGAAGCCGCCGCTGAAGGCGCCGAAGCTGCTGCCACGGCCGCTGACGCCGCTGCTGCTCCGGCCGCTGAAGCTCCGGCTGCCGACGCTGCCGCTGCTCCGGCCGCTCCGGCTGAAGAAGCCAAGTAAGTCACGGCCCTTCGGGGCATTGACCGAAACGAGAAACGGGCGGTCTTCCTTCGGGAAGGCCGCCTTTTTCTTTGCCTCGCTCCTTTGGCGGATGGACTTGCCGCACCGCCATGTCTAAGGCGCGGGTCAGTCGGGGAGTAGCGCAGCCCGGTAGCGCGCCTGCTTTGGGAGCAGGATGTCGCAGGTTCGAATCCTGTCTCCCCGACCATTTCCCTACCCGGCGACCCGCGCGGCGGCGGTTATCCGGCCGATGTGGCGATCAGCCGCGCATAGAATTCGATCATCCGCTTGAAGCTGTCGATCGTCATATGTTCGTTGGTGCCATGGATCATTGCCGATTGTTCGAGCGTGAAGTGCATCGGCATGAAGCGATAGACGTCCTCCGACACGCCTTCCATATTGCGGCTGTCGGTGCCGCCCAGGACAAGGATGGGTGACAGGACGGCGCCGGGCGCATCGGCGCGCGCCGCCGCCGCAATCCATTTCCACCCTTGCGACTGTGTCGACGACACCCGCGACGGTTCGCGCGGCGGATCGACCCAGGACAGGTCGACAGGCAGATCGCCGACCGCCTGCCGAGCCCGATCCATGACGTCGCCCGACCGGTTCCACGGCGCGATTCGATAGTTGATCAGCGCATTGGCCGTCTGGGGCAGCACATTTTCCTTCGGGCTGCCCTCCAGCATCGTTGGCGCGATCGTGGTGTGAAAGGCGGCGGCGGTCGATGGCGCGCCGGCCACCTCGCGCCGCAGGATTCCGCCGAACAGCCATTGGTTGGCGACCGCGACCCTGGTCGTGCCGCCCTTCTTAGCCGCAAGGGTTTCCAGCATTGCCGCCCCCGGCCCCCGGATCTCGATCGGAAAGGGATCGTCGACGATCGCCGTCACCGCCTTCGCCAGCGTCGCGACGCCGGTCTGCGGCGGCGGCATCGAACTGTGGCCGCCCGCCGCCTTCGCGGTGACCTTCAGCGTCGCATAGCCTTTTTCACCGATGCCGATCAGGATCGCGGGTCCACCGATGACCGGCGTGTCGGTCAGCACGATGCTGCCTTCGTCCAGCGTGAAGATCGCGCGAACGCCGTCGGCCTTCAGCTGCGCCGCGGCCGCCGCTGCCCCGGTTCCGCCGACCTCCTCGTCATGGCCGGAAATCAGGTAGATGCCGCGGCGCGGACGAAAGCCCGACCGAGCCAGCGCGTCGAAAGCCTCGAACAGCCCGACGAGCGACCCCTTGTCGTCGACCGTGCCCCGTCCCCACACCGCCTTTTCTGCGATCACGCCGTCGAACGGCGGATATTTCCAGTCGCCTTCGGTTCCCGGCGTGACCGGCACGACATCCTGATGCGCCATCAGGATGATCGGCGGCAGCGCCGGATCGCTTCCCGGCCAGCGATAGATCAGCGTCCGGTTCGACAGGACCGTGCGGTCCATGGCGCGGTGCATCGCGGGATAGGTCGCCGCCAGCCACGCGTGCAGCCGGTCCCATTCGGCGACGTCGTTTTCGGCCGCATCCTGATGCGATATTGTCCGGAACCGGGTCGCGGCGCTCAAATTGCCGACGGCGGCATTCAGATCGAAGGCTGGGGCCGCGGCCAGTCGCACATCGGCGCCATCGGCCACCTGTGCCGCGCCGAACGTGGCGGTCCGCACCGCAACGATTCCCGCGACCAGCGCCAAGGCGGCGATCCCCGCCCCAGCGACCCAGCGTTTGCGCGCCATATTGCCCCTCCCCCCGTTTCAACCGCCGGGAGTGGACCGGCTTTGGCGCCGCGTTGCAAGAAAAATGCGCAAAGGAAAAATGGTGGGCCCGGCAGGACTCGAACCCGCAACCTAGCCGTTATGAGCGGCCAGCTCTAACCATTGAGCTACAGGCCCCCGAGGGGATAGCGCGCGATAGCGGAGGCGGCGGCGGATTGGCAAGCCGCAACGGTCAGACGCCGCTCTTTCGCTCCGCCGTCGCGATGATTTCGGCGGCCGTCGTTGCCGCCACCCCGCGCCGCGCGAGATGCGCCAGCACGACATCCCACCAGCGATAGAAACGGTCGAGGTCATCCTCGCTGCGGACATAGGGCGTGTTTCGAGGCTGGAGCGACGGGGAATGAAAGGAGAAATTGAGCACCGGCAGCCGCTGCGCCAGTGCGATGTCGATGGCTTTGCACGCGCGGTCGGCGGGGATGCCTTCGGGCGTCAGGGCGATCCGTTCGACCAGGCCGAGACGCGCCAGCACGCCCCCCGCATGGCCGCCCTTCTGCGCCGCCCGGTGGTAGAGCGGGGCGCCGCTCCGGCCCAGCAAGCCGCCGAATATCGTCGTGACCGGCACCTCCAGAACCCGGCCTGCCGCCGTGTCGACCCACCAGGGGAGCAGCGGCGCCGCGCGATAGTCGGGCCCGTGCCCCGTCCGATAGTCGAACCCCGACCGCACCGACGTATCGCAGCGAAAGCCGAGTTCGGCGAGCATGGCCGCCGTTTCCCGCCCCAGCCCATAGCGCCCGGCGCGATACACCGCCGGCGCGACGCCGAACCGATCGGCGATCGCGCGCTGCAGCGCCTGCATTTTCGCGCGCTGCAGCGCGAGCGGCAGATTGCCGGTATAGCTGTTCCGGTCGGTCACATCCTCGTCATGCGGCGGCGTGACCCACGGGTGAAGCTGTGCGCCGACTTCGCATCGTCCGGCCGACAGCGCGGGCGCCAATATGTCGACCGCGCGGTCGTCCGACACGATCGGCCAGTCGATCAGATAAATCGGCACGACGCCGGCGCGTTCGAAATAGCCCTGGCATTCGGCCAGCGCGGGAACGGAATCGAGCCGGTAGCCGGTACGCGCGAAGGGCGCGCTCCAGTCGAAATCCTCTTCGGTGTCGATCGTGACCCAAAAGCGCGGCTGTTCGCCGGGATCGAGGCCGATCAGATCCGGTCTGGCCGGATATGCAAAGAAACTGCCCGCCGGCTGCACCGCATTCCCCTTATGCCGTCGGCCCCGAAAGCTGTCGCCGGTCAGGCCGGCTGTTCGGCGCCATACCGCTCCCGATGGGCGGAGGGCAAGTGCAAGGTCAACGCATTATGCCCGATGTCGAGCCGCCCGCCCGCCGCGCGCGCCAGGCTGTCGACCAGCCGCAGCGAGAAACCCAGGCTCAGGATCGCGGCGCCGGGCGCCTCGCCTTCGGGGCTGTAGCCCGGATCGAGCAGGTCCGCCGCGCTGGCAAAGCGAATGGCGGCGGGCCGCACGAGGCGCAGTTGCAGCATGTCGTCGTGATCGGGCTCGGTAACGATCTGTCCGACCAGGGCCGATCCCGGATCGGACACGTCGACCAGCGCGGTCAACAGGCGGCCGATCATGCGCCGCGTGTCGGCATCGCCCGCACGCGCCACGAACGGGCCGCCGACGCGCGTGATGCTGAGGTCCACGCGCTGTTCGGCCAGCAAGGCTGCCAGGTCGCCTTCGACCTGTTCCGTGATGACGCCGACATCGACGCTTTCCCCGTTCGGCACCGCGACGGGTTGGTCGGCCTTTGCCGCCGTGTCGAGATCGTCGATGATCGCCTGAATCGATGCCGCGTCGGCGACGATGGTGTCGGCCATCGCGCGATAGGCATGGCTGACCGGACCGAACATCTGCCCCGAAATAATCTGGGCAAAACCCGAGATCGCGTTGAGCGGGCTGCGCAGTTCGTGGATCAACTGGCGGATCGAATCGCCGCCACCGTCGTCTGCGACGCGGCCATAAGGCATTTCGTTGCGGTTCGGTCGCCGGGCATGGCCGCGATAGCCGCGAAACTGCCCGGTTGCCGCGTCGAACCAGGGCCAGGCCGAAAACCGCCACTCGCCCGCATCGGCCGCGCCGCCTTCCAGCAGCAGACGGGCATTGATCATCTCCGCGCGCTGGCGAAAGGCGCCCGCCGCGTGAGCATCGGTGCCCGGCTCGCCGCCGAACGCCGCCTCGGCGATGGACAGGCCGATCACCGCGCCGCGCGTCACGCCATCGGCCCAGCAGATGACGCCATCGGCGCCCGTTTCGAACCGGAAACCCGTCGCGGCGGCGCGCGCCGACGGCTGCGCCCGCGCCGACTGGAAACGATCGATGCGGCGCACCAGTTCGCTGATCTGGCTGGGCCCGCCCGCCGCCGGGACCGGCACCGACAGGTCCGGATCGATGGCGGTATCCGCCGCGACCGCCGCAACCGGCGTCGCGGCCAGCTCCAGCGCGGTTTCGGCCGTCTGTTCGGGCCGCGGCAGCGCGACCGATGCCGCACCCATGCTGGCCAGCGCGCGTTTCACCGCCGGGGGAAGGTCGGCGCGGCCCGCCAGCACCGACCGGGCGACCGGATTGGTCGCCGGCAGCAGTGCCAGCCAGTCGGCTTCCGGCAAGCGCACCCGCGTCAGCATCGTCGCCGACACCGCGCTCACATCATTGGCGTAGAAGGCGACGAGCGGCGCGAAGCGGCCGTGGCCGGCGATCGCCAGCGCGCAATCGCGCCGAATGGCTTCCGGCACCCTGGCCCGCAAAACCGCCAGCGCATGCAGGCCGCGACGAATATCGTCGTCGGGCAGTTGATTACCGCGCTGTGCCAGAATATCGGAAAGTTGCCGCCACGCGGCGATGCTGCTCCGGCGATCCTGCGGCGTCCGGCTCAAGATGGTCGCAATCATCGAGTCAGCAGTCACGCAGAGCCGGCCCCACACCCTTGTTGGTTAGCATATGTTTACCGGCTAGCGTGAATCCCGCGGTCATAAAAGGGCCTTCGCCCGCCACGTCACATTGTGGGACAATTGCAATCGCCTGAAACAATATTATGATCGTGTCACTTTTGGAAAGCGGATGTTTCAATGATGGCGACTCAGAAATTCGACGAGATCGATCTGCAGATATTGCGGGAGCTGCAAAAAAACGGGCGGATGACGAATGTCGAACTGGCGCAGATGGTTGGCCTGACGGCGCCCCCCTGCCTCCGCCGCGTGCGGGCGCTGGAGGAATCGGGCGTGATCAAAAGCTATCATGCCGATCTCGACGCCGCCAAGCTCGGCTATGGCATCACCGTCTTTGCGATGGTCAGCCTGCGCAGTCAGGCGGAGGCCGATCTGAAGGCGTTCGAGGATTATGTCGGCGGCCTGCCCGAAGTTCGCGAATGCTATATGCTGAACGGCGAAATCGACTTTCTGCTGAAGGTCGTGGCGCGCGATCTGCAAAGCTTCCAGTCCTTCCTGACCGCGCATCTGACGTCGGCGCCCAATGTGACCAGCGTCAAGACATCGCTGACGATCCGGACAGCCAAGCAGATGGCGGGTATCCCGGTCGAAGGCTGACAGCCGCGTCGGCGGCGCCCGTTACAGGAAAGGGCCCGCGTTCGCCGGATCGGCAAACGCGGGCCCTTTTCCTGATTCGGCTCAGCTGCCGGCAGGTGCCGCGGCGGCGGTCGCCGTTGCCGGCGCGGCCGTGGCCCCGTCGATCTTGACGAGCCACAGGCTGGCGAGCCGCTTGCGCTTGCCCGTCACCTGCCCAAGGCTGGCCTTGGCACCGGCGGCGTCACCGGCAAGCGCCTGAGCCACGCCCATGCGATAGGTCCACAGCTCCTTGTCGCCGCCCGCCGCAACCGCCGCCTTGTACAGCGGCACCGCGTCGGCATAGCGGCCATAGCTGACCATCGCATCGCCCGTGGCGCCCGCGACCTTGGGATTCGACAGCGTCGCCGGACGCGCGGCATAGGCGGTCAGCGTCGATTCCTCGTCGCCGATGCGTTCGGTCTGCGCCTTCAGCATCTCGTTCATCGCCGCGTCGCCGTCGGGGATCACCTTCTTCGCCTTGCCCGCCTTGATGACGCCGACGGCTTCACCCGGCAGCGCGGCTTCGGTCGCCAGCGAGGCATATTCCAGATATTCGGGGCGCTCGGTCATCGAATTGGTCGCGCGCATCAGCCGCAGCGTGTCGAGCGAGATGTCCTTGTCGGACCCGCTTTGCTGAAGCGCGATGTAGAGCGTCTGGCGCCATGCCTGCGGCGTACCGTAATCCTTGAGCCGCAGCGCAAGGAAATCGAGCATCTCGTCGGTGCGGTTGGCGGCCTGAAGCGCGCGGGCCGGGCGCACATATAATTCTTCCGAAGGCCGCTGTCCCGCTGCGCGGCTGGCCTCGATCGCGGCTTTGGCGGTTGCGACGCCCTGATCGATCTGCCCGGCGCTCAGATAGCTGTCGGCCAGCAGCAGCGGCAGATTGGCTTCGGTCGATCCGGCCGCCTTGGCCGCCTCCAGACGCTGAATCGCCTTGGTGTAATTCTTGTCGCCATAGGCGAAATTTCCGGAGAAGAAATTATAGGTCGCCACGCTTTCCGGAGGGGTGATGCCGGAATCGATCATCGCGTCGAGCCCCTGCCCCTGCAACGCCTTGTCGCTTTTCAACAGGCCGAGCTGAAGCTGGTAGAAAGCGAGCCAGTAGCGATCCTCGTTCGTCGATGCGCTGCCCTGTCCTTCGGTCAGGGCCGTCTGCAACGCCGCCGCGTCCTTGGCATTGGCGGCGTCCATCATCTTTTTCACGGACGGGCCAAATCCCTTGCTGGCCGCGATCGTCGTCCCCTTGCGGGCTTCTTCCTTCTTCGGCTTTTCCTTCGCGACGGCCGGAACGGCGACCGTAACCAGCGCGCCGCCCAGCACGGCGGAAAGCGCCATCAGGGGCATCGAGCGGAAGCGATTGGACATCGAAATCTCTCCTCATGAATCGGGCGCCATGCCCGCAAAACGGGGCACAGCCGCAGTCACGTAACGCGGCTAACCGCGTCGCGTTGCCAAGGCAAGCGGCGCGGGATCGAATTTACGATGGAGGAAAGCGGCTGAACGGCGGTTTAACCCGTTTCCGGCCCGCCCTGTCGGCGGCGTCAGTCGATGGCGTCGATCGCGTGCAGGATGTCGCGAAGCACCGCCGGATCGCCCGGCGCGCCGGCCATGGCATGTTCGGCAAGCTGGATCAGCGGCACGATGCCGAAGGTTGCGGCCAGCCCTTTCAGCCGCAGCGCCGCGACATTCCAGTTCGCATCGCAGCGCGCGCGGCGCATCAGGTCGGCCAGGTCGCGGGCGCTGCCGGTGAAGGCGGCGCGCAAATCCATCGCCATGGCCGCATCGTCGCCGATGGCGGCGCTCAGGTAACGATCGATCGGGCCACTGTCGAAAGACATTCCACAGCCTTGGCAGCTTGTGGTTAAGTTTCCGTTTCATGAACGCCATTTGATGCTAAGATGCAGGGATGACGGGGGAAAAGAAAATCGTCGGATTGTGGCGGAACAGCGCGGCAGGCCAGGGTGACGGCGAGCAGGCGCCGGGGGCGGCGTCCGCCCCCGAAACCGTGCCCGCGCCGGAATCCGCGCAAGCCGCCGCTGCGCCCGCCGAACGGGATTGGCTGGATATGTCGCCGCTCGATCATAGCGAGGAAGAGGACGCCGCCGGCGAACGCCCGGCGCGGGCGTGGGATCGCGCCGCACCGATGCTCCTCATCCTGCTGGGGCTGGGCTGGACGCTGTTCGCGCTGTCCGCCGCAACCGCCAATTTTTCGCGCGCCGTGCCGCTGGCCGAATGGCCGATGCTGCTGGCGACAATCGCGGTGCCGCTGACGCTGCTCACCGTGCTGTGGATGGCGCTGCTGCGGTCGAGCCGGTCGGAACAGGCGCGCTTCGCCGCCGTTGCCGCGGCGCTGCGGTCCGAAAATCGCGCCCTCGGCGAATCGATGCAGGCGCTCGGCCGGCACCTGTCGGACGCGCAGCGGCAATTGTCCGATCAGGCGAAGCAGATACAGCAGCTGGGGCTCGATACCGTCGCCCGGCTGACCGAAAGCAGCGACAAGCTGGCCAGCAATGCATCGGTCATCGCCAACGCCCACGACCAGCTCGCGCGGTCGGGCGACGTCGCGATGCAGCGCATGGACGGGCTGCTCGCGGGCCTGCCGCGTATCGACGATGTCGCGCAGCGGCTGGCCGTGAACTTCCGCGAGGCGGGGCTTGTCGCGCATCAGCAGGGCGCCAGCCTGGAGGCGACGCTGGCCGCACTGGGCGAGGAAGCGGCCAAGGCGGCGCAGACCGGAGAGGCATCGGGCGCCCGGCTGACCGACACCATCGCCGCGCTTCGCGAACAGGCCAGTGAAACAGAGGCGGGTCTGCTCGCCGTATCGGCGCAGGTCACCGGCGCACAGGGCGCGGCGCTCGCGCAGGTGACGGCAGCGACGGCAAACGCGCGCAACGACATGACCGCCACGGCGGAAGCGCTCAGCGAACGCGTCGACAGCGCCCTCGCGGCCTTTCGCAGCGGCATCGACGCGGCGGGAAGCCAGCTCGACGACCGCCTCTCCCTCGTGCAAGGCGCCAGCGAAGCCTTTGGCGCGCAGCTTGGCGAACATGGCGACGCAAGCGAGGCGCTGGCCGCGCGCATGGCCGAGCATGTCGCGCGCGTCGACGAACAGCTTGCCGCGCTCGACGCGCGGATCAGCGACAGGACCGAAACGATCGGGCGCGCCGTCGCCGATACCAAGGCGCAACTCGCCGCCTTCAACGACAGCATCGCGACCGGCAACGGATCGGCGCAAAAGCTTGTCGGCCATGCCGAATCGCTTTTGCTCGCCCTCGACGCGGTGACGCGCGAACTCGACGAATCGCTGCCCCACGCGTTCGACCGGATGGCCGCGCACGGCCGCACGACGCAGGGCGCGCTGGCCGAGATGCGGCCGATGCTCGACGCGTCGGAAATGGTCGCGCAATCGACGCTGTCGCATGTCCACGCGGTCAAGGACCTGCTCGGCGGCAACGAGGCACGGATCGGCGAACAGGGTGAACGGCAGGTGGAACTGGCGGCGCGGATCAAGGATGCACTTGCCGAGGCCGACGCCGCATTGGCGCGGCTGCGCGAGGGAGCCGACGCCTTCGCCGATCAGGGCGGCGCCCGGATGATCGCCACCCTGCACGACGTCCGCAGCACCGCCGAGGCGGCGACCGAAGACGCGCGGCAAACACTCGACGCGCTGGTGTCGGGCGCGCGCGAAGCGATGCAGGCAACCGCCGGCGAGGCGATCGATGCGGCCTTCAAGACCGAAATCATGACGCAGCTTGCCGCGATCGAGGAAGCGTCCGAACGCGCCGTCGCCGCGGCGAACAGCGCCGCCGACCGGCTGATGCGTCAGCTCATCACGATCATGGACACCAGCGACAGCGTGGAGCAGCGGGTCGCCGATGCCGAACAGGCGATTGCCGCGTCCGAACGCGATTCGCTGGCGAAACAGGTCGGCGTGCTGACAGAGGCGCTGAAATCGACCGCGATCGACCTGACCAAAATCCTGTCGGTGGAGGTCAGCGACAGCGCGTGGGATGCCTATCTGAAGGGCGATCGCGGCGTTTTCGCGCGGCGCGCGGTCAGGCTGCTCGATAATGGCGAAGCGAAGGAGCTTCTTCGCGTCTATCAGAACGACGACAATTTCCACGAAACCGTCAATCGGTTCATCCACGATTTCGAAGCGATGCTGCGCCTGCTCATCGGCGCGCGCGACGGATCGGCGATCAGCGTGACGCTGCTGTCGTCCGATATCGGCAAGCTCTATGTCGCGCTCGCGCAGGCGATCGACCGCCTGCGGAACTGAAGCCCGGCCTGGGGTCAGGCCCCTTTTTCGCGAGCGGCGAAGGTGTAGGGATCGGCCCAGCCGTAGATATAGGCGACATAATAAAGGCCGAACAGCACGGTCGCGACCGCCAGCGTTTGCAGGATCACGCGTCCGGGCCGGAACGTCGGCGGCGCGCCGGGGTCTTGCCCGCTGACCAGCGGCACCCGATCATCCGATTGCCGCCGACCGTGAAACGGCAGGACGAAAAAGGTGCTGAGCGCCACGAACAGCAGATAGATCGCCAAGGCGGATGTCCATTTCATCGGTGCGCGCCCTTCGTCAGATATCGAGGATCAGAACGTCCACGACGGGCTTCTTGCCCGTCCAGTCGGTCGCGACACGGCGCACGCCCAGCCGGATCGCTTCCTTCAGCGCATCGCGGTCGCGCGCGGTTTTTGCCGCCGCCTGTTCCGCCGCCTCGTTCATCTCGTCCAGGAAGGCATCGCGCTCATCCTCGACCGGGACGCCGCGATAGTGGATCAGGCTGTCGACGAAAGCGCCGTTCGACGACAGCACCACCGCGACGGAGATCTGGCCGTTCAGCGCCAGCTTGCGCCGTTCGTTGATCGTTTCACCGTCAGCGGGCAGGATGACGTCGCCGTCGAGGATCAGGCGGCCGGCATGGACGCGCTCGACGATCCGCGGCGCGCCGGGCGCGAGCCGCACCAGATCGCCGTTCTGCTGAACCAGCGCATCGGCCACGCCCTGTTCCAGCGCAAAGCGCGCCTGTTCGTGCATATGGCGGATTTCGCCATGCACCGGAACGACGAGCTTCGGCCGCAACCAGCCATAGAGCGCCGCCAGTTCGGGCTGGCCCGGATGACCGCTGACGTGGATATGCGCCTGCTTCTCGGTCACGGTCAGCACGTCCTTGGCGGCGAGCTGGTTCATGATCCGCCCGATCGCGACCTCGTTGCCCGGAATCTGCTTCGACGAAAAGACGACCGTATCGCCCGCCTCCAGCTTGATCTGGTGGACGTCGCCCGCCATCCGCGCCAGCGCGGCGCGCGGTTCGCCCTGCCCGCCGGTCGCGATCACCATGACCTTGTCGCGCGGCAGGCGCATCGCCTCGTCGAAATCGACCGTCGGCGGAAAATCCCTGAGGTAGCCCGAGGCGCGTGCGACGCCCAGGATGCGGTCCAGCGAGCGCCCCGCGACGCACAGGTTGCGGCCCGTCGCCACCGCGACCTCGCCCAGCGTCTGCAGCCGCGCCGCGTTCGACGCAAAGGTCGTCACCACGACGCGTCCCTTCGCCGCCCCGACCGCGTCGAGCAGGCCCGCGCGCACGCCGCCCTCGCTGCCCGATGCCTCGGGGTTGAAGGCGTTGGTCGAATCGCAGACCAGCACATCGATGCCTTCGTCGCCCACCGCCGTCAGCGCCGCGGCGCTCGACGGCGTGCCGAGCACCGGATGATCGTCCAGCTTCCAGTCGCCGGTGTGGAAGATGCGGCCATAGGGGGTGTCGATCACCGCCGCGCTCATCTCCAGGATCGAGTGGGCGAGCGGCATCATCCGGATGCCGAAGGGGCCGAGCCGGAACGTCGCGTCGATGTCGACGACGTTGATCCGGACGCTCTTTTCCAGCCCCTCCTCCGCCAGCTTGTGCGCGATCAGCCCGGCGGTGAAGCGGTTGGCGTAAAGCGGCACGCCCAGATCGGCCGCCAGATACGGAATGGCGCCGATATGATCTTCATGCCCGTGGGTGAGCACGATACCGAGCAGGTCGTCGCGGCGTTCCTCGATGAAATCGAGGTCGGGCATGACGATGTCGATACCGGGATAATCCGGGGTCCCGAAACTCACGCCCAGGTCGAGCATGATCCATTTGCCGTCGCAGCCATAGAGGTTGGCGTTCATGCCGATCTCGCCCGACCCGCCGAGCGCGAGGAAGAGCAGTTCCTTGCCGGGGGTCGTCATGCGCCCGCTCCGCTCTGCCGATAGAGGTGCATCAGGCCGTTCAGCGTCAGGTCGGGTTCGATCCGGTCGAACAGATGCGCCTGTTCCTGAAACAGCGTGGCCAGGCCGCCCGTCGCAATCACCGTCAGCGGCTTGCCGATTTCCGTCTTCATGCGCCCGATCAGGCCTTCCATCATCGATACATAACCCCAATAAACGCCGATCAGCATCTGGCTTTCCGTCGTGCGGCCGATCACGCTGTCGCTCGCGGGCGCCTCGATCGCGATGCGCGGCAGCTTCGCCGCCGCCGCGACCAGCGCCTCCAGCGACAGATTGACGCCCGGCGCGATGATGCCGCCCAGATACGCCCCGTCGGGCCCGATATGGTCGAGCGTCGTCGCGGTGCCGAAGCTGATCACCAGCTTGTCCTTGCCGGGTTCGACCGCCTGCGCCGATATGGCGTTGACGGCGCGGTCGGCGCCGACCGACTGCGGTTCGTCGACCTTCAACGCAATGCCCCAGTTCACCGGCTCGCGCCCCGCGACCAGCGCGTCGACGCCGAAATATTTATGGGCGAGGAGCTGGAGATTGTGCAGCGCGCGCGGCACGACCGTCGAGATGATCACCGCGCCCACATCGCCGCGGTCATGCCCCTCGATCCGCATCAGCTGATCCAGCCATACCATATATTCGTCGGCGGTGCGGCGATCGTCGGTCGCGATCCGCCAGCGGGCGAGCAGTTCGCTTCCCCGGAACAGCGCGAATTTGGCGTTGGTGTTGCCGACATCAATGGCGAGCAGCACGATCAATTCCCTCCCGTTGCGGGGCGTTGCAGTTCGACGTCGCCCGCATGGATCAGCATGACCTCTCCGCCCGGGCGGCGCAAGCGTAGCGCGCCGTCAGGGGCCAGGCCGTCGAATGTTCCGTCGATCCCCTGTTCGGACACGCGCAGCGGCGTGCCGACGGGGTGCGCCTGCGGCAGCCACGCGCGGACGATCGCCTCCATTCCCTGCTGTCGCCACGTCCACAGCGCGTCGACCATGGCGATCGCCAGCGCATCGGCAAAGCGATCGCGGTCGAGCATGGCACCATGCGCCGCCAGCGTCGCCGTCGCGCGATCGGGCAGGTCCGGCGCCGACACCAGATTGACGCCGATGCCGATGACCACGGCGTCGCCCTTGCGCTCCATCAATATGCCCGCGCATTTGGCACCGTCGATCAGCAGGTCGTTCGGCCATTTAAGCTGTGCGTCCACGCCCGGCGCCAGCGCCGCAACCGCCTTTGCCAATGCCACCCCGGCGACCAGCGCGAGCGTCGCGGGCGACGGGTCCGACGCGTGCAGATGCACCACGGTCGATCCCATGAAATTGCCCAGCCCGTCGCCCCACGCCCGGCCCAGACGGCCGCGCCCGGCGGTCTGGCGGTCGGCGATCAGCCAGCGCCCCTCACCGACATGCTCGCCCGCCGCCAGCCGCGCCAGCAGGTCGGCGTTGGTCGAACCGGTCTGCTGCGTCCGCTCGATCGGCGGGATCAGAACAGCACCGACGCCGCGTGGGCCGATGCGACGCCCAGCACGGGGATGAAGAGATAGCCGACGACCGACAGCCACAGCGCGCTGACGGTCATGATCGTGCCTTCGACGACATTGCCGCCGCCCGACACATCGGCTTCCGATTGATCGTCGAAATACATCGTCTTGATGATCGCGATATAATAAAAGGCGCCGATCACCGAGGCGACGATGCCCGCGACCGCCAGCGGCACCAGGTTCGCGTTCACCGCGGCCTCGAACACCAGATATTTCGGCCAGAAACCGAACAGCGGCGGAATGCCGGCCAGGCTGAAGAAGAAGACCGACAACGCGGCCGCCAGGCCGGGTCGGCGCTGCGACAGGCCGGCCAGCGCGGCGATGCCTTCCACCGGATTGCCCGCACCGTCGCGAAGCTGAAGCACGACCAGGAACGATCCGATCGTCGTCACGACATAGACGAGCAGATAGGTCAGCACCGCCTCGACCCCCTGCTGCGTGCCCGCGGCAAGGCCGATCAACATGAATCCGACATTGTTGATCGACGAATAGGCCAGCAGCCGCTTGATATTCTTCTGCCCGATCGCACCGGCGGCGCCGAGGATGATCGAGGCGAGCGCGAGGAAGATGATGATCTGCTGCCACGCGCCGATCGCGGGGCCCATGGCATCGACGACGACGCGCGTCATCAGCGCCATCGCCGCGACCTTCGGCGCCGTGGCGAAGAAGGCGGTGACGGGGGTCGGCGCGCCTTCATAGACGTCGGGCGTCCACATGTGGAACGGCACGGCGCTGATCTTGAAACCAAGGCCGGCCAGCACGAAGACGATGCCGAAGATCAGGCCGATGCCCGGTTCGCGGCCCATCGCCTGTGCAATGCCGTCGAAATCGGTGGTCCCCGAAAAGCCGTAGAGCAGCGAAATGCCATAGAGCAGCATCCCCGACGCGAGCGCGCCGAGCACGAAATATTTCAGCCCCGCCTCGCTCGACCGATCGTCGGAGCGCATGAAGCTGGCGAGCACATAGGCGGCAAGGCTGTTGAGTTCGAGGCCGACATAGAGCGTCATCAGGTCGCGCGACGAAGCCATGATGCCCATGCCAAGGGCCGCGAACAGGATCAGCACCGGATATTCGGCGCGCATCCCGCCCGTGAAGAAACGCGGCGCGATCAACAGGCACACCGCGCTGGCGGCGTAGATCAGCAGCTTGGCGAAGCCGCCGAAGGCGTCGACGGTCAGCGTTCCCGAAAAGACGGTCGCTTCGACACCGAACAGCGCGGCGACCGCGACCGCCGCCGCCGCGAGCGTCAGCAGCGCGGCGAGCTGATAGAGGCCGACCTGCCGGTCGCCCAGGAACGCGCCGAGCAACAGGGTGATCAGCCCGCCGATCGTCAGGATCAGTTCGGGCCAGATGAGCGCGAGATCGGCGGTCATTGCATCCCTCCCGCATGATGCGCTTCGCCGGAACCGGCCTCGCCATGCGCTTCGGCAGGCTGGGGCTTGCCCGCGGTCAGATGGGCGTCACCGGCGGGCTTCGCGGGGGCGAGACGCGCGACGACCGTCGTCACGTCGCCGCGCATCGGCGCCAGGAAGCTTTCGGGATAGACGCCCATCCACAATGCGACGGCGGCCAGCGGCGCCATGATCGCCCATTCGCGGGGCTTGAGGTCGGGCATGGCCTTCACATCGTCCTTGGTCAGTTCGCCGAACACGACTCGGCGATAGAGGTAGAGCATATAGGCGGCGCCGAGGATGATGCCGGTCGTACAGACGAAGGCGACGACGCTCGACGCTTCGTAAATGCCGAGCAGGCTCAGGAATTCGCCGACGAAGCCGCTGGTGCCCGGCAGGCCGATCGACGCCATGGTGAACAGCATGAAGAACAGCGCATAGGCCGGCATGTTCACGGCAAGCCCGCCGTAGCGGTCGATCTCGCGCGTGTGCAGCCGGTCATAGATCACGCCGACGCAGAAGAAGAGCGCGGCCGACACGACGCCATGGCTGAGCATGATGATCAGCGCGCCTTCGATCCCCTGCTGGTTGAAGGCGAAGAGGCCGGCGGTGACGATCGCCATGTGCGCGACCGACGAATAGGCGATCAGCTTTTTCATGTCCTGCTGAACCAGCGCGACGAGGCTGGTATAGACGACCGCGATCATCGACAGGACGAATACGACCCACATCAGCTGCGCCGAGGCGTCAGGGAACATCGGCATCATGAACCGGATGAAGCCGTAGCTGCCCATTTTCAGCAGCACGCCCGCCAGAATCATCGAACCCGCCGTCGGCGCCTGCACATGTGCGTCGGGAAGCCAGGTGTGGACGGGCCACATCGGCATCTTGACCGCCAGGCTGGCGAAGAAGGCCAGCCACAGCCAGGTCTGCATTTCCGGCGGAAAATTATAGACGAGCAGCGTCGGAATGTCGGTCGTCCCCGCTTCGCGGATCATCGCGATCATCGCGATCAGCATCAACACCGACCCGAGCAGCGTGTAGAGGAAGAATTTGAACGCGGCGTAGATGCGGTTCGCCCCGCCCCAGATACCGATGATGAAATACATCGGGATCAGGCCGGCTTCGAAGAAGATGTAGAACAGCAACAGATCCTGCGCCGCGAAGACGCCGATCATGATCGTTTCCATGACGAGGAACATCGCCATGTAGAGCCCGACCCGCTTGGTGATCGCTTCCCAGCTAGCAAGGATGCAGAGCGGCATCAGGAAGACGCTGAGCATGATCAGCATCAGTGCCATGCCGTCGATGCCGAGCGCCCACTGGAACCGCCCGAACAGGTCGGCGCGTTCGGTGAACTGCCACTGCGCGCCGCCGATATCGAAATTGGCCCACAGCAGGATGCCCAGCACGAAATTGACCAGCGTGGCGCTCAGCGCGACCAGACGCGCGCCGCGATCGCCGGCATAGAGGCAGGCGAGCGCCGCGATCAGCGGGACCGCCAGCATCAGCGAAAGGATGGGAAAGCCGCTCACAGGAACTTCACCATGGCCCAGCTGGCCAGGCCGACAAGACCGAGCAGCATCACGAACGCATATCCATAAACATAACCCGATTGCAGCCGGACCGCGAGACGGGTCCCCCCGGCGACGAGCGCCGCGGCGCCATCGGGACCGAAACGGTCGATGGTGCCTTCATCCCCGCGCTTCCAGAAGAAGCGGCCGATCGCGAAGGCGGGCTTCACGAAGAGAATGTTGTACAGCTCGTCAAAATACCATTTGTTGTAGAGAAACTGATGCAGCAGGCGGAACTGCTCCACGAATTTCGCCGGAATGTCGGTGTTGCGAATATAGCTGTTCCACGCGAGGAACAGGCCGATCGCCATCACCGTGAACGGCGTCCACTTCACCCAGGTCGGAACCTCGTGCGCGGCGTGCATCAGATGTTCGTCGAACGCGATGCTGCCCGCCCAGAACGCCAGCCCTTCCTCGGGGTAGATGAAGGGGTGCGCGAAGACGATGCCCGCGAACACCGCGCCGATCGACAGGACGACCAGCGGGATCAGCATGTTGATCGGGCTTTCGTGCGGGTGATAGCCCGCCGTGCCGTCGCTCGCCGCATCGTGCCCGGGGGCATGGTGATGATCGTCATGCCCGTGATCGTCATGACCGTGCGCGCCGTGCCCATGATCGTCATGCACCGCGTGCTGGATATGCTCGCTCTGTTCCCAGCGCGGCTTGCCATAGAAGGTCAGGAAGACCAGCCGCCACGAATAGAAGCTGGTGAGCAGCGCGGCGAAGATGCCGACCCAGAAAGCGATCTGGCCGCCTCCCCCTGCTGCAAACGCCGCCTCGAGGATGCCGTCCTTCGAATGGAAGCCCGCGAAACCGCCGACGCCCGCGATGCCGACGCCGGTGATCGCCAGCGTTCCCATCGTCATCGCCCAGAAGGTGATCGGGATATGTTTCCGAAGCCCGCCATAATAGCGCATGTCCTGTTCATGGTGCATCGAATGGATGACCGAACCGGCGCCCAGGAACAGCAGCGCCTTGAAGAAGGCGTGGGTGAACAGGTGGAACATCGCCGCGCCATAGGCGCCGACGCCCGCGGCGAAGAACATGTAGCCGAGCTGCGAACAGGTCGAATAGGCGATGACGCGCTTGATGTCCCACTGCGTCGTGCCGACCGTCGCCGCGAACAGGCAGGTCGCGGCGCCGACGAAGGTGACGACGCCCAGCGCGATCGGCGCGGCCTCGAACATCGGCGACAGGCGGCACACCATGAACACGCCCGCCGTCACCATCGTCGCGGCGTGGATCAGCGCCGACACCGGCGTCGGACCCTCCATCGCATCGGGAAGCCAGGTATGCAGGCCAAGCTGCGCCGACTTGCCCATCGCGCCGATGAACAGCAGCAGGCAGAGCAGCGTCATCGTGTCGACGCGATAGCCGAAGAAGCCGATCGTCGATCCCGCCATGCCCGGCGCGGCGGCCAGAATCTCGGGGATCGACACGGTGCCGAACACCAGGAAGGTGCCGAAGATGCCGAGCATGAAGCCCAGGTCGCCGACGCGGTTGACGACGAACGCCTTGATCGCGGCGGCATTCGCGCTCGGCTTCTTGTACCAGAAACCGATGAGCAGGTATGACGCGAGACCGACGCCTTCCCAGCCGAAGAACATCTGAACCAGATTGTTCGCGGTCACGAGCATCAGCATCGCGAAGGTGAACAGCGACAGATAGGCGAAGAAGCGCGGCTGGTCGGGGTCCTCGCTCATATAGCCCCAGCTATAGAGATGGACGAGCGCCGACACCGTCGTGATGACGACCAGCATGATCGCGGTCAGCGTATCGACGCGCAACTCCCAATTGAAATTGAGCGCGCCCGAACTGACCCAGTGCAGCACGGTCACGACCTCCGCCTCGCCCGTGCCGAACACGAACGACAGGAAGATCGGCCAGCTCAGCGCGCAGCTGGTGAACAGCGCGCCGGTGGTCACGATCTTCGACGCGGTCACGCCGATGACGCGCTGGCCAAGGCCTGCAACAAGCGCCGCGAGCAGCGGCAGGAAAACGATCGCCTGGATCACCGGCTTACCCCTTCATCCGGTTGGCATCGTCGACGGCAATGGTGCCGCGGCCGCGGAAATATATAACGAGAATGGCGAGCCCGATCGCGGCTTCACCCGCCGCCACCGTCAGCACGAACATCGAAAACACCTGCCCGACCAGATCGCCGAGCGCCGCGCTGAACGCGACGAGGTTGATGTTGACCGCCAGCAGGATCAGCTCGATCGCCATCAGGATGACGATGATATTCTTGCGGTTGATGAAGATGCCGAGCACGCCCAGCGTGAACAGCACCGCCGAAACGGCGAGATAATGGCCGACCGAAATCACAGCTCAACCCCCTGCCCGGTGCCCGGATCGACCAGGCGCGTCGCATCCTCTGGACGGCGGCGCACCTGCTGGCCGATATTCTGCGCGCGGACCCCGCCGCGCTGGCGATGCGTCAGAACGATCGCGCCGATCATCGCGACGAGCAGAACGATGCCCGCCGCTTCGAACAGGAAGATGTAGCGGGTATAGAGCAGTTCGCCGACCTGCTGGATATTGCTCTTGTCGCTGACCACCGGCGCGACGCGCGCGCCCAGATCGACGCCGCCCGCGCTCCATGCGCCGACGGCAAAGACCAGCTCCGCCGCCAGGATGATCGCGACCAGCGCGCCCAGCGGCAGATAGCGCACGAAACCGGCGCGCAATTCGGCGAAATCGATGTCGAGCATCATCACGACGAACAGGAACAGCACCGCGACCGCCCCGACATAGACGATGACGAGCAGCATCGCGATGAACTCCGCCCCCGCGAGCAGCATCAGCCCCGCCGCGTTGAAGAAGGCGAGGATCAGCCACATGACGCTGTGGACCGGATTGCGCGAGAAAATGACCATCGCGCCGGAGGCGATGACGATGGTCGCGAACAGGTAGAAGGCGATAAGCTGGATCATGTGCGCGCGCCCTTATCGATAGGGCGCGTCGGCGGCAAGATTCGCCGCGATCGCGCTTTCCCACTTGTCGCCGTTGGCGAGCAGCTTGGCCTTGTCATAGAGCAGCTCTTCGCGCGTTTCGGTCGCGAATTCGAAGTTCGGCCCTTCGACCACCGCATCGACCGGGCACGCTTCCTGACAGAAACCGCAATAGATGCACTTGGTCATGTCGATGTCGTAGCGCGTCGTGCGGCGCGACCCGTCGTCGCGCGGCTCGGCCTCGATCGTGATCGCCTGCGCCGGACAGATCGCCTCGCACAGCTTGCACGCGATGCAGCGTTCCTCGCCGTTCGGGTAGCGACGCAGCGCATGCTCGCCGCGGAAACGGGGCGACAGCGCGTTCTTTTCGAACGGATAGTTGATCGTCGCCTTCGGCTTGAAGAAATATTTGAGCGTGAGGGCATGCGCCTTCACAAACTCCCACAAAGTGAAGCTTTTGATGAGGTGGGCGATGTTACTCATGAATACCTCGTCAGCATCAGCCAGCCGGAGATGAGGAAAATCCAGATCAGCGAAATCGGCAGGAAGACTTTCCAGCCCAGCCGCATGAGCTGGTCGTACCGGTAGCGCGGAACGGTCGCCTTCACCCAGCTGAAGACGAAGAAGAAGAACAGGATCTTCGCGAACAGCCAGATGACGCCGGGGACGGCATAGAGCGGCGCCCAGTCGATCGGCGGCAGCCAGCCGCCCCAGAACAGGATCGCGTTGAGCGTGCACATCAGCAGCACATTGGCATATTCGCCGAGCCAGAAGAGTGCGAAGCTCATCGACGAATATTCGGTCTGATAGCCCGCGACGAGTTCGCTTTCCGCTTCGGTCAGGTCGAACGGCGCACGCGCGGTTTCTGCGAGCGACGAGATCAGGAACATCACCGCAAGCGGGAAGAGCAGCAGGTTGAAGCCGAAGGCGTTGACGAAACCGAGCCCGTGGCCCTGCTGCGCCTTGACGATCTCGTTCATGTTGAAGCTGTCGGCGAAGAGCACGACGCCGATCAGGATGAACCCGATCGATACTTCATAGGAAATCATCTGTGCCGATGCGCGGAGCGCCGAAAAGAAGGGATATTTCGAGTTCGATGCCCAGCCCGACAGGATGACGCCGTAAACGCCGAGCGACGAGATCGCGAGGATGTAGAGCAGCCCGACGTTGATGTCGGCAAGCACCGCGCCCGAATTGAACGGGATCACCGCCCAGGCGAGCAGCGCCACGGTGAAGGTGATGATCGGCGCGATCAGGAACAGGCCGCGGTTGGCCCCCGACGGGATAATCGTTTCCTGCAGGAACACCTTCAGGCCGTCCGCGAAGCTTTGCAGCAGGCCGAAGGGACCGACGACGTTCGGACCGCGGCGCAGCGCGATCGCCGCCCAGATCTTGCGGTCGGCATAGATGATCATCGCGACGCTGAGCATCAGCGGCAGCGCGATGAGCAGGATGCCGCTGATCGTGGCGAGCGCCCATGCGGCCTCGTAGGACATGGTAACGCGGGCCCATTCCCACGGCAGGCAAAGCAAATGGAAATCCTGGAAGAATTCGGTCACAGCGACCACCCCCTGTCGTCACCCCGGACTTGATCCGGGGTCCATGGATGCCGGATCAAGTCCGGGGTGACGAAGTTGTCGGACGAACGGATCATTTCCCCGCCCCGTCCCGATTGCGCCAGCCGTTGTGCGGGCCTGGCTTGTGCGAATGGCCCTTCGGATTGAAACCGCGCCACACGGCATAGCCCATGCCGGCGAACAGCATTCCGGCGATCGCATGCACCGGGGTCATTCCGCGGCCTCCGCATAGTCGGCGCCATGGACGAGTTCGTCCGAGCAGCGCTGCATCGTCGGCGACGCGCGGCAGATGGCGTTGGTAAGGTAGAAATCCTGGATCGGCGACGGGATCGCGCGCGCCTCGGGCTTCGCGTCGAGCTTCGGTGCCGACCAGCCGTAATCCACGAGCCCCTCGACGCCCAGCGCCGGCACCGCCGCGATCATCGCCGCGCGGCACTGGTCGAAACTGTCGAAGCCGACCGACACGCCCAGCGCATCGGCCAGCGCGCGGAAGATGCTCCAGTCTTCGCGCGCGTCGCCCGGTGCGAACACCGCCTTTTCGCTGCGCTGGACGCGGCCTTCGGTGTTGACGCTCGTGAAATCCTTTTCGGTCCACGCCGCGGCGGGCAGGATGACGTCGGCGGCGTGCGCGCCCTTGTCGCCATGATGACCGACATAGACTTTGAGCGTGTCGGCAAAGGCCGCGAAATCCACCTCGTCGGCGCCCAGGAAGAAGGCGAGCTTCGGCCTGGCCGCGACGACATCCTTGATGCCGCCCGGCTGCGCATAGCCAAGCATCAGCCCGCCCATGCGGCTCGCCGCCATATGGACGACGCTGAAACCGTTCCAGCCCTGTCCTGAGCCTGTCGAAGCGGCGTCCTTGACCGCGTTCACCGACTTGGCGAGCGCCAGCGCCGCGCCATGCACGCCCGGCACGGCCAGGCCGCCGCCGCCCAGGATGATCAGCGGGCGCTCCGCCCCCTTCAGCGCATCGAGCGCCGCCTTGGGCAGCTTGCCGACCAGCGCGGCATCGTCGCCGAGCCATTCGACCTTGTACGTCTGGTCCTTTTCGGGGCCGATCGCGAAGACCTTCGCGCCCTTCTTCCACGCCGCCTTGCGGACCCGCGTGTTGATCAGCGGCGCTTCCCAGCGCAGGTTGGTGCCGATCAGCAGGATGACGTCGGCGTTCTCGACCGCGGCGATGCCGGTATTGAAATTGACGGCGGACAGGCTGGACACGTCGTAATCCAGCCCGGTCTGCCGCCCTTCCAGCAGGTCGGACCCCAGCGCCTTGACCAGCGCCTTCGCCGCGAACATCGTTTCGCAATCGACCAGGTCGCCCGCGATCGCGGCGACCGACGAACCCGCGTTCGCCGCCTTGATCGCGGCAAAGGCTTCGCCCCACGTCGCCTCGACAAGCTGGCCGTCCTTGCGGACGAACGGGCGGTCGAGTCGGCGGCGGATCAGGCCGTCGACATGGTGGCGCGTCTTGTCGCTCGCCCATTCCTCGTTCACATCATCGTTGACGCGCGGCAGGACGCGCAGCACCTGCCGCCCGCGCGCGTCGATGCGGACATTGGTGCCGACCGCGTCCATCATGTCGATGCCCAACGTCTTGGTCAGTTCCCACGGACGCGCTTCGAACGCATAGGGCTTCGACGTCAGCGCGCCAACGGGGCACAGGTCGACGACATTGCCCGAGAGCTCGCTCGCGACCGCGCGTTCCAGATAGGAGGTGATCTGCATATTCTCGCCGCGATAGATCGCGCCGATGTCTTCCACGCCCGCGACTTCCTCCGCAAAGCGGACGCAGCGGGTGCACTGGATACAGCGGGTCATCACCGTCTTGACGATGGGCCCCATATATTTCTCGGTGACGGCGCGCTTGTTCTCGTCATAACGCGACCCGCCGCGGCCATAGGCGACCGACTGGTCCTGCAAATCGCATTCGCCGCCCTGATCGCAGATCGGGCAGTCGAGCGGGTGGTTGATGAGCAGGAACTCCATCACCCCCTCGCGGGCCTTCTTCACCATCGGGCTGTCGGTCTTGATGACCTGGCCATCGGCGGCGGGCAGCGCGCACGACGCCTGCGGCTTCGGCGGCCCCGGCGCGACTTCGACCAGGCACATGCGGCAGTTGCCGGCGATCGACAGACGTTCGTGGTAGCAGAAACGCGGGATTTCCTTCCCCGCCATCTCGCAAGCCTGCAGGACGGTGGCACCTGCCGGGACGTCGAGTTCTACGCCATCTACGGTTACTTTGGGCATCAGCGGATTACCTCAATATCATCAGAGCTATAGAGGCCATTAATTCGCCGCCGCTTTCCATCGAATTCCATGATCTCACTCTGCATACGGATCATGTAACCCTTACCCGCATACTGTAAGACTTCATCCAGAGTGGCGCAGGAAACCTCTGCCGAAACCACATTCGGCCCTTTGGAAACTTTGTAAGTGTCCTTCTTTTTATAAGCCGCCAGTCGAACAGGGATTTGTTTCCCATCACGACGGACGCAGACATGATCCTTTTCAATTGCTTTGATCACTCCGCCGCCTCCATCATCCCGCCATTCTCGCGGATGCGCCGCTCCAGTTCGGGGCGGAAATGGCGGATCAAGCCCTGAATCGGCCATGCTGCCGCGTCGCCGAGTGCGCAGATGGTGTGACCCTCGACCTGCTTGGTCACGTCGAACAGCGTGTCGATCTCGGAAATGTCGGCGTCGCCGGTGCGCAGGCGCTCCATCACGCGCCACATCCATCCGGTGCCCTCTCGGCACGGCGTGCATTGGCCGCAGCTTTCATGCTTGTAGAAATAGCTGATGCGGCTGATCGCCTGGACGACGTCGGTCGACTTGTCCATCACGATCGCGGCGGCGGTGCCCAGGCCCGATCCCAGCGCCTTCAGCCCGTCGAAATCCATCGGCGCGTCCATGATCTCGGCCGCCGGAACCAGCGGCACCGACGACCCGCCGGGGATCACCGCCAGCAGATTGTCCCAGCCGCCGCGAATGCCGCCGCAATGCTTTTCAATCAGGTCGCGGAACGGGATGCCCATCTCTTCCTCGACGACGCACGGGCGCTCGACATGGCCCGAGATCTGGAACAGCTTGGTGCCCTTGTTATTCTCGCGCCCGAAGCTGGAGAACCAGGTCGCGCCGCGGCGCAGGATCGTCGGGACCACCGCGATGCTCTCGACATTGTTCACCGTCGTCGGACAGCCATAGAGGCCCGCGCCCGCCGGGAACGGCGGTTTCAGGCGCGGCTGGCCCTTCTTGCCCTCCAGGCTTTCGATCATCGCGGTCTCTTCGCCGCAGATATAGGCGCCCGCGCCGCGATGGACGAAGACGTCGAAGTCGTAACCCGACTTCGCGGCATTCTTGCCGAGCAGGCCGGCGTCATAGGCCTCCTGAACCGCCGCGAACAGCGTTTCCGCCTCGCGGATGAACTCGCCGCGAATGTAGATGTATGCGGCGCGCGCGCGCATCGCATAGCCGGCGATCAGCGCGCCCTCGATCAGCTTGTGCGGATCGTGGCGGATGATCTCGCGGTCCTTGCACGAACCCGGCTCGGATTCGTCGGCGTTGATGACGAGGAAGCTCGGGCGGTCGGCGCGCGGCTCCTTCGGCATGAAGCTCCACTTGAGCCCGGTCGGGAAGCCCGCGCCGCCGCGACCGCGCAGGCCCGACGCCTTGACCTCTTCGATGATCGCGTCCTGGCCGCGGCTCATCAAATCCTTGGTCTTGTCCCAATCGCCGCGCGCCTGCGCGGACTTCAGGTTCCACGGCTGGAAACCGTAGAGATTGGTGAAGATACGATCCTTGTCGGCGAGGCTCATGCCCGATCCTCCCCTGCATCGTCACCCCGGACTTGATCCGGGGTCCCCGACTTCGGCGCGGCGATGGATACCGGATCAAGTCCGGTATGACGAAGGAACAGGGTGCGGGTCATGCCCCCCACTCCTTCCGATAATCATGGTTGGCCTTGACCATCTCGACCAGCGTGGTCGGGCCGCCTTCGGGCTCGCTGGTGTGTCGGCCGGCGACTTGCGGGCCCGCCTTGGGCTGCTTGCCCGCCGCCAGATCGTCCAGAATGCGCGACATGCTGTCGAAATCCAGGTCCTCGTAATTATCGTCGTTGATCTGGACCATCGGCGCATTGGTGCAGGTGCCCATGCATTCGACCTCGGTCAGCGTGAACAGGCCGTCGGGCGTCGTCTTGCCCTTGACCATGCCGCGATTCTTGCACGCGGCCATGACATCGTCCGACCCGCGCAGCAGGCAAGGGGTCGTCCCGCACACCTGCACATGATAGCGGCCGACGGGGACGAGGTTGTACATGGTATAGAAGGTCGCGACTTCGTAGGCGCGAATATAGGGCATATCGAGCTGGGCCGCGACATATTCGATCACCGGCACCGGCAGCCAACCCTGCGTCTGCGTCTCGGCACCGACCTGGCGCTGCGCGAGGTCGAGCAAAGGCATCACCGCCGAACGCTGCCGCCCCGCGGGATAGCGCGCGATGACCGTCTTTGCCTTTTCGGCATTCTCCTTCGTCCACGCAAAAGCGCCCCAGCGCGCGCGGACTTCGGCTTCGTCAGGGATTTGGGGTGCGTCAGCCACGGGCCAGACCTCGTTCAATATATCGTCCGACATACAGGCCGAGCGTCGCCGCAACGGCCGTCGAAGCGATTTCCTTCAGCGGCGCCTCGCCGTGAAAAGCGGCGAGATAGGCGGCAACAGCGGACGCAAATCCCGCGAGCGCGAGGATCAGGATTGCAAACTCGCGCAGCATCACCGATCGCACTCCCCGAACACCACATCAATGGCGCCGATGATCGCGGTGGTGTCGGCCAGCATGTGCCCCTTCGCCATCATGTCCATCGCCTGAAGGTGGCTGAACGCCGTCGGACGGATCTTGCAGCGATAGGGCTTGTTGGTGCCGTCGCTGACCAGATAGACGCCGAATTCGCCCTTGGGGCTCTCGGTCGCGACGTAAACCTCGCCGGCGGGAACGTGGAAACCCTCGGTATAGAGCTTGAAGTGATGGATCAGCGATTCCATCGACTGCTTCATCTCGCCGCGCTTCGGCGGCACCACCTTGCGGTCGAGGCTGGATACCGGGCCTGACGGCATCTGGTTGATGCATTGCAGGATGATCTTCGCCGACTGATAGACTTCCTGGACGCGGACCATGAAGCGGTCGTAACAATCGCCGCGCGTGCCGACCGGAATGTCGAAATCCATCTTGGCATAGGCGTCATAGGGCTGCGACTTGCGCAGATCCCATGCGATGCCGTTGCCGCGGATCATCGGACCGGAGAAGCCCCAGGCCAGCGCGTCTTCCTTGCTGACCAGGGCGATGTCGACGTTGCGCTGTTTGAAGATGCGGTTGTCGATCACCAGGCTCATCGCATCGCCGAACAGCTTCGGCAGCCGCGTCTCGCACCACTGGCCAATATCGTAGAGCAGCCGTTCCGGCACGTCCTGATGGACGCCGCCCGGACGGAAATAGGCGCTGTGCATCCGTGCGCCCGACGCCCGTTCGAAGAAGTTCAGGCAATCCTCGCGCAGTTCGAAGACCCACAGGTTGGGCGTCATCGCGCCAACGTCCATGACGTGCGCGCCGATGTTGAGCATATGGTTGCAGATGCGCGTCAGTTCGGCGAACAGCACGCGCAGATACTGGCCGCGATCAGGCACTTCCAGATCGAGCAGCTTTTCGATCGCGAGCACATAGCTGTGCTCCATGCCCAGCGGCGAGCAATAGTCGAGCCGGTCGAAATAGGGCAGCGCCTGCAGATAGGTCTTATATTCGATCAGCTTTTCGGTGCCGCGATGGAGCAGGCCGACATGCGGATCGACGCGCTCGATGATCTCGCCGTCCAGTTCCATGATCATGCGCAGCACACCGTGCGCCGCCGGATGCTGGGGGCCGAAGTTGATCGTATAGTTGGTGACGGCCTGATCGCCGGCGGTATCGGCCGTGTCGACCGGATAGCCGGTGAACATGTCGCTGCCATGATGCTTGACTTGAGGCGTGTCGGTCATGCGTCACCTCCTGCCTTGGGCTTGCGCGGGGCGCGCGGCTTCGCGGGCGCCTTCGGCTTTGCCGGGGCCTTTTCGGCCTTGGCGGTCGCCGGCGTCTTCGCCTTCGGGGCGGCCTTTGCCTTGGCGCCGTCCTTGCTGGACTTGGCGGCTTCCTTGTTGGCCTTGTTGCCCGCGCCCGTGTCGGCGGGCTTTTCGGTCGTTTTGGGTGTCGGCGCCGGCGCGGCCTTGGCGGCCTTGTCGTCGGCGGCCTTGACCGCCTGCGCCGTCATCGGCGTCGGGGCGCCCTTGCCCGGCCCCTCGCCCGTTCCGCCCGCCTTCTCGTCGCCGGGCAGCACATAGTCGGCGCCCTCCCACGGCGAGAGGAAGTCGAAATTGCGGAAATCCTGCGCCAGCTTCACCGGCTCGTAAACGACGCGCTTGTCCTCTTCGGAATAGCGCAGTTCGGTGTAGCCCGTGAGCGGAAAGTCCTTGCGCTGCGGATGCCCCTGAAACCCATAGTCGGTCAGGATGCGGCGCAGGTCCGGATTGCCGGCGAACAACACGCCGTACATGTCGAACACTTCGCGTTCCAGCCAGCCCGCGACCGGCCAGATCGGGACGATCGTCGGCACCGGGGTCGCCTCGTCGGTCGACACGCGGACGCGCAGCCGGTGATTCTTCGTCACGCTGAGCAGGTGATAGACGACCTCGAACCGCTCGGCGCGGTCGGGATAGTCGACCCCGGCGATTTCCATGAGCTGCTGATAGCCAAGCTCATCGCGGAGCGCGATCATCACGCCGGCGATCGCGTCGCGCGCGACGGTGACGCTGTCTTCTTCGACAAGGAAATCATGCGCCAGCAGATCCTTGCCGAGCGCCTTCTTCAGTTCGGCGGCAAGGCCCGCGCGCGGGGCGATCAGGGGGGCGGGACTGGCCATCAGCGTTCGATCGTCCCGACGCGGCGGATTTTCCGCTGCAACTGCATCACGCCATAGAGCAGCGCCTCGGCGGTCGGCGGGCAACCGGGAACATAGATGTCCACGGGCACGATGCGGTCGCAGCCGCGCACCACCGAATAGCTGTAGTGATAATAGCCGCCGCCGTTGGCGCAGCTGCCCATCGAAATCACATATTTGGGGTTCGACATCTGATCATAGACGCGGCGCAGCGCCGGTGCCATCTTGTTGCACAGCGTGCCCGCGACGATCATCACGTCCGACTGGCGCGGGCTGGCGCGCGGCGCGGCGCCGAAACGCTCCATGTCGTAACGCGGCATGTTGACGTGGATCATCTCGACCGCGCAGCACGCGAGGCCGAAGGTCATCCACCAAAGCGATCCGGTCCGCGCCCAATTGAACAGATCCTCGGCCGAGGTGACGAGAAAGCCCTTGTCGCCGACCTCGGCATTGAGATCGTCGAAAAAGCCCTGTTCGGGGGCGGTCCCCGGGGCGACGGGGCTTGCCGCCGGCATCTGGCCGGGGGTCAGGATGGTCGAGCTGCTCATTCCCAGTCCAACGCTCCTTTCTTCCACGCATAGATCAGGCCGATTCCCAGCTCGGCGAGAAAGACCATCATCGTCGCCCAGCCGGCCCAGCCGATTTCACCCAGGCTGACCGCCCAGGGAAAGAGGAAGGCGGCTTCGAGGTCGAAGATGATGAACAATATGGCGACCAGATAGAATCGCACGTCGAATTGGCTGCGCGCATCCTCGAACGCGGGAAAGCCGCATTCATATTCGGTCAGCTTCGCCGGATCGGGCTGGTGCGCGCCGGTCAGGCGGGAAACGCCCATCGGCAGGAACACGAAAGCGGCGGACAGGCCCACCGCGATGACCAGAAAGATCAGGATCGGCAGATATTGCGTCAGATCGACCATGGGAGCTCGCAGTCTGTTGTTTGTCTTTGGGGTGTCTTGCACCCGTTTATGGGGGGCGCTTTAGGCCAGCAAGCCGCGACCCGCAAGCGCCGAGGGGCCGAAATTCCCATCAATGTGAGCAAAAGCACAATGGATGCTGGCGGGCTGTGCCAAGCCTATGTTAGCCAAGATCAACTGCTTGCTTCGCGCTCGCCGCGCGAAGGGACCAAAACAGGGAGGTTTCATGCGCCTTTTCGCCGTTCGCGCCGCCGTCATTCTGGCGTCAGCCACGCTTCTTGCCGCCGCACCCGCACGCGCGGAACTGGTCGGGGCATCCGATCCCGCGAAAATTCAGGCGATCGTCGAATCGCAGGGCTGGCCCGCCCGCCTCATCAGCGAGGATGGCAGCGACCCCTATATCGAGGCGACCCGCAACGGGCTGAAATTCCTGGTTCTTTTCATGAACTGCGAAGACGGGCGCGACTGCAAGACGCTGCAATATTATATGGGCTTCAACGATGCGAAGGGACTGTCGCTCGACCGGCTGAACCTGTGGAACAAGGAAAAGCGTTTCGCCCGCGCCTATCGCGACGACGCCGGCGACCCGGTGCTGGAAATGGACGTCGATCTCGATTTCAACGGCCTGCCGCGCGAAAATGTCGGCGAAAGCTTCAGCACATGGGCCGCCCTGATGGATAGCTTCCGCGACTTCGTGTACGAAAAATAAGGGCCGGGCCGCGCGTCGGGCCACGCTAACAGGCCGAGACAAGCCTTAGCGAATCTGGCGCTTTTCCAGCTTTCGCGCCAGCGTGCGGCGGTGCATCCCCAGCCGCCGCGCGGTTTCCGATATGTTGAAATCGGTTTCGACCAGCGTCTGGTGGATATGTTCCCATTCGACGGTCTTGATCGACGACTGCCGCCCGCCCAGCGGCGCATCGACATCGCCTTCCGACCGGTCGAACGCCGCCTCGATATCGTCGGTGTTCGACGGCTTGGCAAGGTAATAGGACGCCCCCAGCTTGATCGCCTCGACTGCGGTCGCGATGCTGGCGAATCCGGTCAGCACGACGATCCGCATCGCCGCATCGGCGCCGCGCAGCGTCCGCACGCAGGCGAGCCCCGACGCATTGCCGAGCTTGAGGTCGACCACCGCATAGCCGGGCCGCCAGCCCGCGAGCAACGCCTCCAGCTCGTCGGGACCGTGCGCCACGCGCACGTCATAATCGCGGCGCTCGAACGACCGCTTGAGCGTCCGGGCAAAGGCCTCGTCATCCTCGACGATCAACAATTGCCGCCGGTCGGTCACGATGATTCTCCTTCGGGCCGGGCAATGGCCGAAATGGGCAGGACGATGCGAACGAGCGCGCCGCCGCTGTCGCGGTTGGCGACGCTGGCCCCGCCGCCCAGCTTGCGCGCGACATTGACCAGCAGGAACAACCCCAGGCCGCCGCCGGGGCGCCCCTTGCTCGATCGATAGGGTTGCCCGAAATTCTCGAGCATTTCATCGCTGAAACCGGGGCCGTGGTCGGCGATTTCGATCACCGCCATATCGCCGTCGCGCGACACCGAAATGCCAATCCATTCGGGCGAAACCTCGGCCGCATTGTCGACGACGTTCATAATCACCTGCCGCAGCGCGGGGTCGGACACGATCCCGACATCGGCGCCGAAGCGATCATTATATTCGACCGTACCGGGCAGGCGCCCGGCCCGCGAATCCTCGACGATTTCCGTCAGGAAAGCGCGCATGGTGGTCAACTGCGGCGCCTCCCCTCGCGCTTCGCCGGCCGACATCAGGATACCGCTGACGATCGCCTTGCACCGCTGCACCGCCACATCCATGTCGGCCAGGTCCTCCTGCAGATCGGCGTCGCCCGCCAGCCGGGGGGCGCCCTTCCAGTCGCCGATCAGCACCGACAGCGTCGACAGCGGCGTGCCCAGTTCGTGCGCGGCGCCCGACGCGAGCAGGCCCATGCGGACGATATGATCCTCCTCCGCCGCGCGCTGCCGGCTCGCGGCGAGCGCGGCGTCGCGTTCGCGCAGGTTGCGGCTGATCCGCGTGACAAAGGCGACGAGGAGCACCGCGATCAACAGGAAGCAGACAAGGCTGCCCTTCAGATACAGCGCCAGCGGATCGCTGGCATAGCGCGGTGGCAGCAGCAGCGGCGTCGGGTCGATCCGCAGCGCGACGAGCGCGATCAGCGTCGCGGCGACGATCGTCCAGGAGGATCGCTGGGTCAGCAGGATCGCCCCGATCACCACCTGCAGCAGAAACAGCGAGGCGAAGGGATTGGCCAGACCGCCGCTGTGGTGAAGCTGCCAGCCGAGCACCGCGACATCGAGCAACAGCGCGGCGGTCAGTTCGATATTGGTGACGCTCTTGCCGCGGCGCAGATAAAGGATGCTCGCGACGTTGATCGCCACCAGCACGCCGATCGCGCCGAACAGCGCCGCCAGCGGCAGGTCGAGACCGAGCGCCTGACGCACGACCAGAATCGTCACCAGCTGCCCGCCGACCGCCAGCCAGCGCAGCTGGATCAGCAGCGCCATGTTGCGCCGGCCGGCGTCGGCCTCCGGCAAGGGCATCGGGGGAATGGTGGCGGTGTTCATCGGCCGTCTTTATACGGCCTCCAGAGCCGCCAGGCAAAGAACAGCGCAAGCGCCGCCAGCGCGAACCAGGTCAGCGCATAGATCAGATGATGGTCGCGAAACTGCACCACGGTCAGCCCGCCGACCGGATAGCCGCCCCCATTGGGCGCCGCGTCCGCGTCGATGAAATAGGGCGCCGTCCGGCCCAGGCCGCGCGCGCTGGCGATGGCGGCGACATCGCGCGAATACCAGCGGCCTGCCGCCGGATCGTTCGCGCGCAGGAAGCCGCCGGGCTCGGTCACGCGCAGCAGGCCGGTTACCGTCACCGTGCCGGCGGGATTGCCCGCCGCACGGCTTTGCGGGGCGCGGCGCTCCGGCGGCACGAACCCGCGATTGACGAGCAGGGTAAAGCCCGGCGTTTCCAGCGGCGTCAGCACCCAATAGCCCGCGCCGCGTTCCGTCACCGCCTGCACCAGCGTTTCGTCCTGGTGGCGGAACGTGCCGCTGGCGCGAATACGGCGATAGGCGTCGCGGTCGGCGCGGATGGCGGGCCAGGCCGCCGATCCGGGCGCCGGAACGGGTTCGGCGTGGACGCGCTGGTCGACGGCGGCGATCAGCGCATGCTTCCATTCGCGCCGTTCAAGCTGCCACACGCCGAGCGCGAGCAGGCAGGCAGCCAGGACCAGCGCCGCCGCGGCAAAGGCCGCGCGGCGGGTGCGCGTCACGGAATCTGGCCCGCGGCCTGACTGACGGGGTCGTGCGGCATCGGCATCATGTTTGTGTTGAGATGGTGCATCACCCACAAGGACCCCGCCAGCATGATCACGACGACGATGATGGTAAAGATCAGCGAGGTCATCGACCAGCCGCCTTCCGCCTTCGGCGTCATGTGCAGGAAATAGACCATGTGGACGATGATCTGGACGACGGCGAAGCCCATGATGATGGCGCCCGTCGCCCCGGCGTCGAGCGGGCGCGTCATCACCAGCCAGAAGGGGATGGCGGTCAGGATCACCGACAGGATGAAACCGATGACATAATCGCGCATCGACGCGTGCGGCATCTCGATCTCGTGATGCCCTCCGTCGGCGTGCCCCGGCGCGGGGTGGTCGTGGCGCGCGCTCATCGCAACATTCCCATCAGATAGACGAAGGTGAAGACGCCGATCCACACGACGTCAAGGAAGTGCCAGAACATCGACAGGCACATCACCCGCCGGCGGTTCGCCGCGATCAGGCCGTGTTTCGACAATTGCACCATCAGCGTGACCAGCCAGATCACGCCGAAGGTGACGTGCAGGCCATGGGTGCCGACAAGGGTGAAGAAGGCCGACAGAAAGGCGCTGCGCTGCGGCGTCGCGCCGATTTCGATCAGGTGGTGGAACTCGTAAAGCTCGATGCCCAGGAAGGCGAGACCGAAGAGCCCGGTGACGGCAAGCCACATCTGGGTGCCCTTCACCCTGCCCTGCTGCATCTGGAGCACCGCGAAGCCGTAGGTGATCGACGAGAACAGCAGCATCGCGGTGTTAAGCGCGATAAGCTTCAGGTCGAACAGGTCCTTCGGCGCCGGCCCCGCGGCATAATTGCCGCCGAGCACGGCATAGCAGGCGAAGAGGATCGCGAACATGAGGCAGTCGCTCATCAGGTAGATCCAGAAGCCCAGCATCGTGCTGTGCCCCTCGGGATGCGCCTGTTCGTCAAGGTCGTAGAAGCTCGGCGCCTGGTCGGCGGGCGCCAGCGTGGTCGTGCTCATGTCAGGCTCCCGTCGCCGCAAGCTGGCGGCTGCGCGCCTCTTCCACTTCGGTGACGGTCGCCGCCGGGATGTGGAAATCGCGCTTGTAGTTGAAGGTGTGGAAGATTGCCCCGCCGATCAGGCCGGCAAAGCCCAGCGCGGCGAGCCACCAGATGTGCCAGACGAGCGCGAAGCCCATCACCAGGCTGATCCCCGCCAGGATGATCCCGGCGCCCGTGTTGCTGGGCATGTGGATGTCGCGATATCCGGTGGTCGGCCGCTGGTGCCCGCGCGTCTTCATGTCGTGCCACGCGTCGAGGTCGTGGATCACCGGCGTGAAGGCGAAATTATAGTCGGGCGGCGGCGAACTGGTCGCCCATTCCAGCGTCCGGCCGCCCCACGGGTCGCCGCTTTCGTCGACCAGCTCCTTGCGGCGCCAGATGCTGACCGCGAACTGGACCAGCATCGCGGCGATGCCGACCGCGATCACCGCGGCGCCGATGCCGGCAATGACGAACCAGATTTGCAAGCTGGGATCGTCGAACACGCGCATCCGGCGCGTCACGCCCATCAGGCCCAGGATATACAGCGGCATGAAGGCCAGCCAGAAACCGACGACCCAGCACCAGAAGCTGATCTTGCCCCAGAAGACGTCGAGCTTGAACCCGAAGGCCTTGGGCCACCAATAGTTGATCGCCGCGAAAAGGCCGAACAGCACGCCGCCGATGATCACATTGTGGAAATGGGCGATCAGGAACAGCGAATTGTGCAGCACGAAGTCGGCGGGCGGCACCGCGAGCAGCACGCCGGTCATCCCGCCGACGACGAAGGTCAGCATGAAGGCGACCGTCCACATCATCGGCAGGTCGAAACGGATGCGGCCGCGGTACATGGTGAACAGCCAGTTGAACAGCTTCGCGCCCGTCGGGATCGAGATCACCATCGTCGTGATGCCGAAGAAGCTGTTGACGCTGGCCCCCGATCCCATGGTGAAGAAATGGTGCAGCCACACGATGTAGGACAATATGGTGATGCACACCGTCGCATAGACCATCGAGGTATAGCCGAAGAGCTTCTTGCCCGAGAAGGTCGAGGCGACTTCGCTGAACACGCCGAACAGCGGCAGGATCAGGATATAGACCTCCGGGTGGCCCCATATCCAGATCAGGTTCACATACATCATCGGCGATCCGCCGAAGTCGTTGGTGAAGAAATTGGTGCCGACATAGCGGTCGAGGGTCAGCAGGACGAGCGTCGCGGTCAGGATCGGGAAGCTCGCGACGATCAGGATGTTGGCGCACAGGCTGGTCCAGGTGAAGACCGGCATTTTCATCAGCCCCATGCCCGGCGCGCGCAGCTTCAGGATGGTGACGATCAGGTTGATGCCCGACAGGGTGGTGCCGACCCCGGCGATCTGGAGCGACCAGATATAATAATCGACCCCGACATTCGGGCTGTAGGCAATGCCCGACAATGGCGGATAAGCCAGCCAGCCCGTCTGCGCGAATTCGCCGACGAACAGCGAGACCATGCACAGGATCGCGCCGGCCGCGGTCATCCAGAAACTGAAATTGTTGAGGAAAGGAAAGCTGACGTCGCGCGCGCCGATCTGCAGCGGGACGATATAGTTCATCAGGCCGGTGATGAACGGCATCGCGACGAAGAAGATCATGATCACGCCGTGGGCGGTGAACACCTGGTCATAATGATGCGCGTTCAGATACCCTTCGGACCCGCCGAACGCCATCGCCTGTTGCAGCCGCATCATGATCGCGTCGGCAAAGCCGCGCAGGAACATGATCAGGCCCAGGATCATGTACATGATTCCGATCCTTTTGTGGTCGACGGTGGTGAACCATTCCTTCCACAAATAGCCCCACAGGCGATATTTGGTAATCAGGCCAAGGACGGCGATGCCGCCGATCACGACCCCGATGAAGGTGAAGATCAGGATCGGTTCGTGGATCGGAATCGCGTCGAGCGACAGCTTGCCCAGGATCGGGCCGGCTTCGGGGGCGGGGTGCGGGGTCATGGCGGTCTCGATCGCGGTCAGGACATCGGGCGGGGGCGGACGGCGTTCATCGCGGTCTGCGGCGGCGGCGCGCTCGGCCGCTTCAGACCCGCGCCGGTCAGCGGCGCCGGGTCGACCGGCGTCGCATCGGGGCGGTCGTTCGCCATCACCGGCGAACTGCAATAGGCGGCGACGTAGCGCATGCTCCAGCGCGCGACATCGGCGCTGCCGCGCGCGGCGAACTTGTCATAGGTGACGGCGCGAACATTGTGGATGCCCGCGATCCCGGCGCCGCCCGCGGCATCGACCGACATCATGTCGTGCATGCACATCTTGCCCGGCTCGACGCACAAGTTGACGATGGCGTCGAACAGCTGCGGCTCGACCGAGGCGAAGCGGCGGGCCGGCTCCTTCTCGCTCGGCTTTTCAAGCTTCAGATAGGCCGGGCGGTCTAGACTGCCCTCGCCCTTCGCCTTCGCATCGGCGACCCATTTGTCGAAGCTGGCGGGCTCCAGGCTTTTCACCGCGAAACGCATGTTGGAAAAGCCGGCGCCCGAATAATTGGCCGAAAAGCCGACATAGTCGCCGGTCTTGTTGAAGACGCCGTGCAGCTTGGTCTCCATGCCCGGCATCGCGTAAATCTGGCCCGCCAGCGCGGGGATGTAAAAGCTGTTCATCACCGACGAGGAGGAAATGCGGAAGCGCAGCGGGCGGTGCGCGGGCACCGCCAGTTCGTTGACCGTCGCCACGCCCTGTTCGGGGTAGATGAACAGCCATTTCCAGTCGAGCGCGACGACCTGGACCTCCAGCGGCTGGACCTCGGCGGCGACCGCCTGCCCCGGCGCGGTCCGCGCAAGCGGGCGATAGGGGTCGAGCAGGTGCGTCGCGACCCAGGTCAGCGCGCCAAGGCAGATGATGATCAGCAGCGGCGCCGACCAGATCACCAGCTCAAGCTGCGTCGAATGGTCCCAGTCGGGCTTGTAGGTCGCGTCCTCGTTCGACGCGCGATAGCGCCACGCGAAAAAGACCGTCAGCGCCATCACCGGCACGATGATGAGCAGCATCAGCACCGTCGACACGACGATCAGATTGCCCTGCTGCTGCGCGACGTCGCCGGCGGGATCGAGCACGACCAAGCCGCACGACGACAGCATCGGCAGCAAAGCGAGCGGCGCCAACCGCCGGAATCGGGAGAAAAACGGGATCATGGGGCGCGCCTAGGCCCGCTTTGTTGCAGTGCACATAGGACATTTTGTCCAATCCCCCGATCGCTCCCGATGGCGCAGGGGCGGTTTCATGCACGGGCATCATGCCCTAAACTTCGACTCGTATCGCCGCGCGCGATGCGCGATGCAGGACTGTTTTTGACGATGGCTGCCGACACTGTGCCCACCACCCAGGCCGAACGCGACGCGCGCGCGCTCCACGGCGCGACGCCGGGCGAAGGCGGCCACCGCATCGACCCGGCCGAAATCGCGATCGGCGTCATCATCGGCCGCACGTCGGAATTTTTCGATTTCTTCGTCTATGCGATCGCCTCGGTGCTGGTGTTCCCGAAACTGGTCTTTCCCTTCATGGACCCGCTTCAGGGGACGCTCTGGTCCTTCGCGATCTTCGCCCTCGCGTTCGTCGCGCGCCCGGTGGGGACGATCATCTTCACCGCGGTCGACCGCGCCTATG
>QFPJ01000101.1 GCA_003241685.1 Sphingopyxis macrogoltabida
TCATAGATGCGGGCAGGTGTCGCGTCCGCCGGGATCGGATCGCCGCCATCATCCAGCCCAAGGCGCGCGTTGGCGTCGTACACTGCGTCATATTCATCGTTCATGATCATCCCCTTGCCCAGTAGAGTGGGGTCGCCAGGCTGCTGTCCTGGACGGAAACCAGCGAGACCGCTTCGCCGGCATTGACGACGAGGTCGGCCGCGATCGGCAGATAGGTGCCGGCCTTGATCGTGACCGGCTTCTGGTTCGCGCTGATCCCGACCGGCTGACCGAGCAGGATGAGGCGCTGGCCGACACGAACGGGCGGAAAGCCGATCGAGAGGTCACGCGTCGCGACCGTTTCGGAATTGGCGCGCAGCGACAGGACGATCTGATCCTCGCCGCGGCCGCGCAGCGAAACGGTCTGCGGATAGCTGACGGTCAGATTGACGACGAAGCTGCTGGGTTGCGCGCCGGCGCCATTGTTGACGATGACGTTGGCGGCATAGATCGAGGAGGCGCCGGCATTGATCACACCGGCACTCGTGCCAAATGGCGCGAGATCGGTCTCCATCCGGGCGATGATCGCACTTGCGGCAAAGCCGCCGGGGCCAGGGCTCGTCGGGCTGTAATTGGCATAATAGAAGGCTTTGCCATTGGCCCGCATGATCATCCTGCTGACACGGTAGAGCGAGGCAGCATCGTTGAAATAGGCCCCCGCCAGTACCGTGCCCGAAGGAGATCCGGTGAGCTCGATATTGAGATCACTCAGATCAAGCGAACTGTTGACGAGATCGAACAGGCGCGGATTGCCGGTGGAGGCAATGTCCCAGCGCACATCGAAGCGCCCCTTGATCGCAAAGCCGGTCCAGCCCGCAAAGGTGCCGACATGCTCTTCGGTGACGACACGCGCCGAGATGAAGGCGCGCGCCTGGCCCGAGCCGTAATTGGCGCCGCCGAATACCTGCGAGGCGCCCCAGCCCTTGGGTGTACGGTGGACATGGCCAACCACCTCGAAATCGCCGCCGCCTTCCTGCGCCTGAAGATAGACGGCGCCTGGGCCGGTGCTGGAACAGTCCTGCAGCAGGATACGACGGCCGCGCACCTTGTAGGCATAGAGCGAGCCCTGCTCGCCGCGATAGGCATTGATGACCTCGCAGCCCTTGAAGGTCACGTCGAGCGCATCGGCATGGGTGTCAAAGCCGCTATGCTCGGTTTCGGTTGCCACACCGCCGATCACCGTCGCGCCGATGCAGCCGCCATAGCGGTTGAAGCGAGCGTCATTGTTGGTCAGGCCGTTGATGGCGGCCGTCGTGAACAGGTGACGCAGGCGCGAGCCGCGTGGATTGACATGGAGGCCATCGCAGCAGCCTTCCTCCCAGATGCCATAGCCATAGGCTTCATAGGCCGCGCTTGTCCGCAGGTTTTCGAACCGGGCGAGCATCGTGCAAGGTTCAAAGCAGGACATGAAGCGCAGCGCGGCCGCCCGCGCGTTGATGATTTTCGGGCGAATGAGGGTAGGCTTGTGGATGCCCAGCATCTGGATCATCGACGCATTGCGGGAGATGGGCGCGTCGGGATGGTCCTCGCACCATAAATCCTCAATGATGCAGTCCAGGCGCTGATATCGGGCCACGCGGATATTCGTCGTGAAGGTCTCGCGCAGTGGCCTGCAGGTGTAGATGATGCCGGCATCGACGCGGCTGACCCGAAAGCTTTCGCCGAC
>QFPJ01000102.1 GCA_003241685.1 Sphingopyxis macrogoltabida
CGGCCTCACCGACCCGGAAAAGAAGCGCAAGTTCATCGGCGGCGAATTCATCGCCGTGTTCGAGGAGGAAGCCGCCAAGATCGGCGGCGCCGACTTCCTCGCGCAGGGCACCCTCTATCCCGACGTCATCGAATCGGTCAGCTTCACCGGCGGGCCTTCCGTGACGATCAAGTCGCACCATAATGTCGGCGGCCTGCCCGAACGCATGAACATGAAGCTGGTCGAGCCGCTACGTGAACTGTTCAAGGACGAAGTGCGCGTGCTGGGCAAGGAACTGGGCCTGCCCGACATCTTCGTCGGCCGCCATCCCTTCCCTGGGCCGGGCCTTGCCATCCGCATCCCCGGCGAAGTCACCAAGGAACGCTGCGATATCCTGCGCAAGGCCGACTTCATCTATCTGGAGGAAATCCGCAACGCAGGCCTCTACGACGCCATCTGGCAGGCCTTTGCCGTGCTGCTGCCGGTCCGCACCGTCGGCGTGATGGGCGATTACCGGACCTATGACAGCGTCTGTGCGGTGCGCGCGGTCACCTCGACCGACGGCATGACCGCCGACATCTACCCCTTCGACGCCGCCTTCTTGAGCCGCGTCGCGACCCGCATCATCAACGAGGTCAAGGGCATCAACCGCGTGGTCTACGACTACACCTCGAAGCCCCCCGGCACGATCGAGTGGGAGTAAAGCCGAAATAGCGAATGTCCGGGGGACATTCGCCGGCTTTACTCGGCCGCGCGAGCGGCCGTGGGTATCGAACTCAATCGCCGTCCGGGGGACGGCGATCCGGTTTATTCGGCACCGCAAGGTGCCGCACCGCTTAGACCCAGCTGCGGCCGCGCAAGCGGCCGCCGCCCTTACCGCGCCGCCAGCACCGCCGCCATCTGCGCGACCAGTTCGGCGGTCGGCCCGGCATCGTCCCAGGCATAGAGCGACACGCGCATGGCGGCCTCTTCCCCGAACGGCGCATAGGGTCGCACCGCCCGTCCGGCCGCCGCGCGCATCGGCACCAGCGACAGGCCCATGCCCGCCTCCACCGCGGTCAGCACGCTGGTGAGGTCGCTGCCGGTGAAGGCCACATGGCAGCGCCGCCTTTCCCGTCCGATCCGGTCGAACATCGCGTCGCGATAGAGGCCACCCGCCGGAAAGGCGACCAGCGGCAACGGATCGGGCCAGTCGCCCTGTCGGTCCGCGCTTTCATGCCAGCCGATCGGTTCGGCGAAACTGGCGCGACAATCGGCGCTCGACGTTGGTTCCTTGACAGCGATGATGTCAAACTCGCCCGCGCGGTATCGGCGCGTGAGGTCACGGCTGAGGCCAGTGGTGACGTCCAGCCGCACCGCCCGATATTGTTCGGAAAAGCGGGCGAACACCCGCATCATGGCGCGACTGGCTATGTCGTCGGGCAGGCCGATGCGGATCGACGCGCTGCCGGCCGGATCGGCAAGCAGGCTTTGCGCCTCCTGCTGCAGCGACAGGATGCGCCGGGCATGACCCAGCAGCCGCTCGCCCGCCGCCGTCGGCCGCACCGGCCGCGCCGCCCGATCGACCAGCATATGCCCCACCGCCTGCTCCAGCCGGCCGAGCTGCTGGCTGATCGTCGACTGGGTCATGTGCAGCCGCTGCGCCGCAATGGTGAAGCTGCCGCTGTCGGCGATCGCGACAAAGGCACGGAGCAGGCGCGGATCGAGCATGGCA
>QFPJ01000068.1 GCA_003241685.1 Sphingopyxis macrogoltabida
GCGGCCGCGGTCGATGCGCGGACATTCGCGGCCCTGCCACCCGGCGAAGAAGAGGGCGATGTCTTCCAACCGCCCCAGCGAGCCGGCCGGTTTTGTCAGCATAGCCTGCCGCGCGCCGGCCGCGTCGCGCGCGCCGAAATCGGGATCGGGCAGGTCCGCGAGCGCGGCTTCAAAATCCGCGATGGAGGCGAAAGCGGTCATTCGGCGACAAATCCCGGCGGCGGCGTGCGCGTGATGAAATGCCCCTTAACGCCTTCGGGCCAGTCGGCATAGGGAACCTGACCCTCGGCACTGTGCGCGTGGAGCAGCGCATAGTCGAGGATGGCGCGCGCCGCTTCGTCGTCCGGCGTGAACCGGCCGAGGACATAGCCGATCCGGTCGGGTGCGCGCAGGTGGACGACGCAATGATCTTGGCAGGCGAAGAGGCAGGGCATCTCCTGCACCGCGACAGCATTGTAGCGCGGGTCGCCGGCCTGGACGCGGCGCAATGCCTCCACCATGCGGGTGCCGCCGCTGACGCCCGCTGCATCGGTGCGCGCCGTGCGGTCGTGGCGGCAGGTGCTGCACGCCACGACCGCCGGACCGGGATCGACCCGTTTCAGCACGCGCCCGCCGTCATCCCGCCGCTGCGGCCGTCCGGGGCGGGGCAGGCACGCCGGCCGCCACGAGCAGGCGATAGACGAGATACAGTCCGATCAGGATCGCGCCGTTGCGAACGAACTGTTCCGCCAGCAGGTCGGGCGCCATTGCGGTGTGCAGCCCGCCGAGCACGAGCGCCCACAGCAGGATGATGCCCTTGAACGCGGTGAAACCCGCCGCATAGGCCAGCGAGAGCCGCGCCGCGACCGAGCGGTGGGCGAGCGCACCGAGCGCCGCATAGGCCGCAAGCGCCGATCCGACCGCTGCCGTCGCCAGCGCGGCGCCCCAGCCCAGCGTGCTGCCGTCGCGCGGATAGCCGAGCAGGAAGAAGCCGACGAGCTGGCTGGCCGTCCAGGCGAGGAGCATCAGAGCGATGCCGTCGCGCCGCCGCATATGCGTCGCGGCGAGCGCCGCGAGCGCAGGGAAGGGCGTGGCGCAGGCCAGCGCGAGCGTCGTCGCGGTGCTCGCCGCGGTCAGCAGCGAGATCCACAGGGCCGACGCACCCCTTTCAGACGCCCCGGCGCGCATCAGAAGCGCCCCCGGATGCCGGCGTAGATGCTGCGGCCAAGCGACCCGTAGCGGAAGGCGGTCATATATTCTTCGTCGAACAGATTTTCGGCGCGCGCGAACAGGCGGACATTGTCCGACAGACGCATTTCGGCGCGCAGGTCGACGAGCGTATAATCGTCGAGCCGCGTCGCGTTGCTGGCATTGTCGAAGCTCTTGCCCGACCAGCGAACCGCGGCGCCGAGTTCCAGGCCGAAGTCGAACGCATAGCTGGCCGAGGCATTGGCCGCGTTGCGGGGACGACGCGGCAGCCAGTTGCCGAAATTGGCGCCCGGCGAGCGATCTTCCGACACGGTCCAGCTGTAATTGCCGTCGAGTTTCAGCCCGCCCAGCGAGACCGCGGCGGCGGCTTCGATGCCGTGCGCTTCGCTGCGCGCGACGTTGAGGTAATAGCCGAAGCGCGTCATCGTCGGGTCGCCGGGTGCGGCGCAGAGCGGATCGGTCGTCGGCGCAAAGCAGCTGTTGTAGATGATCTGGTTGGTCGTCTTGCGGTCGAACCAGGTCGCGCCGAGGACGACGAGGCCGTCGAGCAGATGCTGTTCGATGCCCGCTTCCCAGCCATGCGCCTCTTCGGGGTCGAGCGCGACATTCCCATATTCGCTGAACAGTTGATAGAGCGAGGGCGCCTTGAACCCTTCGCCATAGCTTGCGCGGATCACCGTGCCGGTGGGCAGCCGCCACACGCCGCCCGCCGCGAACAGCGTCTGGCCGCCATAGCGGCTGTGGTCGTCATAGCGGACGCCGCCGTTCAGCGTCAGTCCGTCGACCGGCTGAACGCTGAGCTGGCCATAGACGCTGGTGATTTCGGCCTTGCCGACGGCAAAATCGGGCAGCGGAACGGCGAGCGAGGCCGCGGGCGACCGGCTGTTGAAGCGCGAGCGTTCGTTTTCGACGCCGAACACCGCGCTGACCCGGTCGGTGACGTCGAAGCTGCCCTGATATTCCAGGCGATCGTTGCGGCCGTCCGCCTCGAAGCTGCGCGGTCGGGCGCGGTCGGGGTTGAAATTGTCGCGGTTGGTGTCGGTGTGGGCGTAGGCGAAGCGGTTGCGGAAACGCCCGTCGAGCAGGTCGATGTTCAACCCGGCATAGCCGACGAATTCGCGGTTCTTGCCATAATCATTGCTGTCGGTGTTGAACCCGTCGAATTCGACGCGCCCCGCCGAATAATAGCCGCGCAGGTCGAGCGTGACATTGTCGGCCAGCGCCAGTTCGGCGCGCCCATTGACGTTGCGGTTGCGATAGCCGTCGCGCTCGACACCGCCGAATGCCGCCGCATGCGACGAAATGCCGTCGGTGGTGAAGGTCTGGCCGCCGAGCCGCCAGCTCAGCGGGCCGGTGCGCCCGCCGACCGCGGCGCGCGCGCTGACCGTTTCGCGCGATCCGGCTTCGACGTCGAAGCTGCCTTCCAGCGTCTTTTCTGGCAGGGCGGTGACGATGTTGACGACGCCGCCGATCGCCTGGCTGCCCCACAGGATCGACTGCGGTCCGCGCAGCACTTCGATCCGGGCGATGTCCCCGGCCAGCAGGTTCGCGAAGTTGAAGCCGCCGCCCGTCGACGACGGGTCGTTCAGCTTGACGCCGTCGATGACGACGACGGTGTGATCGGATTCGGCGCCGCGGATACGCAGCGAGGTCGACGTGCCGTAGCCGCCGTTGCGCGAGACGCTGATGCCCGGCGTGCGCAGCAGCAATTCGGTGACGCCGATATCCTGCGATCGATCGATCGCGGCCTTGTCGAGCACGGCGATCGAGGCCGGAACCTCGTCGAGCGTCAGCGGGGTGCGCGTCGCGGTGACGACGATGCTGTCGCCTTCGTCGGCAACGGCATGGGCCGTGCCGGCGCCCGGCGCGTCCGCCGCGAAAGCGGCGGCGGCGGGCGCGAGAGCGGCGAGGGAGACGGACAATCGGAAAACGGACTTCAACATGGCAAACCTCATCAACGACGCCGGTCGCGCACGGTCGATGCCCTGCGCCAGCGCACGACATCGCTCCTCCGCGCGCGAACGCGGCCAGCTTTGTCGTCATGCGGGTTCACCCCCGTCCGCCCGGCACACCCTGTCCGCGCGAAAGACGACGGCGACGGGCAGGTCTCCTGGCTTGCGGGTCAGCGCCGGTCGACCGCCTTCTCAGGGCTGTGAAACCCCAATGGCATGTGGCCGATGGCTCGCCGCTTACAGTTGCAGGGGCAGCCGGGTTTTTCCCGTTCCCTTTTCATCCGCTTTTCGGCGGAACCTGTCGCTGGCGGCCCGCTACACCGATTGCGGCGTCGCGGTCAATCGTTCCGACGCAAAATAGGACCGGCCCGTCACGCGGCCTTCATCCATACGACCAGCGCGAAGCGCGCGTCGGCGGCGGGGCCGGCGAGCGGCAGGGTGCGGTGCGGGGTGAAACGGTCGAGGAACAGCGCGCTGCCCGCCGGCACCACGGGGCGCACCCGGGGCAGGGCGGCGAGGCGCCATTCGGGAATTTCATAGCCGCCCTCCACCTGTTCGGCGAGCGGCGCCGGCTGGCGTCCTTCGGCGATTTCCAGTCCGCCCGTGGCGGGCCCCGCATCGCTCAGCGGGATCCAGGCGGTGACGCGCACCCGCCCGCACGACACCCCGTCGTCGCGCGCGACGTCGCTGTGCCACGCGTGACGATGTTCGGGGAAACAGGCGATGCTGGCGCGGATGCGGATGACCTTGCCCGCGAGCCGTTCGCCCGAAACCTTTTCGGCGGTTTCGATGAGTCGCGGGTCGTTCGCCAGATCGGCGAGCCTGGGGCCGCGATGCGCGTCGGTGCAGATGGCGGTGCGCAGCAGCGCGGCGGTGCTGCGCTCCCCGGCGAAAATGCGGTCGAGCCGGCGGGCCAGCGGCGCATCGGGGCAGCTTCGGTCGAACGGCAGGTAGAGCGCGTGCGCGACGCGGTCGATATGGTCGGCGATGTCGCCCTGTGCCGCGCACACCCGGTCGGGCGCGAACAGCGGCGCCACCGCGAAACCGCGCTGCGCGAAGTCGGCCGCCATGCCGGTCATGCCCGGACGCGTCCGAAGGTGGTCACGGTGGGCCAGTCGCCGCCGGTTTCGACCTTGGCATCGATGCCATAGACGCGGCGCAGGCTGTCGGGCGTCAGCACCTCCGCCGGGCGGCCGTCCGCGTCGAGCCGCCCGCCATCGACCAGCAACAGCCGGTCGCAATAGCGCGCCGCCATGGTGAGGTCGTGGAGCACCGCGATGACCAGCGCCCCCGCGTCGGCTTCGGCGCGCATCATCTCCATCACGTCGATCTGATGGCCGGGGTCCAGACTGGCGAGCGGTTCGTCGGCGATCAGCGCGGGCGCCTCGACCGCCAGGGCGCGCGCGAAAAGCGCGCGGGCCCGCTCGCCGCCCGACAATTCGGTCGCGATGCGGCCGCGCATCGATGCGACGTCGGCGCGGTCCATAGCGCGCTCGATCGCCGCGCGGTCCGCCGCGCCGATCTGCGACATGGGGGCAAGGTGCGGCAGGCGGCCGAGCCCGACGAGCCGTTCGACGGTCAGCGGCCAGTGCAGCGTCTGTCCCTGCGGCAGATAGGCGATGCGCCGCGCCAGGTCGGCGCGGGACAGGGCGGCGACATCGGTGCCGTCGATGGTCACGGTCCCGCCCGCGGGGACGAGGGCCAGCATCGCGCGCGCCAGCGTCGACTTGCCCGCGCCATTGGGTCCGACGATGCCGGTCAGCGTGCCGGGCGCGAAGGCGGCGCTGATCCCCCGCACGACCGAGCGGCGGCCCAGCGATACCGTCACATTGTCGAGGGTCAGGTTCACCATAGCCGCCGCTCCCGCATCAGGTGGAGGAGGAAGACCGGCACGCCCAGGAAAGCGGTGACGACGCCCAGCTTCAGTTCGTTGGTCGTCGGGATGATCCGCACGCCCAGGTCGGCAAGCGTCAGCAGCGCCGCGCCGCCGATCGCCGATGGCAGCAGGATCGCCGAGGGACTGCGGTCGGTCAGCGGACGGATCAGGTGCGGGACGATCAGGCCGACGAAGCCGATCGCGCCCGATACGGCGACCGCGCCGCCGACGCCGATCGCGGTGCCGATCAGGATACGGATGCGCAGGCGGCGGATGTCGGTGCCCAGCGCCTGCGCCGCATCTTCGCCGAGCGTCAGCGCGTCGAGCGACCGTCCGTCCCACAGCAGCATCAGGACGCCGACCGCAATGCAGGGCAGGGCGATCCACAAATGGCTGAACGATCGGTTCTCCAGACTGCCGAGCAGCCACGTCATGATCTCCATCGCCGCGAACGGGTTGGGCGACAGGTTGAGCGACAGGCTGATTCCCGCGCCCGCCAGCGTCGCGACGGCAATCCCGGCGAGGATGAGCGTGAGCGGGCTTTCGGCATTGCCCGCGAGCAGGAACAAGAGCGCGAGCGAGATGAGCGCGCTGCCGGTGGCGAGCAGCGGCAGCACGGCGGGGTGGATTTCGGCCAGCCCGAAATAGATCGCCGCGACCGCGCCGAGCGCCGCGGCGTTCGATGTGCCGAGGACCGACGGTTCGGCGAGCGGATTGCGCAGATAGCCCTGCAAGGCCGCCCCCGCGATCCCCAGCATCGCCCCGACGGCAAGGCCGAGCAGCGTGCGCGGCAGGCGCAGGTCGAACAGGATGATCGTCGCGACGCGGTCGCCGTCGCCGGTCGCGGCGGCGAACAGGCGCGCGAGCGACAGGTCGACCGCGCCGAACAGCAGCGACGCGATGCCGGCGCCGACGGCGAGGATCGACAGCGCGGCGATCAACAGCCCGCGCGGCGGGGCAAGGCGGGTCATGGCCGCGCCGCCGCGTCGTGGCGCGCGATCTGCGCGACGATGCTGCGCGCGGCCTGCGTGTAGGCGGGACTGCCGCAAACCGTCCAGGCCTGCGGGATGCTGATGCGCGGGATGCCGTTCAGCGCGGGATGGTGCAGCATCTCGCTGCCCTGATCGGTGACGTTATCGGTCGCGCTTTCGACGATCAGGAAATCGGGCCGCGCGGCGACCATTTCCTCCAGGCTGAGCTGGGACAGCGGCGGTTTGCCGAGCTTGCCCGCCAGATTGACCAGGCCGACACGGGTCATCAGTTCGTCGATCAGCGTGCCCGTGCCGGTCATGTAGCCGCGCCGCTGATAATAAGCGGCGACGCGGCCGCGCCCCGGCCGGGGAAGCCCGGCGAGTTCGCGCTGCATCCGGGCGACGAGCGCGGAGCCGCGCGCCGGATGGCCGACGGCGCGCGCGGTCTGAACGATCGTCGCATAAATCTCGTCCAGCCGGTTGGCGGTTTGCAGGTCGAGCAGGCGGTAGTCGCGTTTGGGCAGCGCGGCGAGGGCGGCGCTGCGGCTGGCGGGCATGCCGACGATCAGGTCGGGCTCGATCGCGAGAATCTGTTCCGCCGAATCGCTGAGCAGCGGCAGGCCGCGCGCTTTCGCCGCCTCGCCCGACATTTCGGGATCGTCGGCATTGTGGGTCAGCGCCGCGATCTGGCCCCGATCGGCGAGCGCGAGGACGAGCTGGTCGGCGCACAGGTTGATCGACACGATACGCTGCGGCACGGCGGGCGTGGGCGTGGGCGTGGGCGTGGGCGTCGCGGGCACCGCGGCCCAAAGACCGGCGCCGCCGGCGGCGAGCAGGAGGCCGGCGGTCAGGAGCGCCCGCGGCGTCAAAACTCGACGCCCCGTTGCGCGCGGACATTCTGTTCGCGGAACGGATGTTTGACCTGTCCCATTTCGGTGACGAGATCGGCGGCGTCGATCAGTGCCTGCGGCGCGTTGCGGCCGGTGATGACGACATGCGTCATCGCGGGCTTGTCCGCGAGCGCCGCCAGCACCTCGTCGGTCGGCAGATAGTCGTAGCGCAGCACGATGTTGAGTTCGTCGGCGATGACCATCGCATAGGCGGGGTCGGCGATCATCCGCTTCACCTCGTCCCAGGCGGCGCGCGCGACCGCGATGTCGCGGCTGCGGTCCTGCGTGTCCCAGGTGAAGCCTTCGCCCATCGGCTTGAATTCGGCCAGATCCGGAAAGCGATCGAAGACCGCCTTTTCGCCCGTCTGCATCGCCCCCTTCACGAACTGCACGATGCCGACCTTCATCCCGTGGCCGATCGCGCGGATCGCCATGCCGAACGCGGCGGAGGTTTTGCCCTTGCCGGGGCCGGTGTGCACGATGATCAGGCCCTTTTCGACGGTCTTGGTCGCGACCTTTTTGGCCTGTGCGGCCTGAATCTTCTGCATTTTTGCCTTATGCTCGGCATCGGTGCGCGCCTTCATGCCGCCGCGCCCGTCGCAGAAAAGATCGGAAAATCGTCGCGCCGCATTCGTCAAACCCCGCACGCCGCAACGAAGGCGGGGCCTGTCGATACGCACGCGCGACCGACCGGGGCAGCGACGCGGACGGGCGTATCGCGCCCGCGGCCCTGCACCGAAGGCGGCCCCGGCCGCCAGTTCGTCGCTCGACGGAATTCTCCGTGCCCCGGCCTATCCCTGGACCCAGGCATTGAGCGACCCACGCCGGCAGGTCTCCTGGCTCGCGGGTCGTCGCTTGATGCACGCCTTCCCAGGTTGCCCCAGTGGCTGTCCCGGCCGGGCCGGAACGGTGCATCGCGCTCGCCGCTTACAGTTGCAGGGACAGCCCCGGATCAGGCAGCCCGATCAGGCTGCCATACCGCGTTCCCATTCAAGCCCCTTGCGGGGCACCGGCGCGATCATGCGGAAGCGCCAAACCTCCGCAGAACCGCCCATAGCGGATTGACGCGGTCGCGCAATCGGCTTTGTGCGCCGCCGGATCAGTCGATGGTGCGCGCCAGTTCGCGGTTCAGCCACAGCGCGACCAGCGTGCAGATGGCGCCCGACAGCAGATAGCCGCCCGCCGCGATCAGCCCGAACTGGCTCGACAGCCAGAGCGCGACGAGCGGCGCGAAGCCGGCGCCGAACAGCCAGGCGAGGTCGGAGGTGAAGGCTGATCCGGTATAGCGGTGGCGCGGCTGGAAATTCGACGACAGCGCGCCCGACGACTGGCCGAAGGACAGGCCGAGCAGCGCGAAGCCGAGGATCATGAACGCCGCCTCGCCAAGCTCGCCCGCGTCGAGCAGTTGCGGGGCAAACCCGCTGAACGCCGCGATCGCGGCCGCCGTCACGGCGAGCAGCGTGCGGCGCCCGACGCGGTCGGCGAAATAGCCCGATGCGATGATCGACAGCACCCCGACGACCGCCGCGACCGCCTCGATCATCAGGAAGCGGGCCGGCGTTTCGTCGGTGAACAGGAATACCCACGACAGCGGATAGACGGTGACCATGTGGAACATCGCGAAGCTGGCGAGCGGCGCGAAGGCCCCCATGATGATGACTTTCCACTCCTTGCGGACCGTTTCGGTGAGGGGAGCGGGCTGAAGCGCCTTGTCCTCGAACAGCGAGGCATATTCGGGCGTCACGACGATGCGGAGCCGCGCGAACAACGCCACGACGTTGATCGCGAAGGCGACGAAGAAGGGATAGCGCCAGCCCCAGGCGAGGAAATCCTCCGCCGGCAGGGCGGCGATCAGGAACATGAACAGCAGGCTGGCGACGATCAGGCCGAGCGGCGCACCGAGTTGCGGTATCATCGCATACCAGCCGCGCTTGCCTTCCGGCGCGTTGATCGCGAGCAGCGAGGCAAGCCCGTCCCACGAGCCGCCGAGCGCGACGCCCTGACCCATGCGGAACAGCGCGAGCAGCAGCGCCGATGCGATGCCGATGCTGTCATAGCCGGGCAGGAAAGCGATGGCGGCGGTCGATCCGCCGAGCAGGAACAGCGCGATCG
>QFPJ01000019.1 GCA_003241685.1 Sphingopyxis macrogoltabida
ACGCGATCGCGACGTGCGCGGGATCGCTGGTGCTGGCCAACCCCAATAATCCCGACGGCCGCAGGACCGACCCCGAAACGCTGCTCCGGTGGAAGGACCGGCGCGCCGCCGACGACGCCTGGCTGCTCGTCGACGAAGCCTTTGCCGATGCCGATGCGGCGCCCGGCATGGCCCCGCATATCGACGACGCGCGGGCGATGCTGGTCTTTCGCTCCTTTGGAAAATTCTTCGGCCTCGCCGGATTGCGCCTTGGTTTCGTGGTTGGCCCGCGCCCCTTTCTGGCGCAGCTTCGCGCCCGGCTGGGCGCCTGGCCGGTGTCCGCCGCCGCGATCGCGATCGGCACCGCCGCCTATCGCGACAGCGGCTGGATCGCCGCGACGCGCACCCGCCTTGCCATCGATGCCGCCGCGCTCGACGCCCTGCTGGCGCGCCGCGGGCTTGCCGCGACCGGCGATTGCCCACTCTTCCGCCTGATCGAAACGCCCGACGCGGCCGCGCTGTTCGAACGGCTGGCGCGCGCCGCCATCCTGACCCGCCCCTTCGCGGAACGGCCCGACTGGCTGCGCATCGGCCTGCCCGCCGATGCCGATGCCCGCGCGCGCCTCGACCGCGCGCTGGCCGGTGGCTGAACCCGTCGCCCTCGCGGCGCTGGCGCTCGATGCCGCGTTCGGCTGGCCGCGGCGCCTCTACCGCCGCATCGGGCACCCGGTCGGGCTGTTCGCGCGCTTTCTGACCATGGGCGAGCGGCGATGGAACCGCGCGGCCACGCCGCCGGGACGACGCCGTCTGCTCGGCGTGGCGACGATGCTGCTTCTGGTCTCGATCGTCGGCGGCGGCGCCTGGGGTGTTCAGGCGGGCCTTATGTCCTCGCTCGGCCGCTGGGGCTGGATCGGCGTCGCGCTGTGCGCTTGGCCCGCGCTGGCGCAGCGCAGCCTGTTCGACCATGTCCGCGCCGTGGCGGAAGGGCTGGACAGCGAAGGCCTGCCCGCCGCCCGCACCGCCGTCGGGCACATCGTCGGACGCGACACCGCCGCGCTGGATGAAAGCGGCGTTGCGCGCGCGGCGATCGAAAGCCTGGCCGAAAGCTTTTGCGACGGCGTCGCCGCGCCGCTGTTCTGGCTGCTGCTGCTCGGCCTGCCGGGCATCTGGACCTATAAGGCGATCAACACGGCCGACAGCCTGATCGGCCATCCCGAAGAACCGCTGCGCGCTTTCGGCTGGGCGGCGGCGCGGCTCGACGATCTGGCGAACTGGGTCCCGGCGCGGCTGTCGGGCGTGCTGATCTGTATCGCGGGCGGCGGCGGCTGGCGCGTGATGCGGCGCGACGCGCGGCTCCACGCCTCCCCCAACGCGGGCTGGCCCGAAGCTGCGATGGCCGGCGCGCTGGGCCTTCGCCTCGCCGGCCCGATCGCCTATGATGGTGCGATGCAGGCGAAACCATGGATCGGTGACGGGCGCGCGGAGGCTGCGGCGCCGGATATTCGCGATGCGCTGCGCGTCTATGGCATGGCCTGCGCGCTGCTGTGGATCGTGGCGGGGGGCGTGCAATGGGCGCGGTGATGCTGCAGGGGACGGGGTCCGACGTCGGCAAGTCGGTGCTCGTCGCCGGGCTCTGCCGCGCGCTCGCCAACCGCGGCCTGGCCGTGCGCCCCTTCAAACCCCAGAATATGTCGAACAACGCCGCCGTGACCGTCGACGGCGGAGAAATCGGGCGGGCACAGGCGTTGCAGGCGATCGCCTGCCGCACCGCCGCGCACAGCGACATGAACCCGGTGCTGTTGAAGCCGCAGGCCGACCGCACGTCGCAGTTGATCGTCCACGGCCGGGTGCGCGGCACGCTGGGCGCCGCCAATTTCCGCGAGGCGCGGCGTCCGCTGCTGGCCGAGGTCCTGCAAAGCTATCACCGGTTGCGGGCGCTATGCGACATCGTCGTCGTCGAGGGCGCGGGGTCGCCGGCGGAAATCAATCTGCGCGACGGCGACATCGCCAACATGGGTTTCGCGCGCGCCGCGAACGTCCCGGTGCTGCTGATCGGCGACATCGACCGGGGCGGGGTCATCGCCTCGCTGGTCGGCACGCACGCCGTGATCGACCCTGCCGATGCCGCGATGATCCACGGCTTTTTGATCAACAAGTTTCGCGGCGATCCCGCGCTGTTCGCCGATGGCTATCGCGCGATCGAGGCGCGCACCGGCTGGCCGGGCTTCGGGATCGTCCCCTGGCTGCCCGCCGTGCGCCACCTGCCGAGCGAGGATGCCGTCATCCTGGAACGATCGGCCGCCGTGCGGGACGAAGCGATCACCATCGCCTGCCCCATCCTGCCGCGCATTTCCAATTTCGACGATCTCGACCCGCTGAAGCTCGAGCCGTCGGTGCGCGTCGTCATGGTGCCGCCCGGGCAACCGATTCCCGCCGAAGCGGCGCTGATCGTCCTGCCGGGATCGAAGGCGACGATCGCCGATCTCGCCGCCCTGCGCGCGGAAGGCTGGGACATCGACATTCGCGCGCACCACCGGCGCGGCGGCATGGTGCTGGGCCTGTGCGGCGGTTATCAGATGCTCGGCCGCCGCATCGCCGACCCCGACGGGATCGAGGGCGCGGTGACGGAGGCGGAGGGGCTGGGGCTGCTCGACGTCGAAACCCGCCTCGCCCCCGGCAAGCGCCTTCGCGCCGTCCGCGGCACCGCGCTGGACGCCGCGATGGAAGGCTATGAAATGCACATGGGCACCACCGACGGCCCCGGCACCGCCCGCCCCTTCGCCATGCTGGGCGACGGCCGCGACGGGGCGATCAGCGCCGATGGCCGCGTCATCGGCAGCTATGTCCACGGCCTGTTCGCCAGCGCCGACCTGCGCCGCGCCTTGCTCGCCCGGCTGGGGCAGGCGGGCGGCGGCGCGCGGGATTATCACGCCGCCGTCGATTCGGCGCTCGACCAGATCGCGGCGGATCTGGAGCGCCACGTCGCGATCGACCGGATCGTCGCACTCGCCGCCACGGCCGAAAGCATTTCCGCATGACCGCCGCCACGCATCTGATCCTGGGCGGCGCGCGGTCGGGCAAGAGCCGCCATGCCCAGACACTGGCGGAAGCGTTCGACGGCGACCTGCTCTTCGTCGCGACGGGCGAGGCCTTCGACGCCGAAATGGCCGATCGCATTGCGCGCCACCGCGCCGATCGCGGACCGCGCTGGCAGGTGGTGGAGGCGCCGCTCGATCTGGCCGGAACCGTCGCCCGTCACGCCGCGCCGGGGCGGTTGCTGCTGATCGACTGCCTGACCTTGTGGACCGCGAACCTGCTCCACGCCGAACGCGATGCAGAGAGCGAAGCCGACACGCTGGTGGCGGCGTTGCGGGCATCCGCCGGCCCCGTCATTCTGGTATCGAACGAGGTCGGGCTCGGCATCGTGCCGGACAATGCCCTCGCCCGCGCCTTTCGCGATGCGGCGGGACGGATCAATCAGGCGGTGGCGGCCGCCGCCGACCGCGTGACGTTCGTTGCCGCGGGCCTGCCGCTGACGCTCAAATAGGGTCGCGGCCGCCGCCGGGTCCGAAACGCGCGACCAGATCATAGGCATCGCCGGGGAAAAGCTGGCGCACGACCGTCACCCATTCGCCGCCGCGCCATGTCCGCCGATCGACGCACAGGCAGGCGGTGCCGGTCGGCAGGTGGAGGTGCCGCGCATCCGCGTCCGACGCCGCCGCCGCCGAAATGCGGCTTTCCGCCTCGGTCCACGGCACATGGCGCAGCAGCCACGACCCCGGCGATTCGCCGTCCGACACGGAATCGGCGATGTCGGGCACCGCCGCGATGCTCACCAGCCGATGCTCGATCGCCAGCGGCACGCCGTCGGCCAGGTGCAGGCCGTCGAAGCGCATCAGCGGGCCGCTTGCCGCGCCGGCCAGTTCGTCGGCATCCGCCGCATCGCATCGCCCGCGTGCCAGCGACCGATAGGCATAGGTTTGTCCGCGATCGGCGACTTCGGCGGCCAGATCGGGAATGTCGAGCACCATCGAATGGACGCGCGGACGCGCCACGAACGTCCCCGCGCGCTTGCGCCGGTCGATCAGCCCCGCCGCCGCCAGCGCCGACAGCGCGCGGCTTACCGTCATGCGCGAACAGCCATAGGCCTGCACCAGTTCGGCCTCGGTCGGCAGGCGGTCGCCGGGCGCCAGGTCACCCGACAGGATGCGCGCTTCATAATCGGCGCGGATGCGCTCGTGCAGCGGGGCCGTCATGCCATCAGCCCGGCCAGGGTGCGGCGATACCGATCGACGATCGCGTCGCGGCGGTGGTGGCGTCCGTCGCTGACGATCCGCGTCCCGAAACGCCAGACATGGCGGATCGCGCCGCGCCCGGCGGCAAAGAGGAACGCGTCGGTCAGCGCATCGCCCGCCTTGCCCGCCAACGACGCATGGTCGCGGTCGAGGCTGACCAGATCGGCCGCCGCGCCGACGACCAGCCCCGCCGGAACGCCCAGCGCCGCCGCGCCGCCCGCCAGCGCCGCCGCATAAAGGTCGTCCCCCGTCGAGCGCCCCTCGCCCCCCGCCATCAGGTTGCGGCCGCGCCGCGTCAGCCGCTGGCCATATTCCAGCAGGCGCAGTTCCTCGCTCGCATCGATCAGCACATTCGAATCGCTGCCGACACCGTAACGTCCGCCCGCCGCGATAAAGCCTTCCGCGGGGAACAGTCCGTCGCCCAGATTGGCCTCGGTGATCGGGCAAAGTCCGGCGACCGCGCCGCTCCGCGCCATCGCAGCCGTCTCGGCATCGGTCATGTGCGTCGCATGGACCAGGCACCAGCGCGCATCGACATCGGCATGGTCCAGCAGCCATTCGACCGGGCGCGCGCCGCTCCAGGCGAGGCAATCCTCCACCTCGCGCATCTGTTCGGCGATATGGATGTGAACGGGCCGCCCGGCGGCCAGCGGCGCCAGCGCGGCCAGCTGGTCGGGCGACACCGCGCGCAGGCTGTGCGGCGCGACGCCGACCACCATGTCGGGCAGGTCGGCTCCCGCCGCCCCGACCGCCGCGATCAACCGCGCATAACCGTCCATATCGTGCAGGAATCGGGCCTGCTGCGGCTGCGGCGGCGCGGCGCCGAACCCCGAATGGGCGTAAAGCACGGGCAACAGGGTCAGGCCGATCCCGCTTTCGGCGGCGGCGGCGATGATCGCCCGGCTCATCTCGGCGGGGTCGGCAAAGGGCGTGCCGCCGCGATCATGGTGCAGATAATGGAATTCGCCGACGCGCGTGAAGCCGGTTTCCGCCATTTCCAGATAGGCGAGCGCCGCGACGGCGTGCAGGTCGTCCGGCGTCATCCGGTCCAGAAAGCGGTACATGACCTCGCGCCAGGTCCAGAAACTGTCCGCCGACGGCCCGCGCCGCTCGGCCATTCCGGCCATGCCGCGCTGAAACGCGTGGCTGTGCAGGTTCGGCAGGCCGGGCACAGCCGCCCCGTGCCGTTCGTCGCCCGCCGCCGCCGCAACGCCCGTCGCAATGGCGGCAATGCGCCCGCCGCGGATCGTCAGGCGGACATCCCGCGCCCATCCCTCCGGCAACAGGGCGCTGTCGAAATAGAGGCTGTGGTCCGCCGTCGCCATACTGTCGGTCTCCCGTTGAAATTATGTCTATACATTATTGCCCGCTTCATGCAATCTTCGGTGCATCGGATTCGGTGGAGGAAGGCCGGCATGCGCTGCGACACGATCTGGGACGATGCGCGCCTCGCGACGATGGCCGGTCGCGGCCTGGGCGTCGTCGATCATGGCCTGATCGCCGCCGACAAGGGCCGCATCCTCTATGCCGGGCCCGCTGCGGACGCGCCGAGCCTCGACGCCGCGCGCCGCATCGGCTGCGATGGGCGCTGGATCACCCCCGGGCTGATCGACGCGCACACGCATCTGGTGTTCGCGGGCGACCGCATCACCGAATTCGAGCTGCGGCAAAAGGGCGCCTCCTATGAAGAGATCGCCCGCGCGGGCGGCGGCATCGCCTCCACCGTGCGCGCCACGCGCGCGGCGAGCGAGGCCGATCTGGTCGCCAGCGCCCTGCCCCGCCTCGACGCGCTGATCGCCGAAGGGGTGACGACGGTGGAGATCAAGTCGGGATACGGCCTGACGACCGACGACGAGGCGAAGATGCTGCGCGCCGCGCGCGCGCTCGGCACCGCGCGGCGCGTGTCGGTCCGCACCACCTTCCTGGGCGCGCACGCGCTGCCGCCCGAATATGCGGGCGACGCGGACGCCTATATCGCGCATGTGACGGATGCGATGCTGCCCGCCATCGCGCGCGCCGGCCTCGCCGATGCGGTCGACGCCTTTTGCGAAGGCATCGGGTTCAGCGCCGCGCAGACGGGCCACGTCTTCGATGCCGCGCGCCGCGCCGGGCTGCCGGTGAAGCTGCACGCCGAACAATTGTCGAACCTGCACGGCGCCGCGCTCGCCGCCCGCTTCGGGGCGCTGTCGGCCGACCATCTGGAGCATGTCGACGGCGCCGGCATCGCCGCGATGGCGGAAGCCGGGACGGTGGCGATGCTGCTGCCCGGCGCCTTTTATTTCCTGCGCGAAACGAAGCTGCCCCCGGTCGCCGCGCTGCGTGCGGCCGGCGTGCCGATCGCGATCGCGACCGATTGCAACCCGGGCACCTCGCCGCTCACCTCGATCCTGCTCGCGATGAACATGGGCGCGGTGCTGTTCGGCCTGACCACCGACGAATGCCTTGCCGGGGTGACGCGCAACGCGGCGCGCGCGCTGGGCCTGCACCGCGAGGTCGGGACGATCGAGGCGGGCAAGCGCTGCGACCTCGCGATCTGGCATGTCGAACGGCCGTCGGACCTTGTCGGCCGCATGGGACTGAACCCGCTGCATCGGCGGATATGGATGGGACAGACGGAATGACCGGCGTGACGATCGAACCGGGTGCGATGCGGCTCGCCGACTGGCGCGCGATCCATGAAGGCGCCTCCGCGACCCTCGCGGCCGGGGCCTGGGACGCGATCGACGCCAGCGCCGCCGCGGTGGCGCGCATCGTCGCGCGCGGCGCGCCCGTCTATGGCATCAATACCGGCTTCGGAAAGCTGGCCAGCGTCCGCATCGCCGACGCTGAACTCTCGACGCTTCAGCGCAACATCGTGCTCAGCCACGCCGCGGGGACCGGCGCGCCGTCCCCCGTCCCGATCGTGCGCCTGATGATGGCGCTGAAGCTCGCCAGCTTCGGCGTCGGCGCGTCGGGTGTCCGGCGCGAAACGGTGGCGATGCTGGAGGCGATGCTGGCGAAAGGCCTGACCCCCGTGGTGCCGTCGCAGGGGTCGGTCGGCGCGAGCGGCGACCTCGCCCCGCTGTCGCATATGGCCGCCGCGATGATCGGCGTCGGTGCCATCGACGTCGCGGGCCAGACCGTCCCGGCGGCGGAGGCGCTGGCGGCGGCGGGACTCGCGCCGCTCGATCTCGGCCCCAAGGAAGGGCTGGCGCTGCTCAACGGCACGCAATTTTCGACCGCCAACGCGCTCGCCGGCCTGTTCCGCGCCGAAACGCTGTTCCGCTCCGCACTTATCACCGGCGCGCTGTCGACCGAGGCCGCCAAGGGTTCCGACGCGCCGTTCGACGCGCGCATCCACGCGCTGCGCGGCCATGCGGGACAGCGCGCGGTCGGCGACGCGCTGCGCGCCCTGATGGCGGGATCGGCGATCCGCGCCTCGCACGCCGTCGACGATCCGCGCGTGCAGGACCCCTATTGCCTGCGCTGCCAGCCGCAGGTGATGGGCGCCGCGCTCGACCTGCTGCGCCAGGCGGGCACGACGCTGGGGATCGAGGCGAACGGCGTGTCGGACAATCCGCTGATCTTCGCGGGCGAAGGCGCATCGGACGACGCGGCGCTGTCGGGCGGCAATTTCCACGCCGAACCCGTCGCCTTCGCCGCCGACATGATCGCCATGGCGCTGTGCGAGATCGGATCGATCGCCGAACGCCGCATCGCGATGCTCGTCGACCCGGCCCTGTCGGGCCTTCCCGCCTTTCTGACCCCGCGTCCCGGGCTCAATTCGGGCTTCATGATCCCGCAGGTCACCGCCGCCGCGCTGGTCAGCGAGAACAAGCAGCGCGCCTATCCCGCCAGCGTCGATTCGATCCCGACCTCCGCCAATCAGGAAGATCATGTGTCGATGGCCGCGCATGGCGCCCGCCGCCTGCTCGACATGGCGGATAACGCCAGCGCGGTCATCGGGATCGAGCTGCTGGCGGCGTGCCAGGGCGTCGATTTCCACGCCCCGCTGCGGTCGAGCGACGGGCTGGAAGCCGCCCGCGCCCATCTGCGCGCGCGGGTGCCGACGCTGGGCGACGACCGGCATTTCCATCCCGATATGGAGGCCGCGACCGCGATCGTCCGGTCGGGCAGCCTTGTCGCCGCCGTTGCGGCCGACCTGCCGGGCGTCGGCTGATGGACTGGCTGCGCGTCCGTCGCGGCGACGCGCCGCTGGTGATCGCCTGTCCGCACGGCGGCACCGACCTCGCCGGGCTCGACGACCAGTTCGTTTCTCCCTGGCTCGCCCGGCTCGATACCGACTGGTGGATCGAGCATCTCTACGCCTTCGCGGCGGACAGCGGCGCGACGCTGGTCGCCACCGACATATCGCGCAGCGTCATCGACATGAACCGCGACCCGTCTGGCGCCTCGCTCTATCCCGGACAGGCGACGACCGGCCTCTGCCCGACGACCAGTTTCGACGGCGAACCGCTCTATCGCTTCGGCGATCCCGACGAGGCGGAAATTCTCCGCCGCCTGAACCTTTATCATCGCCCCTATCACGACGCATTGGCGGCCGAACTCGACCGCCTGAAAACGGCGCACGGGAACGTCGTCCTGTACGACGCCCATTCGATCCGCAGCCATGTCCCGCGCCTGTTCGACGGCGAACTGCCGCACTATAACATCGGCACCAATGACGGCGCGACCTGTGCCCCCCGGCTGGAAAGCCTCGTCGCGGGCCTCTGCGCCGCCAGCGGCATGAGCAGCGTCGTCAACGGCCGCTTCAAGGGCGGCTGGACGACGCGCCACTATGGCCGTCCTGATGATGGCATCCACGCGATCCAGATGGAACTCGCCCAGCGCGGCTATATGGCCGAGCCCGCCGAACGGACGGCGGACAGCTGGCCCACACCCATCGACCCCGATCCCGCGATCCTGCCCGTGCTGCGGCAGGTGATCGCCGCAGCGCTCGATTTTGCGAAAGGAATGGCATGACGACCCGTCTCGACAACAGCCGCGTGATCAAGGCGCCGACCGGCGCGGAGATCAGCGCGAAAAGCTGGCTGACCGAAGCGCCGATGCGGATGCTGATGAACAATCTGCACCCCGACGTCGCCGAACGGCCGGAAGAACTGGTCGTTTATGGCGGCATCGGCCGCGCCGCGCGCGACTGGGAAAGCTATGACCGCATCGTCGAGGCGCTGAAGCGGCTCGAGGCGGATCAGACCCTGCTCGTTCAGTCGGGCAAGCCGGTCGGCGTCTTTCGCACCCACGCCGACGCGCCGCGCGTGCTGATCGCGAACAGCAACCTGGTGCCGCACTGGGCGAACTGGGATCATTTCAACGAACTCGATAAGCGCGGGCTGGCCATGTACGGCCAGATGACGGCCGGATCGTGGATCTACATCGGTACGCAGGGGATCGTTCAGGGCACGTACGAAACCTTCGTCGAAATGGGGCGCCAGCATCATGGCGGCGACCTGTCGGGCAAATGGCTGCTCACCGCCGGGCTTGGCGGCATGGGCGGCGCTCAGCCGCTCGCCGCGGTTATGGCCGGCGCCTCCTGCCTCGCCGTCGAATGCCAGCCGAGCCGGATCGAAATGCGGCTGCGCACCGGCTATCTCGACGTCGCGGCACAGACGATCGACGAGGCGATGGCGGTCATCGAACAAAGCTGCGCCGACAAAAAGCCCGTGTCGGTCGGCCTGCTCGGCAACGCCGCCGAAATCCTGCCCGAACTCTATCGCCGCGGGATCCGCCCCGACCTGCTCACCGATCAGACGAGCGCGCATGATCCAGTGAACGGCTATCTGCCGATCGGCTGGAGCGTCGCCGAATGGGCCGAAAAGCGCGCCAGCGACCCCGCCGCCGTGGCAAAGGCCGCCAAGGCGTCGATGGCGGTCCACGTCCGCGCGATGCTGGATTTTCAGGCCGCCGGCGTCCCGACGACCGATTATGGCAACAATATCCGGCAGGTCGCAAAGGATGAAGGCGTGGACAATGCCTTCGACTTTCCCGGCTTCGTTCCCGCCTATATCCGCCCGCTGTTCTGCCGCGGTATCGGCCCGTTCCGCTGGGCGGCATTGTCGGGCGATCCCGAGGATATCTACCGCACCGATGCGAAGGTGAAGGAACTGCTTCCGGACAACGCGCATCTGCACAACTGGCTCGACATGGCGCGCGAGAAGATTCACTTTCAGGGCCTGCCCGCGCGCATCTGCTGGGTTGGTCTCGGCGACCGTCACCGGCTCGGCCTCGCCTTCAACCAAATGGTCGCGAAGGGTGAACTCAAGGCCCCGGTGGTGATCGGCCGCGACCATCTCGATTCGGGATCGGTCGCCTCGCCGAACCGCGAGACGGAGGCGATGCGCGACGGGTCGGACGCGGTATCGGACTGGCCGCTGCTCAACGCGCTGCTCAACACCGCATCGGGCGCGACCTGGGTGTCGCTGCACCATGGCGGCGGCGTCGGCATGGGCTTTTCGCAGCATTCGGGGATGGTCATCGTCGCCGACGGCACCGACGAAGCCGCAAAGCGGCTGGAACGCGTGCTGTGGAACGATCCCGCGACCGGCGTGATGCGCCACGCCGATGCCGGTTACGACATCGCGCTCGACTGCGCGCGCGACAAGGGGCTCGACCTGCCCGCCATATTGGCCTGACGCCGCGCCGGGGCGATCAGGCGGCGTGGCCCGACGCCACCGCCGCCAGTTCGCCGCGCGCCTGGCGGAACACGTCGATGCTGCCCCAGATGGCCAGCGCGGCCATGATCGCCGCGACGGCCAGATCGGGCCAGCCCTGCCCGGTGCCGAAGACGCCCAGCGCAGCCGCCAGCACCGCCAGATTGCCGATCGCGTCGTTGCGCGAACAGATCCACACCGACCGCATGTTCGCGTCGCCGGTGCGATAACGATAGAGCATCAGCGCAACCACGACGTTGGCGGCCAGCGCCAGCGCGCCGATGATCCCCATCGTTTCGGCGTGCGGCGTCGATCCGGTGACGAAACCCCACAGGGTCGATCCCATCACCCACAGGCCGAATCCCAACATCGTCGCCGCCTTCAACAGCGCGGCGCGCGCGCGCCACGCCAGCGCCATGCCCGCAACGCCCAGGCTGATCGCATAATTGGCGGCATCGCCCAGGAAATCGAGCGCATCGGCCTGCAGCGCGCGGGAATCCGCCGCGACTCCCGCGACGATCTCCACCGCGAACATCGCGGCATTGATCATCAGCGCGATCCACAGGATGCGCCGCCAGCGCGGATTGTTCAGCGCGCTCGTTCCGCTTTTGCCCGCACAGCAATGATCGGCCATCGCCCGAAAACTCCTTGGTATCCCGACTCGGCCTCCTATATGGACCCTGTATCAACTACAGGGTCAAGCGATGAAAATCGGCGAGCTGTCACGTGCCACCGGCACCAATATCGAAACCATCCGCTATTATGAGCGCATCGGCCTGCTGCCGCCCGCCGCCCGGACCGCGGCGAATTACCGCAGCTATGGTCCGGCGCATCGGTCGCGGCTCGCCTTCGTGCGCCATTCGCGCGATCTGGGTTTCACGATCGAGGAAATTCGCTCGCTGCTTGACCTGTCCGACCATCCGACACGCGACTGCGCGGAGGCAGACCGCATCGCCAGCGCCCATCTGGATCAGGTCGAAGGCAAGATCGCGCAGCTCACCACCTTGCGCGACGAACTGACGCGTATCGTGGGCCGCTGCCGCGGCGGTCTGGCCGGCGATTGCCGCGTCATCGAGGCGCTGGGCGATCATGGCCAGTGCGAAGCGGCGCATCACTGAGGCGTGATATTCCGATTCACAAACGGCGCCGGGCGGGGGAGCGGGCCGGTGCCGCGTCCGGCAGTCGCCGGATAAAAAGGTGGGACGATTCTGTTGCCCGGCTCGTCCCCAGCCGCTGGTATCCGATTCTGTTGCCCGGTTCGGTCCGAACCGCGTTCTATTTGTCTAACCTTAGGCCGTGAGGCTTATCGGTTAGGCAGCAAGAGCGAGTGCTTCGTTATCGTTAGCACTTATCGTTTTGAGCCTTTAACGGGTTACTCAGCCCGGAAGAAAACATCGCCTTTGAACACACGTCGATCCTGGTTCGGCCCCGTCAGAAGCCCGCCTTTGCACCGGATCAAACGGACAAAAGACGGGTTTGTGGTGGAGCCGCCGGGTACTGCCCCCGGGTCCGCTGTGTCTATTCCACGACACCATTTATCCTCATAGCCGGCCGAAACCGGCAAGAGCTATATAGGGGGGCGGCGCGCGCTTGAAAAGGGCCGGTGCGGTTATTCGCCCGCGCGGGTTCAGGCGTTGCGGAGCGCGCCCGCGACCAGTTTTTGCAGCTTGCTGTGCACCGCGCCGCTGCCCGCGACGAACTCGCTGCGTTCGATCGCACGGTCGCCGCCGCGAAAATCGCTGACAAAGCCGCCCGCTTCGCGCACCAGCAAAATCCCCGCCGCGACGTCCCAGATTTTAAGGTCGCTTTCCCAGAAACCGTCGAAACGCCCCGCCGCGACCCAGGCGAGGTCCAGGCTGGCGGCGCCAAAACGGCGGATGCCCGCGACTTCGGGCGCGACGGCGCCGAAAATGCGGCTCCACTGCGCCATGTCGCCATGGCCCATGAAGGGAATGCCCGTCGCGATCAGGCATTCATGCAGGCTGCGCCGCGACGACACGCGCAGGCGGCGGTCGTGCAGCCACGCGCCGCGGCCGCGCTCGGCCCAATAGCTTTCGTCGGTGACGGGCTGATAGACCAGCGCCGCGGTCACATCGCCCCAGCCGCCGCCCAGCTTCGGTTCCTGCACCGCGATCGAGATCGCGAACTGCGGGATCGCGTGCAGGAAGTTCGACGTGCCGTCCAGCGGGTCGATGATGAAGCGCGGCTTGCCCGGCTCGCCCTCGATCTCGCCGGCCTCTTCCATCAGGAAGCCCCAGCCCGGACGCGCGTGGGTCAGTTCGTCGTACAGTGTGCGCTCGGCCGCCTGATCGGCCTTCGACACGAAGTCCGCCGGTCCCTTCTGCGACACCTGCAGATGCTCGATCTCGCCGAAGTCGCGGCGCAGCTTCGTGCCGGCCTTGCGCGCGGCGCGTTCCATGACGGTGATGATGCCGGATACGGCCATATAATCTACTCCCCCCTCCCGCTTGCGGGAGGGGCCGGGGGTGGGCAAGCCGGGTGGGGAGGAGCGCGCTACGCTCGCGTCCACCCCTAACTAATCAGTCGGCGCGGCGGACATATTCGCGGTCGTACACATGCACGACAATCTTCGTTCCGCTGGTGATGTGCGGCGGCACCATCACGCGCACGCCATTGTCGAGGATCGCGGGCTTGTAGGACGACGACGCCGTCTGCCCCTTGACCACCGCGTCGGCCTCGACGATCGTCGCCTCGATCGTCTCGGGCAGTTCGACCGAGATCGGGCGCTCTTCCCACAGCTCCAGCACGACGTCCATGCCGTCCTGCAGGAATTCATGCGCCTCGCCGACGACGTCTTTCGAAATGTTGATCTGTTCGAAACTGTCCTTGTCCATGAACACCAGATCGTCGCCCTCGGCATACAGATACTGGAAATCCTTGGTGTCGAGGCGGACCTTTTCGACCGTGTCGGCGCTGCGGAAACGGTTGTTCAGCTTGCGCCCGTCGATCAGATTCTTGGCTTCCACCTGCATATAGGCGCCGCCCTTGCCCGGCTGGGTGTGCTGGATCTTGGTGACCTTCCAGATGCCGCCTTCATATTCGATAATATTGCCGGGACGGATTTCAACGCCGGAGATTTTCATCGCGCACACTCGCTTCAACAAGGATGGAAAGAGCCGCCGGTGCGCGCCGCGCGCCGGTTTCAGGTGCGCGCCCTTACCCGCCGCCGGGCGAAAGGGCAAGCGCGTTGGACGAATCCGCCAAAAGCGACGAGCCGAAACGGCTTTGACGCATCGGTCCAATATGCCGCTGCCGACCGGCGGCATAGGGAGCGCATGATGCCTGTCACCCCTTGCAATCCCGTCGCAAATCCCGGCCGCGGCAACGCCATGGCGCCGCGCCGTCCGGCGCCCTGTAGCGGCCTGTTCGGCTGGCGCAAGGACGCCAAGCCGCCCGTGCCCCCGGCACCGCAGGACAGGGACAAGCCGCCGCGTTAACGCGGGGCCCGCCCGGTCAGCAGCGGAAAGGGATTGATCGGTTGCCCCGCGCGCCAGTCGCTGCCGGGCGCCGTGCGCAGCATCTGGAAATGCAGATGCGGAAAGGCGGGGTCGGCATTGCCGCTGGCGCCCACCACCCCGATCACCTCGCCGCGTTTCACGGTCTGTCCCTCCGCCAGCCCGCGGCGATAGCCCTTCAGATGCGCGTAATAGAGGATCAGCCGCCCGTCGCCCGATCGTTGATAGATGGTATGGCCGCCCCGGTCCGACGCAAAAAGCCTTTCGATCCGTCCGTCCATCGCCGCCAGCACCGGCGTGCCGACCGGCGCGGGGATGTCGATCGCCCGGTGCCGCCGCCCCTGTCCGCGCGGCATGTCCCAGCTATCGACAAGCTCCGACGCGCGAATGCCTTCCACCGGCACCACCAGCGGCGCGATCCGGTCGGCGCCCGCTTCCACCCCCAATATGGCGGCGAACAGCCAGGCGGCGCCCGCCTTCACCCCTTCATCAGCGCCGCAAACGCCTCCACGGCCGCCTCGGGCCCGTCGGGATGCGCCCAGACGCCGCCCGACACCGCCAGGAAATCCGCGCCCGCCGCGATCAGCGCGGGCGCATTGTCCGCGGTAATGCCGCCGATCGCGACACAGGGCAGCTCGAACAGACCCTGCCACCAGGTCAATATCTCCGGCTCGGCGCGATGCTCGACATCCTTGGTCGTGGTCGGGAAAAAGGCGCCGAAGGCCACATAATCCGCCCCCGCCTCGCCCGCGTCCATCGCGAGATGACGGCTGGCGTGGCAGGTTACGCCGATCTGGGCATTGGGGCCCAGCACGCGCCGCGCTTCCCTGGGATCGCCGTCCCCCTGCCCCAGATGCACGCCATCGGCGCCGATCCGCTTTGCCAGCGCCATGTCGTCGTTGACGATGAAGGCGACAGCGTGCGCGGCGCAGATCGCCTGCAGCGGCTCGGCCAGCCGCGCCGCTTCATGCTGGTTCATGCCCTTGACGCGGAACTGGAAGGCCGCGACGGGCCCGGCGGACAGCGCCGCCTCCAGCCTGGCGGGAAAATCGCCTCCGACATCGAGCGGCGAGATCAGATAGAGTTGGCAACTGGCTGTGGTCATGGCGGGTTCATAGCGAGGCGGCCAGACGCGGGCAAATGCAGAAGATCATGCGCCCCGCCATCCTGTCCGCCGCGCTGCTGACCTTGTCCGCCTGTGCCGCCGCCGGGCAGCAGACCCCGCTGCGCGACGCCAGCGACGTCGCGCTGGGCCAGCGCGCCTATGCCGACGGGCCGATCATCCAGCCCGTGAAGCTGCTGGAAGACAGCCGCTGTCCGATGAACGCCCGCTGCGTGTGGGCGGGCCGCGTCCGCGTCGCCATGATCTGGCACCGCGGCAATGGCGAAAAACAAGCGTTCGAGGTGACGCTGGGCGAACCGGCACCGATCGCCGACGGCACCATCATGCTCGAATCGGTGCGCCCCGAAAAAATGACGAACCAAGTGCTGAAGGCGTCCGACTACCACTTCTCGTTCCGCTTCATGGGCGGACTATAGGGCCTTCGCGGGACGAGAAGCACGGGTGCGCCCGGCCGCATCCATGGCGGCGTCGAACGCGGCCGGATCGTCAAGCCGGATCGCGACGGCGCGGCACGGCCGCCGCGCACCGACCGCGCGGTTCAGCACCAGCAGCCGGTTGGGGTGGGCCAATGCCACCAGCGACCGGGCGCCGGCCGCTTTCAACCGTTCGCTGGACGGATCTTTTTCGATCGCGGCTATCGCGTCGATCGGCACGTCCAGCGAACGCAGCGATCCCATGTGCAACCGCAGGACATCGGCATGGAGTTCGTGGGGAAGCCTCTGCCACGATCGAATCCAGCCGATAAGCCAGACGATCGACAGGAACGAGGCAATCGAAAGCGGCCACCCGATGAGCGGCCATCGGAGCGCCACGAACAGGTGGACGGCCAGCATCTCGATCGTGGCGAGACCGAAAAACGCCCAAAGCAACGGCACCACCCCCCGGTGATTGCCGAAAACTATCGGCGCCGCTTCCAAGCGATCAGGCCACCGACGCCGCGTGAATCTCGTCGATTGCGCCGCCCAGCGATCCATTGAATTCCTCGTCGCTCATCTGGTGACGCAGGTCTTCCAGCAGCGCGCGGCTGAAACTCGCGATGATGCCGGGGTTCTTGGCCAGTTCGGCGCAGGCTTCGGGCCGCGCGAAACCGCCCGACAGCGCCACGACGCGCAGCACCTTGGGATGATCGACCAGCGGCTGGAACAGCCCCGCTTCGGTGGGCAGCGACAGCTTCAGCATCACCGGCGCGCCGGTCCAGGCGTCCAGCGCGGCCAGCGTTTCGTTCAGCAGCAGCCGGTCCGCCGCATCGCGCTCGGCGCTCTTGATATTCACCTCGGGCTCGATGATCGGCACCAGCCCGTGCGCGGCAATGCGCGCGGCTTCGGCGAACTGCTGCTCGACGATGGCCTTCACGCCTGGCGGATTGGCGAGGTTGACGACGCTCCGCATCTTGGTGCCGAACACGCCCTTGGCAACCGCGCGGGCGCAAAGCGCGTCGAGATCGGGCATCGGCTTCATCAACTGAACGCCGTCCTTTTCATCCTCCAGCCCCTTGTCGACCTTCAGAAAGGGCACGACCCCGCGGTCCCACAGCAGCGCCGGAACCGGCTTGCCATCCGCGTCGCCGTCCATCGTCCGCTCGAACAGGATCGCGCCGATCACTTTCGCGCCGTTGAAGCAGGGCGCAGTGACGATGCGGCTGCGCATCGCGTGGATCAGCGCGAACATTTCCTCGTCATTGGAAAAGGCATCCGCCTCGATGCCATAGCCCTTCAATGCCTTGGGCGTCGAACCGCCGCTCTGGTCGAGCGCGGCGATAAAACCCTGTCCCGACTTGATCTGGTTCAGCATCTCGGCATTGGCGGTGGTCATAACGTCTCCATGGCTTTGCATACGTATGTGACAGCGCGCATAGCGACCCGCCGGGCGGGATGCAAATGCGCGAAAAGCTCAGGCTTTCAGCGCATCGACGCCCGGCAACGGCTTGCCTTCCATCCATTCGAGAAAGGCACCGCCCGCGGTCGAAACAAAGGTGAAATCGCCCGCGACTCCGGCGTGATTCAGCGCCGCGACCGTGTCGCCGCCGCCCGCCACCGAAATCAGCGATCCTTCGCGGGTCAGCGCGGCGGCGGTGCGCGCCAGCGCGACCGTCGCGGTGTCGAACGGCGGCGTCTCGAACGCGCCCAGCGGGCCGTTCCACACCAAAGTGCGACAGTTTTTCAGCGCGTCGCCCAGCGCCTCGACCGCCGCCGGGCCGACGTCCAGGATCATCTCGTCGGCGGCGACTTCATGCACGTTGACGGTGCGCGTCGGCGGATTGGGCGCGAATTGCTTCGCGACTACGACGTCATAGGGCAGATGGATGGTGCACCCTGCCTTGTCGGCGCTGTCGAAAATGGCGTTCGCGGTATCGACCAGATCATGCTCGCACAGCGACTTGCCGACATCGACCCCCCGCGCCGCCAGAAAGGTGTTGGCCATGCCGCCGCCAATGATCAGATGGTCGACCTGGCCGACCAGATTCTTCAGCACGTCGATCTTGGTCGACACCTTCGCGCCGCCGACCACCGCCGCGACGGGATGCGCGGGGTTGCCCAGCGCGGCATCGAGCGCCTTGAGTTCGGTCTCCATCGCGCGGCCCGCATAGGCGGGCAGGCACCGGGCTATGCCCTCGGTCGATCCGTGGGCGCGGTGCGCCGCCGAAAAGGCGTCGTTGACATAGATATCGCCAATCTCCGCCAGCGCATCGGCAAAGGCCGGATCGTTCTTTTCCTCGCCCGGATGAAAGCGCGTATTTTCCATCACCGCGACGTCGCCCGGCGCCAGCACGGCAATGCCCGCCTTCGCGCCCTCGCCGATGCAGTCGGGGATGAACATCACCGAATGGCCCAGCACGTCGGCGACCGCGTCGATGACCAGGCTGAGCGACTGGGTCGGGTTCTTTGCGCCCTTCGGCCGCCCGAAATGCGCGAGCAGCAGGACGATCGCGCCCTTGTCCGACAATTCGCGGATCGTCGGCATCGCCGCGCGAATCCGCGTGTCGTCGCTGACGGAGCCGTCGGACATCGGGACGTTCAGGTCGACGCGCACCAGCACTTTCTTGCCGGTAACGTCACCGATATCGTCCAGGGTTTTGAAGCTCGCCACTTTTCTTTACTCCAATCCCGAGGTGTTCCCCCGCGAAGGCGGGGGTCCATCTCCTGCGTCCTCGTTGCCTGCTACCGTCCGTTTATTCCGATATGGTCGGAGATGGGCCCCCGCCTTCGCGAGGGAACAACAGGGCAAGAAATTACAGGAACTTCGCGATCACGCCCGCCGTGTCGATCATGCGGTTCGAAAAGCCCCATTCATTGTCGTACCAGCTCAGCACGCGCACCAGCTTGCCGTCGATCACCGCGGTTTCCAGGCTGTCGATCGTCGAACTGTCGGCATTATGGTTGAAGTCGATCGAAACCAGCGGTTCGTCGGTATAGCCGAGCACGCCCTTCAACGGACCCTCGGCCGCCGCCTTCAGCACCGCATTGACCTCGTCCTTGCTGGTGTCGCGCGACGCGGTGAAGGTCAGGTCGACCACCGACACATTCGGGGTCGGCACGCGGATCGACGACCCGTCCAGCTTGCCCTTCAGTTCGGGCAGCACCAGGCCGACGGCAACCGCCGCGCCGGTCGAGGTCGGGATCATCGACATCGCGGCGGCGCGGGCGCGGCGCGGGTCGCTGTGGATCTGGTCCAGGATCTTCTGATCGTTGGTATAGGCGTGGATGGTGGTCATCAGGCCGCGCTCGATCCCGATCGATTCGTGCAGCACCTTGGCAAAGGGCGCCAGGCAGTTGGTGGTGCACGACGCGTTCGACACGATCATGTGCTCGCCGGTCAGCTTGTCGTCGTTGACGCCATAGACGACGGTCAGGTCGACTTCCTTCGCGGGCGCCGAAATCAGCACGCGCTTCGCGCCGGCGTCCAGATGCTTCTGACCGCCCGCACGATCGGTGAAGAATCCCGTGCATTCCATGACGATATCGACGCCGTTGGCCGCATGGGGCAGCTTGGCGGGGTCGCGCTCGGCGGTCACCTGAATGCGCTTGCCGTTGATGACCAGATCGCTGCCGTCGACCTCGACGGTGCCCGGGAACGGACCATGCACCGAATCGTGGCGCAGCAGGCGGGCGTTTGCCTTGGCATCGCCCAGATCGTTGATCGACACCAGTTCCAGATCATGGTCGCTGCGCTCCAGAATCGCGCGCGCCACATTGCGGCCGATGCGACCGAAACCGTTGATTGCGACTTTCACTGCCATGTCGAAATAATCCTTTCTGCGAAGGGGCCGCCGGTCTTCAAGCGCCGAGCTTGGCCAGAATCTGCGGGGTGATGGCATCGGCGGTCAGGCCGAAATGCCGGTAAAGATCGTCGATCGGCGCCGACGCGCCAAAGCTGTCGATGCCGAAACGCAGGCCGTCGCGGCCGGCATAGCGTTCCCAGCCGAAGGTGGTGCCGGCCTCGATCGACACGATCAGCGCGTCGTCGGGCAGGATGTCGGCGCGATAGGCCGCATCCTGTTCGTCGAACAATCCGGTCGCGACCATCGACACGACGTCGGCGCCCTGCCCCGCCGCTTCCAGCTTGTCGGCGATCTCCATCGCCAGCGACACTTCGGACCCCGTGGCGACCAGCACGACCCGGCGCGCGGCGCCGGCGGCGCGCAGGCGATAACCGCCTTTGGCGCAAAGATTTTCCGTGACGTCATGGCGCAGCGGCGGCAGATTCTGCCGCGTCAGCGCCAGCACCGTCGGGCGGTCCTGCTGCGCGAGCGCCAGCGCCCAGCATTCGGCGGTCTCCACCGCGTCGGCCGGGCGCATGACCAACAGGTTGGGCATCGCGCGCAGCGATTGCAGATGTTCGATCGGCTGGTGCGTCGGGCCGTCCTCGCCCAGCCCGATGCTGTCGTGCGTCAGCACATAGACGACGCGCTGCTTCTGCAAAGCCGACAGGCGGATCGCGCCGCGGCAATAATCGGCAAAGACCAGGAAGGTGCCGCCATAGGGGACGACACCGCCGTGCAGCGCCATGCCGTTCATCGCCGCTGCCATGCCGAACTCGCGGATACCGTAATAGATATACCGACCCGAATAATCGGCCTTTGTCAGCGGCTTGGTGGACGCTGTTTTGGTATTGTTCGAACCCGTCAGGTCGGCGCTGCCGCCGACGAGCGATGCAATATCGGCCGTCAGCGCGGTCAGCGTGTTTTCCGACGCCTTACGAGTCGCGACCTTCGGCGGTTCGGCGATCAGGCCGTCCAGATAGGCCTTGAAGGCGTCTCCGGGTACGACCTTACCGGACATGCGGTCGTCGAAATCCTTTTTCTTCTCGTTGCTTGACAGGCGATCCTGCCACGCAGCGTGAAGGCCTTTGCCGCGCCGGCCAAAGCCTTTCCACGCATCGGCGATGTCGGCCGGGATCACGAAGGGTTCGGCGGTCCAGCCCAGATTTTCGCGCGCCGCGGCGATTTCGTCGGCGCCCAGCGGCGATCCGTGCGTCGCCGACGTGCCCTGCTTGTTCGGGGCGCCGAAGCCGATCAGCGTCTTGCACGCGATCAGCGACGGGCGGCCGTCGGCCAGCGCCGCGTCGATCGCCCGGCGAATATCGGCGGGATCGTGCCCGTCGCAGCTTTCGACATGCCAGCCGGTCGCGGTGTAGCGCGCCTTCACATCCTCGCTGGTCGACAGGTCGGTCGCGCCGTCGATGGTGATGCGATTGTCGTCCCACAGCACGATCAGGCGGCCGAGCCCAAGATGGCCGGCAAGGCCGATGGCCTCGTGATTGATGCCTTCCATCAAACAGCCGTCGCCCGCGATCACCCAGGTGCGGTGATCGACCAGGTCGTCGCCGTAGATCGCATTCAGATGCCGTTCGGCGATCGCCATGCCGACCGCGGTCGCCAGTCCCTGCCCCAGCGGCCCGGTCGTCGTTTCAACCCCCGCTAGTTCGAAATTCTCCGGATGCCCGGCACATGGGCTGTTCAACTGACGGAAGTTGCGGATCTCTTCCATCGTCGGATGCGCATATCCGGCAAGGTGCAGCGTCGCATAGGCCAGCATCGAGCCATGGCCCGCCGACAGAACGAATCGGTCGCGGTCGGCCCATTTCGGCGCATCGGGGTCGAATTTCAGATAATCCGAATAGAGAAGCGTCGCGACGTCGGCCATGCCCATCGGCATGCCCGGATGGCCGCTGTTCGCGGCCTGGACGGCGTCCATCGCAAGCGCACGGACGGCGTTGGCAAGCTGGCGTTCGGGCAGTGTCATGGATCCCCCGGATTGTTTGGCGGTCGGCCGGTCGAAACCGTCCGGATTTCGTGGCGACAGCCCTTTGCGGCGCGGCGGGCCGGAGTCAACCGCTGGCGACAAGAAATGTATCGCCAAAGTCGCCCCTTTTGCGGCGGCGAGGCGATTGCACCCCTTTGTCTGCACTGCTACCCCCAGCCCATGGAACTCGATCTCGACGAATCCAGCATGGCGATCGGCCGCATCGAACGCGCGCTCAGCCGCATCGAAAAATCCCTTGCCGATCGCGCGAACCGGCCCAGCGGCAAGGCGGCTCCCGCCGAATCGCCGGCGCTTCGCGCCGAAGTGGCGGCGGTGATCGGTGAACTCGACCGCCTGATCGCGGAGGCGAAAAATGGCTGACGTCCGCCTGACCATCGCCGGACGCCCCTACGACGTCCACTGCGCCGACGGCGAAGAGCCGCAACTGGTTCAGCTCGCCGCGGCGGTCGATGAAAAGGCGCGCAGCATGGCGGGCAGCACCGAAGTGCGCCAATTGCTGTTCGCCGCGCTGATGCTCGCCGACGAGGCGCAGGAGGCACAGGCCAAGGCGAGCAGGGCCGAACCGCAGTCCGATACGCTGCGCGCCGCCGTCGCGCTGGCCGAAAGCCGCGAGGCGGCGGCCCGCGACGAACTGCGCGAGGCTGCCGCGCGCGAACAGGCGCTGCGCGGCGACCTTCAGGCGGCGCGGGAAGCCGGCGGCGAATCCGCGCCGGCGCCCAGCAACACCCATGACCGCGCGCTGATCCAGATCGCCGACCGCATCGAAGCCCTGGCCGCGCGAATTGAGCAAATCCCTTGAGCCGCGGGGCCGCAATCCCTAGATAGGGGGCGGCGGGTACTGCCCGGCACGAGCCGCTGCGAATATCCCTGAGGCGATACATCATCCAAGGGAGCTGTCCCTGCCCGGACCCTGGTCCGACGTACATGGCCCCCACCTGACGTTACTGGCGTCAGAGGATTTTCCGGCAAACGACCCATGGCGGTCCCGCCAACCGCCGCCCGACAGGCCAGAGGAGGCCCTGAACAGGCGATGCCCGATCTGTCCGGCGATACGGCCGACCGCAAACGCGACCTGCGCGCCCGGCTGCGCTTCCGGCGCCGCCATTTCGTCGACAATCTCGACGCGATGGCCCGACTCGCCGCCTTTCGCGCCCTTCCCGAAGGGCTTGCGGACCGCCTGGCGCGGGACAGCGACGTGTCGGCCTATATCGCGCGCGCCGGGGAGGCGGATATTCTGCCCGCGCTTTCGATCTGGCTGGATCGGGGACGGGTGGCGATGCCCTATCACGCGGAGCGCGACGCGATCATGGGCTTCCGGCGCTGGCATGCGGACGATCCGCTCGAGCAAGGCCCCTGGCGAACCGCGCAGCCACTGCGCGGCGCCCCGGCCGTCGTGCCCGACCTGATCTTTTGTCCGCTGCTCGGTTTCGACCGCGCCGGACGCCGTCTGGGGCAAGGCGGCGGCCATTATGACCGCTATTTCGCCGCGCACCCCGATTCGCTACGGATCGGCGTCGCCTGGTCGATTCAGGAAGTCGACAGCATTCCGACCGAGGCGACCGATATTCCTCTCGACGCCATCCTGACCGAACAGGAATGGCTGATTACCGGAGACCGCATGTGAACGACCGTCCCGCCGACGCACGGCCCAGCTGGCGCAAGCCCTTCGGGATGTTGCTGATCCTGCTGTTGATCACCCTGTGGGCCGTCCTCGTCGCCAGCCTGTCGCCGTGGGTCGGCCGGTGGCCGGTCTTGGTGCAGGCGCTCTTCTATCTCGCGGCCGGGATCGCGTGGCTGTGGGTCCTGCCGCTCAGGCGGCTTTTGCGCTGGATGGAACTGGGGCGGTGGCGCGACTGACGCGCGACACCGATCCCGATGATCCTGTGATGGATGATCCCAAGCTGCGGTGACCATTCCGTCCGAAGGGACAGGGAATGGCGCGAGTGACGGGGCTCGAACCCGCGACCTCCGGCGTGACAGGCCGGCACTCTAACCAACTGAGCTACACCCGCGTGTGCTTGGGAGCAGCGCCAATATTGCGCCCACTCCGACCTGTCAACCGTCGCTTTGCTCCTTTGTGCGATTTAGCCGGTCGCGCATTTCATCGGTCATCGTCAGGGTGCCGCGTTCGAACAGAAAACCCGCCAGATCGGGCGTCCCGGTCGAAGCGAGAACGGTTTGCAGAATCAGCAGCAGCGGCACCGCGAGCAAGGCCCCCGGCGCGCCCCACACCCATCCCCAGAAGCTCAGCGAGACAAGGATCAGCAGCGGATTCACCGTGAGCCGGCGGCCCAGCACCAGCGGGGTGATCAGATTCGCCTCGACCGTGTGCAGCCCGATGAAGATGATCGCGGGCAACAGGGCCAGCCCGACCGCATCGAACGTCATCAACCCGCCCAGCCCCAGCAGGATCGCGGCGACGATCGGCCCCAGATAGGGTATGAAATTGCACAGCGACACGATGCCGCCCCACATGAAGGGCGATGGCATGCCCAGCGCCCACAGGACGAGCCCGACGACCAGGCCCAGGACCGCGTTGATCATGGTGATGGTGGCCAGATAATCCGCCGTCGCGTCGACGACGTTCTGGATGACCCGCGCCGTCTGCAACGCGCCGTCGAAGCTGCCGCGGCGGCGAATCGTCCCTTTGCGCAGCCGCGTCCAGCCGGCGAGGAAGAAGAAGACCACCAGCACCGCGAAGAAGATCTGGATCGCCGCCGCCGGCGCCGCCGACAGGAAATAGTCGATCACCGACGCCGGCGCCTGCGCCGCCACCGCCTGCGCCGTCGCTTCAGTGCCCGTCGCGACCGACATCAACGTGCGATCGACGAATTTCTGCAGCGTCGAATAAAAGTCGATCAGCGGCGCCAGATTGCTCTGAATGCGCGGAATCGATTCGGGCAGGCGCGCAAACCACCCCGTTGCGGGGACGACGATGATCGCCAGCGCGGCGTTGACCAGCGCCAGAAAGGCCGAAAGCGCCAGAAAGGCGGCCAGCCCCGAAGGCACGCCGCGCCGTTCCATCCATTCCAGCAACGGGACCAGCGCAATCGCGATCACGATCGCGGCCGTCAGCGGCAGGAAAAACTCGGCCCCGGCCTGAAGCGCGAACGGCAGACCCAGGCAGAAGGCCGCGCCGATGATCAGGGTGAGCGCCGCCAGAAGACGATCGCGGCGAAAATCGTCGATCTCGATCTGCTCAAGGGGATTCGGACGCGATGCGCGCGCCTCTCGTCTCCCCTGCTCGTCTTTCACCGCGCGCACTCCCTGCCAACCGTTTCATCTTACGCACGCTTTCGCACACGCACCAGCATCATCGCACGGTCGCGATGCCGGATAATCATGTCTCCATTTGGGCCAAAAGGCGAAATTTTACCGGCCCCTTAACCAGAAATTTTCCTTTTTCCGCGAATGCCAAACCAACGGACCAGCCTTTGGAGTGACATGCATGCGGAAAGCGCCCGTGGGGGGCGCGGCTTTTCGGCCTCGCATACCCTCGCCTTCGATCATTGCCCTTGCGGCTTTTCTCGCCCTCCCGACGCAGGCGTCGGCTGCGGGAACACGCGCCGGCACGACGATCAGCAACACCGCCAGCGCCAGCTTCGACAATGGCGCGGGTACGCAGACGATCGATTCGAACCGCGTCGACCTGCGCGTCGACGAATTGCTCGACGTCACCGTCGCCTCGGGCAATCCGGGCAATGTTCCGACCACGCCGGGCGCGACCAACCAGCTGCTCACCTTTCTGGTGACGAACACCGGCAACGGTTCCGAAGCCTTCGCGCTCAGCACGATCGCCAACGCCGGCGGCGACAATTACGACCCGGTGGTAACACAGCTTTATATCGATAATGGCGACGGCGTCTTCGATCCGGCAACCGACACGCTGTACACGCCCGGTGCGAACGATCCGGTTCTCAATCCCGATGCGGGCGTCACCGTCTTTGTGCTCAGCACCACGCCCGGCGCGGTCAATGACGGCGACCGCGGGATCGTCAGCCTGGTCGCGGCGGCCCGGACCGGCACCGGCGCGCCCGGCACCAGCTTTGCCGGTCAGGGCGAAGGCGGCGGCGACGCCGTCGTCGGATCGACCGGCGCCGACGGCCAGGACAGCGGCACCTTCGCCGTGTCGTCGGCCGCCGTCACGCTCGTGAAATCGGCCACGATCGCCGATCCCTTCGGCGGCAGCGAGCCCGTTCCCGGTGCGGTGATCACCTACACGATCGTCGCCACGGTCGCGGGCAGCGGCTCGGTCAACGGGCTGGCGATCAACGATAATATTCCGGCCGACACCAGCTATGTCGCCAATTCGATGACGCTGGGGGGCAGTTCGCTTTCCGACGCGGCCGATGGCGACGCGGGCAGTTTCAGCGGGACGGCCATCGCGGTCGCGCTCGGCACCGTGGGGGGCGGCCAGACCCGGACCGTCACCTTCCGAACCACGATCAATTGACGGAGATGCCCATGCGTACCGCGCTTCTGCTCTTCCTGGCGGCCTTGCTGCCCGCACCGGCCATGGCGGCCAATCAGGTCGCGCTCGACAACAGCGTCTTCGTCGAGCGCGTGACCACCGACGCGACCGGAAAACAGCGCGTGTTGCTGGAGGAACCGAAGGTCGTCGTGCCCGGCGACCGCCTGGTGTTCGTCCTCAACTATCGCAACGCCGGCGCGCAAGCCGCCGACAAGTTCGTGATCACCAATCCGATGCCGTCGGCCGTCCGCTTTTCGGACGCCGGCGAAACGCAGCCCCTCGTATCGGTCGATGGCGGCAGGCAGTGGGGACTGCTTTCCGACCTGACCGTGGCGACGACCGACGGCTCGCGCCGCGCGGCACAGCCGGGCGACGTGACGCATATCCGCTGGGCCTTTCAGAAGCCGATCCCGGCGGGCGCATCGGGCAAACTCATGTTCCGGGGAGTTGTCAAATAATCCTTTGAATAAAACCGCTTAATGGTCGCCAGCGGTGGGGTAAGGCGGCCAATCAAAAAGCCTAGGAGCTCAGCTATGACCAGCAAGCTGACTTATGTGGGCACCATCGGCCTGGCGGCGATCGCAATCGTCGCCGCCTCGCCCGCCTATGCGGCGGGCACGGTCGCGGGAACCACGATCAACAATACCGCCACGGTCGACTTTCAGGTCGGCGGCGTGGCCCAGACTCAGCAGACCGCGTCGGACAGCTTCGTCGTCGACCGCAAGATCAATCTGCTGGTCGAAGAAGTGGGCAATGTGACGACGGAAGTCGTTCCCGGCCAGAGCAATGCCGTGACGACCTTCCAGCTCACCAACACGTCGAACGAAGTGCTCGATTTCGCCCTCGCCGCGACGCAGATCACGACCGGCACCGCGAAGCATGGCGGCACCGATTCGTTCAACGCGAACAATGTCCGCATCTATCGCGACAATCCGACGACCGGAACGGTCGGCAGCTATGACGCGGGCGATGCGCTCGTCACCTTCATCGACGAACTGGCGACCGATACGCCGATCCGCCTGTTCGTGGTCGCCGACATCCCGGCCGGCCTATCAACGGGTGCCGTGGCTGGCGTCCAGCTCCGCGCAACGGCGCGCGAGGGCGGCACGGCGGGCACGCAAGGCGTGGCCATCAGCCAGACGACGGGCGCCAACACCGCCGGCAAGGACACGGTTTTCGCCGACGGCATCGGGGTCAACGACGCAAACCGCGACGCATCGCACAGCGATGCCGACGACTATACGGTGCGCACCGCAACGCTGAGCGTCATCAAGAGCAGCCGCGTGATTTCGGACCCGTTCAACGGAACGACCAACCCGAAACTCATTCCCGGCGCGACCGTCGAATATTGCATCCAGGTGGCGAATGCCGCCGGCGGCGCCGACGCCACGTCGGTCGCGATCAACGACAGCGTGCCGACGCAGTTGACCTATGTGGCGAGTTCGATCCGCCTCAACGGCACCGTGACGTCGGGCACCTGTAACGCCGATGGCGTCACGGGGGGGGGCTATGCCTCGCCTGTCGTGTCGGGGACGATCGCGACGATTGCGGCCGGGGCGACCCGCACGCTCGTCTTCCGCGCCACGGTCAACTGACCGGACGACCTGGGGGCGGGGTGCGCGCCGGCCGAACGGCTGGTCGCATCCCGCCCCATCGGGGGCCGCGATGCGATTCCACTGGACATTCTTGCGATTCGTGACCGCGACGGTCGCGGCGGCTTTGCTGCCCGCGACGGCGCCGGCGCGCGCTCAGGACGCGGCGAAGATCGTGACCAACACCGCGTCGGCGGAGTGGATCGACGGCTTTCAGCCGGCCCAGACCCTGTCCAACACGGTCGACATCACCGTGACCGGGCCGCCTCCCGAAATGCCCACCATCACCACCTATCGCCTGCTGGGAAGCGGCGGCGATCGATCGGTGCCCGTCGTCCTGTCGCCCTGCGGCGTCGGAGCGCGCAGCACGGGCGGCGATGCCCCGCCGCGTCTGTCGGGGGTTTATTCGAACATCGCCACCAGCCCCGCCGCGCTTCAAAGCAGCACCAGCTTTCGGGCCGGCGAAATGCTGGTCGTCGGCGTGACGCTGAACAGCGCGAACCGCGATCCGGGACAGCGCGACACGCTGGACGTCGTGCTGGACCTGGAAAATGGCGATCGCGAGCAAATCAAGCTGACCGAGACCGACGTCAACAGCGGCGAGTTCATGGGCCTGATCGGCACGATCGGCGTGCCGCCGCCGGTCGTGGCGGAGGATTGCCGCCTGTCGGTGAATCCGGGCGCCAAGTTGAGCCTGCGCGTCAGCACGCTGACCAATGCGAACATCACGGCGCTGGCGACCATCGATTTTCTCGTCGACCCGTTCGGCATCGTCTTCGACAGCGGAGACGGCGCCCCGGTGCCGGGCAGCCAGGTGACGATCGTCGATGCGGCAACGGGACAGCCGGTGCGCGTCTTCGGCGACGACGGCCTGTCGATCTACCCCTCGACCGTGACCACCGGGGAGCGGGTGACCGATTCGGGCGGCACGGCCTATGTGTTCCCGCCGGGCGACTATCGCTTTCCCTTCGTCGCGGCCGGCACGTACCGGCTGGTGGTGACACCGCCCGCCCCCTATACGGCGCCGTCGAAGTCATCGCCGGCCGAACTTGCCGCCTGGCGGCGACCCGATGACGGCCTGCCCTTCACGATCAACGGCGCCAGCTATGGCGCGCCCTTCACGCTCGACAGCCCGGCTCCGGTGCGCATCGACATTCCGGTCGACCGCCCGGGGGCACCGCTGGTGCTCAAGAAGACGACGTCGACGCAGGTCGCGGTGCCCGGCGATGTCGTGCAATATCGGGTCGAGGTGACGAACAGCGACACGCGGCGCACGACCGGGGCGGTGACCGTGCGCGACGCGCTGCCGCGCGGAATGCGGCTGCGGCTGGGCACGGTTCGCGCGGGCGGCGTTCCGGTGCCGGCCGACGCCGCCGCGAACGGCCGCGATTTCGCCGTCACCCTGCCCGGCATCGCGCCGGGCGCGTCGGTGCTGCTCACCTATCTTGCCGAGGTCGTCGTCAATGCCCAGACGGGCAATGCCCTCAACCGCGTGGATGCGGGGGACAATCGCGGCACGACCAGCAACGTCGCCGAGGCGACGATCGCGATCAAGCGCGACCAGATCGGCGACCGGATGACGATCATCGGCCGCATCGCCGATGGCGGCTGCACGGTCGATCCCGGCAAGGCGCCGGGCATCGCCGGCGTCCGGGTGATGTTGCAGGATGGCAGCTATACCGTCACCGACGAGGACGGCCGCTATCATTTCGAGGGCGTTCGCCCCGGTATCCACGTGGTCCAGATCGATCCGTCGACGCTGCCGCTCGATCGCGTCGCGACCGATTGCGCGCGCTCGACGCAGAGCGCGGGCAGCGCCATCTCGCGCTTCGTCGAAGGGCGCGGCGGTGCGCTGAAGCGTGCCGATTTCCGCACCGTGCAGGCCGCGCCGCGTGCCGCGCCCGTTACCGCCGTCATCGCGCGCCCGACGGTGGTCAGCGACCCCGATGCCGCCGGCGCCAATCGCGACTGGCTGGCGGGTCATACCGTAGGCGTCGAATGGCTCTTTCCCGCGGCCGACCACAGTCCGCGCGCCAAGTCGGTCCGGGCCGCGATCAAGCACGCCCCCGGACAGACGGTGCGCCTTACGATCGACGGCAAGCCTGTCGACGATTTGACCTTCGAGGGCGTCCGCAAATCGGCCGACAGCACGGTCGCGGTCAGCGTGTGGCGCGGGATCGAAATCCACGAAGGCGAAAATCGTCTGCGCGCCGAAGTCCGCGACGCGGCGGGCGCGCTGGTGACGACGCTGGACCGCAGCGTTCATTATTCGATCACGCCGATGCGTGCGGTGTTGGTGCGGGAGAAGTCCACGCTTGTGGCCGACGGTGTGACCCGTCCGGTCCTCGCGGTGCGCCTGACCGACCGCGACGGCAAGCCGGTGCGCCACGGCCTGACGGGCGATTTCAGCGTTCCCGCGCCTTATTATCCCGCCATCGAAGCCGATACGCAGCAGGCGCGGCAACTCGCCGGGCTGGAACGCGCGCAGCCGATCTGGAAGGTCGAGGGCGACGATGGCATGGCCTATATCGCGCTGGAGCCGACGACGGCATCGGGAACGCTGTCGATCGACTTCACCTTCCGCGACGAAAAGGTCGAACGCCGGCAGGTCATCGAAAGCTGGCTCGACCCCGGCGACCGGCCGTGGACGGTCGTCGGCTTTGCCGCCGGCACGCTTGGCTACAACACCCTCGACGACCGGATGGAACCCGTCGCGGAGACGCTGGACGATCTCAACGCCGATGCCCGCCTTGCGCTTTATGCCAAGGGAAAGATACGCGGCAAATGGCTGATGACGCTGTCCTATGACAGCGACAAGGAAGCCGACGATGCCCGGTTCGGCGGCGTCATCGATCCGCGCGCCTATTACACCATCTATGCCGACCGCAACGAGACCCGCTACGATGCCGCATCGGTCCGCAAACTGTATCTGCGGCTCGAACGGCCGCAATTCTATGCAATGTTCGGCGATTTCGAAACCGGCATTTCCGAACCGGAACTGGCCCGCCATCAGCGCGCGCTCAATGGCGGCAAGGCCGAGTATCGCGGCCGCAACGTCGCCGCGACGGCCTTCGCGGCCGACACCCCCTATCGTTTCCGCCGCGACGAGATTCAGGGCAATGGCCTGACCGGCCCCTATCAGCTCGGCGCCCGCGACATATTGCCGAACAGCGAACGGATCGTCATCGAAACGCGCGACCGCCTGCAAAGCGAGCGGATCGTCGGCAGCGTCAGCCTGACCCGCCATATCGATTATGACATCGACTATTTCGCGGGGACCATCCGTTTCCGCGAACCCGTTCTGAGCCGGTCGTCCGATCTGGACCCGCAATTCATCGTCGCCGAATATGAAGTGACCGGCGTCGGGCAGCGCGTTCTGAACGCCGGCGGCCGCGTGCGCTACCAATCCGACGACGAAAAGCTGCGCGTCGGCGCCACCTTCATCCGCGACGAGGACGATCGCGGGCGCACGAATCTGGGCGGCGCCGACATGCGCTATCGGCCCGATGTCGACACGGAAATCCGGGCCGAAATCGCCGTCAGCGACGCCCGGTCCGACGGGGCCGGCGCGGCGAGCGGATCCGCGACCGCATGGCTTGTCGAGGCCGAACATCATGGCCGCCGCGCCGACCTGCTCGCCTATGCCCGCGAACGCCAGTCCGGCTTCGGCGCGGGACAGCTCAACCGGGGTGAGGATGGCACGCGCAAAGTCGGATTCGACGCCCGCCTGCGCGCGACGCAGCGCCTCTCCGCGACCGCCAGCGCCTGGCAGGAAGATTATCTGGACGGCGGCGCGCGGCGGCGCGCGGCGCGCGCGCTGATCGAATATGACACGGGCCGCACCGCGGCGCGCGCTGGAATCACCCACGCCGACGACCGGCTGACCGATGGCAACCGCAATCGTTCCAGCATCGTCCAGCTTGGCGCGACGCAGCGCCTGTTCGCCAACCGGCTCGAAATCGATGGGCAGACCGAATTTGCGCTGGGCGGAGAAGAGTCGAGCGTCGATTTTCCGACCCGGCACCGGATCGGCGCGCGCTTTGCGGTGACCCGCGACGTCAATCTGGTCGGCAGCTATGAAGTCGCCGACGGCGATACGGTAAGCGCCCGCACGGCGCGGCTGGGCTTCGATCTGGCGCCCTGGGCCGGCGCGCGCCTGCTGGCGACGGCCAATCAGCAGGCGATCAGCGAATATGGCCCGCGCAGCTTTGCCGCTTACGGCCTGTCGCAATCGCTGCGCTTTGGCGAACATTGGTCGGCGGATCTGTCGGTCGACGGCAACCGGACGGTCGGCGGCATCCGCGCCCGCGACGTGCTGAATGTCGATCAGCCCGTGGCATCGGGCGGCTTTCTGGGGTCGAACGGCGCGATAACGGAAGATTTCATGGCGCTCAGCGCCGGTGCGACCTACCGCGCCGACCGCTGGACGCTGACCGGACGCGCCGAATATCGCGACGGCGAGATCGCCGACCGCTATGGGCTGACGCTCGGCGGTCTTCGCCAGCTTGGCGAAGGGCGCGCGCTGGGCGCCCTGTTCACATACACAAGGGCCAGCGGCGCGGGCACGACGCCGACGACCGAGGTCATGCAGCTGGAGGTGAGCTGGGCGCACCGTCCCGCCGATTCGCGGCTATCGTGGCTCAACAAGACCGAATTTCGGTCGGACAAGGTACGCGATGCGGTCGCGGGCGCGCCGGGGCCGGTCGGCGGGGCGTTGACGATCGACGGCGACGCGACGAGCCGCCGCTGGCTGAACAGCCTGTCGCTGAACTGGACGCCGCTGGGCGATCGCCGGGAGCGGCCGGGCAGCGATCGCGTCTGGTGGGAACGCGGCGAGTTCGGGTTTTTCTGGGGCACCCGCTACAATTTCGACCGCTTCGGGGTCGACGACGTCAAGGGCTGGTCGAACCTGATCGGCGGCGACGTCCGCTTCAACCTGTCGGACCATGTCGATGTCGGCGCGTCGGGCACGGCACGGATCGGGACCGGCGGCGATACCGTTGCCTGGGCGGGCGGGCCGACGCTGACGCTGGCGCCGATGAAGAACGCCAATATCACCGTCGGCTATAATGTCGCGGGCTTTCACGACCGCGATTTCGAGGATGCGCGCTATTCGCGGGCGGGGGCCTATGTCACCTTCAAGCTGAAGTTCGACCAGACGAGCTTTCAGGGACTCGGGTTGTAAGCCGGCCCCTAAACCCATCGTCACCCCGGACTTGATCCGGGCTCCCGCTAAGCAACGGCGAAAAGCGGGATGCCGGATCAAGTCCGGCATGACGAAAAGAGAAAGCTCAGTCCGCGAACAGCAGCACCGGCGTCTCGATCAGCTTCTTGAGCGCCTGAACATAGCTTGCCGCATCCCAGCCATCGACGACGCGGTGGTCGCAACTGATCGACAGGTTCATCAGCTTCGCCCGGCGGATTTCGTCGCCCCCCTGAGCATTTTTGGCAAATACCGGGCGCTCGACGATCTTGTTCGGTCCGATGATCGCGACCTCCGGCCGGTTGATCACCGGCGTCGTCGCGATGCCGCCGAGCGGGCCGAGCGACGTGACGGTCAGCGTGCCGCCGGTCAGTTCCTCCACCCTGGCCTTGCCGGTGCGCGCGGCCTCCGCCAAGCGGCCGATCTCGCTGGCCAGTTGCCAGACATTCATGTCCTGTGCGTCGCGGATCACCGGAACCATCAGCCCCGCGTCGGTCTGCGTCGCCATTCCCAGATGCACCGCGCCGTGGCGGGTCACGACGCCCGCTTCGTCGTCGTACCGCGCGTTGATCATCGGAAACTGCGCCACGGTGCGGCAGATCGCGACGATCAGGAAAGGCAGCATGGTCAGTTTCGGCCGCCCGCCGCGATTGGCGTTGAGGTCGGCGCGCATCTCTTCGAGCGCGGTGACGTCCATTTCCTCGACATAGGTGAAATGCGGGATGGCGCGTTTCGATGCCGCCATATTCTCGGCGATCTTGCGGCGCATGCCGATCACCTTGACCGGCTCGTCGGCGCGCGCGCGCGATGCGCCCGGCGCGTGATAGCCCTGCCCGCCGCTGTAGCGGAGGAAAGCGTCGAGGTCGGCGTGACGGACGCGGTCGCCCTCGGCCTGCACCTGCCCCAGATCGACGCCCAGATCCCTGGCGCGCGCGCGCACGGCGGGCGATGCCAATACGGACTTCCCATGCGCCGTTCGGCCCCGGACCTGATCCGGGGTTGTCGAAGCCGCGTCCTTCGCTTCGACGGTCGAAGATGAGGACGGCCCCGCGACAGGCTCAGGCCGAACGGGTTCGGCAGTGGATGCCACTTCGGCGACCGACACTTCCTCGGCACCCGGCGTTTCCGCGACGATTTCTTCCTCGACCGCGGTATCGGCGGGCGGTTCGTCCGCCGCACCGCTGCCGTCGCCATCGGTCTCGATCACCGCCAGCGTCGATCCGATCGATATCATGTCGCCGACCTCGCCCGCCAGTTCGACGACCACGCCCGAAACCGGCGATTCCATTTCGACGGTCGCCTTGTCGGTCATCATGTCGGCAAGCTGGGCGTCTTCCTCGACGCGTTCGCCGATCTTGACGTGCCAGGCGACGATTTCGGCTTCGGCGATGCCTTCGCCGATGTCGGGCAGACGGAATGAATAGCGAGCCATTGGCGTCAGTCCTTTTTCTGTATGGACCCCGGATCGCGGTCCGGGGCACGCGCGCTTGTCATGCCTTGCATGTCAATCGCCCATGATCTTGGTCAGCGCGGTCGCGATGCGCACCGGGCCGGGGAAATAGGCCCATTCCAGGCTGTGCGGATAAGGCGTGTCGAACCCCGTGACGCGCTCCACCGGGGCCTCCAGATGATAGAAACAGCGTTCCTGAACCAGCGCCGCCAGTTCGGCGCCGAAACCCGACGTCCGGGTCGCTTCGTGGATGATCAGGCAGCGGCCGGTCTTCTTCACCGACGCCTCGATCGCCTCGATGTCGAGCGGCAACAGCGTTCTAAGGTCCAGGATTTCGGCGTCGATGCCCATTTCATCGACGATCGTCCTGGTCACATGCACCATCGTGCCATAGGCGAGGATGGTCAGCGCCTCGCCTTCGCGAACCGTCGCCGCCTTGCCGAGATCGATGCGGTAATATCCCTCCGGCACCGCGCTCGCGTCATGTTTCGACCAGGGTTCGACCGGGCGATCATAATAGCCGCTGAACGGGCCGTTGTAGATGCGCTTGGGCTCCAGAAAGACGACCGGATCATTGTCCTCGATCGCCGCGATCAGCAGGCCCTTGGCATCATAGGGGTTCGACGGGATCACCGTCTTTACGCCGCAGATATGCGTCATGATGCTTTCGGGCGACTGGCTGTGCGTCTGGCCGCCGAAAATGCCGCCGCCAAAGGGGGTGCGGACCGTCATCGGGCAGATGAAATCATTGGCCGAGCGATAGCGCAGCCGCGCCGCCTCGCTGACCAGTTGATCCAGCCCGGGATAGATGTAATCGGCGAACTGGATTTCGGGCACCGGGCGCAGGCCATAGGCGCCCATGCCGACCGCGACGCCGATAATGCCGCATTCGTTGATCGGCGTGTCGAAGACGCGCGTCTTGCCGTGCTTTTTCTGAAGGCCCGCGGTGGCGCGGAAGACGCCGCCGAAAAAGCCGACATCCTCGCCCATCACGACGGTCGCGGGATCGCGGCCGAGCATGATGTCCATGGCGCTGTTGATCGCCTCGATCATGTTCATGGTCTTGGTGTCGGCGTTTGACGATAGGGACATCATTCGGGCTTCCAATTGGGGCCGAACTTGGCCTCTTGCTCGGCGAGCATCTGATCGCATTGTTCCTGCAGGTGCCAGGGCATCTCCTCGAACACGTCCTGGAACATGGTTTCGAAGGGCTGGTGCATGCCGTGGCCCAATATGCCGAGCTTTTCCGACTGCTTCTGCGTCGTCTTTACCAGTTCATCGAGTTCCTTCGCCTGCGCCGCGTGACGATCGTCGTCCCACGCGCCCAGAACCTCCAGATGCTGTTTCAATCGCGCGACCGGATCGCCGAAGGGCCACGCCGTCGCTTCGTCGGCGGGGCGATAGGCGCTGGGGTCGTCGGACGTGCTGTGGCCTTCGCTGCGATAGGTGAAATGTTCGATCAGCGTCGGGCCGTTGTTCGTCCGCGCCCGGTCGGCCGCCCACTGCGTCGCGGCATAGACCGCAAGCGGATCGTTGCCGTCAACGCGCAGGCCCGCGATGCCATAGCCCACCGCGCGCGCCGCGAACGTCGTCCGCTCCCCGCCCGCGAAGCCCGAGAAGCTGGAAATCGCCCACTGATTGTTGACCACGTTGAAGATGACCGGCGCGTTATAGACGGTCGCGAAGGTCAGGGCCGAATGAAAGTCGCCCTCCGCCGACGATCCTTCGCCGCACCATACGGTCGCGATGCGGCTGTCGCCCTTCGACGCCGATGCCATCGCCCAGCCCACCGCCTGCGGATATTGGGTCGCCAGATTGCCGGACACGCTGAAGAAGCCATGTTCGGGCGCCGAATACATGATCGGCAATTGCCGCCCCAGCAGATGGTCGCCGCGGTTCGAATAAATCTGGTTCATCATCTGGATCAGCGGATAGTCGCGCGCGATCAGGATACCCTGCTGCCGATAGCTGGGAAACACCATGTCGGCGCGGTCGATCGCCATCGTCGAGGCGACCGACGTTGCCTCCTCCCCCGTCGACTTCATGTAGAAGCTGGTCTTGCCCTGCCGCTGGGCGCGGAACATCCGGTCGTCGAACGCGCGCACCAGCATCATCGTGCGCAGCATCGCGCGCAGCCGCTCGGCGTTCAGTTTCGGGTCCCATGCCCCCTTCGCCACGCCGTCGAAATCGAGCACGCGGACAAGACCGTAACACAGGTCGCGCATCGCGTCGGGCTTCGTCGCTTCGCCGGGGCGCGGGGTCGCGTCGACCGGCGGAACGTCGATGTCGCCAAAGTCGGGGGCGTCGCCCGGACGATAGCGCGGTTCGGGAATGTGGAGCGAGAGCGGCGGCAGGTTCTGCGCCGGGCGCTTGTGCGTCTCAGGCATATCTTCATCCCTTCGGGCGCGAATCATTCGCACCTACTTATATTTCAATTTAGCGACATATTATTCCATCGCCGTACGATTGCAATGGCCGCGATCAGACCGCCACGGGCGCGGAAATATGCGCCTGTGGGGCGTAGGACTCGACGGCGAAATCCTCGAACCGATAATCGAACATGCTGGACGGCCGGCGCAGGATACGCAGCTTCGGCGCGCCTTCCGGAACACGCCGCAACTGTTCTTCGACCAGGTTGGCGTGGTTGAGATAAAGATGGACGTCGCCGCCCGTCCACACGACCTCGTGCGCGTGCAAATCGCATTGCTGGGCGATCATGCGCGTCAGCAGCGCCGCCTCGAAAATGTTGAAGGCAAAGCCAAGGCCCAGGTCGCACGACCGCTGAAAAAGCAGGCACGACAGGCCGCCGTCGCTGCGGACATGGAATTGATAGGTCATGTGACAGGGCGGCAGCGCCATCCGGTCCAGGTCGGCGACATTCCAGCCGGTGAAGATGTGCCGCCGCGACCCCGGATTGGTCCGAAGCGACTCGATCAGCGCCGCAATCTGGTTGTGCCCGCGCGCCGCCAGGCGGAACAGCCCGTCGCCGGCGGGCTCATAGCGCGGCCAGTTCACCCACTGATGCCCATAGACCGGGCCCAGATCGCCCCACTGCGCCGCAAATGCGTCATCGGCGACGATGCGCGCCTCGAACGCCGCGATGCCGATGTCGTCGCCCGTCGCCCGGCGATATTTGTCGAGCGGCCAGTCGGTCCAGATCTTGACCCCGTGCGCGACCAGCGGCCGGATATTGGTGTCGCCGGTCAGGAACCACAAAAGCTCGCGCAGCGCGGTCTTCCAGTAAACGCGCTTCGTCGTCAGCAGCGGAATCGCATCGTCCGCCAGCGAAAAGCGCATCGTTTCGCCGAACAGCGAACGCGTGCCGACCCCGGTGCGGTCGACGCGCTCGTCGCCCTCGACCCAGATGCGCCGCATCAGGTCGAGATACTGAAGTTCATAATGGATGGAATCGGGCAAGACTCGCTCCTCTTTATGACTGTCTGTGCTAGGCCGCACGGCCCGGCGCCACAAGGGCCGCGGCACGGGACGGAACGGCGGGCGCAATCGTCCGATACGGCCCAGTCCGCGCTTCAATTGCCGCGCCCGATACCCCATCAACCGGGGCATGACGTTCGTCGCCCCCACCGCGAAGATACCCCGCGCCGCCGTCGCCGCCGGCATCATTGCCCTGACCGATGAGGATGCGATCGCGCGGCACCTGCTGCGCCCGCTGTTCGCCGCCGACGCCGAATCCGTCATCCTTGCCGGCTTCGACGCCCATGCCCGCCTGATCGCGCTGGAGTGCCTGTCGGCGGAGCGGAAGGAGCATTGCCGCATCGCGGCGCAATGCTGGAACCGCATACTCGGACGCCGCATCGCGGCCCTGCTGATGGCGCACAACCATCCGTCGGGCACGGCGGAGCCGAGCGAGGCCGATGTGCGCTGCACGCGCGAGGTCGTTCATTTCCTGACGGCGGCCGGGATCGAGATGATCGATCATCTGATTTTCGTCGAGAGCGGGCATTTCAGTTTTCGAAATGCCCAATTGCTCTAGTCCGAACAATCGTCGTGACTATGCCGATTGACGCTTGAAGTTCGCAAATTGCGCGTCTAGAGGACCGCCCTGCCTCGCGGCGACCCACGGGTTGCCGGCGCGATCGGTCGGGGAGTAGCTCAGCCTGGTAGAGCACTGTCTTCGGGAGGCAGGGGCCGGAGGTTCGAATCCTCTCTCCCCGACCAGTTTCTTTTGTAAGCATCGCCCCTTGTATCGCGGGCCGATTGTCCCTAAATCATTCGTAAGCCGCCGTGGTTTCCCCCTTTCCACCGCGGCCAGCGCCCCGTCGGCTGACGCGGGTGCGTCCTCCCTGGACCCTGGCCACCTCGTACTTCGGTACGAGGTGGTTTTTTATTCGGCGGCGAGCGGGGGAATATCGGCGAGCGGAATATGGGCGGCCCGCCGCACCAGCGCGTCGAACCAACGCGCCAGCGCGGCCACACGGGCTGGATCGGCAGCGCCGTCCGCGGTCAGATATAGGCTGCGGTCGATTTCGATCTGAACCGCGTGAATATCCCGTCCGGGCGCACCATGCGCACGCACGATATGCCCCCCGGCATAGGGTTGATTGCGCGCGACCGCCACGCCCAGTGCCTCCGCCGCTTCGACGGTGGCCTCGATCAGCCCCTCCCCCGCCGTCGTCCCGTGCCGGTCGCCGATGACGATCTGGGCCCCGTAACCGGGTTGCCCCGGCGGGATCGGCGGCATGCTGTGCAGGTCGAAAAGGATCGCGCGGCCGAATTGCGCGCGGGCGGTCGCCAGGGCCTGTGCCAAGGCCCGGTGATAGGGCCGATGCAGCGACTGGAGCCGCCATTCGAGCGCCGGACAGTCGATCGGCCGCTTCCACAAGGGGCCGCATCCGGCCAGGCGGGTCGGAATCACGCCCAGTCCCGCGCGCTCCTTTCGGCCGGGTGCCGAAAATTGGAGCCGCAACGCCTCCGCCACCTCGCCCGGCGCCATCTGGCTTTCGCCACGGTTGCAGTCGGCCACGGCCCGCGCCCACATCGCCCGAACGACAGTCGCCCCCGCCACGCAGGCGCCGCCGGCCAGCAGGTCGCACCAGGCATCTTCGAGACGTTCGAGCTGGACGCGTTCGACCCGGGCTTCGGCAAGCAGCGCGGGGGGATAGGTGCGGCCGGCATGGGGAACGGACACCACGACCGGCCCGGCAACGGCCGGCCGGGCGACATGGATGGCGGCGGGCAGCGATACAATGCCGGACATGGGATGAGGGTGGCAAAAAAACGACGTCGAATCCAGTCCGGCGGGAAATTGTTAAGTCTCCGGGGGTAAGGACGGGCTTTACCACATCATGTGCCGCAAAGAGACAGTAGCGGCGGCGCGGACCAGGGGGCATAGTCGGAACATGATTCGTATTTTGCTGGCCGAAGACGACGACGTGATGCGCGAATATCTCGCGCGCGCGCTGACCAGCGCCGGCTATCATGTCACCGCCGTCGATCGCGGCACCGAAGCGGTGCCCTATATCGATTCGGGAACCTTCGACCTGCTGCTGTCCGACATCGTGATGCCGGAAATGGACGGGATCGAACTTGCCCAGCATACCGCGAAGGCAGCTCCGCAGACGCAGGTGATGTTCATCACCGGTTTTGCCGCCGTGTCGCTGCGGGCCGAGGAAAATGTGCCGCAGGCGAAACTGCTGTCGAAGCCCTTCCACCTCAAGGATCTGGTGCGCGAAGTCGATACGCTGTTCGGCCGCGCCGACAGGTCGAGCCAACAATAATCGCGGGGCGCAGCCCGAAGGGCTTGCCAGTCGGCGCAGAGGCCTTTAAGGGGCGCGTCACCCCAAGGGATGGGCGTGTAGCTCAGTGGTAGAGCACTGTGTTGACATCGCAGGGGTCGCAAGTTCAATCCTTGCCACGCCCACCATTCAAAAGGCCGCGCACCCACCGGGTTCGCGGCCTTTTTGCTATGGCGCGGCCTTGCTTTGGCGCGGTGGACGATCAGGCCATGCCGCGCGACAGGTCTCCGCGCGATGCGTCGCCGATCTGGCTGCCGCCGTCGCAATCGAGGATCGTGCCGGTGATATAGGCCGCGGCGGGACTGCACAGGAAGACGGCCGATTCGGCGACCTCCTCGACCTCGCCCCAGCGCTTCATCGCGATACGGTCGAAATGCGCCTGGCGACTGGCGGCATCGGGCGCCAGCCGCGCCATTCCCTCGGTGCCGGCGATCGGCCCCGGCGAGATACCGTTCACGCGCACATCCGGCCCCCATTCGAGCGCGAGCACGCGGATCAACTGGTTGATCCCGGCCTTCGCGGCGCAGGCGTGCGCCTGCAACGCCGACGCGTTGATCGCCTGCCCCGCCGTAATCGCGATCAGCGAGGCGCCCGGCCGATTGAGCAGGTCGTGACAGCCGCGAAAGACGTTGAAGGTGCCGTTGAGGTCGATGTCGACCACGGTGCGAAAGGCATTGGCCGACATGCCGAGCACCGGGGCCAGGAAATTGCCGGCCGCGCCCGAAATCACGATATCCATGGCGCCGATTCGATCGACGACCTGTTCCATGACACCGCGAATGGCGCCGTAATCGCGCACATCGCCGGACAGGCCGATCGCGTCGTGGCCGATGGCGGCGGCGGCGTTGGCCGCCTTGTCGGGATCGCGGCCGGCCACGGCGACTTTTGCGCCCAGTTCGGCGAATCGCTTGGCGATCCCCAGATTGATGCCGCTGGTTCCGCCCGCGATGAACGCCGTCTTGCCGGCCAGCAGATTGTCCCGAAACGTGGTCATATAAGCCCTTCTCCCAGTGCCGCAGTTCCGCCCCGCATCCCGGACGGGGTTGACGGAACGCGATCGGTCGCCTTTTGAAACCCGATCAGACAGCAAGGATGATGCGATGGCAAGTAGCGGCCCGACTTCGAACAGTTTCATATCGCAGCGGCTGAAGCTGCATTATGTCGACTGGGGAAATGAAAGCGCCCCGCCCCTGCTGCTGGTTCATGGCGGACGCGACCATTGCCGCAATTGGGACTGGGTGGCGCAGCGCCTGCGCGACCAATTTCACGTCATCGCCCCCGACCTGCGCGGCCATGGCGACAGTGCCTGGTCGCCAGACGGCAATTACCCGATGGACGGCTTCGTCTATGACATGGCGCAGCTGATCCATCAGCTCGATCTGGGCCCGGTGGCGATCGTGGCGCATTCGATGGGCGGCAACGTCGCGCTGCGTTACTGCGGCCTTTATCCCGACAATGTCCGCAAACTCGTCGCGATCGAGGGGCTGGGCCCGTCGCCGAAGGTGCACGCTGAACGCGACGCCAAACCCTATGCGGAGCGGTTTCGCGGCTGGATCGACGACAAGCGCAGGGCGGCCGGCCGCACCCCGCGGCGTTACCCGACGCTCGACGATGCGTTGGCGCGGATGATGTCGGAAAACGCCTATCTGACCGCCGAGCAGGCGCGCCACCTGACCATCCACGGGATCAGCCGGAACGAGGATGGAAGCTGGAGCTGGAAGTTCGACAATTATCTGAACGTCTGGCCCGCCTTCGACACGCCGCGGGAGCATATGGATGCGTTGTGGACGGCGATCACCTGTCCGACGTTGCTGCTCTATGGCGCCGACAGCTGGGCCTCCAACCCCGAAAAGGACGGCCGGATCCGGCATTTCAACACCGCAAAAGTGATCGAGTTCGAAAATGCCGGCCACTGGCTGCATCACGACCAGTTCGAACGGTTCATGTCCACATTGGACGATTTCCTCTAGGGTCGTCGCAGGCCGGGCGGCGGCACGCGCGGCGAGGCAGGTCATGGCGTACACGGGACAATTATCGCGAAGGCAGCATCTCGCGTCGATCGGCGCCGCGCTGGCGATGGTCGTGCTGGTCGGCGGATGGCTGGCGAGCGGCCTGGACCTGACGATCGTCCGCCGCGCCAGCGAAGCGATCACCGCGATCGCCATTCCCGCGCCGCCGCCGCCCATTCCCCCATCGATTCCGGCCGAGACGCCGTCGGAGCGCGCGGCCGGCGCCGCCGCGCCCGCCAACCGCGATGCAAACCCGACCGAGATCGCCGCGCCCAAGCCGAAAATTCCGCCGCCCAATCCGCCGCCGATCACCGCCGCGCCGAAAGCCGCGACCGGCGTTGCCGCCGACGCGGGCGCCGCGCCGACGCCCGGTCCGGGGACGGGGGCCGGCGGCCAGGGCGACGGATTGGGCGCTGGCGGATCGGGCCGCGGCAGCGGCGGCGGCACGCGCGCGGCATGGCGGAGCGGCACGATCGAGGACCGGGACTATCCGCGCGACGCGCGGCGGGCCCGCGCCGGCGGCGATGTCGAGGTGCGCTTCACCATATTGCCGAGCGGGCGGGTCAGCGGCTGCCGCGTGACCCGGTCCAGCGGCGACGCGTCGCTCGATGAGACGACCTGCCGGCTGATCGAAGCGCGCTTTCGCTTTCGCCCCGCGACCGACGCGGCCGGAACGCCGGTGGCCAGCCAATATGGCTGGCGCCAGACATGGTGGCTGGAACGCCGTTGATCCGCAACGCCCGCTGTTTGCGCCATCTTTTGCCCGATTGGTTCTTTTTATCGCGAACGATTATCAATATCTATTGACTGTGCGAACGACTCTCAATAGCGGCGACCCGTCCATAACAAGGGGGTAAAGCCGTGAAAACTTCGACGTCCGCCACATTTCTGGCGCTTTCCTGCGTCGGCAGTCTGATCAGCACCGCGGCCATGGCGGCCGAGGCCGGGGCCGATGCGTCCGATCAGCAAACCGAGCGCGAACGCCGCGAGGAACGCGAACAGATCATCGTCAACGGTCAACATTATCAGACGCAGCAGGAATCGCCGAAATCGACGCGGACGGTGCGCGATACGCCGCAGACCGTCACCGTCATCACCGGCGAAACGATCGAGCAGCAGAATCTGCTGACGCTGCGCGACATGCTGTCGACCGTGCCCGGCATTACTTTCGGCGCCGCCGAGGGCGGTTCGCCCCCCGCCGACTCGATCAACTTCCGCGGCTATTCGGCCAGTTCCGATATCACCCAGGATGGCGTGCGCGACAGCGCCGCCTACAACCGGTCCGACTCGTTCAACCTGGAACAGCTGGAAATCGTCAACGGCGCCAATTCGGTGCAGAACGGGGCGGGTTCGGTCGGCGGATCGATCAACATCGTCACCAAGCGCCCGCTGGACGAAACCCGCGTCATCGCGACCGGGGGGATCGGCACCGACAATTATTATCGCGCCACCGTCGATGCGAACCTGCGCGCCAGCGACCTGATCGCGGTGCGCCTGAATGCCATGGCACACAAGAATGACGTTCCCGGCCGCGATGTGGAGAATTACGAGCGCTGGGGCGTGGCGCCGTCGATCAGCATCGGCATGTCGGGTCCGACGAAGCTGACGCTGCAATATCTGCACCAGGAAGACGACAATATCCCGCAATATGGGGTGCCCTATTATGACGGCCTGGTTCCCGGCGTCGATCGCAGCGACTATTTCGGCTATCGCAACGTCGATCGTCAGGAGATCACGGTCAATCAGGCGACGATCACGGTCGAGCATGACCTGAGCGACAACTGGTCGCTTCGCAACCTGACCCGCTGGCAACAGGTCAGCCAGCTGACCATCGTCGGACCGCCGCAGGGCACCTATTGCCTGGCGTCGGGCACGACACCGGGCGGCGGCAGCTGCACCGTCACCGTTTCCGGCGCGCCTTTCACCGTCCCCAACGGCTATTATTACATTGGCGGGCCGCGCGGCACGACGCGCGATTCGACGAACGATCTGATGTATGACCAGCTCGATCTGCGCGGCGTCTTCAACACCGGGGCGATCGAACATACGCTCGTCATCGGCGCGTCCGCGCTGTGGGAAAAGTACCGGCTGGACAACGGCAACGCGCTGCGCAATCCCGACGGCACGGCCTTTTACACCCGGTATCCGCTGGTCAACATCGCCAATCCGAACGAGCTGGTCGTCGGCCCGGCGCTGCCGCGCGGCTTCACCTATGGCAGCAACGTCTATGACGGGCCGGTCAACCTCACCTTCACGGGCCGGCAGCGTGGCGAAGTGAATAATTACGCCGTCTATCTGTTCGACGCGATGAAGATCGGCAAGTTCGAGGTGAATGGCGGCCTGCGCTATGAAAAGAGCAGCGGGTCGAACCGCAACGGCCTGGGCGTGACGACCCCCACCAGCTATAGCAACAACCTGTTCTCCTACCGCATCGGGCTGGTGTACAAGCCCGTCGAGGCGGTGACGCTCTATGCCGCCTATGGCAATTCCAAGACACCCTCGCAATCGTCGGTCAACGGCAGCTGTTCGGAGGCCGCCGTCAACGGCAATTGCAACGTGCGGCCGGAAGGCGCCAAGAATTACGAGATCGGTGCCAAGGCCGAGGTCGCTGGGGGACGCCTGTTGCTGAGCGCTGCCGCGTTCCGGAACGAGCGCGACAGCTACCGCGTCAATTCGGGCGATCCGACCCTGCCCGATCAGGTGCTGGACGGTCATTCGCGGGTCGATGGCATCGCGCTCAGCGCCGTCGGTCAGATCCTGCCCGGCTGGTCGGTCACCGCCAACTACACCTATCTGGACAGCGAGATCATCCAGTCGGTTTCCAACTTCTGCCTGGCCAATCCCGGACAGGGCGACTGCACCAATTCGGTCGCATTCCCGGACCCGGTGGCCGGCGCGCAGTTGCAGAACACCCCGAAACATTCGGGCAGCCTGTTCACGACCTATGAACTGCCCTTCGGCCTCCGCATCGGCTATGGCGCGACCTATCAGGGCAAATATACCTTCAACCTGCCCACCGCCACGACCAACCCCGTGCTGTTCCAGGCGGACGATTATTGGGTTCACAATGCCTATGTGGCCTATAGCTTCAACGATCGGATCAGCGCACAGCTCAACGTGAAGAATTTCACCGACAAGCTGTATTTCAACCGCATCCGCAACAATGGCTGGGCAACGCCCGGCGATGCGCGGTCGGCGGTTCTGACGCTGACCGTCGGCCTCTGACGATCGAACCGGGAGCGGCATCGCCGTCGCTCCCGGGATTGATCTGCCCGGCCGGCTGTGGCAGCGCGCCGTGATAGCGTCCGAAAGATAGCCCGCCATGCTGATCGCCATTCCCGACCTTATCGGCGCCGCCGACCTGTCCGGCATCCGGCAAGTGATCGATGCCGCCGAATGGATCGACGGGAATGCGACGTCGGGGCCCCAGTCGGCACTGGCCAAAAGCAACGAGCAGCTGCCCGAAGACAGCGATGCCGCGATCCGCGCCGGACGCATGGTCCTGGACGCCCTGGGCCGTTCGCCGCTGTTCTTCGCCGCCGCGCTGCCGCTCAAGATATTTCCGCCGCTGTTCAACCGCTATGGCGCCGGACAGGAATTCGACACGCATGTCGACAATGCCATGCGGCACCGGGCGGGAACCGATTTTCGCATCCGCAGCGACCTGTCGATCACCGTCTTTCTGGAACCGCCCGAAGCCTATGACGGCGGCGAGTTGCTGATCGAGGATCATTACGGCGTTCAGCGGGTCAAGCTGCCCGCCGGGCATGCCGTCCTCTACCCCTCCTCCAGCCTGCATCGGGTCACGCCGGTGACGCGCGGACGCCGGGTCGCGTCCTTCTTCTGGCTGCAATCGATGATCCGCGATGCCGACGCGCGGCGTATTCTGTTCGACCTCGACCGTTCGGTGCAGCGGTTGACCGGCGAACTGGGGGGCAAGGATCGGTCGGTGATCGAACTGACCGGCGTCTATCACAATCTGCTGCGGCGCTGGGCCGACAGCTGAACGCACCGCGGGCCAGACCGGCCCGCCATTATGTCAGCATCGCGCGCCACGCATCGGACGGATGCTCGCGCCCGCCCGCGACAATGCAGGCGGCCAACCCCTGCCGGTTCGCCGCCTCGATTCCGCGGTCCGCCCCCATCACGGTCAGCGCCGTTGCCCAGCCGTCGGCCATCATGCATCGGCGGTGGAGGACCGTCACCGACGCGACGTCATGGACGATCGGCCGCCCGGTGCCGGGATCGAAACTGTGCGAATAATGGCGCCCTCCCGCTGAAAAGCCGCGGCGATAATTGCCCGAGGTGGCAACCGACAGATCGTGCAGCGCGATGCGCCACGGTGGGGGCGCTGGTGCGGGAAGCGACGACGGCGGTTCGACATCGACCCACCAGGGCTGGCCGTCCGGCCTTATGCCCTGGCCGCGCAATTCTCCCCCCACTTCGATCAGAAAATGGCGGACGCCCATATCCAGCAACCGTTCGGCCGCCAGATCGACGGCATAGCCTTTCGCGATGCCCGACAGGTCGAGGCTGGTGCCCTCGCCGCGCCGGATACGCCGGGCATCCGCGTCGAAATCCAGTTGCCGCGCAGCGGTCCGCGACGCGGCGTCATCCGGGACCGTCGAGACGGGACCGGCGCCGCCGAAGCCCCAGCGTTCGGTGACATCGCCCAGACCGGGATCGAAGGCGCCGTCGCTGGCGGCCGCAATGTCCCGCGCGGCGGAGAGAACCGAGGCGAACTCGGACGGGATCGGCCACCACTGGCCCGGCGGGGCGGCGTTGAATCGCGACAGGTCGGACGCCGCGTTCCACTGGCTCATCTGCGCGATGACGATGGCAAAGGCCGCCTCCACCGCCGCAACGGCACCCTCCCGCGGCGCAACCGCGAGCAGCGACCATGCGGTGCCCATCGTATCGCCGCGGAAGGAAGCGACCGGCGCCGCGGCGTCACGCCCGGCGAACGCCGCCGGGGTGAGCGCGCGCGGAATCAGGACGCGGTCGGCCAGGGTGCCATGACCTCCAGCGTCGTGACATAGCTGGCGCGGCGCGCCAGCGCGGGCGGTCCCGATGCGTCCCCCTCGCCTTCCGCGCGCGGCGTGGTGACATTCACCCAGTACATGCCGGGTTCGGGCCAGGTCACGTCAACCTTGCCGTTCGCGTCAGTGGTAAGGTCCATCTGGCCCAGCTGGTCGCGATAGCGGATGCCGCCGGGGATCACGGTGACGGGAAAATTCGCCGCAGGCTTGCCGTCGATCAGGAACTGAAAGCTCGCCGCTTCGCCCGCGATCAAATCGTTGGGATGGGTGACGGGGACGAATTCGATGCCCTTGCCGGTCGGTGTGAACAGCGTCGTGGTCGGTTCGCCGACCGTCACGAAAATCTCGTTGCGGTTGCTGGTTTCCGCCGTCTGTACATTGGTGGCACCGGCGGGTACGCGCTCGGCCAGATTGGCGGCTGTGGTCCCGCGCGGCAGGCGTTCGGTCTTGCCGCCCAGATCATAGGTGCCCATCAGTGCGTCGGAGACCGACGCGATGCGCCAGGTTCCCTTCCGGGTCAGGTGCACGTCGAACGTGCTGCGATAACGCCCCGTCGCCTTGTTCTCGATCGTCGCCTCGCTGCCATCGGGCGCCCACGCCTTTACCGCATCGAGCCGCAGTGGTTGATGTTCGAAATAGAAGAGGTCGTTCGACACCGCGGCATCGACCGTCACCCAGACGTCTTCGCCCGACAGCACCGTCGATGACGGCAGCATCCACTGGCGATGCGCGCTTGCCGGGACGGCGATCAGCGCGGCCAGCATCGCGGCCCCCGCGAAACTCAGAAACTGCTTTTTCATTGTCCTGCCCTTTCTTCCCTAGCGGAAGGAAACCGAGACGGCCCCCAATTCGGTGGTGCCCGCGGCGCGTCCGCCCGCCCCCGCCTTCGCAGGCCAGGTGAAGGGGATGCGCAGCAATTCGCGGCCGCCCACCTCGCGCGACGCTTCGATCACCAGCGTATATTGGCCGGGCGCCGTCGCGCCGAGCTGCGCGCGCGTGAAGCTGATCTTGTGCGTACCCGGCGCGCGCGTCGCCCCGGTGATGCCGTTGGCGGGAAAGGTCATCGACCGGCCCGACACGCGCCACCACTGGCGCACGTCGCGAAGCCATTTCGTTCCTTCGTTCGCCTTCATGTCATGGTCGTACCAGACCGCGACGGTCTTTGCCTTCGCGCCCTCTTTTTCGACCCAGAAAGCCACATAGGGACGGTGATATTCGGCGACCTTCAACCGCGGAATGGCGATGGTGACGTCCATCGTCGCGGGCGCGGCGGCGAGCACCGGCACGGCGAGCGCCGCGCTGAGACCGACCGATCCGCCGATGACCAGCGTGCGCGAGGGAGGCCGCATGGCAATTACTCCTAGTGAATGAAGATGATGGCGATGGCCGCCGGTATCGCCAGCCCCGCGCCGACGAGCGGCCAGGTGCTGCGGCGTTTCGCGGCGTGCAGTTGCAGCAGGAACAGTCCGGTGAGCGCGAAGACCAGGCACGCACCGGAAAATATGTCGATGAACAGGCTCCACGCACCGCCCGAATTGCGCCCCTTGTGCAAATCGTTGAGATAGGAGACCCAGCCGCGATCGGTGATTTCGGCGGTCACGCCGCCTTCGGCCCGGTCGATCGCAACCCAGGCATCGCCGCCGGGGCGCGGCGCGGGCAGATAGACTTCGTCGGCCGACCATTCGGCCTCCGCCGATGCACGAACCGGAAAATGGGACTCGACCCATTGGGCGACGGGCGCCGGCAATGCGCCCTTCCCGTCCGCCGGTTCGGCGGCCGCCAATGCCTGTTGCAGCGCCGCCGGCAACCGCGCCGACCGTTCGACGACGACCGGCGACGCTTCGATGTCCGCCGCATGATTGAGCGTGAAGCCGGTGATCGCGAACAACAGCAGGCCGATCAGGCTGATCGCCGAACTCATCCAGTGCCACATGTGAAGCTGCTTCAGCCAGAAGGCCTTGCGAGCCTTTCTGGTCGTCTGGCGCGAAGCGGTCGGTGCGTGCATGAAGAGACTTCCGCCAGGTTCGAGATGACGGGCAACTATCGAGAACGATTCGCAATTACAATAATTATTATCCGCGTTCACCATAATAGGTCGGCCGCCGTGGGCGATCCGCGACCGTGGCAGAAGATGGAGAAATGGCGGGCAGTGCCCGACGAAGATGAACACTATGAGGTCGTCATAACCCTTCGTCCGCTGAATGCCATCATACAGTTACCCTGTGGATTTGCCCGTTCGTCCATCTTGCGAGACTACTCGACGAAAACGTCGACAACTGGGACTCTCCTGCCCAGTTGCCTTGCTCGCTAATCGGGAAAACTGCCGCTATCGCATGGCGCTTGCCAGCCGCATCAGTATATTTGCGACAAGTTCAGGGTCGAGCGGCGCCGCGGCGTCGACAAGGCGCTTTTCGGCATCGGCAACGATGACGGAGGCGGCCTCCAGGGCTTGATCCCCCAAGCGAGTCAATTCGGTCTGTTGAACGCGTCCGTGCTCCGGATGAGGCGTGCGCTTGATCAAGCCAGACTTTTCGAGGGTAACGAGAATCGCCTGCATCGTCTGCGGCGTGACGAAGGCCTGGCGCGCCAGCACCGCGTTCGACGCCCCCGGTGCGACCTTCAGATAGGCGAGCACCGCATATTGCGGCGTGGTCAGGCCGATCTGGCGCAACTGCGCATCCATGCGCGTCCGGAGCGCATGCTGGGCCTGCTTCAGCGCGAA
>QFPJ01000069.1 GCA_003241685.1 Sphingopyxis macrogoltabida
CCGATTTCCGCACCCCGATGCAGGACAATCTGCTGTGGGTTTACGAAGGACAGACCGCTTTCTGGGATCTGGTGCTCGCCGCGCGATCGGGGATGCAGTCGAAGGAGATGGTGCTCGCCGAATGGGCGACGCATGCGGGCTTCTACAGCATCCAGCCCGGCCGCGCCTGGCGCTCGGTCGAGGACACGACGCTCGACCCGATCATCGCCGCCCGCAAGGCGCGCGCCTTTCCCAGCGCGACCCGGACCGAGGATTATTACAACGAAGGCTCGCTGATGTGGCTGGAGGCCGACATGCTGATCCGGCGGGCCACCAATCATGCCAAAAGCCTCGACGATTTCGCGCGCGCCTTCTTCGGCGGACGCGAGGGCGATTGGGGCCAGAGCACATATGATTTCGACGATGTCGTCGCGGCGCTGAACGCCGTTCATCCCTATGACTGGGCGAAATTCCTGCACGACCGGATGCAGACGTCCGGCCGGCCCGCCCCCACCGCGGGGATCGAGGCGGCCGGCTATCGCCTCGTCTGGCGCACCGCGCCGAACGCCTTCGACCGCGACCGCATGAACCATTCGAAGAACAGCGACCTGACCCATTCGCTGGGCCTCGTCATCGACAAGGACGGCGTGGCAGGCAGCATAGTGTGGGACGGCCCCGCCTTTCGCGCCGACATCGTCAACGGCACCAGGATTCTGGCGGTCGACGGCGTGTCGTACAGTCGCGAGCGAATCGAGGCGGCGATCCGGGCCGCCGCCGACGGCCGCACCCCGGTGCGCCTGCTGGTCGAGCGCGGCGGGCGGTATCGCACGGTCGAGATCGCCTATCACAGCGGTCTGCGCTGGCCGCATCTGGAAAAAGCCGGCGAAGGTCCCGACTGGTTCGACCGGCTGTTCACGGCGAAACGTCCGATCTGACGCCCGGTCAGGGCGAGAAAGCGGCCGGGGCGCGCCTTATGGCCTCGACTTCGCGCGCCCTGTGGGGTTAAGGCGCGCGCGAATCAATCAACAAAGGACTGCTCTCTCCCATGCGCATCGACCTTATCTCGGCCGGCGACAGCCCGCCCGACAGCCTGAACGTGCTCATCGAAGTGCCGATCGGCGGGGAGCCGGTGAAATATGAATTCGACAAGGCGTCGGGCGCCTTGTTCGTCGACCGCTTTCTGCACACCCCGATGCGCTATCCCGCCAACTACGGCTTCATTCCGCACACGCTGGGCGAAGATGGCGACCCGCTCGACGCACTGGTCGTCGCCCGTTCGCCGATCGTCGCGGGCGCGGTGGTCAAATGCCGTCCGATCGGCGTGCTGCTGATGGAGGATGACGCGGGCGGCGATGAAAAGCTGCTGTGCGTCCCGGTCAACAAGACCTTTCCCTATTACAAGGATGTCGCGACCTACAGCGACATGCCGCCGATCGTGCTGCAGCAGATCGAGCATTTCTTCGGCCATTACAAGGATCTGGAACCCGGAAAGTGGGTAAAGCTCAACGGCTGGGGCGATGTCGACGAAGCCAAGCGGGTGATCGTCGAGGGGATCAAGCGCGCGGCAATGGCCGGTTCCTAGGGTCAGGACCCATTAATTTGCCGTTCGAGGCGTCGAAATGGCGAAGATATCGGGGCTGGGCGGGTGCAGCGGGTAGCATCGCTACCCGCAAGGCCGCGCAGGCTCGAGATCGAAGCCATTTCGACGTCCCCGCGGGATTTGACCGATTTCGTCCATGGCTTCGTCAGAAAGCCTCGAAATATATTCATATTCCTGCGCCTTTCTTCCTCGCCCTGAACGAAATCGCTTCAAACCTCGATCGGCAAATTAATGGGTCCTGACCCTAGACTTCGGTGCCGGGCGCCGGATCGCTATCCGGTGCCCGCGTGACCCATATGTCCTGACGCGGATAGGGGATGCGGATTCCCGCCTCCTGAAAACGGTCCCACACGGCCAGGAACACCTCGCCCTGGATATTGCCCAGTCCCGCCTCGGGATCGGAAATCCAGTAGCGCAGTTCATGCTCGACCGCGCGCTCGCCAAAGACGGTAATCCACACGACGGGCTCGGGCTCGGTCAGGATGCGCGGATTGTCCTTCGCGGTTTCGATCATCAACCGCTGCGCGAGCCGCAGATCGCTTTCATAGGCGACGGGCACGCGCATCCGCACCCGCACGTCGCGGTTCGAATAGCTCCAGTTCTCGACCGGCTGGGTCATCAGCAATTCGTTCGGGATCAGATGCTTCTTGCCGTCGCGCGTCACCACGCTGACCGCGCGGACCCCGATCTTCGCGACGCGGCCGACATTGGGCATGCCGTTGGGCAGGGCGGAACTGCCCATGCTGCTGCCGTCCCCCACCACGATGACGTCGCCGGGCTGGATCGAGCGGTCCATCAGCAGGATGATCCCGGCGATCAGATTGCCGACGGTTTTCTGTAGGCCGAAACCGATCGCGAGACCCGCCGCGCCGGAAAAGACCGCCAGCGCGGTCAGGTCGATGCCGAGCAGGTCGATGCCGAACAGCAGCGCCAGCGTGAACAGCGCGATCGCGATCAGCTTTTCGGTGAGCAGCCGCTGCGCATCGTCGATCTGCTTGTTCCGGCGCAACAGCCATTTGATCGCGCGCATCGCCAGCCGTACCGCGATGTAAAGCAGCACGGCGACGATGACGGCGGTGACGATGCCGTAAAGCGACAGGCGGTAGGAGCCGACGTCCATCCCGATCGCCTTCATCGTCGCGATCACGCCCTGGGCACCGTCGCGCAGCCCGGTTTCGACGCTCATGCCGCGCGCTCGCCCATCGCGGCGAAACCCCGTTCCAGATCGGCGATCAGGTCGGCGGGATCCTCCAGCCCGATCGACAGGCGGACGAGCGGATCGGCGTCGGTCCACGCGGTCGCGGTACGGATGCCGGCGGGATCGCTGGGCACCACCAGGCTTTCAAAGCCGCCCCAGCTGAAGCCGATGCCGAAATGCGCCAACGCGTCGATGAAGCGCGTGCGGGCTGCATCGTCGACGCCCTTCAGCGTGAAGCCGAACAGGCCGCTGGCGCCGCCGAAATCGCGCGACCAGACCGCATGGCCGGGGTCGGACGGCAGCGCCGGATGCAGCACGCGGCCGACCTCGGCGCGTGCCGCGAGCCACCGGGCGACGGCAAGCCCGCTGTCGCCATGCCGCGCCAGCCGCACATCGAGCGTCCGGAGACCGCGCAGCACCGCGGCGCAGTCATCCGGCGAGACCGACTGGCCCAGTTGATACGCCGCCTGCCGCAAGCGCGGCCACAGCGGCTTCGTCGCGGTCAGCGACCCCATCAACACGTCGCTGTGCCCGCCGACATATTTGGTCAGGCTCATCATCGTGACGTCGATCCCGTGCGCCAGCGCCGGGAACAGCAGCGGCGTCGCCCATGTATTGTCGAGCATGGTCAGCACGCCGCGGTCTCGCGCCGCCGCGGTGATGGCGGGAATATCCTGCACCTCGAAGGTCAGGCTGCCGGGTGATTCGAGGAAGATCAGCTTCGTTTCGGGTTCGATGAGGCCAGCAATGCCCGCGCCGATCAGCGGATCATAATAGGTCGTCCGCACCCCCATGCGCGCCAGCATGCCGTCGCAGAAGGCGCGCGTCGGTTCATAGGCGCTGTCGACCATCAGCAGATGGTCGCCGGGCGAAAGCAAGGCGAGCAGCCCGGCCGCGATCGCCGCGACCCCCGACGGATAGAGCAAGGTGCCTTCGGCGCCCGGCTCCATGCCGGTGAGCGCATCGGCCAGCGCCCAGACCGTGGGCGTGCCGCGCCGTCCGTAATAAAGGCGGTCGTGCGTGGCATGACCGCGCGCCTTCAGGTCGGCGATATTGTCATAGAGGATGGTCGACGCGCGCCAGACCGGCGGATTGACGATGCGGCCGCCCAGGCGCGGATCGCCGGTCCATTCGGGGCGCCGCCCGCCCTGAACGAGCCTGGTCGCGGGGCGGAGGCTGTCGTCGTCGCTATCGTTCATGCCGCCTTGTTAGCGGAGCGCGGCGCAAAATCCAGAGTCGGCATCCTGCCGCCCGTGCAGCGGGCCTTCAAAATCTCACACAAATACACAAAGGGGGCATGCCAGATCCGAACCGTGCACGCCCACGCCGCCCTCTTTGACGTTTCTATGTACGGAAAAAGGACGCCAGGCGGGACGCTTGCCCGCCTGGCGCCACAAAGGATCAGGCCGCGCCGGTCGCCTTCGGCGTCGCGGGGTCGGCGCCCCATTCGGTCCAGCTGCCGTCATAGACCGCCACATCCTCCTTGCCGAGCAGGTGCGCGCCGAAGGCGACGACCGTCGCGGTCATGCCGCTGCCGCACGTGGTGACGAGCGGCTTGTCGAGGTCGATGCCCGCGGCATCGAAGGCGGCCTTCAACGCGTCGCCCTGTTTCCAGGTCCCGTCGGCGTTGAACAATTCGCTGTGCGGCAGGCTGCGCGATCCGGGGATGTGGCCGGGCGCCATGCCGGGGCGCGGATCGCGGTCTTCGCCCGTGAAGCGAGCGGCCGAGCGCGCGTCGACGACCTGTTCGGCGCCGCTGTCGACATTGGCGCGCATCTGATCCTTCGTCCGCACCGCTTTCGCATCGCGCCACACGGTGAAGTGACGATGGCGCAGCGTCTGCTTGCCCATTTCCAGCGGCCGGCCTTCGGCCTTCCACTTGGCGAGGCCGCCGTCGAGCAGCGCGACGTCATGCGCGCCGAACAGCTTGAGCAACCACCAGGCGCGCGCCGCGCTTTTCAGCGGGCTGTCGTCATAGATGACGATGCGGCTGCCGTCGCCGAGGCCCAGCGACTGCATGCGGCTGGCGAATTTTTCGGCGGGCGGCGCCATATTTTCAATATCGCTTGCGGTGTCGGCGAGTTCGGCCAGGTCCATGAACACCGCGCCGGGAATGTGCCCCGCCTCATATTCCGCCCGCGCGTCGCGGTCGGTGCTGCCCGTCATGAATTTCGTCGCGTCGACGACCCGCAGGTCCGATGCCCCCAGTTCGCGTTCCAGCCAGTCGGTTGAGACCAAGGCGTCCATGTCATGCTCCTGTTACGACCCGGCGGCGGGAACGCTTTGTTGCAGCCCCCCATCCGCCGGCCATCCTGCTGTGGCTCTTGTCTTTCCGGGGATGGCGGCAAGCCTATGTCCCGCGGTGCCCTTTTTCAAGCGCCGTGGCGTCCTGCCAAAGCCGATGCTGCGCCGCAACAGAAAAGCTATTGGACGCGCCGCATGGCGGTCGAACGGGACGCCGGGCGGTCAACCGCGTGACTCGGCCGGTCGAGCGGCAGCGGCGCCAGCTTCTCGCTGCCACCGCCGCCCTGCTCGCGGCCCAGCACGAAACTGCCCGCATTCTGGCCGAAGGCTTCACCCGGACCGTCCCAATGATAGGTGATGTCGAGCGCCAGCACCGGCACCAGCATCGCGCGGCCCGCGATCGTCAGCGGCTCGATGATCGCGCGCGGCAGCATCGCCTCGGTCGTCAACTGCTCGCCCGCGCCCGCGTCCAGCACCATGTCGTCGCGCAGTACGCTGCCCCCCGCGCCATCGAAGAAGCGCGCCAGCACCGTCTCGGGCATCGCCGACCCCTGCCCCAGCGCGATGCGCACCATCATGCCGGTCGCGGGCAGCATCCCCTGGTTGAGCAGGTTCAGCGTGAAGGCGACCGCCACGGCCTCGGGAGTCATGCGAATGCTGCGGATTTCAAGCGTCATCGACACCTGCGCGCGGCGTTCGGCGGCGGGGCGCGTCACGAGCGGCGTCGGCGTGAAAACGGGCGTCGCGGACGCGGGCGACAGCGGCAGGAAGGACGACGGGGCCGATTCGGGCCCGGACGCCGGCGTCGGCGAAGACGGTGCTTTCGGGGTGGACGCTGGCGGGGCCGACACTGGCGGAACGGCGCGGGACCGTGGCGGCGCGGCCGGCGGCGGCGACGGGCGATCGGACAGATCGACCGGCGCATCGCCCGCCGAAGCCGGACGGCGGCGCCAATACCAGGCCCCGGCGCCCAGCGCGGCGAAACCGGCCAGCAGCCAGGCCCACAGCGGTGTTCCCCCCTGTCCGGCGGGGGGGGCGGGCACCTCCTCCGCGGGCGCGGCGCCGAGTATTATCGGTTCGCTGGCGGGCGGCGCCGCGGCCGGGCTGGCAGGTGCGGGCTGATCGGCGACGGGCTGGCCGGTCGCGGGCGTCGGCGTCGCGGGGGCAGGCGCGGGCGCCGGCGTTGGTGAAGCGGGTGCGGGACGCGCGGCGGCAGGCGCCGGAGTCGGCGTCGGAGTCGGAGTCGGCGCGGATCGCGTCGGCGCTGGAGTCGGCGTCGCGGGCGGGCGTGCGTTGCCGCGCGGCTGCGTCGGCACGATTCGCGGCGCCGTGGGCGCGGGGGTCGGCGCAGGACTGCCGCTTTCCCCCGGCGCGACCGGCGGCAGGCCGTTGTCGGCGGGGCCCTGCACCCCCGGTGTGCGGCCGTCGTCGGTCGTCGGCAGGCGGAAATCGATCGGACGGCCGGAGCTTGGCGCCGGGGCGGGCGGCGGCGCGGGCGTTTCGGCATCCTGCGCGCGGACCGACGGCGTCTGCATAAGCGCCAGGCTCAGCACCAGCGCCGCGAGCGGTCGCCGCGCACGCCGGTCCCTGTCCTGCCGCATCCCGATCCGCGCTGTCGTCATGGCCAATTCGCGATCCCAAACCGTTCGATTCTGATCCGCGCCGCTGAATTGGCGCTGAACCCGTCCGCCATCATCACCGGATGACATCGGACGCGCTGGCCACTAGACGAAAGCCATGCGTGATTCCAGCCATCCCCCGCTGGCGCCGAAACATCTCGGCCAATCCAGCGACCTGCCCGCCTCGCCCGAAGCGGCGACGCTCGACTATGTTCCCAATCCGCGCGCGGGCGAGTTGTACCTCGTGCGCTTCGCCGCGCCCGAGTTCACCTCGCTCTGCCCGGTGACGGGCCAGCCCGATTTCGCGCATCTGGTCATCGACTATGCGCCCCGCGACACGATCGTCGAATCAAAGAGCCTGAAGCTGTTTCTCGGTTCCTTTCGCAACCATGCCGGTTTCCACGAGGATTGCACGGTCGGCATCGGCCGCCGCCTGTTCGACGAAATGCGCCCGCGCTGGCTGCGCATCGGCGGCTACTGGTATCCGCGCGGCGGCATTCCGATCGACGTCTTCTGGCAATCGGGGGCGCCGCCCGAGGGACTGTGGCTCCCCGATCAGGGGGTCGCGCCCTACCGCGGGCGGGGTTAAAGTCGGCGTGTCCGGGAAATCACCCAAATTTCATCTTTCCGTCACGATTTGTTGACACTAGTGTCAACGATATGAAAGCCGCCCAGCCCCACGACCATGCCATTGCCGTCGGTCCCGATGCGATCGATTTCATGGGGCATGTCAACAATGCCCATTATCTGAGCTGGGTGCAGGATGCGGTGCTATCGCACTGGCGCCACATCGCGCCGCCCGACGCGGTGGCGCAGCATCTGTGGGTCGCGCTGAAGCACGAGATCACCTATCGCCGCCCCGCCTTTCTGGACGATCAGGTCATCGCCACGGTGATGCTGGAAAAGGTACAGGGCGCGCGCGCCTTTTACGAAACGATCATCAAACGCGGCGAGGACGTGCTGGCCGAAGTCAGGTCGAGCTGGTGCTGCATCGACGCCGAAACGCTGCGCCCCGCGCGGCTCGCCAGCGACGTCGTTGCGCGCTTCTTTCCTGGCGAACGCAGCTAGCTGCTCTCCAGCATCGCGTCGACGAGCGTTTCCATGAAGGCGCAATTGTCCTTGATCGCGCGCAGCTTTTCGATGTTGGCCATATTGTCGGGATGCTCGGCGATCTTGCCGAACATCGCAATCTGATCGTTGAGATCGGCCTGAATTTGCGCCTGATCCTCGTCGGCGAGAACGGTGGCGACGGCAAGGAACTTGGTTCCCGACTTCGCCGCCTCCGGATTTTCCGGCTCATCGCCGCCCAGTCCGGCCATGATGCCGTAAAAGGCCATGCACTGGATGCTGTCGTCGTACAGTTCGCGCTCGTCGGCGTCGATCGTCATCGCCGCCGCAGGCGCGGTGGCGACCGTCAGCGCGATCGCGGCAAATACAGGATATTTCATCGATTCCCCCAGAAATCGACCCACGCCCCGCCTTCGCACGGTCGCCGCCGATCCGTAAAGGGAATTCGCGTCAGGCCGCCCGGAACCGGATCGGCAGCCGCTTCAGCCCCCCGACGAACACCGATTGGACCCGCGCCGGTTCGCCCGCCAGTTCCAGCGATTTCAGGCGCGGCAGCAATTCCTCCAGCATGATCCGCATTTCCAGGCGCGCCAGATGCTGGCCCAGGCACACATGGGCGCCGAAGCCGAAGGCGATCTGCTGATTCTTCGGCCGGTCGGGATCGAAGACGAAGGGATCGGAAAAAATATCCTCGTCGCGGTTGGCCGAGGCATAGTTGAGCATCAGCCAGTCGCCCGCGCGAATCGTCTGGCCGCCGATCTCCACGTCCGCCTTGGCGCTGCGCATGAAATGCTGCACCGGGGTCGTCCACCGGATCGCCTCTTCGATCAGGCCGGACTTGTCGCTGTCGGCATCGCGAAAGCGTTCGAACAGCGCCGGATTCTTCGCCAGTTCCATGATCGCGCCGGCGGTCGAGGCGCTGGTCGTGTCATGCCCCGCCGTCGCGATGATCATATAATATCCGGCCAGTTCGCGGTCGGGAATCGGCCCGCCGTCGACCGTCGCATTGGCCACCACCGTCGCAATATCCTCGCGCGGGTTGGCGCGTCGGTCGGC
>QFPJ01000103.1 GCA_003241685.1 Sphingopyxis macrogoltabida
CACCGCCGATGATCCGTTGAGCCGCACCATATACTCCGCCGCGGCCTTTTCGAAGATGATCAGATCGCCGCCCGACCCGAACGAGGCGTCGAACTGGATCGTGCCCGGCGTGTCGGCGAGCATGATCTCCTGATAGGTACCGCGCGTGCCGAACACCCGCCCATCGCCACCGACCGCGGCCGCCAAGCCGGGACTGGTGATGAGCTGGAAACCGTTGGTGGGGCCGGCGGGCACGGTGGTGAAGTTAGTCGTGAATGCTTCACTGGGATTGCCAGCGGTATCCGTCACTGCGCCGGCAGAGATGGTGATTACATAAGCCGTTCCTGGCATGAAATAATTTGAGAACTCTAGAAATAGAGTGGGACCGCCGTTCAATAGAATCTGATCTGATTGTCCAACGATCAACGTCTCAGAAATACGGCCATCTGCACGACCGAGGGTGATAACTCCCTCGCCCGACCGAAGATAATCATCGAACTGAAAGAATATCGAAAACGCTGCAATAGGTATGTCAGTTGCCCCATTGGCAGGATTTGCATTCACGACCCTCGGCGGTGAAGTGTCGCCGACGTTCCTGAAGGACTCCACCGTCCGCGTCTGATCGCCGAAGACAATCGTCTCGACACCCGTCAGCCTGTCGACACCCTGATTGGTGGTCGTGACGATGCAGACCTCGCCATCGAAGGTGACGGTGCATTGCGCAAGCGTATCGGCAAAGACCGCGCTGTCCGCGCCGTCGCCGCCGTCGATCATGTCGTCGCCCGTACCGCCCTCGATGCGATCGTCGCCCTCGCCGCCGGCGAGGGTATCACTGCCCCCACCGCCAGCGATCGTATCATTTCCGGCGCCGCCCTCGATCCGGTTCGCGTTGCTATCACCCGTCAGCGTGTCGGCGAAGCCGCTGCCGATCAGGCCCTCGACATTCGACAGGAATTCGGTGTCGCTGCCGATGCGGCGCGATCCGTTGACGGTGACCGTTACTCCTGCATTTTCGCTGGCGTAGCTCGCCATGTCGAAGCCAGCGCCGCCGTCGATGGTATCGGCACCCGCGCCCCCATCGAGCGTGTCGTCGCCACCATCGCCATAGACGAAGTCGTTGCCCGCGCCGCCCGAAACGAAGTCGTTGCCGTCGCCGCCGAACAAAGTGTCCTCGCCGCCACCGCCGTCGAGCGTGTCGTTGCCGCCCTCGCCCTGTATCTGATCGGGTGTGGCGGCACCCGTGATGTTGTCCCCACCGCTGGACCCGAACAGCGCCACCTGCTCAATGCCTTCGATCACCCAGCCGGCAGCAACGCGCTCGGCGAGCGAGAAGGTCGTCGGCGACGCGAACTGCGCGAAGCTCACATAATCTTCGCCGGCACCGCCTTCGATACGCAGGATAGCGTTGCCGACGGGTTCGAAGAAGACGAAGTCATCGTCACCGTCGCCGCCCAGCATCGTGTCATTGCCGCCGTCCCACACGATATAATCGTTGCCGGCCCCCGCATCGATGCTGTCGTCGCCATAGCCGCCATAGATGTCGTCAGCCCCGTCGCCGCCGAAAACGGTATCGTCGCCCTCGGCGGCGTAGATGGTATCGTTACCACCCAGTGCGGTG
>QFPJ01000104.1 GCA_003241685.1 Sphingopyxis macrogoltabida
GCGTCGGTCGATCATGAGGACGCCACCTGTACTGTCCAGCTGGGCGACATCGAAACCGGCCCGCTGCACTGGATCACGACCCGCGCTGGCGCCGTGCGCATCTGGTCGCCGCCCGTTGTGGGCGAACAATGCCTGATCTTCTGCCCCGAAGGCGATCTGCAAAACGGCATCGTCTTGCCCGCGATCTTCTGTGATGCTTTCCCTGCGCCCGCCAGCAGCGGCGACGTCACCCATATCGAATTTATCGACGGCGCCCGGATCATCTACGATCACGCGGCCCATGCGCTGACCGTGTCGCTCCCTGATAGCGGCACGGCGGTTGTCGATGCCCCAGGCGGCGCTACGATCAACGGCCCCGTCACTATCAACGGCCCGCTGACCGTCACCGACGATGTGCAGATCAGCGGCACGGCCACCGCTGCCAATGACGTCATAGGCGGTGGCAAGAGCCTCAAGGACCACAAGCATGGCGGCGTTCAGGCTGGCGGCGCGCAGTCGGGGGCACCGGTATGACCGGCATGTCCCGCGCCACCGGCGCAGCGCTCGATGGCATCGAACATATCCGCCAGTCCGTGCTGGATATCCTGTCCACCATGATCGGCACGCGCGTCGGCCGCCGCGACTATGGCTCGCTGCTGCCCGAACTCATCGATCAGCCCATGACCGGGCCGAACATCCTGCGCCTTTATGCCGCCACCGCCGTCGCGCTCAGCCGCTGGGAACGCCGCCTGCGCCTGCGCCGCGTGTCGCTGGCTGCTGGATCGGTCCCCGGCGCCGCCGTGCTGACAATCGATGCGGAGCGCACCGACGCGCCGCCGACCAACAGCCGCACCCGTCTCACCATTCCGCTCACCCTCTAAGCCAAAGGATCCGTCATGGCCTTCAAACACGGCATTACCCTTCTGGAAATCAGCACCGGCGCCCGCACGCTCACCGCCGTATCGACCGCCATCATCGGCCTGGTCGCCACCGCCGCCGACGCCAGCGCCGCCGTCTTCCCGCTCGATACGCCCGTCGTGCTGACGGACGTGGAAACGGCCATCGGCTCTGCCGGTGTCGATGGCACCCTTGCCAAGTCGCTGCGCGCCATCGCCGATCAGGCTCGTCCGATCATCGTCGTGGTGCGCGTCGAGGAAGGCGACACCGACGCCGAAACCGCGGCGAACGTCATCGGCACGACGCTCGCGGACGGCAAGAAAACCGGGACGCAGGCGCTGCTGGCCGCGCAGGCACAGCATGGCGTCAAGCCCAAGATCATCGGCGCGCCGGGCCTCGAAACGCAGGCTGTTACCGCCGCGCTGGTCGTCGTGGCACAGAAGCTGCGCGGCTTTGCCTATGCCCGTGCGCTCGGCGCCGATGTCTCGGCTGCTGTCACCTATCGCGCCAATTTTGGCGCGCGCGAACTGATGCTGCTCTGCCCCGACTTCCTCGCCTTCGATACGGCGGCGGAAGCCAATGTCACAAGCTATGCCGCGGCCCGTGCCATGGGCCTGCGCGCCTATATCGATGAAACGGTCGGCCCGCATAAGACCCTGTCGAATGTCGCGGTGAACGGCGTCGTCGGTCTGACGCAGGATATCCACTGGGATATCG
>QFPJ01000070.1 GCA_003241685.1 Sphingopyxis macrogoltabida
CCGTGCTCATCAAGGCGGTCGCGGGCGGCGGCGGCAAGGGAATGCGCAAGGTGGACAGTCCGGCGGACTTCGCCGACGCGCTCGCCTCGTGCCAGCGCGAGGCGGCGGCGTCGTTCGGCAACGACCATGTGCTGATCGAAAAATATATCCTGACCCCGCGCCATATCGAGGTGCAGGTGTTCGGCGACACCCACGGCAATGTCGTCCACCTGTTCGAGCGCGACTGCTCGCTCCAGCGCCGCCACCAGAAGGTGATCGAGGAAGCCCCCGCCCCCGGCATGGACGAAGCGACGCGCGCCGACCTCTGCGCCGCAGCGGTGCGCGCCGCGAAGGCCGTGGACTATGTCGGCGCGGGAACGATCGAGTTCATCGCCGACGCCAGCGAAGGCCTGCGCGCCGACCGCATCTGGTTCATGGAAATGAACACGCGGCTTCAGGTCGAGCATCCGGTTACCGAGGAAATCACCGGCGTCGATCTGGTCGAATGGCAGCTTCGCGTCGCGTCGGGCGAGCCGATCCCGCTATCGCAGGACGAGCTGGCGATCAACGGCTGGGCGATGGAAGCACGGCTTTATGCGGAAGACCCCGCCAAGGGTTTCCTCCCCTCGATCGGCACCCTCGAACTCTTCCAGCTTCCCGAACATCTGGGCCGCATCGACACCGGCGTCTATGAAGGCGCCGAGGTGTCGCCCTTCTACGACCCGATGATCGCCAAGGTCATCGCCTATGGCGAGGATCGCGAGGACGCGCGGGCGATGCTGACGGAAATGCTGGAGGACAGCGCGATCTGGCCGGTGAAGACCAATTCGGCCTTCCTGATCGCGGCGCTGGATCATCCCGATTTCGTCGCGGGCACCGTCGATACCGGCCTGATCGGCCGCGATGGCGACGCGATGACCGCCGATCCCGAACCGTCGGCCCAGGCGCTGACCAATGCGGCGATGGCGATGGTGCCGCGCTCGCTGCAATCGGGCTTCCGGCTCAACGCGCCCGATGTGCGCGCCGCGCCTTTCCTGCTCGACGGCCGGCGCGTCGAGGTGGTGCTGCACGGTCCCGGCGCCGAGGAGCCCGCGCCCGCGATGCTCGTCGCCGAACGCGGCGCAGTATGGCAACTCACGCCCTGGCGCGTCGCGGGCGGAACGGGCGGCGGCGCGAGCGACGGCGCGATCCTGTCGCCGATGCCGGGCAAGATCATTGCGGTCGACGTCGCGGCGGGCGATGCCGTGACCAGGGGGCAGAAGCTGCTGACGCTGGAAGCGATGAAAATGGAGCACAGCCTGACCGCGCCGTTCGACGGTGTGGTGGCGGAACTCAACGCCGTCGCGGGCGCGCAAGTGCAGGTCGAGGCCTTGCTCGCGCGGATCGAGAAGGAAGAGGCATAATGGCCGGCAAATATTTCGACGAATGGACCATCGGCGACAGGCTGACGCATGACATCCGCCGCACGGTGACGGAGACCGACAATCTGCTGTTCACCACGATGACCCACAATCCGCAGCCGCTTCATCTGGATGTCGAGGCGGCAAAGGCATCGGAGTTCGGCCAGATCCTGGTCAACGGCACCTTCACCTTCAGCCTGATGGTCGGGCTGTCGGTCGGCGATACGACGCTTGGCACGCTGGTCGCCAACTTGGGCTATGACAAGCTCGTCATGCCGAAGCCGGTGTTCATCGGCGACACGCTGCGCGCGACGAGCGAGGTCGTCGGCCTGAAAGAATCCCGGTCGCGGCCCAATGCGGGTATCGTCACCTTCCTGCACCGCTGCATCAACCAGCGTGACGAGATCGTTTGCCAGTGCGAACGCTCCGCATTGCTCAAGAAGAAGGCCGCCTGATGCGTCTCCGTTCCCTGCTTTTCGTCCCCGGCGACCGCCCCGAACGCTTTGCCAAGGCAGCCGGTTCAGGCGCCGATGCGATCATCCTCGATCTGGAAGATTCGGTGTCGCCGGCCAACAAGGAGCGCGCGCGCGCCGCCGTCGCCGATTATCTGGCGGGAACGCGCGAAGTGTTCACGCTGGTCCGCGTCAATCCGCTCGACGGTCATATGACCGCGGCCGATGTGGCGGCGATCGTCGCGGGCCGGCCCGACGCGATCATGCTGCCGAAAGCCGAAGGGGCGCCGAGCATCGCGCAACTCGACACGATCCTGCGCAGCGAAAGCCCGGCGGACGCGTCGCTGCCGCCGGTGCTGCCGATCGCCACCGAAACCCCCGCCGCGCTGTTCACGCTGGGCAGCTATCGCGAGGCGAAGGAACGGCTCGTCGGCCTGACCTGGGGCGCGGAGGATCTGCCCGCCGCGATCGGCGCCGCGACCAGCCGCAACCCCGACGGCAGCTATACCGCGCCCTATGAGGTCGCGCGGTCGCTGACGCTGTTCGCCGCGCATGGCGCCGGCACGGCGGCGATCGACACCGTCTTTCCCGCGATCAAGGACGAAGGGGGGCTGGCGGCTTATGCGGCGCGGGCGCGGCGCGACGGGTTCATGGGCATGATGGCGATCCACCCGTCGCAGGTGGCACCGATCAACGCCGCCTTCACCCCTGCCGCCGAAGAGGTCGCGCGCGCGCAGGCGATCGTCGATGCCTTTGCCGCCAATCCGGGCGCCGGCGTGTTGCAGGTCGACGGCAAGATGATCGACGCGCCGCATCTGAAACAGGCGCGCCACCTGTTGTCGCTGGCCGATTAACCCGCGCTGCAGGCGGGTCCGCGCAGCCATTTCTGGGTTTCATGGCTGCGAAAGCGCACCATGCCCTGGCTGGTCTGCATGGTGACGACATTGTCGAATTCCATGCTGGTGCGCGTATAGGTGCCGCGGATCGTCGCCTGCAGATTGCCGTTGGGATCGCCCGCGATCTTGCAGTTCAGATAGCCGCTGATCCGCCCGCCGTTCATCTTGAACGAACCGATGGTGCAACCCGACTCATGGCCGGGATCGAACAGCTTGACGTCCGGTTTCGCCGCGACCTCGGGTGCGATGCAATCCTCCGGGTCGGGGTCCGTTTCCAACAAAGCCTTGAACTGCTTTTCATATTCGGGCGCGATCTCCTCCGGAAAGAGGATTTTCACCACCTCGCGCTTGCTGGTCCAGATGCCGGGTTCGATCGGATTGTCGGCGACCGCCGCATCGCCGCCGCCGCTGCCCTGCCGTTTATCGCCGGCCCATCACATGCCGCCCGCGACCAGCGCGGCAAGCGCCACGGCGCCGAGCGCGAGCCAAAGCGGCCGCCGCGATGCCGCTTTGGGCCGTGCCGCCGCGACCGGCGCGGGGCGCGGCGCCGCCGGCGCGCCCGTCATCGCCGCGACCAGCGCGTCGATGGCCGCATCCTCGCCCGCGAACCAGTCGATCCACTGATAATCCTTGAGCCAATAGGCCAGGCCCTGCGCCGCGACATTTTCCAGCCGCACCGGCAGGATGGCCGTGTTGGCATCCTCGCCCAGCATCAATTCGCGCTTCACATGGCGCGACTGGTCGGATTGCGCGCAAAACAGCAGGACGATCGCATCGGACCGTGCGATCTGGTCGACGATCGCCTGATCGAAGGCGGTGCCCGCCGCTATATCGTCGGGGGCAAGCCAGCCGTCGACGCCCTGCTCCGCCAGCCGCGCCTTGATCCGCCGCGCGACCGCAACCTGCGAGCTATGGTGACTGATGAACGCCACGCGCCGCCGCGATGGGTCGGAAGAGGACACGGGCTGCTCGGTCATCGCGGGCATCATATGATCGGACGGGGCCGGCGCAAGTGATGATCCGCACAGCCGAAAAATCCCGTCAGCGGCGCCCGATCAGCCCGCGAACCCGCGACAGGCCGCGATGCCAGTTCTTCTTCAGCCCGCGTTCGGCGATCCCTTCGAACATCGCATCGGGATTTTCGGGATCGAGCAGTTCATTGTCGGCGATAAAATCGTCGAGCGGTCCCGGCTGGACGAGATCGAGCCATTCGAGCGTCCGCCCGCCGCCGCCGCGCAGCGCCTCGATCGTGTCGATGATCGACCCCGTGCCCTCGAACCGCCGCGCCACATCGTCGGGATCGGCACCCAGATGTTCAGCGATCAGCCGTTCGCGCAAACAGCGAATCACCGGCTCGATCCCGCCATTCGCGGGCAGCGCCGCGTCGATCGTCACGTCGCATTCGCTGTCGAGACCCAGCGAGCGGTTGTTCATGTTCGACGATCCGATCCGCAACAGCCGGTCGTCGACGATCGCGGTCTTGGCATGGACATAGATGGGATCGCCGCCGCGCGTGTGCGGGACATAGACGCGGAAGCGGTCGCCGTGCGGCGCCTTCGCGATCTCGCGCACCAGCTTCACGCGCGCGGCATCCATCGCCATCTGCTCCAGCCAGCCATCGGCGGTTTCGGGCATCACCAACACGAACTCGGGCGGATCCGCTTCGTGCAGCCGTTCGGCAATCGCCGCCGCGATCTTGGCCGAGGTGAAATACTGGTTCTCGAAATAGATGAAGCGGCGGGCGGCCGCGATCATGTCCAGATAAAGCTGTTCGATCTCCCGCACTTCGGGAAAGCCATCATATTCGGCGCGGGTGCGCGAGATGGCGACATCGACGCCGGTGAAATCGGGTTCCAGATCGTCGGGCCAATTCTCCCCGTCACCCTCGATGTCGCGCAATTCCTTGTTCGTCGCGCGCTGCCAGCGTTCGTTGCCCAGATCGGCGAGCGCGCGGCCCACCGGACCGGCGAGCAGCATCGTGGAATCATGCCATGGCATATAGGCATCGCCGTCGGGGTTGGTCCGGCGCCGGTCCTCGTCGCGATGGTCGCAGGTATCCCAGCGCGCCGCCGCCACGTCGATCCCGCCGCACACCGCCAGATGATCGTCGAAGACCGCGACCTTCTGATGATGGCTGCATCCCACCGGATGCGCGCTGTCGAGCCGGAAGCTGATCGAGCGCGTCAGTTTCCAGCGCAGGATCATCGCCGCGATGCGCGGCATCAGAAATTGTTTCAGCCCGCCGAAATTCCAGCGCAGGATGTCGATGTCGCGATCGGGCCTGTCATGCGCCAACCGCAGCAGGAAATGGCCGAGCGACTCCCCTTCGCCCCGTTCGTCGGGGGTCAACGATATGCGCGGGTCGAAATCCCAGCCGATCAGCAGGATGCGTTCCTTCGCCCCTTCCATCAGGCCCACCAGCCGGGCGTAATAATCGGCGGCATCGACGATCATCCGCGCCTTGTCGGCACGTTCGATGCGCCAGCAGTTGCGGCCTTCGGCGACGATCGGGGACAGCGCGGCGTCGGTCATCGACGCCCCCACGCGCGGCGGCGGCGATGGTTGCATCGCGGCGGCATCCGGGGCGCGTCAGGCGGCGTGGAACTGCTCCGGCGCCAGCGCCATCATCGCCTCGCTGCCCGCCTCGATCTTGCGGCGCAGGGCGCCCGCGTCGGGCATGAAGCGTTCGGCGAAATGGCGCGCGGTGACGATCTTCGCGTCCAGAAACGCCTTGTTCCCGCGCCCTTCGTCCAGCGCCTTCTGTGCCGCCTGCGCCATCCTGAGCCACATCAGGCCCAGCGCGACGATGCCCATGATATGCATGTAATGGTGCGCGCCCGCGCCGACATTATTGGGGTTCGCCATGCCGTTCTGCATGAACCACATCGTCGCGGCCTTCAGTTCGCCATTCGCCTTTTCCAGCCGGCCCGCGAAATCGCCGAGCGCATCGACCGATTTCGCCGCCGCCGCTTCCTGATCGACGATCGCGAACAGGGCCTGCACCGCGCGGCCGCCATTCTGCGCCAGCTTGCGGCCGACCAGGTCCATCGCCTGAACCCCGTTGGCGCCTTCATAGATCATCGTGATGCGCGCATCGCGGACATATTGGCTCATGCCCTGTTCCTCGATGTAGCCGTGGCCGCCGAACACCTGCTGTGCATTGGTCGCGACGTCATAGCCCTTGTCGGTGCCATAGCCCTTGATCACCGGAGTCAGCAGGCTGACGAGATCGTCGGCGGTCTGGCGCTCTTCCTCGCTCGCCGCGATATGCGACAGATCGACCTGCAAAGCCCCCCACAGGCACAGCGCGCGCAGCCCCTCGACCGTCGCCTTGGCGTCCATCAGCATGCGGCGCACGTCGGGATGCACGAACAGCGGGTCGGCCTTTTCCTGCGGATCGGCGGGGCCCGTCAGCGCGCGGCCCTGACGACGGTCCTGCGCATATTGCACCGCATTCTGGAATGCGATCTCGGCCTGGCTCAACCCCTGGATGCCGACGCCGAGGCGCGCCGCGTTCATCATCACGAACATGGCGGCCAGCCCCTTATTCTCCTCGCCGACCATCCAGCCCTTGGCGCCGTCATAATTCATCACGCAGGTCGCGTTGGCGTGGATGCCCATCTTGTGCTCGATCGACCCGCACGACAGGCTGTTGCGTTCCCCCAGCGATCCGTCCGCGTTGACCAGATATTTGGGAACGATGAACAGCGATATGCCCTTCACGCTGTCGGGGGCGTCGGGGGTTTTGGCCAGCACCAGGTGAATGATATTGTCGGTCAGGTCATGTTCGCCCGATGAAATGAATATCTTCGTGCCCGTGATCGCATAGCTGCCGTCGCCGCCCGGCACCGCCCGGGTGCGGATCAGGCCCAGGTCGGTGCCGCAATGCGGCTCGGTCAGGTTCATCGTCCCGCCCCATTCGCCCGACACCATGCGCGGCACATAGGTCGCCTTCTGTTCGTCCGACCCCTTGACCAGAATCGCCGCGACCGCGGCCTGGGTAAGACCGGGATACATGGAAAAGGCCTGGTTCGCCGCCATGCGATATTCCTCGACCGGGAATCCGACGACATGGGGCAATCCCTGACCGCCGACATCCTCGGGCTGGGTCAGCAGCGTCCACCCGGCATCGCAATAGGCCTTATAGGCTTCCTTGAAGCCCGCGGGCGTCGTCACGCTGCCGTCGTCGTGACGCGTGCAGCCTTCCTGATCGCCCGAATAGTTGATCGGGAACAGCACTTCTTCACAGAATTTCGCGGCCTCGCTCAGCACCGCCTCGACCATGTCGGGGCTCGCATTGGCAAAACCGGGCAGATCGGCGTAGCGATCGATGCCGAGGACGTCGTTCAGCAGGAACAGCGTATCCTGAACGGGAGCGCGATAAACGGGCATGGGGGAGCTTTCCGACAATATCAGGGTTGGCAAGAATGTCTTGCCTGGGAAGACCAGTATAAGGGGTCAGCCGGCCTTCTGGCCAGCCTCGACCTTCTTCACCATGTCGATAAAACGCGTCAGTTCCTCGACGGCGCTGTCGATATCCTCGCGCTGGCGCAGCAGCAGGGCGATGCGCTCTTCGCATTTTTCGATCGTCACCTGCCGTTGCAGCTTACGGCCGTCGCCGACGTCGTACAGGTCGATCATCTCGCGAATGTCGGCCAGGCTGAATCCCGTCCGCTTGGCGCGCAATATCCACGCCAGGCGGGCACGGTCGCGCTTCGAGTAAATGCGCGACAATCCCTTGCGCGCCGGGCTAATCAGCCCTTCGTCCTCATAGAAGCGAAGCGCGCGCGCGGTCACGCCGAACTCGGTCGACAAATCGGTGATGCTGAACTGGTCGCGCCCGAACTGATCGGGCGTGTCGATATGGGCGTGGCCGTATTCTTCGGTCATCGGGGGAGATTAGTTTCCGTTGACGTGAACGTCAAGGCTGGCTGAAACGGGAAAAGCCGCGGTTTCACGCGCCGCATGGCAGGATGCTTTTGCCGCGTCCGTCCCGCATCCGCAAGCCCCTTGCATCGCTTTCCGACCAGCTCGCCCTGGGCAGCCGCAGCCCCGCCAGCGACGCGCGCGACGGGCACAGATTCTCGCATTGCGGCGGAAGATCGCCCGGCAGGCGCAGCTCATCCTCTTCCTCCCGGACCTGCGTCTCGCAACCGTCGGCGCCGGCAAAGCGCAGGCGCCAGGCGTCGCCTTCGCGGCGCAGGGTGCCGCCCGCCCTGCACGACAGGCCCGGCCCGAACGACGCGGTTATCGCAAAGCGCCATTGCCCGACGCCATCGGGAACGACGCACATCGCGTCGCGGCCCAGTTCGTGCGTGCGTTCATAGGCGCCGGTCGGGTTGGCGGTGTCGGCGCGCACGACGCCCCGTTCGCGCGCCGCGATCTCCAGCGGATTGTCGTTATCGATCCGGCTGCCCGGCGCCGATGCGCGGTCGCAACCCGACAGCAACGCCAGCAAGGCCATGGCCGCCCCTGCCGCTCCTGCCGCCCACGCCCCGCTATCCCTGATCATCGTCGCCAAGGAAGGTCAGGCTGCCGTCGCTTTCGACGCGGCGATAGAAACAGGATCGCCGCCCGGTATGGCATGCCGGCCCCGCGGGCCGCACGCGCAGCAGCAGCGCGTCCTGATCGCAATCGACGCGCATCTCGACCACCGTCAGCCCGTTGCCCGACGTTTCGCCCTTGCGCCACAGCGCCTGACGCGACCGCGACCAGAAATGCGCCTGTCCGCTGTCGCGCGTCCGGTCGATCGCGTCGCTGTTCATATGGGCGACCATCAACAGTCTGGCGCTGTCCGCGTCGACGACGATCGCGGTCAGCAATCCCGACGCGTCGAAGCGCGGCGTGAAGCGGTCTGTGGCATCTGGCTGGGGTTCCATGACACGCGCTT
>QFPJ01000020.1 GCA_003241685.1 Sphingopyxis macrogoltabida
TCTCGACCATACCGATGCTGGCGAGCCAGCACAGATGGAATCGCCAGAACATCATGTCCCCGCCGAAAACGTCGTGGTTGCTCTCCGTGCCAAACCAGCTCGCGTTGATCGCGGTCATGACCCTCAGCATCAGTTCATGCTGTTCAGGTGCGAAGTGGACCGGAGGGAAGCCAAGTTCTCCTTCCCAGAAGGCGTCCCTGACGCTCGACCAATTGCGCCCCGCTGCATCTTCGTAGCCGCGCGGATTGGCTCGAAGCCACCATCCCCACGGGAGCTCGCCGACGTGGCGATCAAAGTCGGCCACGGCCACCTCCGCGACTGGGATCGAGGCCGATCGGCGGCGGCTGGTCGTCGCGCTGGGGCGCTGCGTCCCCGTCCGCGATCGCGCGCAGTTGAGCAGCGAGCGCAACCGTTTCCCGGACAACATAGGCATCGTCGCGATAGGTCCGTGCGAGTTCCGATGACTTGGGCCTGGACGGAACCTGCGCATGCCTGGGAATGAGGTCGTACGCATGATCGCAACTGAAGCCGAACCACCATGCGTGCGGGTCTTCGACCCGGTGATCGGTAGCGTGCGCTACCGGATGGTAGACCGCCGGGCGTAATGTCACGTGGCAGATGCGGCGCGCCTCGACGGCTAAACGACGCGCCGGACTCGGCCCTTCCTCGCACAGTCGTGAATAGGTCAAACCGCCATGCACCTCGATCCCGATGTCCGACGGAACTGCGCCATTATCCCAGCCCCAGAGTGGATGGCCGTGGGGAATGCCGACATATCCGGACAGAAAGCCATCGTCCGTGTCACGCAACATGATGCAGTCGTAGCCACTCGCCTCATCGCGCCAGCTGACCTTATCCGCCTCACCGAGCCACGGCCCTTTGCCACCGGGCCGCGCCGCCTGATCGTAGAATATTTCTTCCGCGGGAACGACGCACGCGCGGGTCGCATAAGCGCGACCGGTTACGAGAACGACGCCGCCCTCTAACATGACATCGCCTCCGTCACCGATCAGCTTGGCCACAGCGAGGTCGGAGCCGAGGATCGGCAGCAGTGTGCCGTCCGTGGCGGGCGCAACGGCAACCGTGGCTGCCTTTCGCATGACGGACGTCTTGCGCCGCCCAGTGGGCACTAGCGCCTTGGAATTGGTGGTTTTAGCCATTTCTTCTCTCCAGCTTAATCTGCGGCACGGATGCTGATCGCTTCCGGCTACGCGTCATGGTGCTGCCCCCGGGGCGGTCTCCGAGTGCGTATCGTTTTCGCATGTCGGCCACGCGATGATCGGTCCGAGATCCCAAGTTTCCGCTGCCGAGTGGACTGCCCAGATGCGAGGGTGGGGAATGGTATCCCGACGGTGGTTCATGCGATGCCATTTGTAAGATGTGTAGCTATAATATCGTTCGATATATCAGACAACGATGAGAGTCAACCGGCCGGAGGAAGTCGTTCGTTTGACCGAACGCTCGTTGATTTCTATGGCGTTGCTCTCATGTTAGGTTGTGTCGGGGGAGGTCATGGACATGTCGTTGGCGATGAGGCTGCAGAACCTTCGCACGGCAAAGCAGCAATCGCTTCAGACAGTGGCTGACGCCATCGGCGCGTCGAAGGCGCATATCTGGGAGCTTGAGAAAGGCACCGCCACAAATCCGTCGATCGAACTTGTCCGAAAGCTCGCCAATCACTTTGAGGTATCTATCGCAAGCCTTGTCGGCGAGAAGCCGGACGAAGATAGCGATGACGAGCATTTGCTCGTCATGTACCGTGATCTGAAATCTCTCGATCCCCAAGACCGCCTGGTTCTTGGGGATATCATCAAAGGCATGCAGAAGCGCCGCTCCGGGGGGTAGCAGAGCGGGCGCTCAGCACTGGTCTGAAGGCCCGACCCCTACCCTCGTGGTTGTCACCGGCGCCACGTCCCCGGCAAAGGGCTTTGGCGCGGTCGGCGCTTTGGTCGATTCGGCTATTGGCGGTTCTGTCAGTCGGTCTTTGGGGCGAGTATTCGCATAGCGGACATTCGGCTCGATCGATCGAGGATGTTCAAGAAATTGGTAAGCTAACCGCGCTAGAGTCCTTCACATGAAATGGCTTTTTGTAGTCGCACTGGCGCTCACCCCGCTTTCCGCGTCCGCGCAGGAAATTAGTGGTTCGGCCCGGGCGATGGACGGCGACTCTCTCGACATGGCGGGGATCGTCGTCCGCTTGCACGGTGTGGACGCCCCCGAGCTTAACCAGACTTGCGCGCGCGAGGGACAAAGCTGGGCATGCGGCAAAGAAGCGTCGGCGAAACTGGCGCAACTGGTCAATGGTGCAGAATTGCAATGTGAGCAACGTGATGTCGACGACTATGACCGGATCGTCGCCAGCTGCACCGTGCGGCAGATAGATCTGGGCCAAGCCATGGTCGAAGCGGGCCTTGCAATTGCGTTGCCTCAGTTTAGCGATCGATATCTCGGCGCCGAGGCGCGCGCCAAGGCCCTCAAACTGGGCATCTGGAGTTCCGACTTCCAAAAGCCGGCCGACTATCGGGCCGCCAATCCCAAGGCACATCGGCCCAAGCCGCAGGCATTCGCCGTGCGCCAGCCTATTGCATCGTCGGCGCCGTCCGGCGTCTATTACCGCAATTGCAGTGCTGCGTGGGCAGCGGGGGCCGCGCCGCTGTACCGCGGTCAGCCCGGCTATCGCCCGGAGATGGATGGCGACGGCGACGGCGTGGCGTGCGAACCATTCCGGCGCCGCTGAGCCATAAGGGAGGATTGACAGGCGGTCAGCCAAAGTTTCTGGCGCGGTGCTGCAACTTTGCGTAGGCGAAAGACATGACGATGATCGGCACGAGAATCGAAGAGACGGGAACCTTGTTCCGCGACGCGGGCGGTTTCTCGCTTCGCCGTGACCTTGGCGGCCGGTGGCGGCTCGACCTGCACCGCGTTCCAGTCGACCATATCGGAAAGCGTGTTCGCGTCACCGGCATCGTGGTGGGCGAAGACCTGGTCGATGTCGACGGGGTGGCTCCTGAGAATATTGCTTCTTTGCCGCTTGCCGCTGGCGCGTAGCCCCACTGCGCCACCTGCTCCGCTAGAACAAATATTTGAGCGCCTGCCACGCCCCGACGAGGAATGAGCCGGCCACCAACGCGGTCGCAATCCAGAATTCGATAGCGAGCGCTCGGTCGCGCCATTTGGATCCGCGCTTTTGCATAGGCTCTGCATGGCACCACGAAATATTGTAGGAAAGTCATTAATCTACGGTTGTTGGCAACAACATCCCACGGAAAGGCATCACCCCGGAACTCACCTTCAGGCGCGCGATACCGCAGACTCTGGCCCCTTGCTGCCTGTCTGCTTCTGGAGCCGGTGGGGTCAATAGCTGACCTTCGTGCTCTCGTTCGATTGGCTGATCCCCGCGGACGCGCAGGCAGCAAGCGCAGCGACACCAAAAGCGATCGAGGCCGCTGCTCCGACGGGGGTGACGGAAAGCAAAATCGAGGCAATGAGCGCCCCTGTAACTTGGCCCGTAAGCCTAGCAGTCCCCTGCACCCCTCCAGCCGAGGCCGCCCGATCAGCGGGCGCTGCAAGAAACATCGTGCGATTGTTCGGGGTCTGGAATAGCCCAAACCCGATCCCGCAGAGGGTGATGCCCGATAAGTACACCGGAGCGCTCCAGCCGAGGGGGGCCGCAGCCAAGGCCGCCAACCCGAACGCCAAGACCAATGCTCCGACGGCGCACAGCCGCGCCGGGTGGATGCGATCAAGGAGCCGCGCGGTAAACGGCGTCGTCACAAGCACGGCGAGGGGCCACGGTGTCATCATAAAGGCAGTGGCCTGTGCCGTTAGTCCGAGCCGGTCGTGCAAGGCGAAAGGCAGGATCAGCAGCGCCAGGCCCAGTGCCGAAAAGCAGGCCACCGACGCGAGAACCGATCGCGTGAAGCTGGGTGACCGAAAGAGCGCCAGCGGAAGAAACGGCGACGCTCGCCGAAAGTCGCGACGGACAAGCAACCAGAAGCCGGTCACGCCCGCCGCCAAAATCAAAGCACCGAGAAAAACCGATAAACGGGCAATCCCGGCCGCAACCACGAAAGCGGGAACAACCCCGGCGTAAGCCAATATGCCTATGGCATCGAGCGGCTTGCGCTCTTGGCGATGGGACGGCAGCCCGCGCGCGGCCACCAGTGCCACACCCGCCAAAAGCACGCTACCAGCGAACACGAAACGCCAGCTCCCCAGATTAAGCAATAACGCGCCGATCGTTGGTCCCGCAGCAGACAGGAGTGCAACCGTCATCGCGTTCCAGCCGATCGCCTTGGCAAACTCGTCCTCAGCGACGGTCCGGCGAAGCAGGGCCACGCCCAACGCCATGATGGACGCAGCACCAATCCCCTGCAGGACGCGGAAGATGACGAGCAAGACGATGCCGGGAGCCATGGCGGACGCCACGGCGCTGAGGCCGAACAGGGCGGTGCCGGCGACAAAGGTTGAACGGTAGCCGAAGCGCTCGCCGATCGCGGCGAGCGGCAACAAGCCTGCGACGAGCGCTCCCTGATAGACGATCACCAGCCAGGCCGCGCGCGATGGCTCGACATCAAGCGCTTGCGCGATGGAAGGGAGCGCGATGTTGATGCTGGACGCGTCGAGCACCGCTGCCGCCATCGCCGCAAGCACGCTGGCGATGGCAGCCCGTCGGCGCATACCGCTTAGCGGGACAGAGATCGTCGGCACCATGACGGTCTCAGGCGGACGGAACCCAGGTTCCGCCGACATCGGCATAGCGGACCATGGTGGTATCGTGGCGAAGATCGCGGGCCGTAAAGCGGAACTGGATCGCTGGCCCGCTGACGCAGAGCGTGTCGTGGATATCGCCCGGAAGATAGACCTGCACAGTCCCGGGCCGAATGATCGTCGATCCTCGCTTCACAAGACGCGCGCCTTCGCCCGGCTCATCGACGCGCGCATAGGTTCCCATCTCCATTTCACCGTGCAGAACACCATAGATGACCCAGCTCTGCCCATGATCGTGCGGAACGCGATATCGCCCGTCGGCCTCGGTGTGCGCGAGCAGGACGAAGCCATGCACCGGATCGCGATAAAGTTCGCGGCTCTCGGGACGTTCGTGGCAGAGGTCTGCGAGCCATGCCTCGGTGCGCGGCGCCTGAAGCAGCTCGGCGAGGCGCGCGCTGCAATCGGCCACCAGCCCGGAGGTTAGCGGCCCCCAGTTATCGCGGACGCGTCCGGCGAAGAGGTCGAGGGCTGTCTGGGTCATAGCAAATTCCTGTTTCGTTGATGTCGAAACCGAAATAGACCATCGAGCGCATGGCGGAAGGCGCAGCATTTGCAATCCATCGTTGCGCTTGACGCTATGTCCGAGAGTCAGCCTATGGTAAGGCTAGCCCTATGAGCGGTCCCGATCTCAATCTCCTGTTCACGCTGGACGCGCTGCTTCAGCAGGGCAGTGTTGCCGGGGCGGGACGCAAGCTCGGCCTCAGCCCCTCCGCGATGAGCCGCGCCCTCGCCCGCCTCAGGACGGTGACCGGCGACCCGCTTCTCGTGCGCGCGGGTCGCGGACTGGTCGCAACGCCGCGCGCCGAAGCGATGCGCGAAGAGGTCCACCGGCTCGTCGAGGATGCCCGCGCAGTCCTGCGACCCGCGGACACGGTCGATCTATACTGCCTCGACCGGACCTTCGTGCTCCGAACGAGCGACGGGTTCGCCGAGTCGATCGGCCCGCTCTTGATCCAGCAGGTTGCCGAGGAAGCGCCGCATGTCCGCATCCGCTTCATCCGCAAGCTGGACAAGGACAGCGCGGGTCTTCGCGACGGGGACATCGACCTCGAGACGGGCGTTGTCGGACGCGCGATCGGCCCCGAAGTGCGTGCGCAGTCGCTGTTCGTCGACCGCTACGTCGGCGTCGTGCGCGCCGGGCACCCTCTGGCCAAAGGCAACATGACCGCCGAGCGCTATGCCGAAGGTCGCCATGTATTAGTGACACGGCAAGGGCTCGATCTGGGCGCGATCGACGCGAAGCTCGATACGCTCGGCCTCACGCGGACGATCGTCACCACCGTCGACGGGTTCGCCGCCGCCCTCGCGCTGGCCAAGGGATCGGACCTCATCGCGACGGTTCCCGAGCGGCACACCGTTGTTCTTCGCCATGGGATGACGACGTTCACGCTGCCCGTCGAGACCGAGCCGTTCACGATATCGCTACTCTGGCACCCGCGCATGGAAGGCGACGCCGCGCACCGCTGGCTGCGCCAGCTCGTCCGGCAAGCTTGTGACACCGCCCTTCGTGCGACGCCGGGGATTTAGGAGAAGCGGGACATGGCGTCGGACGCACGAAGCAAATGCAAATGATGCAGCTTCCGCCGTTTCGGAGGAGGCGATATTGAGGCCGCACCGCCCGGAACCGGGGGTGTTCATAACTGGATCGATCGCCAAGCGCAGGGAGGGACGCTCATGATTGTGAAAAGCAGATTGTTCGCGCCGTTGTTGATGGCGACCGTCACGCCCCCGGCGGCTCTTGCCATCCTGCCCGCAACCGCTGTGGCTGCCGAGCAGACGTATCAGATCGGCTTCGAGCAGGCCGCGATCCCTGATACCGACCATGCCCCGATTGCCGCGATCATCTGGTATCCGACCACCGCAGAGGCACGCGACGTGCAAATTGGACCGGTCGCTATCAAGGCGGCGCCCAGCGCGCCCGTCGCCAGATCGGGTTTGCCGATGGTGATCATCTCGCACGGCACCGGCGGGGGGTCGATCAGCCATATCGACACGGCCATGGCCCTTGCCCAAGCCGGGTTCATTGTCGTGACGCCGACCCACAGCGGCGACAATTATGAGGATGAGAGCAGTGTCGGAAAGCCGGCGTGGTTTGCCGATCGTTCGCGCCATATCGTCCGGACGATCGACTTCATGCTGGGCGGTTGGCGCGGAGGGTCAAATATCGGCAAGGACAAGATCGGTATCTTCGGCTTCTCGGCCGGCGCGACGACCGCGCTAATCGCCATTGGCGGCGAACCGGACCTCGGGCGCCTTGCACCGCATTGTGCGAAGCAACCCGAGTTCGCGTGCCGCCTTTTCCCAGCTCCGGGTGCCCCGATAGAAAATCCGTCCTGGTCGCATGACCCCCGCATATCGGCCGCGGCGATCGCAGCGCCGGGGCTGGGATTTCTCTTTGGGCCGGACAGTCTCGCGAAGGTGAAGGCACCTGTTCAGGTCTGGGCTGGAAGCGATGACGAAATCGTGCCCTATGCCAGCAACACCGCCAATGTCAGGGTCCTGCTGCCCAAGACCACGGAATATCGCCAGGTTCAGGGCGCGGGACATCTTTCCTTCCTTGCGCCATGCCCTGACCCGAGCATGATGCCGGCGATCTGCACCGACAAGCCCGGCTTTGACCGGACGGTGTTTCATGCCGAGCTCAATGCCGCCCTCATTACCTTCTTCCGCGCCAAGCTTGCCGCGCCATAGCGGCGCGCGCACTCCCCCGCCTTCCAATCCCGCACGAATGCGGTCGGCACCGACCGCAAAGGATGTCCCATGTCCAAAACAGCTGCACCGATTCCCGCCTTCCCTTCGTCTCTCAAGACAATAGCCGGCAGAACCACGAGCCTCTTGGCAGCGCTGGCGGTGGCCGCATCCGCTGCCGCCGTATCGGCGGAGGAAAACACACCTCGGGCTTTCGAACGCGCGCTTCGACGCACCGTCACGATCGAGGGTGCCGAAAGCCGGCGCTTCGAGCTTGCCGCGCGCATGGAACATTATCGCGTCCCGGGACTGAGCGTTGCGGTCATCGAGGATTGCCGCATCGTCGACGCGCGGGGGTTCGGCTCCCTGATTTGGGGCGGTGCCCCGGTGACTCCCGAGACCCGGTTTCAGGCAGGTTCGATCAGCAAATCCCTCACTGCGATCGCGGCTCTACGCCTTGTCGAGCGCGGCACGCTTTCGCTCGATGGAGACGTGCAGCTCCAGATGAAGGGCTGGTCTTACGACAAGGCGCGCGGCCCGGTCACGCTTCGGCAGTTGCTGAGCCATACAGCGGGCACGAACCTTGAGGGGATGAAAGGCTACCTGCCTGGCGAACCTCGGCCGACGCTAGCGCAAGTTCTGCGCGGCGAAGCGCCGGCCAATACGCCCGCCATCGTCGTCGAGAGTGAGCCCGGCAGCCGCTGGAATTATTCGGGCGGCGGCTACATCGTCACCCAGGCACTCATGGACGAAGCCACGGGCAAGAACTTCGCCCCGTTGATGCGCGAGTTAGTGCTGGAACCGCTCGCGATGGCGCGCAGCAGCTTCGAGCAGCCTCCGTCGGATGGCGATGGAACTCGATCGGCACAAGGTACGAGCGCAGACGGTTCGCCCCTGCCGGGCAAATGGCGGGTCTATCCTGAAATGGCGCCCGCCGGGCTTTGGTCGACACCGAGCGACCTCGGCCGTTTCGCGATCGGCCTCGCCCGTTCGGTGCGCGGCGAGACCGATGCGATCATTGGGAAAGATGCCACGGCCCAGCTCATGACGCGCGGGCCGGGCAACTGGGGTGTCGGTGTGGACCTTGGCCCGGCCGATGGTGCGCGCCAGATCAGTCACACCGGCAAGAATGTGGGTTTCACCTCAATGTTCATCATTTACCCGGACAGCTGTCAGGGCGCGGTCGTCATGACCAACGGCTATGACGGCGGTTGGCTCATCAACGAGGTCATGCGCGCGATCGGCGACGTCTATCGCTGGCCCGCCCGCAACACACTTCCCGCCCGCAACACACTTCCCGCCCGCGCAGCGCTGCCCCTTACCGCCTCGATCGCCGAGCGGTTCGTCGGCATCTACCGCCTCCGGGACTTTCCGGCGGAGCGCTTCAGCATCACACGGGATTCGGACGGTGAGTTGATATGGGCGCGCGGAGGCCATGTCGGACGCAGCTTGCTGCCCGAGGCGGAGGGCAAGCTCTTCTCACCTGACAGCGTCATGACCATCGAAGCGCTGTCACCTTCTGAGCTTCGGGCCAGCGCGGTCAAGCTAAGCTTCGGCGGCGGCTCCAACATCGCAGAGCGAATGGATTGAAAGACTTAGTCCGGTGGCCAGCCCGATACCGGCGATTTACGGGCGGAGATTTTATTCGAACCGACTTCAGCGAGATTCCGCGGCGACATTGGAATTGCCTGATCAGAACGTTCACCCGCGCAGTCGCGGATTTCATAAGGCGCCATTGTAATGGTAATTCCAAAGCTAATACCCGTACTGTTTTCCGAACGACTCGAAATGCGGGGGCCGCAGACCGTGGATTTTCATACTTATCGCGATTTCTTCGCCGATGCGGAGGCTTCGCATTCCTACGGCGGTCCGATGAAGCCAGATAGCGCTTGGCGCGTGTTGGCCACTGATATTGGCCACTGGGCGCTGCGCGGTTATGGCCGTTGGTCGATTGTCGAAAGATCCACTGGCAAAATGGTCGGAGGGTGTGGTCTTTGGTGGCCGGAAGGCTATCCGAGGTCGGAACTGACTTGGTGGATTATTCCATCCGCTAGACGACACGGGTACGCGATGGAAGCTTCGCGTGCGGCCATCGCATTTGGTTACGACGACCTCGGTTGGCGACTCGTTGAGACTCACATCAATGACGAAAACGTGGCGGCGAGAAAGCTCATCGAAAAGCTGGGGGGATTTAAGATTTCCCGCGAGCCATTCCCCGATGGATTAGAGCGCGATATTTTTTCCCTTCCACGCCCCCTGACGCGGGAATAAATAGTTCAACCTGACGGTTCGCTCGAGGCCCCGTTTCCGAGTGCTGCAATCCTTGATTTCCGGCGTCCGATACCGCTGAAACTGGCCGGTAGCGGTCAGTCCGGTTCTCAGAGCTAAACCCTCGAAACAAGACATTCCAATCGATTTCCGATGATTTTCCAGCAGAAGCCCCTATCGATGGTTTTCGGGGGGGGGACATGCGTGGAAACGACGGCGGGAAAAATCTCGGCAAAGCCCGATCGGATGTTACGAGCAAACCTGTTCGGGGCCTTTGCTTTGAGTACGCAGGATGGAACGGAGATTGCTATCTCCAACCGCCGGGCGCGAGCTCTGGTGGCAATGCTTTGCCTCATACCTGGGGAGCCGCTGGAACGCGATTATGTCAGCAAATTGCTGTGGCCCGGCCGGTTTCAGGCGCAAGCCCGAGCCAGCCTGCGGCAATGTCTACTCACGCTCGACAAGCTGCTGACTCCACTGGCGGGCCCGGTGCTCGACACGGCGCATGGCCGGATCTCGATTGACCCCATCAGGATAGGCACGGACCTCGCCGATCTCGAAGCCGCGCTTGCGGACAGGAGAGTCCCCAATGCTTGTCAGCTCCTAGCTCATATCGGCAACAAACCGCTGCTCGACCAAGCAGATTTCGGCGACCCGTTCCGAAAATGGATGGCCGCCCAACGCCAACACGTCGAAGTCCGGCTGCAGATAGCCGTGGATGAAGCCTTGTCCGCACTCGATCATTTGGGAAACGCGCAAGGTCACAAGCAACTTGGTGACGCATGGCGCGCCTGCCACAGAGAAGCGGCGCAGCCAGTGGGCGACAGGATCCGGATAGCGATCCTGCCGTTCGCGCAGCATGACGTGATCGGTGGCGAGTTTTTTCTCGCTGAGGGGGTTTCCGAAGAATTGAGCTTCCGCCTTGGCGGGATCAGCAGTCTCGCGCTGGTTGGACGCACGTCGGTTGCCAGCGTTGTATCCGCCGGAGGCACGTTGCGGGACATGGCCGCCGTCCTTGGTGTGTCCCACTTGATCGAAGGGGCAGTTCATCGCTTTGCCAACGGCGTTCGCGTCACCCTGCGATTGATCGACGGTCGTGACGGGACGGAAATATGGTCCGACCGCTATGATGGCACGGTTGCCGACGCCATCGGCTCGCGCCATATCATCGGCAGCCATTTCGTGACCGGCCTATGTTCGGCGCTGGGTATCGAGGGACAGGCGGCGCGAGCCCGCAAAATGACGACGAACCGTGACGCCTATGCGCTGTATCTCCAGGGCCGTGACCTCAGTTTACGCGCGGTGGGTGACGGTATGATCGCGAAGGGTATTGAACTGCTCGAACAGGGGCTGGCGATCGATCCCGACTTCGCGGAATGCTGGACCGCGCTTGCCGAAGCGCATCTCTATATTGCCGGTTTCACGACGCGGCTCGACCGGGTTCACCGGGCCCAGTATATGGCTGACTGCGCCCGCAAGGCGATCGAACTCGATCCCTCGCAGGGCCACGCGCTGGCCATGCTCGGCGTCTATGAATTCGTGAACGGCAACGCGGTGGCGGCGCTTGATCTTGGGTATGAGGCCTCGCGGCTGGCGCCCGATGACATGAACGTCGCGTTGCGGCTCGGGACCTTCCTTCTCAATCTCGGCCGGCCGGGTCCTGCCCTCCCCTATATCGAGAGGGTGGTCGAGGCGGATCCGGTTTACGGCCGCAACTATGCGGCTCTTTGCGCGGCGCATTTGTGTCTCGGCCAATATGAGGAGGCCATCGCCGCCGGTCGGCGGATGGCTGATCTGGGGTTTCCCGCGCCGTGGCTGGCGGTCGCCTATGCTGCCAGCGGCGATCATGACCGCGCGGTGGAAACCTATTATGATTTGCGCACCTGGCTCGGCACGATGATCATGCGTCCGCCCGGAATGCCGCCGATCGACGACGCCGCACGCGACGCTTATTTCGCCTTCGCAGCGAAAGGGGTATGCAGCGGCGATCCGGAGGCGCGCGCTGCCTATTGCACCATGATCGACGCGCTGCACCAGACTATGCCCGATCCCTATGACAATTCGATCGCCTTTCCCGCGATCTGGATGGGCCATGCCGAATTGGTCATGAAAATCTATGGCGAGCAGACAAGCGTTTCAAACCTCTTCGGGCTGATGACCTTGTGGGTCGACAGGGATCCGATCAATCGAACCTGGCGCCATCCCGATTTCCTAAGTTTCGCGAGCCGCGCCGGCTATGTCGACGCATGGGATAAATATGGCTGGCCCGAACATCTGCCCGGACTTCGGGGCGAGAAATAACGCTTTTTTGACGGTGCAGCGGATTGACCGGGCCGCCTGAGCGCGAGCACAAATAGCCAGCAGAAATCGCAGAGCAATCGAAACCCGAAGGTTGGCCGGAAGATGCTTCCTCCGCCATCGGCGGAGCCTTGCCTGCCCCTTTTGGACCTTGCCGATGCCCGAAGTATCACGTGCAGCACGTGCAGCCGACCTCGACACACCCAATGTCGCGCAATGTTTCGTCGATGCGTGGAGCTACATCAGCGGCCAATATCCGGACGCGATACTGGCGCAGGTTGGCCCGGTCGCCGTGACCCTGTCGCAGACGATCTGTCCCTTCTTCAATATGATCACGATCAGCGGGCCGACGAACGACGAGGCGGCGCTGCGTCAGGCGACCGCCACGGCGCGCGGCTATGCGGAACGCTGTCCGCACGACGCCATGCTACTCGTATCGCCCGACTGGCTGCCGGAAGGGGGCACACTCATCTTGGCCGACGAAGGCCTCTCCTACAGCATGAGCATGTGGGGCATGGCGACCGACGGGCTTGCACCGCCCCGCCGCGACGAGCCCGCGCTGGAGTACTGGATCGCGAATGATAGCGCGTCGTCGCTCGATCTTGGGCGGGTCAATGCCGATGCCTATGGCATGCCGCACGAAATCTTCGCGGTGACGGGCAATCTTCACCAATGGTCGGGCACACAATTCGGGGTGGTCGGTTATGAGCAGGGCCGCGCTGTCGCGGCGGCGCAGGCTTATCTCCTCAAAGACTGCATCTATATTGCCATGGTCGCAACTCTGCCCGACTTGCACGGCAAGGGCTATGGCGAAGCAACGATGCGCCGCGCCATAGTTGCGGCACAGGATGCGGTCGGACACAAGCGCCTCTGGCTGCACGCCACTGCGAGCGGCCGGCCGCTCTATCGCTCGATGGGGTTCGGCGATGGCGCGCAGCTGGATCTCTACAGTTTCGGAGGCCACGCGTGACCGTCGCTGCCCGAATGTCGCACATCGTCTTTATGACGCGCCGCTATGAGGCGCTGGTCGCTTGGTACTGCACCGTGTTCAAAGCGGCGCCCGTGCACGCCGACGCCGCACTAACCTTCCTCGCTTTCGATGAGGAGAACCACCGCTTCGCGATCGCCAATCTCGATATTTTCCGCCCCGGGGGTGACGGTCGGCTGGGCGACGTCGGGGTCAATCATGTCGCCTTCACCTATGGTGGCGCAGGCGACCTTCTCGCAACCTATGCGCGACTGAAAGACGCGCGGATCACCCCCTATTGGCCGGTCCATCACGGCATGACGCTGTCGCTCTATTATCAGGATCCCGACGGCAACCGCGTCGAGCTTCAGGCCGACGCCCTGCCCTCAGCCGATGCCATCGCCTATTTCGGCAGTCCGGCGTTCGCCGCCAATCCGATCGGCATCGAATATGATCCCGATGCGCTGGTCGCCGCCTGGCGTGCGGGCGCTAGCGAAACCGAACTACTGAGGCTCCCTGAAGGGGAGCCCAGCCAGATCCCGGCTGCGCACGGATTCTAGATCGCGGGAGATCGAACGTTGGGGAAGCCGGATCGATCGTGAGCCGGCAAATTCAGGGGTAAGACGATGAAGTTGACCACCAAAATTATGTTAGCGGGCGCGATGCTGATGGGCGTGCCGACGGCCATATCGACAACGGCCATGGCGCAGGAATTCCCCTTGGTCGCGGGCGATTATACCAGCATGTCCGGCATTTTCATTCAGGACGGCGGCAATCTCGCTTACGCCCAATTCCTGGCCGGTGAATGGGCAAAGCAACAAGAATTCGCGAAATCCAAGGGCTGGATTAGCGATTACAAGATTTACATCAACGTCGATGCACGCGACGGCGAACCGAACGTCTATCTGACGCAGACTTATGCCAATGTTCCGAGCGGCGCGGACATCGAAAAGCGCAACAAGGAATGGGAAGCCTGGGCAAAGAAGAGTGATGCGCAGATGGATGCTGAATCGGGCGACCGCGCCAAGTTTCGCACCCAGCGCGGCACGATGATGCTGCAGGAATATACCATTAGGAAATAACCATCCCGGCGGCAACGTCCCGTTCGCTCGATGAACCGAAGCCGGGCCGTTGCCGCTGTCGCGACATTTTCAGACAATCCGGATCGGACACCGTGATGACAGCGATCGTCGCCGCGCCTGAAGACCTGCGTCCAGTGCCAAACGAGGCTGCAGCGGCGGATGACCGTTCCTTCTTCGGCCACCCAAAGGGGCTCGCTTACCTGGCCTTCACCGAGGCGTGGGAGCGTTTTTCCTTTTACGGCATGTCGGCGCTGTTGCTGCTGTACATGATCCAGCGGCTGCTGCTGCCCGAGGTGATGGGCGGCGTATTGGGCCTAAGCCTGTTCCGTTCGGCGTTGGAAAATCTGACCGGTCCGCTGTCCGACCGTGCGTTCGCCAGTCAGGTTTACGGACTATATTCGGGTCTCGTCTACTTCACGCCGGTCTTCGGCGGGCTGCTCGCCGATCGCTTGCTCGGTCAGCGGCACACCGTGATGCTGGGTGCTGTGCTGATGGCGCTCGGTCACTTCATGATGGCTTTCAACGCCAGCTTTCTGATTGCGCTGGCCCTGTTGATCGTCGGTTCAGGGTGCTTCAAGGGCAATATCACCACCCAGATCGGGCATCTCTATCCGCTTGAAGATGAAAGCCGGCGCACGCGCGGCTTCGCGATTTTTTCCGCGGCGATCAATGTCGGGGCCTTCGCTGGCCCGCTGGTCTGCGCCATCGTCGCGCAGGTCTGGGGCTGGCATGCCGGCTTTGGCTTGGCGGGCGCGCTGATGCTCATCGCACTCGTCATCTATATGCGCGGCCGCCCCTATCTGCCGAAGGACAGCAGGCGCGTCCGGGGCAGTTCCAAACCCCCGCCGCTGACTGGGCACGATTGGCGGGTGATCGGCATGCTCGTGCTTATCAGCGCGATCGGCATTCCGGTGGTGGTAGCATATTATCAAGAAACCAACGCGGGACTCCTTTTGATAGAAGACTCGGTCGCACGCGACTTGTTCGGCTTTGAAATTCCGGCTTCGGCTTTCGTCGCGCTCGATGGCCTCTTCTGCTTCGCGCTGGTCCCGTTCGTCCTCCTGCTGTGGAAGCGGCAGGAACGAAAGGGACGCGAGCCGGGCGAGATGGGCAAGGTCGTCATCGGCTACCTGATCACAATGATGGCCAATCTGGTCATGATCGTCCCGGCGACCTGGATCGATGCCGACCCCGCGGTGAAGGTTTCGATGATCTGGCCGTTCCTGCTCTATCTGCTGAACGCCATCGGCTTCCTCTATTATTGGCCAACCCTGCTCGCGCTTTTTTCGCGCGCCGCGCCCCGCGCGATCAATGCGACGATGATGGGAATATTATTCTTCTCGACCTTCATCGGATCGGTCTGGATGGGTGCGATCGGCGGCTGGTGGAATGCCATGCCGCATGTCGATTTCTTCCTGTGGCACGCAGGGCTCGCCGCAGGGCCGCTGGCCGCGATGCTACTGATCGCCAAGCCTGCCGCGCGCCTGCTGGCGCCCCGGATGCTTGATCAAGGGGCAAGGTCATGAACGGGTGTGAGCCGCATCTTGGCCGGGTCGTTGGCGTCTCGGGCGTCGCCTTCACCGCGTTCAACTGTATCGTGGGGGTCGGCATTTTCAGCCTGCCCGGACTGGTAGCGGGGGTACTAGGGCCAGCCGCGATCATTGCCTATTTCGTCTGCGCCATGTTGATCGGCCTAGTGGGCCTCTGCTTTGCCGAGGCGGGCAGCCGGGTGACCGCGAGCGGCGGGCTCTACGCCTACGCCGCCGTCGCCTTTGGTCCGGTCGTCGGCGGCGTCGCGGGGATGTTGGCCCTGCTCGCCGGCGCCATCGGCTCGGCGGCCGCGTTGGCGCGCTTTTTCGTGGATACGCTCACCACGATCTGGCCCATAATCGGAAACGCCGGTGCGAGCCTGGTATTGCTAATCGCGATCTATGGCACGCTGGCGCTGATCAACATGGCGGGCACCCGCGACGGCGCGCGGTTGACTGTGATGATCGGCGTCCTGAAGCTGGCCCCGCTGCTGGCAATCCTGCTGTTCGGTTTTTTCGCGATCGAACCGGCCAATCTGGCCTGGCCGGCCGCGCCGTCAGTCGGCAAGGTGGGCGAAGGCGCGATGATGCTGGTCCTCGCCTTCATGGGAGTCGAGACCGGACTGGGCCTGAGCGGCGAAACGCGCGATCCCGCCCGCACAATTCCGCGCGCGCTAGCGATCGCCTTGGGCGGTGTCGCGCTGCTTTATGTTGCGCTCCAGATCACGGTGCAGGGCGTGCTTGGGGCGGCGCTTGCAGGCACCGCGACGCCGCTGGCCGACGTCGCGGGCGCGCTGTTCGGACCGCGGGGCGCCAGCCTGCTGCTCCTCGCGACCGCAATCTCCGTCGGCGGCTACATGGTCGCCGACATGCTATCCGCGCCGCGCACCCTGTTCGCGCTGGCCGAGGCCGGCCAGCTCCCGCGCTCGTTCGCGCGGATTCATCCCGAGCGCCAAACCCCGGCTGTCGCGATAGGCCTGTATGCGACCGCGGTTGTGCTGGTCAGCGCATCCGGATCGTTCAAGCAGCTTGTCGTGCTGACGGTCGCCGGATCCTTGTTTCTTTACCTGATCGTCTGCCTCGGCGTCCTCAGACTGCGAGCGAAGGGCGTGGCGCAGGCGGGGAAACCGTTCGTTGCTCCGGGCGGCGCGCTGGTCCCCGTTGCGGCCGCCGCGATCATTCTCTGGCTGCTCTCGACCCTCGCGTGGAGTGAGCTGGTGGCGGGCGGTCTGTTCGTGCTGGTGGTCGCGGCCATTTATGCGGCGCGCGAACATCTGCGCCCAACGACGGCGAACGCGCTTTCCATTTAGTGGAGTAATCTGACATGCCCTACCGCCGCGCCTGGATCTGGTGCCTCGCAATCATCGCGATATCCGTTGTCGCCTTCTGGCCGGGCTATCTGTCGCAACTTGGCCCAGCGAAGATGACCTCTCACTTCCATGCGATCACGGCGACCCTGTGGATCATGCTAATCGCGGCGCAGAGCTGGTCGATCGACTGCGGTCAGCGCGCGCGTCACCGCAGTCTGGGGCTGGCCATCTTCGTGATGGTGCCTCTGTTCCTCATCGGTGGCGCAGGCGTCGAGCACAGCATGGCGGTCGCCACCGGAACGGGTGACGACGCTTTCTACAATGTTTGGGGTCCCTCGCTCGGCATCTATGACCTGCTCGCGTCGCTCGGGTTTCTAGGGCTCACCGCGATGGCGCTGAAGGATCGGCGCCTTGTTGCGCGCCACGCCGGATGGCTGCTGGCGACGCCGCTGCTGCTTATCGGCCCCATACTCAGCCGCATCTACCCGCGTTATGTGCCCGGGCTGGCCATGCAGGGACCAGAGGATTTCGGTCACTTCCGATGGGGCATTCATCTCGGCGGGCTGACGGCGATCGCGATCGCGCTATGGCTCTGGTCGCGTCACCGCCGCGACGGGGCTCCCTGGCTGGTCGCGATCGCGGTCAACGTCGTGCAGCTGACCCTGTTTGAAACGCTTGGCTTTATCCCCGCGTGGAAGGCCGCTTTCGTTGCGTTCGGGACCATCCCCCTTGCCGCGCACGCGGTCGGCGCCGCCGTGCTTTCCGCCGCTGCGCTCGCGTGGGGCTGGCGCAGCGTGCCGCCGCGCCGCGTTAGCTCGGCAGGGGCAATGACATGACCGACCGGCAGCCGACGACGCGCGACAGCCGTTTCTTCGCCATCAGCGCGATCCTGATCGCCGTCCTCGTCGTCATGAGCTTTCCGCTCACCTATTTTATCCCGATCGCGAACGGCAGCAAAAGCTTCTCTTTGCTCCATCACCTCCACGGCCTCGCCTTTTTCGCCTGGGTCGGACTCTATGTCGTCCAGACGCGGATGGTGCGCAGCGGCAATATCCGTCGGCATCGCGAAATCGGGATCGCCGGCGTCGCCCTGGCGGGGGCCATGCTGCCGCTCGGCCTGTGGCTGACCGTGAACGCCGCCGCGGGGCGCCAAGCGGAGGGCGTGGCGCTGCCTTTCGAATTCTCGCTCTATAATTTCGTCGATATCGTGGTCTTCAGCGTCGCCTTCGGCTGGGCGATCTATGAAGCGAGCCGCCGGATCGAATGGCACCGGCGCCTGATGTTCGTCGCGATGCTCAACCTGTTCGGCCCGGCCTTTTCGCGCTGGACGCTCAAGCTCCCACTGCCCTTTCCATGGGTCGACATGTCCGCCAATCTGGCGGCCGATGCGCTGCTGCTTGCCCTCGCATGGCACGACCGGCGCGTCCTCGGCCGCATCCACCCTCTCACATTATGGGCTGCCTTGGCCCTAATCCCATTCCACGCCATCGAACCGTTGATCGCGCGAAGTGAATTATGGAATGATCTCGCGCCGCACCTGTTCGGCTTTGGGTAAAAGCTATTGGCAAGTTGGAGACGGGCAGATTTCAGCACGGTCCAAGGTAAGATCCGAAACCGTCGCACAAAATCGGCAGCGCGGTCTCACGTGTGTGAACGCCGCCTCGCTCAACAACATCCAGCCGAAGGCCAAATCCAAAGCCCATAGAGGAGATTTCGTCATGCCCCTGTTTGCGATTCGCCTGCTGGCTACAGTCAGCATCCTTTTTCCCGGCGTCGCGGCCGCCAACGCGGAACCGGCGAGCGTCTTTCTCGAAGATATGACAACCAGCGAAGTTCGCGCCAGGGTCGGTAGCGGTTGCCCGGTCGGCATCATCTTCAATGGCGGCGGCGAAGCGACGGGGCCGGCGCTTGCGCTCGGCAAGCATATATTCCGGGCGCGCGCCTACGGCGAAGCGCTTGCGCAAGCGATCGGCGACGCGATGGTTGCGCCCATCCAGCCCTTTGCCCCGAATGAGGGCGACAATGGCGAGCCCAGTCCGTTTGAAAGGTTTGCCGGCACAATCTCCGTCTCGCCCGCCGTCTTCGCATCGCTGAATGAAGAGATTGCGCGCAGCCTGATCGGCGGCGGTTTCAAGCGTATCGCCCTGCTCGGCGATCACGGTGACGGTCAGATCCAGCTCAAGGAGGTGGCAGCGAGGCTCGATGCGGAGTTTTCCAGCAAAGGCATACGGGTGTTCTACATCGGCGATGGCTATTCAAAGGCGCGTAAGGAGATCGAGGATGAAGGCGTCGCGATCGGCAGGCCCGCTGGCGGCCATGGCGGATTGTGGGACACGGCCGAGACGCTGGCCGTCAGACCCGAAGCCGTGCGAATGGACAAGCTGGCGCCCGGCGACATCTCGAACGGCGGAAACGGCGATCTCAATGCCGAAGGCGTAGCGGGCGACCCCCGTCCAGCGACGGCGGAGATCGGCAAGCGATTCGGTAGTATCCGGGTGCAGGCGGCGACAGATCAGCTACGAGCTTATCTCGAGGCTGCAGGCCCGTGCGCTGGCTAATTCGCTACCTCACGTGATCAGTTGCGGTCAGGCTGCTTCCGGCGACGAACAGAATTAAAGCTGAAGTTGAGATCTGATCAACCTCGGAAGTTGATAAAACCCAGAACCGACCGGTTGTGAAATGGAAGCGGCGCAATCCAAGCCTGCCGCAATGTTATAACGCTTTTTTGACGCCGCCCGACATTGACCATGTCTTCGACGTGGAGGCATGACGGCACATGGACGATTGAGGCGAAGTCGCATTTGATCGCGGTTTAATCACGATAATCGATTGAACTGCCCGGGGAGGGATTAATGACGAGCGACGAGAGTGCAACAGCCTCGACCTCCGCCAGGTCCCGAACATTCGCTCGATACCTGCCAGTGCTGGTGATCTGCAGCCTCGTTTTCGGTCTTACGGTCGGCACCGCCATCCGCGCATTGCCTACGTCAGACGACATTACGATCGTAATTGACGCATTCGATGTTGTTGGCACCATGTGGGTCAACGCCATCCGGATGACGGTCATCCCGCTCATTGTGCCGTTGCTGATCGCATCCATTGCTGGCGCTCGAAGCGGACGTGACGCCACCCGGCTGGGCTTGGCAACGATCGTTGCATTCGTTCTGCTCGTCGCCGTACTTGCTGTTGTTGCCGCGCTGGTCGCCCCTCTGCTGTTCCGCGGTCTTCATATCGATTCTCCGATGACCGACGCGCTGCGCACATCTATCGCCGGAACGACGCTTCCGACGGGCGATGCCAGTTTAGGCAGTTGGTTCAAAGCGCTGATCCCTACTAACCCTGTAAAGGCGGCTGCCGAGGGCAGCATGCTATCCATCATTGTCTTTGCAGTTGCATTCGGTTTCGCGACGCTCGCCGCTCCGGAGGCAGTCCGCGAGCGGGTCATCGTGTTTTCGCACAGCTTGAGCGCTATAATGCTGATCGTCGTGCAGGCGGTGTTGCTGCTTGCTCCGATCGGTATCTTCGCGCTCACCCTCGTGGTGGGCGCGCGTGTCGGCGGCAGCGTTTTCACCGCCATGGGCTATTTTATCGCGGTGCAAATTTTACTGGCGGCCATCGTCGTCGCCGCAATGCTGACGCTGACGATTAGTTTTGGCAGAATCTCGCCAGCTACCGCTATCCGGGGCGCAACGCCGCCGCTGCTGGTCGCCGCTGGAACCAGCTCTTCTCTGTCCACCTTGCCCGCAATGATCGAGGGAGCGCGAGATGTCTGGAGACTGCCGGAGAAGATCTACGGTTTCGTCCTGCCGTTCGCGGTCTCGACGTTCAAACCCACGTCAGGATATTCATGGGTTATCAACGTCTACTTCGTCGCGCTTCTTTATGGAGTCCCGTTTGGCCCTGCGCAGCTGGCGCTTGCTGCAGGATATTCGGCGCTGTTCAACGCAACCATACCGGGCATACCGGGAGGCGGCATGATTGCGATCACGCCCATGCTTCTCGCACTGAGCTTGCCGGTGGAGGGCCTGGCCATTCTCATCGCCGTCAACCCGATTGTCGATCGCTTCACGACGATTGGAAATGTCGCGGCCAATATGGCCCTGACGGCCACGCTGGCGACACTATCCCGAGGAAAGCATGAGCTTGGATGACGGGGCCGCCGGTCTGCATTTTCGCCGTCACTCTCTTATGACGGCAACTCGAACGCTGCAATCAGCGTGATTTTCAGAAAGGCAGTTTAATGCGCGTGATCAAAGCAGTTTTCCTGGCCGGTTTGATCGCGACTACCTCTATCGCCTCTCAGGCCAACGCTCACACTCCATGTCCCGATCAGGCTCCGGACGCGGTCATCGGTGCAGTGCAAGACATGTATGCCGCTCTTGCCGCGAGCGACGCATCGACCCTCGAGCTTAGGCTGGCACCGACCTTTTATGCGTTCGAAGGCGGTGTACGGTTTGGGAGGAAAAAGCTGACCGACCTGATCGCCACGCGAATCGCAAACGGAGCGATATACCGGTGGAGCGTGACAGAGCCCGACGTGCAGATGAGCTGCGGGCTGGCGTCGGTGGCTTACGTTAATGTAGGAGGGGTTGGTGACGCTTCCGGAATGAAGGCTGTGACGTGGCTCGAATCAGCAACTTTGCGCTTTGAGGATGGTCGCTGGAAAATCCTGTTTCTCAATTCCACCCGCGCTCCGAGCAATCCCGGTTAGGTCAATGACTTGCCTGCGGCACGGAAAGCCGTTGGAGCCTCCTTTGATGATAAACGCAGAGGACGGGAGGGCTTCGTGAAACGGCGAGCTTCTCTTTTGCCGCTCAGTGCGTGCAAACAAAATCCGTTATTGGCCGAAAGCAGCGGTTTCGTTTCATTGTCAAACGGCAGCTTTCAGGAGCATGTCAGAAATTTCACAATGTCCGACATCAGGCGCATAGCAGCCGTAAACGATGGCTTAGCCACCCAGCGACTATTCGATATTTAGTCCGACATGGTGTCAACCGCGCTTGCGCCGCCCGGCGCTCTCGCGAGTTGGCCGCGCGCCGCGCATGCAAACGGGTAGCAACCGGATTTCTACGGTATCTTGCAGATGGGCGGTCACTTTGGGTATCTGGTTCACGACATCAAGCAGGATCTGGAGGCGTGTGGCGCTCGCGTATCGGTTGGCATTTTCGCCGCCATGCTTCTGACCGAGAAGATCCGACCGAAATTCTTCGAATGTCTGCAACATCTTCAATTCAGTGCTGACCATATGCCGACCGCTGTGAACCGCCTGTCCCGGCTTTACAAGTTTCAGACGTGGCTTAATGTGAAGCCATATATTTTTGAAAAATACATCTCCCAGCGCACGCCCTGTGCGACCGGGCTGGATTTCTGGAAAGAGGTACTGCTCGCCAGCTTCCTTCATGGCTTGGACATAATGCATGAAGCCCAAGCGACGCAGCTCTTCGCAAACAGGAATCTTACGAACGCTGGTCGCGTTCTTGACGCCGCCCGCGGAGGTCTTCCTGATGTTGACAAAAAAGATACCGTCTTCTTCGCCGATATCATCGACCAAAAGCTTACAAGCTTCCTCCCGCCGCATACCTGAATACCAGACCAGCGGCATGACCCAATAGGCCGCATCATGCCAAATCGGACCTCCCGGCGTCAGTAACAAACGCCGAGGCAAATCCACGCCCGCACCTCCAGTCCAGATGCCGAGACGAAACAATTCTTCACCCTGCGCAATCGTATAGGGGTCGCGCTCGTCGCGCTCGTCCCTGTCATCCTCATCGAGGATAAAATCTGAAAAATCGAGAGGCGCCATTGGCGTTTTCGTTGCAAGCCACGCACACAATCTCTTGAGGTTGGCGAAATGACGATTAATGGTCCCTACGTCGAGGCCAATCGCGAACGAGATTTCTTCGCCGCGCTCCTCTTCCTCAGTAAGACGATCGAGCGCCTCGCTGCAAATTTCCTCCAGCGACATCGCTTCGTGTCGAGGCGACTTATGATGCGACGACGGTAACCGGTTCAACAGGTCGTAAAACTGGTTCAGGTCTTCCTGGCATGTTGCTGCCATGGCCTTGCCATTATTCGACTTGCCGAACAGAAAGGGCGCGGCCTTGAACTGGCGCTTCTGGCTGGCGCCCCAGACCTTCGGCTGCGACTTGCGCTTTTTGGGGTTCGCACCGTCGGCCAAGACCGGCGCATCGTCCCGTCCGCGCGCCTTGGGTTTCAGCTCCATATATTTTTCTACCGCCTGCACCGGGCTAAGGGCGGCATAATGGGTCTGCGCATCGGTGAATGTCGACGCCGGCGCAGGCACAATGGTGCTGGCGTTCCACGTGTTTGGAGGCGCAGGGGCGGAGATCGGGGGAGGCATCGAAGTCTGCAGAGGCGTTCGCCCGAGCGCGTTCATCAGCGCCAAGCTGTGTTCGATCGCGCGAACCTCGGGGCTGTCGTAGGTTGCCGCGGCCGTCAACCGCGCGCAACACATGACCTGCCGGGCAATTTCGATGCGGTCAGCCGCTGGCTCAATGCCGAGCCGCTCCAGCAATGCCTTTGCCTCATTCAGCAAATTGCCGGGAACATCGCCGGCTTGGGAAAGCATTGCATAAAGATTGGCACGGGCCTCGTCGTCCAGCGACGGAAAGCGCTTGTCGAATGACCCGATGTAATCGATGCCCATATAGTCGTCGAAGCCATTTGCGATGAAATCGCCGTTGAACGCTGCATAGATCGAAAGCATCTGGTGGAAGCGAGCGGTGACATTGCCCTCACCGTCCTTCTCGATCACCGCCAACTGATGCGCCAGCATGTTGCGATACCGCACCATCTCCTCTCGAAAGAGATGGTTCACCTGCTCGCTGGTCAGTCCTTCCTGCTCGATCCGTTCGTATAAGCTCATTCGCACAACCTCGCTTCGGCTGGTCATCGCGACCGCGCGCCGTCGCGCGACCGACTGGTCCTTCGTCAGAAGGCTGACCGTTGTTACGATGGTTATAGGACGTTCAAGCCGTCCAACGAAGCGCACCCGGCGACGCCACCAGTAGGTGGCCCCGCGACGGTTCACATTTTCGATTGCTGGCATCAGGCACTGGCTCCACCCACTGGTAGCAATTGATGCCACTGCGATGGTCGGCCTTGCTCAGTTAAGGGAGAAACCTGGGGTTTTCCGTCCCTTGGCTGAGGCACAGCACCGGCTGGCTGGGGCGGCAGGATTCGAACCTGCGCATGCCGGTACCAAAAACCGGTGCCTTACCGCTTGGCTACGCCCCAATCGCCGGTGCGAGCGCGCTCCTATACGCGCGGCTCCGACTTGGCAAGTTGCCGCTCAGAGTCGCGTGACCCAGCCATGGGGGTCCGCGCCGCGGCCGCGCTGGATATCGACCAGCCGGGCCTTCAGCATTTCCGTCACCTGGCCGGGGCCGCCGGCGCCGATGGTGAAGCTGGTGTCGCCGCGCGTCACCTGGCCCACCGGGGTCACGACCACCGCCGTGCCGCAGGAGAAAGTTTCGGTCAGCCGCCCGCTTTTCGCATCGGCCTCCCACTGGTCGATCGCATAGCGTTCCTCGCGCACCGTCAGCCCGGCGTCGCGCGCCAGCGTGATGATCGCATCGCGCGTGATGCCGGGCAGGATGGTGTCGGTCAGCGGCGGGGTGACGATGCTGCCGTCATCGAAGACGAAAAAGATGTTCATGCCGCCAAGCTCTTCGATCCAGCGCCGTTCGGCCGCATCGAGGAAGACGACCTGGTCGCATCCCTTGGCGATCGCCTGGCGCTGCGCGACCAGGCTCGACGCGTAATTGCCGCCGCATTTGGCGGCGCCCGTCCCGCCCGGCGCGGCGCGCGTATAATCGTCCGACACCCAGAGCGAAATCGCCGGCGCGCCCGACTTGAAATAATTGCCGACCGGCGATGTGATGACGAGAAATTGATATTCCGACGCCGGTTTTACGCCCAGGAACACCTCGCTCGCGAACATGAAGGGCCTGAGATAGAGCGCGCCGCCGTCGACCGGGGGAAACCAGTGCGCGTCCGCGGCGACGGCTTCCTTCACGGCGCCGATGAACAATTCCTCGGGCATTTCGGCCATCGCCATGCGCCGCGCGCTGGCATTGAAGCGCGCGGCATTGGCTTCGGGACGGAACAGCGCCATCGACCCGTCGTCGAGCCGATAGGCCTTCATCCCTTCGAAAATCTCCTGCGCATAATGCAGCACGGCCGTCGCCGGATCGAGCGCCAGCGGCCCGCGCGGCATCACCTGCGCGTCGTGCCAGCCCCTGGCCTCGCTGTAACGGATCGAGACCATATGGTCGGTGAAGACGTGCCCGAACGCCGGGTCCGCGATCGCCGCCGCGCGGACATCATCCGGCGTCGGATTGGGATGCGGAAGGCGGGCGAAGGCGGGAGCGAGCATGACGAAAGCACCTGTTGAAAACGGGGGATTGGCGCGCGCCTCTTGCCAAAGCCGGGCGCGCGGCGCAACGGTAGTCACTATGCCGAATGAAAATTTTCTTTCACAAGTACCCGCCGCGTCTGCCCTTTTCTTGCGCGAGGACGAGGTGCGCCGGGGCATCGAATTTCTGTTCTTCGCGCATGGCGCGCTGTGGCGGGCGGTCGATGCGAGGCTGGCCGACCATGAGCTTGGCCGCGCGCATTACCGCGCGCTCTATTTCATCGCGCGCCAGCCGGGACTGACGATTTCCGATCTGCTGGCGCTGCTGGGGGTGACCAAACAGTCGCTGGGCCGCGTGATCAAGGAGCTGGAGGCGCGCGCCATGCTGGCGACCCGGCCGGGCAACCGCGACCGGCGGCAAAAGGAATTGCGGCTGACCGACACCGGCCGCGCCGCCGAGGCCGCCGTTTTCCAGACGCTGCGCGACGCGATGAGCCGCGCCTACACCCATGCGGGACAGGCGGCCGTGACCGGATTCTGGCAAGTCAGCGAGGCGCTGATGTCACCGCGCGAACGCCAGCGCGTCGCCCGGCTCGGGCAGGATCAGGGCTGAACGGGGATCGACGGGCGATCTTGCCGCGCCCGGCTCAGGACCGCCACCGCTCAGCCTTCGCCGCGCGCGATATCGGCCAGTTCGCGACCGCGATCGCGCGCCGCGCGCAGCACATTGGTCATCAGCGCCGCGAGCTGCCCGTCGGCGTCGAGCACATCGAGCCCCGCCTGCGTCGTGCCGCCCGTGCTCGCGACCTGCGCGATCAGCGTGCCCGGCCGCTCGCCGCTTTCGGTGAGCAGCGCGGTGGCGCCGCCGAAGGTTGCATTGGCGAGCTTCAGCGCATCGTCCGCGGACAGCCCCAGCCGCTCGCCGGCGGCGGCGTAGGATTCGATCAGGCGAAAGACGAACGCCGGACCGCTGCCGGTGAAGGCAGTGACGAGATCCATCGTCGAATCATCGTCCAGCGTGACCACCTGGCCCAGCGGCTTCAGCAGCGAATCGATCGCTTTCCGGTCGGCCTTGCCCGTGCTCGCCACCGCCGACACGCCCGCGCCGATCCGCGCGGCCAGATTGGGCAGGATGCGGACATGCGCCCCGGCATCGGGAAAACGCGCGGCCAGATCGGCGAGCGAAACCCCCGCGAGGATCGACAGCAGATGCGTATCGGCGCCAATCGCGGGCGCCAGTTCCTCGGCAACTTCGCCCAGTTGCTGCGGCTTCATCCCCAGCATGATCCAGTCGGCGGCGCCGCCCGCCGCCCGCCATTCGGCCAGCGTGCCATGTTGCACGATGCCCGCCCGTGCGGCGGCAAAGGGATCGACGATCGCGACCAGCGCCGGATCGAGCCCCGCCGCCAGCCATCGGTCGAGCATGGCTCCGGCCATATTCCCACAGCCGACCAGCAGCAGCCGGCCGGAAAAACTCCGCAGCATCTTCGTCATGACCCTTCTTTTCGTCCCTTACCGGCAACTGTTCTCGGGACCCGAAAGCAGGTCCAGGCAGCGTCCGTCAATCTTGTTCGCATCGACCGCCAGGCCGATCAGCGACGCCAGCGTCGGCATGATATCCACCGTCATCACCGCATTGGGCTGTTCGAAACCGGCCAACCCCTTGCGCCAGAAGAGAATCGGTACGCGCCGGTCATAGTCCCACACCGACCCGTGCGTCGCGACATAGCCGATACCCGGTTCGGGAATCGGGGTGACACGCGGCTTGAGCGCGATGATGAAGTCGCCCGACCGCGTGGGGTGATAGGATGCGCGCAGCTTGTCCATCAGCGTCCAGACGTCCGCCGGCCGTTTCGACACCGGATGCGCCGCCAGCTCCTCGCGCGTGACGACGGCCTCGACCTGCGGATGGGCACGAAGGCGCGGCAGGATTTCGGCGAGCGCCGCCTTGCGCTGCGCCGCGGTGAGCGTTTTCGCCAGATAATAATCGCCGCCGTCGCCGAACAGGATCGGCTGCCGCAGCCCCAGCTTTTCTGCGACCGCTTTCCCCACCGCTTCGGGATCGAGCGCCCGGTCGACGCGCTGCGCGTCGGGCCAGGCATTCTGGCGATTGCGTTCGGGCAGGTCGTGGCCGCCGTGATCGGCGGTCAGCGCGACGACATAGTCGATGCCCGTCGCATCCAGCCGCGCAAAGAAATCGCCGAGTTCGCGGTCGAGACCGGCCATCTGGAGGCACATTTCGGCGCCCTCCGTGCCCGTCGAATGGCCGACGTAATCGGTCGCCGACAGGCCGACGATCAGCAGGTCGGTCGTCGCGCCCTCGCCCATTTTTCGCACCTGGCGCAGCGCCGCGGCGGTCGCGAGCACCGCGCCGTCTGCCTCGGTCGACGCGAGGAAGCGGCGGAAGTCGCCCGCGTCGCGCGCCATGCGGCCGGTGCCGACGGTCGCGCCCTTGGCATCGAGCGGAATCGCGATATCCTGCCGCACGCAATCGGCGGGCAAGGTCAGCGGCCCGCGCGGCTGGTTGATCGCGGCGGCGATCGCCGTGCTCGCCTGCTGCGCGGTCGGCGACAGAGCGGTGCCGCGATAGCTGGTGAGGCCGGTGGGGACGAGCCACATCAGTTCGTCCGCCTTGTGCCCGCCCATCATGATCGCCGAGCGGTCCTTGCCCGAAACCGAGACGACCTGCGTCCGCGCGTCGCGGTCCTTCATCATGTCGCCGAGCGTCGGCACCAGCAGATGCGCGGCCGAAGGGGCATAGTCGCCGTTCTTCGACGATGTGCCCGCGACCGTTTCATCCTCGGCGCAATAGACGCGCTTGTCGGCGCGCGCGGCCGACAGATCGAAATAATGGTTGGCGACGATGCCGGTGCGCGCCGGATGGCTGCCGGTCAGGATCGTCGAATGGCCGGGACAGGTTTCGGTCGCGCCATGCGCCTGAAAGCCGGCGGGGAAGACGATGCCCGACGCCAGCCGCGCGAGCCCGCCGGTGAAGCGGCCGCGATATTCCGCGAAAATGTCCGCCGAAAACTGGTCGACCGCGATCATCACGATCAGTTTCGGCGCCGGGGTCGACGCCGTCACCTTTACCGCCGCTTCGGCGGGCACAGGCGCGGGCTGCGCGGAAAGGGACGCCGCGCCGGTCATCGCGAGCAGGGCGGCGAAGGAGGCGGTCAGATGTTTCAGCTTCACGGGCGGGCCTCATCGGTTGGGGCGACAGTGCGGGCTGTCCTCTCGGCCAAAGCCGCCTATATGGCAAGCCTCGAACGATGAGGGACAGTGGAGCGGGCATGGCGCTGGCGAACGACGGCATTGTGACAGGGGCGGGATGGCGCGCGTGGCGGACGCTCGTCGCCATGGCCCTGTGCCTGCTCGCCTTGCTCGTCATGGCCGCGTCGGCGGCGCCGGCCCAGGCCCGGCCCACCCATATCGAACCCCGGCTGATCGCCGAATCGCCGGCTCCGGCCCCCGGATCGACGACGACGATCGCGCTGTCGATGACGCCCGAAAAGCCCTGGCACGGCTATTGGGCCAATGGCGGCGACGCGGGTTTCGGGTTGCAGATCGAATGGAACGCTCCCGAAGGCGTGACCGTCGCGCCTTTTCGTTATCCGGTGCCCGAACCGCTGATCCTGTTCGGCATGATGAACCATGTCTATGAGCATCCCTATGCGCTGTTGGCCGACGTACGCGTCGCGCCGGACGTCGCGCCGGGCACCGACCTGACGCTGTCGGGCGTCGCCAACTGGCTGGCCTGCACCGACAAGGTGTGCGTCCCCGAACGCGCGGTGGTCTCGGTCGCGATGAAGGCGGGGGACGGCGCCGTGCCGCCGGCATCGCGCGCGCGGTTCGATGCGTGGCGGGCCCTGCTGCCGCAGCCACTCGACCGGGCGGGCACCTGGCAACGGCAGGGCGATACGGTGCGTTTCGCCATCCCGCTGCCCGCCGGAACCGCCACCGACGCGCCGCACCTGTTCGTCGAGACGCAGCAGCTCGTCGATTATGCCGCGCCGCAGGGTTTCAGCCGCAACGGCGACCATATCATCGCCGAAATCCCGGCAAAAGGCATGGCGTCGGGGCGGATCGATGCCTTGCTGAAGCTCGGCGACGGGCGCGGGCTGACCATCGCGTTCGATCCTGGCGCGGTCCCGGCCGCCGGAGAGCCGATCGCGAGGCGCGCATCGGCCATCGACGCCGCGCTGTTCTGGACCGCGCTGGGCGGCGCGATTCTGGGCGGGCTGATCCTGAACCTGATGCCATGCGTCTTTCCGATCCTCAGCCTCAAGGCGCTCAGCCTCGCCCGATCGGGCGGCGCGGCGCGCGAGGCGAAGGGGGAGGCGCTCGCCTATACGGCGGGTGCGGTCGTCACCGCCCTGCTGCTGGGCGGCGCCTTGCTGGCGCTGCGCGCGGTGGGCGAACAGGTGGGATGGGCGTTCCAGCTTCAACACCCGCTGTCGGTTCTGGCGCTCCTGCTGCTGGCCATGGCGATCACGCTGAACCTGCTCGGCACCTATGAACTGCCCGCGTTCGGCGGCGGCGAAGCGCTGACCGCGCGGGGCGGCGCGGCGGGCGGCTTCTGGACCGGCGCGCTCGCCGCCTTCGTCGCGACGCCGTGCAGCGGGCCGCTGCTCGGCGCGGCGCTCGGCGCGACGCTGGTCCTGCCCGCCTGGGCGGCGCTGCCGATCTTCGGCGGGCTGGGGCTGGGACTCGCCCTGCCCTTTCTCGCGATCGGTTTCGTGCCCGCGCTGCGCAATCGCCTGCCGAAACCCGGCCCGTGGATGGCGCGCTTTCGCCAATGGATGGCGCTGCCGATGGGGCTGACGGCGCTGGCGCTCGGCTGGCTGCTCTGGCGCCAGCTCGGCGGCGGCAGCGCGCTTGTCTATCCCGGCATCGCGGCGGCGATGGCCCTCGTCCTGCTCACCCAATATGGCGCGATGCAGCGGGGCGACCGCCGCGCCTGGTTGCTGCTCGTCTCCGGCGCGTTGTTCCTCGGCGCCATGGCCGGCGCGATCGGCGAGGCATCGCAGATGGAACGGCGCGCCGAGGCCGCCGGGTCGACCTATTCGGCCGAGGCGCTGGCCAGCGCCCGCGCCACCGGCAGACCCGTCTTCGTCTATTTTACCGCTGACTGGTGCCTGTCGTGCAAGGCGAACGAGGCGGGCGCGATCGAACGCGCGGCGGTGCAGGCCGCCTTCGACAAGGCGGGCGTGGTCACGCTGGTCGGCGACTGGACCAATGGCGATCCGGCGATCACCCGCACGCTCGCCGCGCACGGCCGCAACAGCGTGCCGCTGTACCTCTGGTATGCGCCGGCCGCCGCCGAAGCCCAGATCCTGCCGCAGATCCTGACCCCCGGCATGCTGGTGGAAAGGGCAGAAACGCGATGACAGCCTATCCCCGTCATTGCGAGGAGCGTGGCGACGAAGCCATCCCCAGCCATCGTCATGGAACGACGGCTGGGGATTGCCTCGCTTCGCTCGCAATGACGGAGTTTCGCTGATGCCCAGGCAGCGCGCCGACCAGTTGCTCGTCGACCGCGGACTGGCCGAAAGCCGGACGCGCGCGCAGGCGCTGATCCTCGCCGGCCTGGCCTTTGTCGGCGACCGCAAGATCGACAAGGCGGGGCAGCAGATCGCCGACGATGCCGAGATCAGCGTCAAGGGCCGCGACCATCCCTGGGTGTCGCGCGGCGGCATCAAGCTCGACCATGCGCTGTCGCACCTCGGCTGGGATGTGGCGGGCGCCGTCGCGATCGATGTCGGATCGTCGACCGGGGGCTTCACCGACGTGCTGCTGCATCGCGGCGCCGCGCGCGTCTATGCGGTCGATTCGGGCACGAACCAGCTGGCGTGGAAACTGCGGCAGGACGCGCGGGTCATCGTCCACGAACAGACGAGCGCGCGGATCCTGACCGCCGATCATATCCCGGAGCCCGTCGACCTGATCGTCTGCGACGCAAGCTTCATCGCGCTGTCAAAGGTGCTGCCCGTCCCCCTGTCGTTCGCCAAGGCCGGCGCCCGCATGGTCGCGCTGATCAAGCCGCAGTTCGAGGCACAGCGGCACGAGGTCGGCAAGAAAGGCGTCGTCCGCGACCCGGCGGTTCACGCGCGCGTCTGCGCCGACGTCGCCGCCTGGCTGACGGAGAGCGGCTGGACGGTCCTTGAAACGGTCGAAAGCCCGATCACCGGCCCCGAGGGCAATGTCGAATTCCTGCTCGCGGCGACGAAGGTGGCCGCTTGACGCGGGGCGATGACGCCGCGACACCTGTCGCCCACGGATTCGCGCGCAAAGGACCATGTGCATGAGCGAGATTGCCACCCCCGACCAGCTTCGCATGTCCTTCTGGCGCTGGGCGATGGTGACGGTGCCCGCGATCGTCCTGATCGGCAGCCTGATGGGCATCCTGTCGAACAGCGGCTATGACAATCGCTGGTTCGCCGCGCTCGACCGGCCCGCCATCGTGCCGCCGGGCTGGGTGTTCGGCGCCGTTTGGACCACGCTCTATATCGGCCTGGGCCTTGCATTGGCGATGATCCTGCACGCGCGCGGGGCGAAGGGGCGCGGTTTCGCGCTGCTGCTGTTCTTTGTTCAGCTCGCCGCCAATTTCGCCTGGTCGCCGCTGTTCTTCGCGCAGCATCAGGTGACGCTGGCCTTCTACCTGATCGTCTTCATCCTGCTGGTGACGATCGCGACCGCCTTTGCCTTTGCGCCGATCCGCCGGACGGCGGCGTGGCTGCTGGTCCCCTATATGGTCTGGCTCAGCTTTGCCGCGATCCTCAATTACCAGATCGATCAGCGCAATCCCGATGCCGAAACCCTTGTCCCCGCTGCCGCCAGCACCCAAATAGGGTGACGGCGCAAGGGAATGATGGGGCCGATGCCCGGCAAAAGCCCCCGACGAAGGAATGATGCAATGCAGAGCGAGAACCGCTTTTTCGACGATCTGGCCAAGATGGTGAACGGTATTGCCGGAACCGTCGCCGGAGCCGGCCGCGAGGCCGAATCCGCGATGCGCGAACGCGCGAAGGAATTTGTCGGCCGCATGGATTTCGTCAGCCGCGAAGAATTCGATGCGGTGAAGGAAATGGCCGCCAAGGCCCGCGCCGAAACCGACGCGCTGAAGGCCCGGCTCGACAAGCTGGAGGCCGCGGCCAAGCCCGCCGCCGCGGCGGCGAAACCGGCCGCGAAACCCGCGGTCAAGCCAGCGGTCAAACCGGCAGCCCGGCCGGGCGCGCGCAAACCGAAGGCCTGATCCCCGCCCTTTTGTTCCCTTCTTGCTCCCCCGGCACGGCGGGGACGCGGACTCGCGTCCCCGCCGCTTTCACGCTAAGGCGCGGGCATGAGTGACGATATTTACGACGATGACGACGATCAGGAAGCCGCGCCGATGGAGATGCTGGCATCCTATTTCGCGGCGCACGACTGGCCGCACGAAATGGTCAGCGAGGATGAGATCGTCGCCACCGCGCAGGGAAGCTGGACGACCTATGAACTGCGCGCGGTCTGGCGCGCCGACGACGGCGTCATCCAGCTGCTCGCCTTTCCCGACATCCGCGTCGTCGAGGACAAGCGCGCCGCCGCGCACGAAGCGCTCGCGCTGATCAACGAACAGCTCTGGCTCGGCCATTTCGAACTCTGGTCGAACAGCGGCACGATCCTGTTCCGCCACGGAATGCTGGTGGGCAGCAACGCCGCGCTGCCGCTCGATCTGGCCGAAACGCTGGTCGAAAGCGCGATCGACGAATGCGAACGCTTTTATCCGGTGTTCCAGTTCGTGCTGTGGGGCGGCAAAAGTCCCGCCGAGGCGCTGGCCGCGTCGCTGATCGAAACGCGCGGCGAGGCGTAGGACCTCGCTGAGGCCGAGGCGCGTGCGTTACCTTTTCTCGAACCGCGTCAGTCCCGCGCCCAGGTCGTTCGCCCCGATCGCCAGCGCCTCGCCGCTCCAGTCGGCGACGAACACCGACTTGCGGCCCATGCCGTCGGGCAGGCTCGCCCGGTTCGCTTCGATTGCCAGACCGCGCGACGGATTCTTGCGCTCCTCGGCGGCGACCGCGATCAGCGCCGAATAATTTTCCTTGTCGCGGCCCTGCACGAACAGATTGTTCGCGATGCGCCCGACCGAACCCGACGGCAGGTCGATCATATAATTGGTCCCGGTCCCCTGCGTGTCGTCGAAGCTGTTGCCGGCGATGTCGACATTGATCGCGCGCGTTTTCAGATAATGGCCGCCGCTGCCCTTTTCGAAGCGCGTGTTGCGGACGATCACGCGGCCATAGATGCCGGTATAGACGCTGTGCGCGCAGCTAAGGCCCCGGTCGCAGCGGCCGAGGCGCGAAAAGGTCGAACGGTCGATCGTCAGCGTCGCTTCGGGATCGTCGGCGGTCAAAATGCCTTCCTCGCTGTTCCGAAACAGGCTGTTGATCACGTCCAGGCTGCTGGTTTCCAGCCGGATGCCCGCGCCATTGCCGTCGGGCACGCGCATGTTCTGGAACACCAGCCCGTCGACGCGCGCACCGTCGCCGCGCAGCACCAGCGCCGCCTTCTGCTCGCACGCGACGCCGTCGAAGATCGCGCGGCCGGGTTCGGCCGCGACAAAGGCCACGCGCCCGGCGGTCTGGACCGCGCAGTCGCGGTGATAGCCCGGCGCGATGCGGATCGTGCCCTCGCCCTCGCCGATCGCGTCGATCGCATCCTGCAGGCGATTATAGCCGCGTCCATCGACGCTGTAGGGCGCGCCGCCGCTCTGCGCGGGCAGCGGCGCCGGCGCGAACAGCAGCGGAAGGGCGAGCAGCGGCAGCAACGGCCGGCGGAACAACAGGGTCATCATGCCGCGCCCATAACCGATTTGGCGCCGCCAGTCGTTCGCGAAGCTGGTTAACCCCGCGCCTGTCCCCATATCGGACAGGCGCGGGGCGTGTCGTTAATCGAGATTGGGCCGCAGCCAGCGCGTCGCCGTGTCGATGTCGACGCCGCGCCGCTCCGCATAGTCGGCGAGCTGATCCGGCCCGACGCGCGCGACACCGAAATAGCTGGCGTCGGGATGCGCGAAATAAAAGCCCGATACCGCCGCGGTCGGCAGCATCGCGAAACTTTCGGTCAGCGTCGCGCCCGAATTCCGGCCCGCATCGAGCAGGTCGAACAGGGTCGGTTTCAGGCTGTGGTCGGGGCAGGCGGGATAGCCGGGCGCCGGGCGGATGCCGCGATATTCCTCCTTGATGATCGCCTCCGGCGTCAGCTGCTCGCCGGGCGCATAGGCCCACAGGTCGGTGCGGACATGCGCGTGCAGCCGCTCGGCCAACGCTTCGGCAAACCGGTCGGCGAGCGCTTTCAGCAGGATGTCGCTATAATCGTCATGCGCGGCCTTGAAGCGCGCCAGATGCGGTTCGATGCCGTGGATGGCCACCGAAAAGCCGCCGATCCAGTCGCCGTCGGGACTGATGAAATCGGCGAGGCACATGTTCGCCCGCCCCTCGCGCTTCGCGATCTGCTGGCGCAGGAAGGGCAGGCGGACGTGGCGCTCTTCCTCCACAAGGTGGATGACGACGTCGTCGCCTTCGCGCCGGCACGGCCAGAAGGCGACGACGCCGCGCGCCTTCAGCCAGCCTTCGCCGATGATCTTGTCGAGCATCGCGCGGGCGTCGGCATACAGGCTGCGCGCGCTTTCGCCGACGATCGCGTCGTCGAGGATCGCCGGATAATTGCCCGCCAGTTCCCATGCGCGAAAGAAGGGCGTCCAGTCGAACCATTCGACCAGTTCGGCCAGGTCCCAGCCGTCGAACACATGGATGCCGGGCTTTTCCGGCGGTCCCGGCCGCGCATGTTCGTCGAGCGCGAAGCCGTTCGCGCGCGCGTCGGCGATGGGCACCAGCGCGCTCTGCCCCCGGCCCGCGCGCGCGTCGCGCACATGGGCATAATCGCTCTTGTAGCTTCCGACAAAGGCGTCGCGGCCGGTCGAACTGACCAGCGAGGTCGCGACCCCGACGGCGCGGCTCGCGTCGAGGACGTGCAGCACCGGCCCTTCATAGGCGGGGTCGATCCGCAACGCCGTGTGGACCTTCGATGTCGTCGCCCCGCCGATCAGCAGCGGCATGGTCATGCCCGCGCGCTGCATCTCCTCCGCGACCGTCACCATCTCGTCGAGCGACGGGGTGATCAGGCCGCTCAGGCCGATCATGTCGGCGTCATTCTCGTTCGCGGCTTCCAGAATCCTGTTCCATGGCACCATCACGCCCAGATCGACGATCTCGAAGCCGTTGCACTGGAGCACGACGCCGACGATATTCTTGCCGATGTCGTGCACGTCGCCCTTGACGGTCGCCATCACGACCTTGCCCTTGCCCTTCGCGCCCGGTTCCTTTGAAGCCTCGATGAAGGGCAGCAGGTGCGCCACCGCCTTTTTCATCACGCGCGCCGACTTGACGACTTGCGGCAGGAACATCTTGCCCGATCCGAACAGGTCGCCGACCACGTTCATGCCATCCATAAGCGGGCCTTCGATGACCTCGATCGGGCGGTCCATCGCCAGCCGCATCTCTTCGGTATCGTCGACGACATAGGCATCGATGCCCTTGACCAGCGCATGTTCCAGCCGCTTTGCGGCGGTCCAGCCGCGCCATTCCTCGGCTGCCTTTTCCTGCGCCGCGTCCTTGCCCTTATACCGTTCGGCGATCGCGATCAGCCGTTCGGTCGGCGATTCCGCCTCGCCCTCCACCTTGCGGTTGAGGATGACGTCCTCGCACGCCGTCCTCAGTTCGGGGTCGATCGTGTCATAAACGTCGAGCTGCCCCGCGTTGACGATCGCCATGTCGAGCCCGGCCGGGATCGCATAATAAAGGAACACGCTGTGCATCGCGCGGCGCACGATCTCGTTGCCGCGAAAACTGAACGACAGGTTCGACAGGCCGCCCGAAAAATGCACATGCGGACAGCGGACGCGGATTTCCTTCACCGCCTCGATGAAATCGACGGCATAATTGTCATGCTCCTCGATTCCCGTCGCCACCGCGAAGACATTGGGATCGAAGATGATGTCCTCCGGCGGAAAGCCGATGGTCATCAGCAGCTTGTAGGCGCGCTCGCAAATCTCGATCTTGCGCGCCTGGGTATCCGCCTGTCCGACCTCGTCGAACGCCATGACGACGACCGCGGCGCCATAGGCCATGCATTTTCTGGCATGCGCCAGGAACGGCTCCTCGCCTTCCTTCATGCTGATCGAATTGACGATCGGCTTGCCGGGCACGCATTTCAGCCCCGCCTCGATCACGTCCCATTTCGAGGAGTCGACCATCACCGGGATGCGCGCGATGTCGGGTTCGGCGGCGATCAGTTTCAGGAAGGTGGTCATCGCCCGCTCGGCATCGAGCAGGCCTTCGTCCATGTTGACGTCGATCACCTGGGCGCCATTTTCGACCTGCTGGCGCGCGACCTCGACCGCCGCGGTGAAATCGTCGGCCAGGATCAACCGCTTGAACGCGGCCGATCCGGTGACATTGGTGCGTTCGCCGATGTTGACGAAGTTGGTGGAGGCGTTGGTTTCGGTCATGATCTTCTTTTCAATCCCCTCCCCTTCAGGGGAGGGGTTGGGGTGGGGTTTATCGGAGTAGCGCAAGGTCGCGAGACCCCACCCCCCCCGGCCCCTCCCCTGAAGGGGAGGGGTGAAATGTCACGCCGCCATGGTGAAAGGTTCCAGCCCGGCCAGCCGCGTCTGCACGGGCACCTTGGGGATCGCCCGTCCGGGCAGCCCTTGAACCGCCTTCGCCATCGCGGCGATGTGAGCGGGCGTCGATCCGCAGCAGCCGCCGAGGATGTTCACCTGGCCATGCCCCGCCCATTCCCCGACCAGCCCGGCGGTGGTGTCGGGCAATTCGTCATATTCGCCGAGTTCGTTGGGCAGACCCGCATTGGGATAGACCATGATCAGCGTGTCGGCGATATCGCTGAGCGTCTTGACGTGCGGGCGAAGCTGCGTCGCGCCGAACGAGCAGTTGAGCCCGATCGTCAGCGGCCGCGCATGGCGAACGGCGTGCCAGAAGGCCTCGACCGTATGGCCCGACAGGTTGCGGCCCGACAGGTCGGTCAGCGTCATCGACAACATGATCGGCAGGTCGCGGCCCAGCGCGTCCCCGGCCTCGATCGTCGCCATGATCCCGGCCTTGGCATTGAGCGTGTCGAAGATCGTTTCGATCAGGATGAAGTCCACCCCGCCCTCGATCAGCGCGTCGATCTGTTCGCGGTACACCGCTTTCAAATGGTCGAAATCGATCTCGCGAAAGCCGGGATCGTTGACATCCGGCGACAGCGATAGCGTCTTGTTCGTCGGGCCGATCGCGCCCGCGACGAAGCGCGGCCGCCCATCCTTCGCCTGAAACTCGTCGGCGACGCGCCGCGCCAGCCTGGCGCTCTCGACGTTGATCTCGCGCACCAGATGTTCGGCGCCATAATCGGCCTGGCTGATCCGGTTGGCACTGAAGGTGTTCGTCTCGGCAATGTCCGCGCCCGCCTCGAAATAGGCGCGATGAATGCTCTCGGGCACATCGGGCCGCGTCAGCGCGAGGATGTCGTTATTGCCCTTCTGATCATGCGACAGCCCCAGCGTGCCGGCATAGTCGGCTTCGGACAATTTCCAGTTCTGGATTTCGGTCCCGAACGCACCGTCGGTGATCAGGATGCGATCTTTCGCGGCGGCCAACAAGGCTTCACGGGCGGTCATGCGGCTTTCTCCGTGGCGTTGATCACCGCCGGGCGCAGCCCGAGCAGATGGCAGATGGCGTAGCTGAGTTCCGCGCGGTTCAGCGTGTAGAAGTGAAAGTCGCGCACACCCCCGGCATAGAGGCGGCGGCACATTTCCGCCGCAACGGTCGCGGCGACCAGCTGGCGCGCCGCCGGATGATCGTCCAGCCCTTCGAACAGGGCGACCATCCATGCGGGAATGGCGGTGCCGCACATGTCGGCCATCCGCCGCGTCTGCGACACATTCGACACCGGAAGGATGCCGGGAATGATCGGCGCGTCGATCCCGGCCGCCGCCGCCGCATCGCGAAAGCGCAGAAAGGCATCGGGCGAAAAGAAGAATTGGGTGATCGCCCGGTCGCCGCCGGCATCGATCTTGCGCTTCAGATGGTCGAGATCGGCCTGCGGACAGTCGGCATCGGGGTGCACCTCGGGATAGGCGGCGACCGAAATGTCGAACGGCGCGATCGCCTTCAAACCGGCGATCAGGTCGATCGTGTTGGCATAGCCTTCCGGGTGGGCCCGATACGGACCGCCGCCCGGCACATCGCCGCGCAGCGCCACGATATGCCGCACCCCCGCGTCCCAATAGGCCTGCGCCACCTCGTCGATTTCGGCCCGCGACGCCTCGACGCAGGTCAGGTGGGCGGCGGGCGGCACCGCGCTTTCGGCGGCGATCCGCGCGACGGTCGCATGGGTGCGCTCGCGGGTCGAACCGCCAGCACCATAGGTGACCGACACGAAACGCGGCGCCAGGGGTTCGAGCGTGCGGAACGTGTCCCACAGCTGCCCCTCCATCTTCTCCGTCTTGGGCGGGAAAAATTCGAAGCTGACGCCGATGTCGCCGTCGAGATTGGCGAACAGCGGCGATGCCGCCGCGCGGCGCGCTTCCGCCAGAGAGTCGAGGGGGGTGGTCATGCCGCGAACCTTTTACGTTGGCCGTCGTCGTCGTGGACGCCCGGCTGTTGATCTTCATCGCTCCGGCGGCGCCCGAGCCAGAGCTTTACCGCCAGTTCGCCGCCTTCCAGCGTCTGGGCGGTTTCGAGCAGCAGGCCCGCCGAGGCGAACCAGCCGCGAATCTGCGCGTCCGAGAAACCGAGTCGCGCGTGCGCCGCTACGGTCCGCAGATCCTCGTCCTCATGCGGGGCGAAATCGACGATCAGCAAATGACCGCCGCCGCGCAGCACGCGCCCCGCCTCCGCGATCACCCGGTCGGGTTCCTGCGCGAAATGCAGCGCCTGATGGATGACGACGCTGTCGATACAGGCATCGCCGATCGGCAGATGCAGGAAATCGCCCTGCACCAGATCGATCGGCACGCCCTGTTCGGCCAGTTTCGCGCGCGCGATCCGTAACATTTCGGGGCTGCGGTCGAGTGCGGTGATACGGCGCGCGGTCGGCGCGAAGATTTCGGCCATGCGGCCGGTGCCGGTCCCGATGTCGAGCAGATGGCCCAGCTTGCGATTGTGCATCATCGCCAGCATCGCCGCCTCCACCTCGCTTTCCGCGACATGGCGCGACCGGATCGCGTCCCATTCGGCGGCATGGTCGGCGAAATAGCGTTCGGCCGCCGCGGCCCGTTCGGCGCGGATCGCCGTCAGGCGCCGCGCATCATGCGCGATGACCAGCGCCTCGCGCGCCGAAAAGGGCCAGCTTTCGGCCTGACGGATGATATCCCCGACCGCGCCGCCCTGCGCCACGCGCAGGAAAACCCAGCTTCCCTCGCGCCGCCGTTCGATGATCCCGGCCTCGACCAATATGCGGACATGGCGCGATACGCGCGGCTGGCTTTGCTCCAGCACGATCGCCAGTTCGCCTATCGCCAGTTCCATCTCGCGCAACAGGGCGACGACTCGCAAGCGCGTCGGGTCGGCCAAGGCCCTGAAAATGTCGAGAAGCGCGTTCACGAACCAACATATAAAGCTTTCTTTATATCCGGTCAACCGAACGCGAAGCCGCTTGAGAGGCGGCGCCAGCGAGCCGGTGGACGCGAATGCGACGAATCGCAAGCCCGCTTTCCAAAAAGGGCGTTGCACGCGGTTTTTGGAAACGGTAATTCTGCGAGCGATTGGCAATTTGCCGGATCGAATTGTTCGTATCCGTATGCCGGTCGATCAGTTCAATCGAGAGGGGTATTCCCATATGAAGAAGTCGATCACTCTGTCGCTCGTCCTCGCCACCTCGCTGGGCCTCGCCGCGTGCGCCGAAAAGGCTGCCGACGAAGCGGCGACCACCGACACGACCGAAACGGTCGAAGGCGCTGCCGACGGCGCGATGGAAGCGGCTGAAGGCGCCGCCGACGCGGCCGCCACGGCGACCGACGCCGCCGCCACCGCGACCGACGCCGCTGCTGCGGGCGATGCCGCGACCGCGACCGACAAGGCCGCCGAAGCTGCCGGCGCTGCCCAGGAAGCGACCGACGCTGCCAAGGCTGCCGTCGAAGAAGCCAAGAAGTAAGATTGTCCGGACCTTCGCCGGTCCGGCCATCATTCAGACTGAACCATAAGTCTGAAACGGGGGGTCGTCGGCTTCGGCTGGCGGCCCTCTGTTCTTCGCGCCCCCTTTTATCCGCCCTCTGTTCTTCGCGCCCCCTTTTATCCACGGCCGCCGGAACCGGTCCGGTTGCCAAGCGTTTCGACGACCGCTAGGTTTTTGGCCAGGGGTTGGCGCGCCGACCATCTGTACATCGAAAGGATTTCATATGCGTAAGTTCATCATCGCCTCGATGGCCGCTGCGGCTTTCAGCCTGACCGCCTGCTCGGAAACGACGCAGCAGGAAACGTCGGAAGCCGCCGACGCCATGGCGAATGACGCCGCCGCCGCCGGCGACGCAATGGCCGATGGCGCCGCCGATGCCGCCGATGCGACCGCCGCCGCGGCGAAGGACGCCGGCGCCGCCGTCGAAGGCGCAGCATCGGATGCGGGCAACGCCATCGAAGGCACGGTAAACGCCGCGGGCGACGCCGCGTCGAATGCCGGCGACAAGATCGCCGCAGAAACCAAGAAGGCCGAAGCCAACGACAAGCAGTAAGTCGCGGGCTGGCCTTCGGGCTGATAGAGAGGGGCTCCATCCTGCCGGATGGGGCCCTTTTGCTTGGCATGAGGAGGGAGCGGACATGATCGGGGGAAAGATGCGCACCATATGGCTTGCGTCGTTGGCGCCGGCGCTTTTGCTGGGCGCCTGCAGCCGCACCGACAACGAACCCGGCCCCGGCGGCGTGACGGTCAGCGAAGCCAAGGCGCTCGACGATGCCGCGGCCATGCTGGAAAGCCGCGACGGCGACGAGGCGACCGCACAAGCGTCGGCGGACGACGCCCCCGCCGCGAAATAATCCGCCCGCCCAGGGGTCGCGACCCTAGCGGCAGTCGGCCAGCGCGATCTCGTAGAGTTTCGGCCAATATTTGCCGGTCACGAACAAGCGCTTCTTCTTCGCATCCCAGGCGATGCCGTTGAGCACGCTGTCGCCCCCGGTCGCGCCGGCGTCCTGTTTCAAACCCGACAGATCGACGAAGGAGCGGACCTCGCCGCTGGCGGGATCGATCCGCACGATCATGTCGGTCATCCAGACATTGGCCCAGATCTCGCCGCCCACCGTCTCCAGCTCGTTGAGCATCGCCAGCGGCCGGCCGCCGAAGCGCACCGTCACGCGCCGCTGCTGTGTCATCGTCGCGGGATCGAAGAAGCGCAGGTCCGCCGTCCCGTCGCTCAGCACCAGCCGGTCCTCGACCATCGTCACGCCCCAGCCCTCGCCATCGTAGCGAAAACCGCCCGTGCGTTTCAGATCCCTGATCGACCAGCGATGCCCCGCCCCGCCGCGCCAGGTCACGCCGATGATCTGGTCGCCCCAGCGCGTGATGCCCTCGCCAAACTGATCGGCGGGAAGTTTCGTCTGCGCCAGCGCCTTGCCGGTCGCAAGGTCGAGCCGCGCGACGCGCGAGGCGCCATATTGGCCGGTGCCTTCGTAAAGATGCCCGTCGCTCCAGAACAGGCCCTGGGTGAAGCTGGTCGCGTCGTGCGGATAGCGGTGCACGATGCGATAGCCGCAGCGTTCGATGGGCGGCGGGGCAGCGGCCGCGGACTGCGGTACGGCGAGCATGGCGAAGGCAAAGACGAACATCATCGCCGCCAAGCTATGGCCGACAGCATGAACTGGCAATGGCTCGCCCGCCCCATTTCGTCTTGTCGCACCTTCGCCGGATAGATCCCGGATCAAGCCTGTCCTGAACTTGTCGAAGGGTTCAGCTGACGATGAAAAAAGGGCCGGCGCATTTCTGCCCCGGCCCCTTCCTTATTCGACTGAGCGCCGAACGATACGGACTTTTAGAAGTCCATGCCGCCCATGCCGCCCATGCCGCCCGGCATCGCGGGAACGGCCGACTTGTCTTCCGGCAGCTCGCTGACAGCGGCTTCGGTGGTGATCAGCAGGCCCGACACCGACGCGGCGTCCTGAAGCGCGGTGCGCACGACCTTGGTCGGGTCGATGACGCCAGCGGCCTTCAGATTTTCATAAACGTCGGTCGCGGCGTTGAAGCCCTGATCCTGGTTGTTTTCGCGCAGCAGATTGCCGGCGACAACCGCACCGTCGTGGCCGGCGTTGGCTGCGATCTGGCGCAGCGGCGCTTCGATCGCCTTGCGGACGATGTCGATGCCGCGGGTCTGGTCGTCGTTGGCGCCCTTCAGCCCGTCGAGAGCCTTGGTCGCGTAGAGGAGCGCGGTGCCGCCACCGGGGACGATGCCTTCCTCGACCGCGGCGCGGGTCGCGTGCAGCGCGTCGTCGACGCGATCCTTGCGTTCCTTCACCTCGACCTCGGTCGCACCGCCGACCTTGATCACCGCAACGCCGCCGGCGAGCTTCGCCAGACGTTCCTGCAGCTTTTCGCGGTCGTAATCCGACGTGGTCGTTTCGATCTGGGCGCGGATCTGTTCGACGCGGCCCTTGATCGCTTCGGCTTCACCCGCACCGTCGACGATGGTGGTGTTGTCCTTGTCGATGGTGACGCGCTTGGCCTGGCCCAGCATGTTCAGCGTGACCGACTCGAGCTTGATGCCCAGGTCTTCGCTGATCATTTCGCCGGCGGTCAGGATCGCGATGTCCTGCAGCATCGCCTTGCGGCGATCGCCGAAGCCCGGCGCCTTGACGGCCGCGACCTTCAGGCCGCCGCGCAGGCGGTTGACGACGAGGGTCGCGAGCGCTTCGCCTTCGATATCCTCGGCGATGATCAGCAGCGGACGGCCCGACTGCACGACCGCTTCGAGGATCGGCAGCATCGACTGAAGGTTCGACAGCTTCTTTTCGAAGATCAGGATATAGGGATCGGCGAGTTCGACGATCATCTTTTCCGGGTTGGTGATGAAGTAGGGCGACAGATAGCCGCGGTCGAACTGCATCCCTTCGACGACGTCGAGTTCGAATTCGAGACCCTTGGCTTCCTCGACCGTGATGACGCCTTCCTTGCCGACCTTTTCCATCGCTTCGGCGATCTTTTCGCCGACTTCGGTGTCGCCGTTGGCCGAGATGATGCCGACCTGGGCGATTTCCGAATTGCCCGAAACCGGGGTCGAACGGCTGGCGAGATCCTCAACGACCTTGGTGACAGCGAGGTCGATGCCGCGCTTCAGGTCCATCGGGTTCATGCCGGCGGCAACCGATTTCATGCCTTCGCGCACGATCGCCTGGGCCAGAACGGTCGCGGTGGTGGTGCCGTCGCCGGCCTTGTCGTTCGCCTTGCTGGCGACTTCGCGCAGCATCTGCGCGCCCATATTTTCGAACTTGTCCTTCAGTTCGATTTCCTTGGCGACGCTGACGCCGTCCTTGGTGATGCGGGGCGCGCCGAAGCTCTTGTCGATCACGACGTTGCGGCCCTTGGGGCCCAGCGTGACCTTGACGGCGTCGGCGAGGATGTCGACGCCCTTCAGGATGCGTTCGCGCGCGTCGCGCGAAAATTTAACGTCCTTGGCAGCCATGATTGCTTCCTTCTAAAAAATCGCAGAAAACTGCGTAACTTCACTCTGAAATCGCGTTTCCGCCGCGGCGGAAAGCCTGTCCTCAGGCGATGACGCCGAGGATGTCCGATTCTTTCATGATCAACAGCTCTTCGCCGTCGACCTTGACTTCGGTGCCCGACCATTTGCCGAACAGGATGCGATCGCCGGCCTTGACGTCGAGCGGCGTGACCTTGCCGTCTTCGGCCTTGATGCCGGTGCCGACGGAGACGACTTCGCCTTCCTGCGGCTTTTCCTTGGCGGTATCGGGAATGATGATGCCGCCAGCCGTCTTTTCTTCGGCTTCGATACGGCGGACAAGCACGCGGTCGTGCAGCGGACGAAACTGAGCCATGGAACTCCCTCCATTATGCGATGATAGGCTTTTAGCACTCAGCAAGTAAGAGTGCTAACAGGCGGGCATATGGGTCGGAGTCAAAAGACCGTCAAGCGGAGTCCATCAACTTTTTTGCGTCAGGCCGGGAGCAGACCGAGACGGTCGCGCATCCGCCAGCGCATGAGCAGCACCGCGGACACCACGACCAGCCCCACGGCCAGCCCGATCCACACGCCGACACCCGCCAGCGGGGTCCAGAAGCCGAGGTAGATTGCGGTGCCATAACCCGCGATCCAGTAACCGCATATGGCGATGATCATCGGCACGCGCGTGTCCTGCAGCCCGCGCAGCACCCCGGCCGCGACCGCCTGGGCGCCGTCGAAGAGCTGGAACGCGGCGGCGATGATCAGGAATTGCATCGCAAAGCCGACCATCGCCGCGTTGCGCGCCGCGTCGACATCGACATAGATCGACAGCACCGGGCCGGGGAACAGCCACATCAGCAGCGCGGTGAAGCCCATGAAACCGATGCCGAGCAACAGCGACGCCTGACCCGCCAGCGCGATTCCGCGATGGTCGCGGGCGCCATAGGCCAGCCCGACGCGGATCGTCGCCGCCTGCGCGACGCCGAAGGGAATTTGAAAGGCCAGCGCCGCGACCTGCAGCGCGATGGTGTGCCCGGCAAGCTCGGCCTCGCCGATCCGCCCCATCAGAAAGGCGGCGCCGGTGAACAGCCCGGCTTCGGCCAATATGGTCAGCGCGATCGGGGTGCCGATCCGCAGCATTTCGAAAAAGCGGCCCCATTCGCTGCGCCACCAGTTGCCGAACAGGCGATAGCGGCGGAGCCGCCGGTCACCCTGGATAACCATGACATAGGCGAGCAGGATGAGGACCGAGGTGATCACGCTGGACAGCGCCGATCCGTGCAGGCCGAGCGCGGGCATGCCGAGGTTGCCGAAGACGAGCGCCCAATTGCCCAGCGCGTTGACGAACAGCGCGCCGAAGGTGATCGCGGTCGCGATTCCCGGGCGACCGAGCGCCGAGACGAAGATGCGCAGCACCGCCGCCGCGATCATCGGAAACATGCCGAACATCACGATCAGGAGGAAGCCGGCCGCGCGCGCGGTCAGTTCCTCCGGCTGCCCGGTCGCGCGCATGATCGGCCCGCCCGCCGCGCAGACGCCCATGAACAGGATCGAAACGAGCACGCTGAGCCACAGCGCCATGCGGACGGTGCGGCGCACCTCGCGCACGCTGTGCTTGCGGCGGCCGATTTCGGCGGCGATCAACGGCGCCGCCGCGCTGGCCAGGCCGGTTCCCGTCCACAGCAGAAGCCCGAAGACCGAAATGCCGAGCGACGAGGCCGCAAGGTCGGTGTCGCCGAGCCTGGCCACGAAGATGACGTCGATCGCATGGACCATCATCTGGAGCAGATTCGCGGCGGCCAGCGGCACGGCAAGCGCCAGCGTCGCGCGGAATTCCGCGCCGAAACCCTGCGGACGATCCGCGGTCAGGGGGGCAGGCTGGTGCAACACAGCCGGACCGGATAGGCGCGGGCGCCAAGCCGTTCAAGCGGGGGTTGACCGCCCGCTGCCGATTGTCCGCCGGGGTGGCATTAAGGCCACAATGGGCGGCCGGACCGGCGCTTTCCCGGCGCCGAACACCGCGTCATGCCGACGCGCCACGTCCGCGCGTCACGTCCGCGCGTCACTTTGGCGGGTCGAGATAGACTTCGACGCGGCGGCTGTCGCCCGGCTCCGCGTCTTTCGAGACGAGCGGCCGCGCGGCGCCGAACCCCTGGGTCGCGATCGCCCGGGGATCGATGCCTTTGGCGCGCAGTTCGTTGGCGACGATGTCCGCCATGCGCTGGCTGTCGGCCATCGCCTGCGCCGATGTGCCGCCGCTTTCGACATGCCCTTCGACGCGGACCGGGCCCCGGCAGCCGCGCCAGGCCAGCCACACATTGCTGATCGCCAGATTGCCGACCGGCGGCATGTCGGTGCGCTGCGGCAGGAAATAGAGCAGGAACGGCTTGTCGGGCCGGCAGAAGATCGGCTGCCCGCCCCCTGCCTCGGCCATCGGCACCACCTCGGCCGGTGGCGGCAGCACGGGCAGGTCGGACGGCGCCGGCGCGGCGACCGGCGCCGCTTCGGACGGAGGCGATGCGGCGGTTTGCGACGGGTCGCCGCGCATCAGCAGCACGGCGATCACGGCGGCCAGGACGACGCCGCCCGCGACGATGGGCCACAGGGGCCGCGTCGGCGCGCGGGCGGGCCGCGTCGCGGCCATGGCGCCTTCGGCCGGGGGCGGCGGCGCGGCGGCGGGGGGCGGCGGCGAAGCGTCCGCCCGCCCCGCGAGCATGTCGAGTCGCTGCCGCGCATGGCCGGCCAGCGGGTCATCCGGGTTGGCGGCGATCCACCCGCGCCACAGCCCCGCATCCGCCGCCTGTTCGCAGCGTATATAATCGCCGATCCCCGGCCGGCCGACGAGGCGGCCGATCCGCCCGACGATCTGGCGCCAGCCGTCGCCCGACTGGAAATGCGGATTGTCGAACAGGTCGACCGCCTGCACCGACGCGAATTCCAGCGGCGGCAGGCAATCGTCGAGCCGCGCCGCGACCAGCCGTTCGTTCTGGCGCCCGGTGCGCGCCTCGGCGCGGATCCAGTCGCTGTCGGCGGCGCGCGCGGACCACAGGACCAGCACCGCCTTCGCGCCGCGCACCTCGCGCTCGATCTCGCGGTCGAAATCGGTGCCCGGCTCGATATGCGCGTCGAACCAGACCGACAGTTTCAGGTCGACGAGCGCGTTGTAGATCGCGACACAGCGCGCCCGCTCCTCGCGCTTGTAGCTGATGAAGACGTCGGTCATCGCCGTTCCAATGCGTCAGCGCCTCATTGGCTCCAGAGCATCGCCATTTCCACCGCAAAGGCGACGAAGGTCAGCGTCAGGCCGACGACGAACAGGCGGTAGGCATAAGCGAGGTAGCGATATTTGCGCCGGGCGAGGACGACGCCGTTCTGATAGGTATCGCGCAGCATCGTTTCATACAGGTCTTCTTCGGTCCGCAGCCGCGCCTTGACCGCATCGATGAACTCATCCTCCTCCATCTGCGCGAAACGGCCGAAGAACAGCAGGTTGCTGTGGTCCTTGCCGTCCCGGTAGACGATCGGCGGCGCCTTGCCGACGCGCGGCAGCACCGCGGAAATCGCGAGCAGGGCCGACAGGAAGGAAAAGGTCGCCAGGATGGTCAGCGGCATGGCAAGCGCCCCGCCGCCGCCGCGCGCCTGCCCGATCGCCAGCGTGAAGACGACGAAGGTCGCGCCCATCAGGATCGACGCCTTTTGATCGGCCATCTGCGACAATTGCATCGTGACCTGCTGGTTCGTGCGCACCAGATGCACGGCGTTCGGCGGAAAGGAAATGGCCGGCCGGTCCGGCGTGCTGTCCGATGTTTCGCTGCCCATATCGTTCCATCCCCTGCCCCGGACGCCGCGGGCCACCCGCCGCATCGATGACATGAAGCGCCGCGAACGGCAAGATGCTGCCCGATTCCCGCCGCATTCGCTTGCCAAGCGAACCGCATCGCGGCATGCCCGCGCGCAACATTCTTTCTATATGGGACGCACCCGATGAGCACCCCCCTCAAGGACCAGATTTACGGCCTGATCGGCCCTTTCAACAAGAAGGGCGTCGACCTTGGCGACGCGACGACCTTTGCCGGCGACCTCGAATGGGACAGCCTGACCGTCATGGATTTCGTCGCCGAGGTCGAAGATACGTTCGACATCATCATCAGCATGAACCAGCAGGCCGAGATCGAGAATGTCGGCCAGCTCATCGCCGCCGTCGAGAAGCTGCAAGGCTGACCATTTTTTCCCGTTCGTGTCGAGCGAGGCCGAGGCACCCATCGGGATCGCGCAAGGGCGACGGGCATCTCGACTTTAATCTACCCTGAGCGCCTGCAAGGCGGTCGACAGCGCGAGGCGCTGCTCGCGACCGGCGTCACCGACCCGTTCGGCCTGGTGATGGAAAAGGTGCTGTCGCCGACCGTCGCGATCTGCAACGGGCGCGAGACGATCCTGCTCGGCACCTATAATTATATGGGCATGACCTTCGACGCGGACGTCATCGCCGCGGGCGAGGATGCGCTGCGGAAATTCGGCAGCGGCACGACCGGCAGCCGCGTGCTCAACGGCACCTATCAGGGGCACAAGGCGTGCGAGGACGCGCTGAAGGAATTTTACGCCATGGATCATGCCATGGTGTTTTCGACCGGATATCAGGCGAACCTCGGCATCATTTCGACGATCGCGGGCAAGGGCGATTATGTCATCCTCGACATCGACAGCCATGCGTCCATCTATGACGGGTGCAAGATGGGCGACGCCGAAATCGTCGCCTTTCGCCACAATGACGTCGAGGCGCTGGAAAAGCGGCTGAAGCGCCTGCCCCCCGAAGCCGGCAAGCTGGTGGTGCTGGAGGGCGTCTATTCGATGCTGGGCGATGTCGCCCCGCTCGACAGGATGGTCCGTATCGCCAAGGAAAACGGCGCGATGGTGCTGGTCGACGAAGCGCATTCGATGGGCTTCATCGGCGAACATGGCCGCGGCGTCGCCGAAGCGCAGGGCGTGCTGGACGACGTCGATTTCGTGATCGGCACCTTTTCGAAGAGCGTCGGCACGGTCGGCGGCTTCTGCGTGTCGAACCATCCGAAGTTCGAGATCATGCGGCTCGTCTGCCGCCCCTATGTGTTCACCGCGTCGCTGCCGCCCAGCGTCGTCGCGACCGCCGCGACGAGCGTCCGCAAGCTGATGCACGGGTCGAACAAGCGGGCGCACCTGTGGGAAAACAGCAAGACGCTGCACAAGGGGCTGCGCGACCTCGGCTTCACGCTGGGCACCGACGAACCGCAATCGGCGATCATCGCCGTCATCATGCCCGACCTCGAAAGGGGCGCGATGATGTGGGAGGCGCTGCTGGAAGAAGGGCTGTACGTCAACCTCGCCCGCCCGCCCGCGACCCCGGCCGGCATGACGCTGCTGCGCTGTTCGCTGTGCGCCGAACATTCCAGCGAACAGGTCGGCGAGATATTGGGGCGCTTCGAACGCGCCGGCAAACGCGTCGGCATCATCGGCTGATCGCGCCGCACGGGCCGATCAGCGGATTCCTTTTCGCGGCGAACCGAGCGCGGCCATCCTTGCGGCTCCGTTCACCGCTTTGCGCTGTCGTCCATGTCCGGTAAGACGGTCGCGTGTTCGAGCGGGATATCGACAGCGACGGCGAGGGCAGGCAGGAACGGTTCCGTTTCTGGCTGGCGATCGGACTGGGGGCGATCCTGACGGGGGTTGTCGCGGCACTCGTCGTGCTGCTTTCGCGCGCCAACGACAATTACGACCGCTCGCTCGGCTGGCAGGCGCACAGCCTGGAAGTGATTTCGCAGACCCGTTCGCTCGACGCCGCGCTGGCGCGCGCCGAAGCCGCGCTCGGCCGCTTCGCGGTCGGATTGCAGAAGGAGGACGGCCGCGTCTATCAACAGCAATGGGGCCTGGCGCGGCAATATCTGACGTTGTTGACCCGCAACGTGCGCGACAATCCGCCGCAGGCCGAACTGGTCGCCCGGCTGACGACCGAACTCGACCGCCGCGGCGCCCAGCTTGGCGACGCCGCGCTCAGCGCCAATTACAATCAGACCGTCGCCGCCATCTCCAAATATAATGCCGCCGGCCACGACGCCGCGCTGATCCGCATCGACCGGCTGCTGACCGAACTGATCCGCAACGAACGCCGCCTGCTTTCCGAACGCAACCGGCTGGCGGCGGCCGACCGCGCCAGTCTGAATCAGGCGATCCTGCTGTTTTCGCTGTTGGGCGCCGCCGCCGCGGTGATCGCGATCGCGGCGACCGTATCGCTGGTCCGGGCGGAAGGCGAACGGCGCGCGGCGCGGCGCGAACAGATTGTCGAAAGCGACCGCGCGACGCAACTGGAAGCCGCGGTCAACGAACGCACCGGCGAACTGGAACAGGCCAACGCGGCGCTGCGGAACGAGATGAACGAACGCGCGGCCGCCGAGGCGCAATTGCGCCAGGCGCAGAAGATGGAGGCGGTCGGCCAGCTTACCGGCGGTATCGCGCATGACTTCAACAATATGCTGGCGGTGGTCGTCGGCGGGCTCGAACTGGCGCAGCGGTGGCTGTCGGACGCGCCCGACAAGGCGCAGCGCCATCTGCACAATGCGCTGGACGGGGCCAACCGGGCCGCCGATCTGACACGCCGCCTGCTGACCTTTTCGCGCGCCGAACCGGCACGGCCCGAAATGACGCCGGTCGACGAATGCATCGCCGCCTTTGCCCAGTTGATCGAGCGGACGATCGGCGACCGCATCGCGCTGACGCTCGATTTGCGGGCCGGCGACCTCGCGTGCTGGATCGACCGGCAGCAGTTCGAAAATGCCCTGCTCAACCTTGCGGTCAACGCACGCGATGCGATGGACGGTCACGGATCGCTGACCATCCGGACGCTGCGCGACGAACAGGAAGACACGGCGGCCATCGCGGTGCAGGTCATCGACACCGGCTGCGGCATGACGCCCGAGGTGCTGGAACGCGTTTTCGACCCCTTCTACACCACCAAGCCCGCGGGACAGGGCACCGGGCTGGGCATGAGCCAGGTCTTCGCCTTCTGCCGCCAGTCGGGGGGCGAGGTGCAGATCAATTCCGCGGTCGGCGAAGGGACCAGCGTCGCGATGTTGCTGCCGGTGGCCCGGCCCGACGCCGTGCCCGCCGACGCCGAACCGGGCAGCGATGCCCAGGCGGCGGTCAACGCGGCCGAGGCGCTGCACATATTGGTCGTCGAGGATGACGAACGCGTGCTGACCGCGACCGTCGATGCCGTAACCGAACTCGGCCACAGGGCGGTCGCGTGCGACAATCCGCTGGAGGCCGAAACGCTGGTCGAACAGCATGGCGGTTTCGACCTGATCCTGAGCGACGTGTTGATGCCCGAACGAACCGGCCCCGAGATGGTCGAGGATCTGAAGCGGCGGTGGCCCGAACTGCGCATATTGTTCGTCACCGGATTTGCCGGCGATGCCAGCGACATCGCCGCATTCGGCAACCATGACGTGCTGCGAAAGCCCTTTACCCTGACGCAGCTGGACCAGGCGATCCGGCGGTCGAGCGAATTGCGCGCCAGCGAGCGCGCCTGAGGCCGTCCCTAACCCGGCGTCCGGCGAAGATCAGCGGACGGCGCCGCTGCGCACCAGACGCGGCACCAGCGTCAGCGCCGCGACCAGCGGCCAGCGGCGCTGCCAGGGCTTGATCTCGATCTGCGTCCCGGCGTGGCGGTTGATCTTCCACGCCAGATAATCGATCCCGCCCGCATAGGTCAGGCTGGCCTTGGCCAGCCTGAGGATGCTGAGCGCCTTGCCCTCCAGCCGTCGCCGCGCCCAGCCGCCGCCTTTCGCCCCGGCCGGGATGGCGGACATCGCCGGCATGCTGAACGCGTCGTACCGGGCGCGGTCGGCATCGACGACCGACTGGGCGCGGCCCGCGCGCTCGGCGCGCAATTCGACCGAATAGGTCAGCGAAAAGGCGCGCCGCCACCAGTCCAGCGGCGCCTCGCCCGCGATCCGGCCCGCCGCCGCAAGCAATGTCGGCGCCGCCTGTGCGATCGCCGCCACCGCCCGATCGCGCGCCGCGTCGTCGACCGCCCATACCAGCCGCGACGGCTGGGCAAAGCGTGCCCATACCGACACATTGCGCGTCGCGGGGCCGTTCAGCCGGTCGAAATCGGCTTCGCTGAGGACCGCATATTTCGCGATCAGGCCATCGGCCTGAAAGGGAAAGACATTCGGCGGAATCAGCCGGTTCGCGGCCGCCATCCAGCGTTTCGGATAGGCATCGCCATAGTCGGAGACGACCAGGTAGAAATCGAGCATCAGCCCGTCGAGCTGCGTCTCGCGCAGGCAGCTGCCGTAAAACAGGACCGCCCGCGCGCTGCCCGGATATTGCGCGGCGATCGCCGCCGCCATCGCGGTGACGCGGGGATCGACCGGGGTCGACAATTCCTGACGGACCAGGTCGGCGATATCGGCCATCGCGGCGCGCTCAGGCGGCAAGGCGCAGGAAGGGCACCGGCTGCGTCGAGGTGAGGATGATCGGACTGCCGTTTTTCGCTTCGAAGATTTCGCCGTCCAGGATCACGTTCGACCGTTCGCCTTCGATGCGAATCTCGTCGCCTTGCTGAAAATGGACGCCGGCCAGTTCCTTCTTGCCCAGCGTTCCGCGCCAGGTCGCGCCGAGCATCCGGAACAGCGCACCGACGCTGCGGTCGACGGCGAGCAATTTCATATGACCGTTGCTGCCGTGACTGTCGCTGGTGCGGATGCTGAGCAGCAGTTTTTCCAGCGTCGTCACGATCAGCAGCGAGAATTTGCCCTGATAGACGCCCTGCCGAACCAGCGAGACGGTCATCGCCTCCGGCTTGGGCGGCAGCCGTCCGCCGCCCAGCCCGAAGACGATCGCGAACAGCGCCAGCGTCGCGGCCAGGAAATGCGACACGCCATTGGGCAGCCCCAGCGGATAGATGCGGTGCCGGCAATAGAGCATGACGTCGGCCAGATAGGCGCCGCCCAGGAACATGCCGAGCACCGGCCGTTCCTCGCCGCTGTCCAGCGCGATCAGCTGGCGTTGCACGACATGATCGTCGATGTCGCCGGTTTCGACCAGTTCGACGACGCGTTCCAGCGCCTGGATCGGGTTGCCCTCGGCACCCAGATCGAGCGCGATCAAATTGGTCTTGCCGTTCGGCAGCACCGCGACCGGCGGCGGCGATCCGCCGAAATGGCCGCCCGAATATAGTTCGGTCAGCGCCGCCTGCACCGTTCCGTCGCCGCCGTTGATGGCGACGACGCGCGGCGACACCATCGCGATGGTGCGGATCGCCTCGCCGATCTGGTCGACATTTTCGACCTCATAGTGGAAAATGTCGGGATGCGCGGCGCAATATTCGCGAACCCGCGGCAACAAGGCGCGGTTGCCCGTCGACCGCGGATTCGAAAGGAGCGCGACGCTGGCCATCGCGCCTTACATATATTTCATGGTGATGGAGATCGTCTTCGGCGCAGACCCGACCGAGAAGGCCGTCTTCTTGTAGCTCGGCTTGCCGAGGTTGAAAATGTTGATGCTCGGATTGTTCGACATTCCGCCGCCGTCGCTGCGCAGATCGGTCTTGCCGTTGCCGTTGACGTCGTGCCGCACCGCGATGCCATAGCTGCCGGCTTCGGGCAGCGGCACGCAGACGGTGATCGATCCGTCGCGCGCGGGCACTTCGATCCGGTTGATCCAGCGGCCTTTGGTCAGCCAGTCCGCCTGCGTGGCGCGATAGCTTTGCACGCGAATCTTGCCGGTCGCGGCTTTCAGTCCATGGATCTGGACCAGGGTGGACGGGCCGTTCCGGCATTTCGACAGATCGTTCGACAGAACCTGTCCCTCCGCCTGCGCCGCAGTCGCGGCGATCAGCAGAGCAATGCCCAGAGAAGCCGAGATAAATTTCGACATGACGCATTAGCTCCCAGTGGCTATACCCCATGCCAGCCACGCCGGCACGGGTCCCTGTCGCCCTTGAATCGGCATATCGGAAACATTTGCGGCCAAATCATGGTGATGGGGCGACGAAAGATTGAATAAGATACCTGCCATCGATCGCTACATCGCACGGCTGATCTTCTTTCCCATGCTTGGCACCCTCGTTTTGTCGGCGATGCTGCTGGTGCTGGAGAAGATGCTGCGGCTGTTCGATTTCGTCGCCACGGAAGGCGGCCCGGTCAGCGTCGTGTGGCGCATGCTCGCCAATCTGATCCCCGAATATCTGTCGCTGGGCATCCCGATCGGCCTGATGCTCGGCATTCTGCTGGCCTTTCGCCGCCTCGCCACGTCCAGCGAACTCGACGTGCTGAAGGGCGTCGGGATGAGTTTCGGGCGGCTGCTCCGCGTCCCCTATGCCTATGCGATCGCGCTGGCGGCGCTCAACCTTGCCATCGTCGGTTTCATCCAGCCCTATGCGCGCTATGCCTATGAAGGCCTGCAGTTCGAGCTGCGGTCGGGGGCGCTCGGCGCGTCGATCAAGGTCGGCGAATTCACCAAATTGGGCGACCGCATGACGCTGCGGATCGAGGCGAGCCACGACGAAGGGCGGCGGCTCGACGGCATTTTCGTGCGCGGGCAGAACCGCGACGGACAGGCGGTTTCGGCGACCGCGGCGCGCGGACAATTCCTGGCCACCGACGATCCGAACACGATCATCCTGCGGCTGACCAAGGGCGTGCTGATCCACGAATCGCCCAAATTCGCGGTGCCCCGCGTCCTGACCTTCGACAATCACGACCTGCCCATCCCGCTGCCCAAGATCGAGGCGTTCCGGCTGCGCGGCGGCGCCGACCGCGAATTGACGATCCCCGAATTGTTCGTCGTGGGCAAGGACCGCGCCGAACCCCTGGCGACGCGGCTGGAATCGCGCGCCAATTTCCATTTCCGGATCGTCGAGGTGGCCGCGATGTTCCTCGTCCCGCTGATCGCGATCGCGCTGGCGATACCGCCCAAGCGATCGACATCGTCGCTGGGCGTCTTCCTGTCGATCGTGCTGCTGGTGACGCAGCACAAGATCAACGAATATGCGGAGGATCTGGGCGCGCGCGGGACGATCGACCCGCTGATCGCGCTGTGGGTGCCCTTCCTGCTGTTCACCGCGCTGGCGATCTGGATGTATTACACCGTCGCGCATGTGCCGGGCGGCCAGCCGATCGGCGCGCTGGAGCGCGTCGCGGCCAAGGCGGGGCAGAAAATCCGCAAGCTCGCCAAGATTTTCGAGCGCAAGCAACGGGCCGCCTGATGCACCAGCTGTCGTTTTTCCCATCGCGCACCATGGCGATCTATGTCGGGCGGCTGTTCCTGATCCGCACCTTTGCGATCCTGTTCGCGCTCGTCATGGTGCTCCAGACGCTCGACCTGCTCGGCGAGAGCGGCAAGATCCTGTCGGTCGCCGGCAATGGCGATGCCGAGGTGTGGCGCTATGTCGGGCTGCGCTTTCCGCAGATCGTCGAGACCTTCCTGCCCTTTTCGGTGCTGCTCGGGACGATCCTGACGCTGGCGACGCTGAACCAGAACAGCGAAGTCATCGCGATGAAGTCGTCGGGCATGTCGGCGCATCAGGTGCTGGCGCCGCTGTTCCTGGCCGCTTTGCTGGTCGCCGCGATCAGTTTCGCCTTCAACGAACGCATCGTCGCGCGCGCCAACGCCTCGCTCAACGCCTGGCAAAAGGTCGACTATGCCCAGGTGCCGCGCGACAATGGCGTGCGGAGCAATATCTGGGTGCGCGCGGGCGACGACCTGATCAACGCGGGCACGGTCGAAACCGCGGGGGGCACCGTCCGTCTGGGCAATGTCCGCGTCTATGAACGCACCGGCGGCATATTGTCCTCCATCCTGTCGGCGGACAGCGCGCGCGCGATCGACGGCGGATGGGAAATGACCGGCGCCAAGCGGTTCATCCGCCGGTCGGGCACGGTGCAGGAGTTGGGCACGATCGTCGCCGCGCGCGGCGTGCGGCCCGACCAGTTCACGCTGGCGCAGGTCGATGGCGACGAGCTTCCCTTCCTTCAGCTCAACAGCGCGATCGACGATCTGGAAGCCGCCGGGCGGCCGGTCGCGGCGCTGAAAGGCGTGCTCTGGCACAAGATTTCGGGGCCGCTGTCGGCGGTCCTGATGCCCCTGCTCGGCGCCGTCGCGGCCTTTGGCCTGGCGCGGTCGGGCAAGCTGTTCGTGCGCGCGATCCTGGGGATGGTGCTGGGCTTCGCCTATTTCGTCGCCGACAATTTCGCGCTCGCGATGGGCGACCTCGGCGCCTATCCGCCCTTCCTCGCGGCGTGGGGACCGTTCATCCTGTTCGCGCTGATCGGCGAGATGATCCTGATCCGGACCGAGGAATAGCGGCCGCGGCCGCGACCGGCGCGCGTCAGTGCGCGGCCGAACCGCCCCGCGCCGACCCGGCGACCAGCCGCGCCACCAGCCCCGGCAGGCCGCTGTAATTCGCGCCATGATATTGCGAATCGGCGGGCAGCGCATCCTTCAGGCGGCGATGCGCCTCCGGCAAGGCATGATAGGGGACGCCCGGCAGCAGGTGATGCAGCGCATGATAGCGCAGCCCCACCGGCGCCCATAATTCGGGCAGCAGCCCCGGCGGCGGCACGTTGACGCTGTCCAGAAACTGCCCGGTCACGGTCAGCACTTCGCCGTCATTTTCCCACAGATGCGCGACCAGCGTGCGAATCTGGTTCAGCACGATGCTGGCCGACACGATGGCACCGAAGATCAGCAGCGCGCGCAGCGGCACCCAGCCGAAGACGCCCGCGGCGATCAGCAGCGTCGACCACAGCCACGCCCCGCCTTCCTGCCACGCCCATTGGCGGCGGAACGCGCCCTCGGGCGACCGGCGGCGGAACATCGGGTTGATGATCAGCCCCGAATAGCGTTCGCGCACGAAGCGGCGCAGCGGCGGGATCAGGAAGGACAGCGGCGTCACCACCGCGAAGCGGAACAGCAGCGCGAGCGGGGCAAAGGCGGCCGCGATCACGAAAAAAGGCACCGTCCACGGCTTCATCAGCGCGAGCGGCAGATATTCGGGATCTTCGACCGTGCCATATTTGGTGCGGTTGTGGTGCAGGCTGTGGATGCCTTCGTACATGAAGGACGGGATCAGGATCGGCACGCCGATGATCATGTTCCACGCCAGGCGAAAGCCCGGCAGCGCATTTTTGCGGATATGCGTGAGTTCGTGGATGAAACTGCCCGCGCGATACAGGCCGAGCACCGCGATCGCCGCCGCCGCGAGCATCCAGCCCGTGGTCGGCGCCATGATCGCCGCGGCGACACCGCCATAGCCGACCATCGCCGACAGCAGGAAATCGGTCCAGTAGAGGCGCGGGTCGGGGTTCACCAGGTCGCGTGTCATCTCCGACGCGGCGCGCAGCATCGCCATATCGTCGGCGATCGCGGACTTCGGCGCTTTTTGGACCGGCGACGCAGCGGGAGTCGCGACGCGATCGGCAGGGGGGTTCATCGTCGTCATTTCGGTGTCTTCACCATGATTTCGTGGCAGCATCATGGCCAAATGCGGGTCGCCAGCGTCGCCGCTATGTCCTAATGCCATCCGCCAGATAT
>QFPJ01000021.1 GCA_003241685.1 Sphingopyxis macrogoltabida
ATTATGCTTCCCCTGTTTCGAAGAACTGCCCTTTCGCGCAGCCCAAATGAGTTTCGGGGAAGTCGAGGACAAAAACATGCATGCCCGGAAACCGCTGCTTACGGCTTCCGAGTTCAAGCACCCAACATCCCCTACTGACATTGATTACGCACCAGAACGACTCATCCCTCAAAAATGGTTCGGGCGACGTAAAACCATTGGAATTGGGCTCCCCGATTTGTTCAGATCGCCAGGATGAAGTTGATCCGGAACGCCCAAAGGCTCCTACCTTCATCCAGAAGCGGCGCTTTTCGCTTCTGCCCCTCGTCGGAGCCTTGGTCGGCGCCGTGCACGTGACGCAATCGCTCGCTTGACCCTATGGTCAGGTCTTCCCCGTGGAAGCCTATTTGTTCGCTCTGATGCCGGTCCTAGCCGCGGAGATTCGATGGCGCCTGACCCAGGCACTTCGGACGGCCGTCGCAACTCCGGACGCGGCAGCGGCGAGACCTGCGGCTGCGATCCGCGCTAGCCTTCTGCTCGATGTCGCAGCCGGAATTACCATCCCATCGCTTGTAGCCGGGGTGCTGGAACCATTTGCGACCGATTGACACCAGTTGGGAGGTGAGACCGGCCGTCAGCACCATCCGCCGCCAAGGCCAGTCGGGCTAGACCTGCTCGAACGCCGCTATGATCGGGCAGTGGAGCGTGTCGGCGGCAGCGCATTGGCGCGACAGGCCCATGAGCGCGCGCCGCGCCGCATCGAGTTCGGCGATCGTCTTTTCGATCGCCGCGATGCGCGCATCGGCCAGTTCGCGCGCTCGCGCGCGATCGCTCGACGCGTCGAGTTCGAGCAGTTCGGCGATCTCGGTGAGCGTAAATCCCGCTGCTTGTGCCGATTTGATGAAGCGCAGACGGCGCAGAACCGCCTCGTCGTAACGCCGGACTCGGCCTTCCGACGGGGCGCTGGCCGACTGAGGCGGAACGGGCAACAGGCCGCGGCGTTGGTAATAGCGGATCGTCTCGACATTGACGCCGCCCTGCCGGGCAAGCTGGCCGATGGTCATGTCACGCAAGGCCTTGACTCCGTACTATGGTACGGAGCCTATATAGCGGGAAGCGATCGGGAATCAAGAAAGGCGAATCGATGAATATGCAGGTTCAGCGCGCGAACGAAAGCGCGCCAGCGCACACTGGTGCGGCGGTTTCGGGCAAGCCGCGGGCGACCATCTATCGCATGGTGATGGAGCAGCATATCTGCCCCTATGGCCTGAAGGCGCTGCATCTGTTGCGCAGCCGCGGCTATGACGTCGAGGATGTCTGGCTGACGACCCGCGAGGAAACCGACGCATTCAAGGCGAAACATGGCGTCGCGACGACGCCGCAGACCTTCATCGAAGGCGAGCGGATCGGCGGTCTTGACGATCTGAGGCGCCATCTCGGTCTGAAAGTCCGCGATCCTAAGGCGCTTACCTATAAGCCCGTCATCGCGCTCTTCTCTATCACCGCGCTGATGGCGCTGGCCGCCAGCCAAGCGGTGTCGGGCACGCCCTTCACAATCCGTGCCGCCGAATGGTTTATCGGGTTCAGCATGGCGTTGCTTGCCTTCCTCAAGCTCCGCGACATCGAGAGCTTCTCGAGCATGTTCCTGAACTATGACTTGCTCGCCAAACGCTGGGTACCCTATGCTACCATCTATCCCTTTGCGGAGGGTCTTGCCGGCATCCTGATGATTTCTGGCGCGCTGAACTGGATATCGATTCCGGTGGCGCTGTTCATCGGGATCATCGGCGCCGTGTCGGTGTTCAAGGCGGTGTATATCGACAAGCGCGAACTCAAATGCGCCTGCGTCGGCGGCGACAGCAATGTGCCGCTGGGTTTCATCTCACTGACCGAAAATCTGATGATGATCGCCATGGCGCTGTGGATGCTGGTCGCGCCCGCCGCCATGACAATGGGCCATTCTTAACGGGTCCGGCGTAACCACGACGGGACAGTCGGCGAACAAGTGAGCGGGATCTCCACCCCGGTTTAGATTGACGCCAAGTTTGACAAGGATCATGCTTCGACCGTGAAACGCTGGCTCACCTTTCTACTTCTTGTCGGAGCCTTACTCGGCCTTCTGGCGCAGGAGACCGCATTCGCCTCGGCGCCCGCGCTCCCGTCGGCCGAGACGGCGTTCGCGGCGGCGATGAGCGACGAATGCGCGGAGATGATGGGGATTAAAAAATCCCAGAAGAGCGCTCCGTGCAAGGGCCTCACGCTCGACTGCATCGCCAAGATGGGCTGCGCGCTACCGCCCGCCGTCGTCTCTCCGGCTACCCCCCTTGCCGAAAAGACATTTGTCGCCGGCTCTTTCGATCCGCTTCCTGTCCGGCGCCTCGCCGGAAGAACATTCGGCCCCGAACCCGACCCGCCCCTATTTCTTGCCTGAATTGCCGACGCGCACCGGCTCGTCCCGGCGCGCGGTTTCACGCTTTTCAATCAAGGAATTCAACATGAAACCGTTTTTTGCCGTTGCCGCGCTCGCGGCAGCAACGCTTGCCGCTCCCGTCCTCGCCCAAGAACCGTCCGGCGGCCATCATGAATGGCAGACCCGCCAGGTGCCAGGGCCGAACAAGTCCAATACCACCTCGCGAGTCCGCGTCTGGGTCAAGGACAAGCCGGGACAGATGGCGCATTGCGACTGCGACATGATGAAGGTGAGTCCGGCGGACTGCATGAAGAATATGTCCGGCGACCAAAGGATGCCCCCGCAAGGGTAACGGTCTTTCTTCCCCGGCGTACAGACGCCGGGGAGGCTTTCGCCCAGTCCACAGCAGGGGGACATCATGCGCCCATATTTTACGGCAGCCTTGCTTGCGCTGCCCTCGGCTCTTCACGCCGAGCCGATGACGCTCGATTCGGCGCTCAGCCGAGCAGCATCGGAGGCACCCGAACTGCAAAGCCGCGAAGCGGGCGTCGACGCCGCCCAATCGGCGGCGATCGCCGCCGACCGGCTGCCCGACCCGAAACTCAATATCGTCCTCCAGGATTTCCCGGTGACCGGACCCGACGCGGGCCGGTTCAATCGCGACGATTTCACGATGCAGGTCATCGGCGTCAGCCAGGATTTTCCGAACCCCGCCAAACGCCGCGCGCGCGCGACCCGCGCGCAGGCCGACATTGGAATCGCCCGCGCCGACGAAGCGGTCACCGCGCAGGACATCAGGCTCGCGACCGCGCTCGCCTGGGTCGATCTCTATTATGCCAAGAAGGAGCTGAAGGAACTCGACCTGCTCGATAGCGGCCTCGAGGACCTTCAATCGACCGTGACGGCGCGGCTTGCCAGCGGTGCGGCGCGCCCGGCGCAGGCGCTCGAACCCGATCAGCTTCGCGCCGCGATCAACGATCGCCGCAGCGCGCTCGCCGCCGAGATCGCCCGCGCCCGCGCGCAGCTCGCCCGCTTCACCGGCGACCCCGCCGCCGACACGCTCGGCGACTTGCCGCCGCAGTCGATCGACGAACAAGGATTGCGCGCCGGCATCGACGCCCTGCCAAAGCTCAGAGCACTCGATGCCCGCGCCCTCGCCGCCGACGCCGAGACCGGTCTCGCACGCGCCGACAAGCGACCCGACTGGAGCGTCAACGCGGCCTATGGGCGCCGCGAGCCCAATTACGGTGATCTCGTCACGGTCGGGGTCACCGTCGACCTGCCCTTCTTCTCGAAAAAGCGGCAGGACCCCAAGATCGCCGCGCGCGCCAGCGAGGCGATGCGCGCCCGGCTCGACCGCGAGGCTGCCAAGCGCGACATCGCGGCAGCGCTCGACGCCGATCTCGCCGATCACCGCATGCATCATGAGCAGCTCGCCAATGCACGTACGCGGCTCGTGCCGCTCGCGAAGAAGCGCGCCGAGCTCGATCTTGCAAGCTACGCCGCCGGAAAGCTCGACCTCGGGACCGCGCTCCTGTCGACTCTCGCGCTTGCCGAGGCCGAAGTCGATGCGCTGGCGCGCGAAGCCGAGGTCGCGCGCGACGCGATCCGGATCAATTATATTTATGGGGAGGCAGGTCGATGACCGATGCAACATCAGCGGCGCGCTGGCGCGTCGCAATCCTGGCCACGGTGCTGATCGCGGGCGGCGGCGGTTATTGGTTGGGACAGAGCGGCAAGAGCGATGCACCAACCGAGACGGCAAGCGGCGGGCGCAAGATCCTCTACTATTATGATCCGATGTTCCCGAACCAGAAGTTCGACAAGCCCGGCAAGTCGCCCTTCATGGACATGCAGCTCGAGCCCAAATATGCCGACGAGGGTGGCGGCGCGGCGCCCGGCGTGTCGATTGACCCGTCGGCGCGTCAGAGCCTCGGCATAAGAGTGGTCGCGGCCGAAATGGGGAGCCTTGCCGCAACCTTCGACGTCAACGGCAGTATCGATTTCAACCAGCGCGATGTCGCGATCGTCCAGGCGCGCTCGGGCGGCTTCGTCGAACGCGTCTATCGCCTCGCGCCTGGCGATGTCATCGGCGCCGGTGCGCCGATCGCCGAATTGCAATTGCCTGAATGGGGCAGCGCCCAGACCGAATATCTGAGCGTCAAGAAGCTCGGCAAACCTGAACTCACGGCGGCCGCGCGGCAGCGGCTGCGGCTGATGGGCATGCCCGAAGGCGTGATCGCCGAGGTCGACCGGAGCGGACGGACCGGCGGCAGACTGACGGTGCGCGCGCCGATCGGCGGCGTGGTCCAGACGCTCAATGCCCGTGCAGGCGTGACTCTCGCCTCGGGGCAGACACTTGCCGAAATCTCGGGACTTGGAACGGTGTGGCTCAATGCCGCGCTCCCCGAAGCGCAGGCCGGACTGGTGAAGATCGGCCAACCTGCCACCGCGAACCTCACCGCCTTTCCCGGCGAGGCTTTTACCGGGCGGGTCGTCGCGATCCTGCCGACCGCAGCGGCGGACAGCCGGACGCTGACAGTGCGCATCGAGCTCGCCAACCGCGGCGGTCGCCTACGCCCCGGCATGTTCGCCGTCGTCGCGCTCGGCGGGGACGCCAAGCCAACGCTGCTGGTGCCAAGCGAAGCGGTGATCCGCACCGGCACGCGCAGCATCGTGATGCTCGAGAAGGGCGACGGACGCTACCATCCCGCCGAAGTGGTCGCCGGACGCGAAGGCGGCGGCAAGACCGAGATATTGCGAGGGCTCGCCCCCGGCGAGAAGGTCGTCGCGTCGGGCCAGTTCCTGCTCGATTCCGAGGCGAGCCTGACCGGTCTCACGGTTCGTCCGCTGGAGCCAGCGCAATGATCGCACGCATTATTCGCGCCTCGGTCGCGGCGCGCGGGCTTGTCGTCGCTTCGGCGCTGATCCTGACCTTGCTCGGGATCGCCGCGGTGCGCACGACTCCGGTCGACGCCCTGCCCGACCTGTCGGACGTCCAGGTCATCGTCCGCACCAGCTATGCGGGACAGGCACCGCGGATCGTCGAGGACCAGGTCACCTATCCGATCACGACGACGATGCTCTCGGTGCCGGGCGCGCGCGTGGTGCGCGGCTACAGCTTCGTCGGCGACAGCTTCGTCTATGTCCTGTTCGACGACGGCACCGATCCCTATTGGGCGCGCAGCCGCGTGCTCGAATATCTGAGCCAGGTGCAAAGCCGTCTCCCCGAGGGCGCGCGCGCGAGCATCGGTCCCGACGCGACCGGGGTTGGCTGGATCTATGAATATGCGCTCGTCGACAAAAGCGGCCGCCACGATCTTGCCGAACTCCGCAGTCTTCAGGACTGGTTCCTCCGCTTCGAGCTTAAATCGGTTCCCGGCGTCGCCGAGGTCGCGAGCATCGGCGGCATGGTGCGCCAGTATCAGATCATCGTCGATCCGCAGAAGCTCGCCGCGTTCGGGGTGACTGCAACCGACGTCGCCGACGCCCTCAAGCGCGCCAACCAGGAAAGCGGCGGCGGCTCCCTAGAACTCGCTGAGGCTGAATATATCGTCCGCGCGAGCGGCTATCTGGAGTCGCTCGACGACTTCCGCGCCGTCCCGATCCGCACCGCCGCGGGCGGACTCCCGGTAACGGTCGGCGATGTCGCGACGGTGCAGATCGGTCCCGACACAAGGCGGGGCATCGCCGAACTCAACGGCGAGGGCGAAGTCGCGGGCGGCGTGATCGTCATGCGCGAGGGCAAGAATGCCCGCGAAGTCATCGACGGCGTGCGCACCAAGCTCGCCGAGCTCAAGCGCAGCCTGCCGCCCGGGGTCGAGATCATCACCACTTATGACCGCTCGGGGTTGATCGACCGCGCGGTCGACAATCTTACCTCGAAGCTCGTCGAAGAGTTCATCATCGTCGGGCTCGTCTGCGCGCTCTTCCTCTGGCACGCGCGCTCGGCACTGGTCGCGATCCTGACGCTGCCGCTCGGCATCCTCATCGCCTTCATCGTGATGCGGCTGCAGGGACTCAACGCCAATATATTGTCGCTCGGCGGCATCGCCATCGCGGTCGGTGCGATGGTCGACGCTGCGGTGGTGATGATCGAAAATGCCCATAAGCATCTCGAACATTGGGAGCGCGATCATCCGGGCGAGGAACTGAAAGGCGCCGAACGCTGGCGCGTCATCACCGACGCCGCCGCCGAGGTTGGGCCCGCCCTCTTCCTCAGCCTCCTCATCATCACCTTCTCCTTCCTCCCCATCTTCACGCTCGAAGGCCAGGAGGGACGGCTCTTCTCGCCGCTCGCCTTCACCAAAACCTATGCGATGGCGGCCGCCGCGATCCTCTCGATCACGCTCATCCCGGTGCTGATGGGCTGGCTGATCCGCGGTAAGATACCCGCCGAACAGAGTAATCCGGTCAACCGCTGGCTGACCCGCATCTATCGCCCGGCACTCGACTGGGTGCTCGAACGGCCGAAAAAAGCGCTCGTGATCGCCGGCCTCGTCTTCGCCACCAGCCTGTGGCCGATGACCCAGATCGGCGGCGAGTTCATGCCGCAGATGCACGAAGGCGACCTCCTTTACATGCCCTCGGCGCTACCCGGCATCTCGGCCGCAAGGGCATCGAGCCTGCTCCAGCAGACGGACCGACTGATCAAGACGGTGCCCGAGGTCGAGACCGTTTTCGGCAAGGCTGGCCGCGCCGACAGCGCGACCGACCCCGCGCCGCTCGAGATGTTCGAGACGACGATCCGCTTCAAGCCGAAGGACCGTTGGCGCCCCGGCATGACCGAGGAGAAATTGATTGAGGAGCTCGACGCGCGGGTCCGGGTTCCGGGGCTCGCCAATTTCTGGATTCCCCCGATCCGCAATCGCATCGACATGCTTGCGACCGGGATCAAGAGCCCGGTCGGCATCAAGGTCGCGGGCTCGGATCTTGCCGGGATCGATCGCACCGCCAAGCGCATCGAAGCGGTCGTCAAGACCGTACCCGGCGTAGCGTCGGCGCTGGCCGAGCGGCTGACTGGTGGGCGCTATATCGATGTCGACATCGATCGCGCCGCCGCAGCACGCTACGGCCTCAATGTCGCCGACGTGCAAGCGATCGTCTCGGGCGCGATCGGCGGCGAGACGATCGGCCAGACGGTCGAGGGGCTCGCCCGCTATCCGATCAGCGTCCGCTACCCGCGCGAGCTGCGCGACAGTATCGGCGAGCTCGCGAGCCTTCCGGTCCTGACGCCGTCGCGCCAGCAGATCACGCTCGGCACGGTGGCCAGAGTCAAGGTCAGCGACGGGCCGCCGATGCTGCGCAGCGAGAATGGCCGCCCGGTGACCTGGATCTACGTCGACAGCCGCGGCCGCGATTTGCAGGGCCTCGTGCAGGACATCCAGCGGGCGATCGCGCGCGATGTCGATCTGCCGCCCGGCGTCAGCGTTTCCTACACCGGGCAGTTCGAGTTCCTCGTTCGTGCGACCGAGCGGATGAAGGTCGTCGTGCCGGTCACGCTCGCGATCATCTTCCTGCTGCTCTACCTGACCTTCCGCCGCTGGGACGAGGCGCTGCTCATCATGGCGACCCTGCCCTTTGCGCTCACCGGCGGGCTCTGGCTCCTCTATCTGCTTGGCTATAACCAGTCGGTCGCGAGCGCGGTCGGGTTCATCGCGCTTGCGGGCGTTGCCGCCGAGTTCGGGGTCGTCATGCTCATCTATCTCAAGCATGCGCTCGCCGATCGCAGCGACGGCCACATATTGGCCGCGGTTCGCGAAGGCGCGCTGCTCCGCGTCCGCCCGAAGGCGATGACCGTTGCGGTTATCCTCGCGGGCCTGTTCCCGATCCTCGTCGGGACCGGCACCGGCTCCGAAGTGATGAGCCGCATCGCCGCGCCGATGATCGGCGGCATGCTCACCGCGCCGCTGCTGTCGATGCTTATCATTCCCGCCGCCTATCTGCTGATGCGAAGGCGTGCGGCTCATCCCGTCCAACCCGAAGGAGAAACGACATGAATAAACTCACTGCGATTACGCTCAGCCTTGCGCTCGGCGCTGGACTTGTCGCCTGCGGCAAGCAAGGCGAAGCACCGAAGACGGAAGAAAAGGCCGCGATGGCCGATGACACAGGGACCATGGCGGCCCCGGCCGAAACGAAGCATGGCAGGGGCACGGCGACCGTGACCGCGATCGATACGGCAAAAGGCCAGGTCACGCTCGATCATGGCGCGATCGCCGAACTCGAATGGCCGCCGATGACGATGGGTTTTGCGGCGAAACCCGAGCTGCTGAAGGACATCAAGGTCGGCGACAAGGTCGCGTTCGAGCTCAATTGGGACGGCAAGGCCGGGACGATCACCAAGCTCGACAAGGCGCCGTAACGCGCCGCCATTGCGCGCGGTGGCCCTAGTTGCCGCGCGCAATGGCTGCTTTGGGGCGCTGGCGGAAGACGGCTGTACTCGAACCTAGTCGGACAGCGCCTCCAGAAGCGGGCAGCCCCCGGCATCGCCGGCGCCGCACGCCTCGACAAGATCGCCCAAGACAGCGGCCATCCGGTCGAGGTCGGCGCGCTTGGCGAGGACGTCGGCAAGCTGGCTCTCGGCCATATGGCGCGCCTGATCGCAGCTATGGCCGCCGCCTTCGGCAAGAAGGAGCAAAGTCCGGACCGTATCGAGGGGAAAGCCCAGTTCGCGCGCGCGCCGCACGAATGAAAGGCGCCGGACACCAGCTGAATCATAGCGTCGAAATCGGCCGTACCGGACGGGCACGGGCAGGATGCCGATGCGCTCATAATAGCGGATCGTCTCGATATTGCAGCCCGTAAGGCGCGAAAGCTCGCCGATGGGGATGGTGCTTGAGGGGGCCATTGCGATTCCGCTTGCATCTGTAGTCGCTACAGATGGTAGGGTTGCCGCTACCGCGAAACAAGGAGTTTGAATTTGGCTGGAGATGCAAGGCGTCCGAAGGGATTTGGGGCCATTTCGCTGGCGCTTGGCGGGATCGCATCGGGCTTTCTCGCAGCCGCCTGCTGCGCCCTCCCCATGCTGCTTGCCTCGACGGGGCTCGGGTCCGCCTGGCTCGTCGGCATAGCTGTCCCGGCCGCGCCCTACCGGCTCTGGTTCGTCGCATTCAGCGCGATTTCGCTCGTCGCCGGCGGCGTGCTGCTGGCCCGCCAGCAAATGCGCGCGGCGCGCTGCGGCGCCGATGGCGCGTGCGTGCCCGCGTCGCTGCGCTTTGCGACCCTGATCGGCCTGCTCCTCGGCGCCGTCCTCTTATGGCTTGGCTATCGCTATGCTTGATCCCTCGCCGGTCCTGCAATCGACGCTGACTTGTCCGCTCTGCGGTCAAATCGCCGACGAAATCATGCTCACCGATGCGTGCCAATACTTCTACGACTGCAAGGGTTGCGGCGCAGTCCTCAAGCCGCTGCCGGGAGATTGCTGCGTCTTCTGCTCCTATGCCACGGTGCCGTGCCCGCCTGTGCAAGTCGACGGCGGCAAGGGCAGCTGTTGCGGCTGAGCCGGACGACGCGGACGGTCCCGATGATGCGTGGCTAGGAGGCACCTGCGGCGATTGCTTCGATGACCCGGCAATCCGACACCGGCCCACCGTCGCAGAGCTGGACGATGCGCGCAAGTTCAGCACGGAGATGTCCCATACGCTCCAGCTTTTCATCGACGTCGTGGAGGTGGCGCGCCGCAAGCGCACGGATTTCGGCGCAGTCCTGCCCCGGTCCCAAGGCGAGCGCAGTCAACGACCGGATTTCGTCGATCGAAAAGCCGAGGCCCCTGGCATTGCGGATGAATGCGAGGCGCCCGACATCCTCGTCCCCGTAGGTGCGCCGGCCCGAGGCCGTGCGCGCGGCGCAAGGCAGCAATCCGATATCCTCGTAGAAGCGGATCGTGTTAACCTTCGTGCCGGTGCGTTTCGCCAAGCCGCCGATCGGCAGCCGCGTGTCGCGCGCCATATCCATTCCTCTCAGTTTCGCCTCGATTTCAGCTTGCTTCTACAGTTACTGTAGAATGTAGAACAGCGGAATGAGCAACGACAGCAATTGCGGCTGCACGGGCGACACCGTCAGAGCCGAGCGTGATCCCGCCTATCGACGGGCCTTGTGGATCGTCGTAATTCTCAATCTCGGCTTCGGCGCGATCGAGATTGTCGGCGGGTTCATCGCAAACAGCCAGGCGCTGAAAGCCGACTCGCTCGACTTTATCGGGGACGGCACGATCACGTTGGCCGGCCTCGTCGCGATCGGCTGGACCGCGCTCGCCCGCACGCGTGTCGCCTTGGCCCAAGGCCTGTTCCTGCTGTCCCTGGGCATTGGCGTCATCGGCGTCGCGCTGTGGCGCGCCCTGACCGCGGTTCCGCCCGAAGCCGAGCTGATGGGCGGCATTGGCGTCGCCGCCCTCCTCGTCAACCTCACCTCGGCCGCCGTCCTCTCGCGGTTCCGCGAAGGCGACGCCAATGTCCGCGCGGTGTGGCTGTTCAGCCGCAACGACGCGATCGCCAATGTAGCGGTGATCATCGCCGCCGGCCTCGTCGCATGGACCGGCCAAGCATGGCCCGACCTTGCAGTCGCCGCCATCATTGCCACGCTCTTCCTGCATTCGGCCTATGAGATTCTGCGCAGCGCGAGGACCGAACTGCGCGAATTGTCGACTATGGCCGGACAATAGGGCCAATGCCCTCCGCCCGCCGCTTTCTCTCTCTGCTGGTCGCGCTTGCTGCAATCGGCGGCCTCGTCGTGCCGACGGCACAGGCCCGCACTCATGCCGACGAAGTCCAGACCATCTGGCGTCTGCTGGACTATGTTGCTGTCGACTATGGTGGCGCCGTCGCCAATGGCGCGGTGACGAGCGCGGTCGAATATGCCGAGATGACAGAGTTTTCTGCCACCGTTCGCAAGGGCATCGAAGCCCTTCCGGCATCCCCGGCGCGGGCTCGCCTTGTTGGCGAAGCGGGACAACTCCAAACGGCGATCGCGTCGAAGGCAGACCCCGGCAAGGTGGCTGGCCAGGCGCGCGGACTCGCGGCGGACCTGCTCGCCGCCTACCCTGTGCCCCTCGCGCCGCGCAGCGCTCCAGATCCCCGGCGCGGAGCCCAAGTCTATCTGGAAAATTGCGCCAGCTGTCACGGCGCGCGCGGCGACGGCAATGGGCCTCAGGCCAAGGGGCTCGACCCGGCACCTATCGATTTCACCGACGTCGGACGCGCTCGCAAGCGCAGTCTGTTCGCGCTCTATCAGGTCATAGGACAAGGGCTCGAAGGCACGTCCATGCCCAGTTTTGCCCATTTGCCGTCCGACGACCGCTGGGCGGTAGCAGCCTATGCCGGTGGATTTGCCTTTCGCGACGTGGCGGCCGGCCGGCGTGTCTGGAACCAGACCCCTGCGGCGCGCGAACTGGTCCCCGACCTGCAAGCCTTCACGAGTCTCAGCCCGGAAGCGCTTGGTCGTGGGCTGGGATCGGAGCAGGCCGATGCGCTCACCGCCTATTTGCGCTCCGATCCCCAAGCTTTGACAACCGCTTCACCCGCGACGCTCTCGGTTGCGCGTGACAAATTGGCGCAAAGCCTTGCCGCATACCGCAAGGGAAATCGGAGCGAGGCAGAGCGTCTCGCGCTGTCCGCCTATCTCGACGGCTTCGAACCGATCGAGCCGATTCTGACAACGCGCGATTCCGCCCTTATGGCGCAAATCGAATCCGCGATGTCCGATTATCGCGTTTCCATCGCGCAAGGTGTGCCGGTCGAAGCGGTCGCGGGTAAAGCCGAGGCAGTCGAAGCCCTTTTCGCCGATGCCGAAGCTGCACTGTCTCCCGATGCAGCCAGCGACGCATCGACTTATGTCGGGGCGCTGACCATCTTGCTGCGCGAGGGTCTCGAAGCCCTTCTGATCATCGTGGCAATGATCGCCTTCTTGCGAAAGGCCGAACGGCCTGAAGTCCTACCCTATGTCCATGGCGGCTGGATCGCGGCCCTGGCGGCCGGCGGCGCAACCTGGGCCATCGCGACCTATGCAATCTCGATCAGCGGAGCGAACCGCGAGTTGACAGAGGGATTCGGTTCGCTTTTCGCCGCAGTCGTTCTCGTCTGGGTCGGCATCTGGATGCACGGAAAATCGCATGCGGAGAGCTGGCAACGCTATATCCGCGAAGCGATGGGCAAGGCGCTTTCGCGTCGCTCGGCCTGGTTCCTGTTCGGGCTCGCTTTCCTAGTGGTTTATCGGGAAGTCTTTGAGACCATTCTGTTTTTCGCAGCCCTCTCCGCGCAAGGAAGCCGCAGCGCGATCGCCGCCGGAGCCGGAACCGCAGTGGTGATCCTTGCAGCAATCGCATGGGTCATGCTTCGTTACAGCCGGGTCCTGCCAATTGGGAAATTTTTCGCTTACAGCTCCGCACTGATCGCCATCCTTTCGGTTGTCCTGGCCGGCAAGGGCGCGGGCGCGCTACAGGAGGCCGGCCTCCTCGGCATCACACCGCTCGCTCATTTTCCTCGCTTCCCGGCGATGGGGATATTTCCTTCGCTGGAACCGTTGTTGCTCCAGCTTCTCGCGCTTGCAATCCTCTGGATCGGCTATCGTTACAACAGTCGGCAACATAGCCGGATCGAGACAGCGCCCGGTCGATGGGGGTAATCGTCACGGGGTCGGCGCGCTCCTCCCAGGCTGTGCTGGGGCTTCCGAAAAGAGCCCCCGAGCCACAGCGTTTACCCGGCGCCCGTTACGCACACGAGTTAGGCCTGCTATCGAGACCCGATGCCCGACACGTCCAACTGGAACGGCCGACTTAGACTCGGCGACTATTATGCTCTCTGGTCGGGTTCGGTCGGCGATGCCGCCGCGCACCGCCATTTTGCGGCGCAGGCAGTGTTTTGTGCCGAGCCGCTTACGGTGGTCGATGCTGACGGCGCGCGCCAGTCGGGGCGTTGCTTGCTCATCGAACCCGATACCGTGCACCGGCTGCTCCCCGCGCCTGCGGCCGAATTATGGTTCGTCGAGCCGACAGTGGGCTTCGGTCCGCCGGTAGAACTGAAAAACCGGCTGATCTGCTCCGATCCGATTCACGTCGAGATGCTGGGACAGCGGTCCTTCTGGAAAAACTGGCTGACGCGAGGCGCCCGCCCCCCGCTCGATCCGCGCATCACCCGCGCCGCCGCCTCGATTGACCGCCTGATTCCCATGGGCTCTGTCCGTCTCGCGGATGTGGCGGAGGAGAGCCGCCTTTCGCTCGGCCGCTTCCGGCATCTCTTTGCCGCCGAGATCGGCATGCCCTTCCAGCGCTTTGTGCTCTGGCGACGGTTGATTATCGCTTTTGACGAATTGGGAATGCGCCGCAGCGCGACCGAGGCCGCACATATGGCCGGGTTCAGCGACAGCGCGCATTTCGCCCGCACGATCAAGGCGATGTTCGGTATTCGGGCAAGCGACCTTTTCATCGAATCATAGCCTCTCCGTTCAAGCCGCTGCGCGACGGCGCCTCGTAGAGGGGCATCATGTCAGACGCACACAGAGACTTCGTCCCGGCACTTGGCAAGAGCGGATCGCTCGACCGCTACGATGCCGCCATAGCCCTCATGACCAGAGAGAAAAGATGGCGAAGCGACTTGCTGCGCTTCGCCGAGCCGCGGCCGGGCGAGCGGATCGTCGATATCGGGTGCGGCACGGGGACGTTTGCAATCGCCCTCAAGCAGGCGGCGCGGGAGAGCATCGTTCTGGCGGTCGATCCCGACCCCGCCGTGCTGGAAATCGCACGCGCCAAGGCTGAGGTTGCCGATGCCGAGATTCAATGGTTCGAGGCCATGGGCGACGAGCTGGACAGCATTGATGCACTCCAGCAATGCGACAAGATTGTCTCGAGCCTCGTCCTCCACCAGTGCCCGATGGACGTGAAGGAGGCGATAGCCGCACAGATGTTCCGGCTCCTGCAGCCCGGCGGAACCCTCTTCATCGCCGACTATGGCGAGCAGCGTTCATTGCTGATGCGCATGCTTTTTCGACAGATCCAGCTGCTCGACGGGTTCGAATATACCGAACCGAACGCGAAGGGCTGCGTCCCGGAAATCCTGACAGCCGCGGGTTTCGAGGCGGTCGACGAGATAAAGGTCATCCCGACGCCGACCGGCTCGATTTCAATCTATCGGGCGAAGCGGTAGCTTCTCGCCCGGCCCGCGCGGTCTCGGCTAGCCGCGCCAATGACGCCCGCGGTGATGGTGGTGCATCCGCCGCTTCTGATAGCGCCGCTCGTAGCGGTCCCGCCGTTCATAGCGGCGATCATGGCCGCGGTAGTCGGGATCGTAGCCGCGATAGTCGCGGTCATAGCCATAGTTGGGCACGCCGTGGCGTGAGGAACGATAGTCGCGGTCATGACCACGCGGCGCGTCATGTCCGCTGCTATATCCCCCGCGATCGCCATGGTGCTGGGCAAGGGCCGTTCCGGGGACCGCGAAGGCGAGCATCGCAGCCGCGATCGTCATCAGTTTTCGCATGTCAGTCTCTCCTTTTCGTGGAGCTCAAAATCCCCCTTCATGCTTGAACGCGCTGTGAATATTCGCTCCGCTGCCACCAATCCGTCGGCTACCCGGCGCCTCCATTCGACAGGCCGATCGAGGAAAGGACAGGATCTCGCCGATGGTGGGCACCCGCCCCGCGTGGACGAAGCGGGGCGGGTGCGGCCCTTATTTGCCCTTCGCCGCTACCGCGGCCTGGACTCGGGCCTCGACCTGTTCGGGGCTGGGCTGGACGAGCATTTCGCCATTGACGAAGAAGGTCGGGGTGCCCTTGACGCCGACGGCCCTCGCGTCGGCGATGTCCTGCTCCATCCACGCCATCGCATCGGAGGCCGGCATCGCACGCGCCTTGGCGACATCGAGGCCGGCCTTCTCGGCGGCGGCCCAAGCACCGTCCATCTTTCCGTCGTGCCAGTCGGGCTGCGCTTCGAGCAGCGCGGCCGTCACCGGCTCGAGTTTGCCCTGCACGCGGGCGGCTTCGAGGATCAGGATCGCCTCGGCCGAGCCGGGGTGGAGCGGGAGGTAGCGCATCACGAGACGCACATCCTTGGGATATTTGGCGACGATGCCCTTCACCGTCGGATAGAAGGCGCGGCAGGCCTCACACGACGGGTCGAAGAATTCGACGATCGTGACCGGGGCATTTTTCGGACCGATGATCGGCGAGTGCGGGCGGATGAGGCTGTCGACGGGACCCGCCACGACCTTCTTCGTGGGTTCGCCCTCGGCGGTTCCGCTGTAGAGCATCGCGCCGCCGGTGAAGGCGAGCGCCGAGAGGACAAGCGTGGCCACCACTCCGATACGTCTGTTCATGATTTCAGTCTCCTTTGAAAGTTGAGCAAGAGGGTCAGGATGAGCGCGAATGCGGCCAGCGACAGGAGGGGCAGCGGCACCCCTCCGATGGCCATGCTCTCTCCCGAGCATGACGGGCCGCCGGTGCAGGGGACGATCGGGGCCGGAATGACGCCGACGTAGAGCAGGCTATGATAGAGCGCGACGAGACCGCCGCCGAAGGCCAGCGCCAGTCCATAAGGAACGACCGCGCGGTCCGACCTGAACGCCGCGATGCCGAGAATGATCGCGAGCGGGAACATGAAGGCGCGCTGGAACCAGCAAAGGTCGCACGGCGCCTGGCCCATGACCTCGCCGACGAAGAGGACGGCAAGGCTCGACAGGAGGGCGATGGCCCAGGCCGCGCCGAGCGGACGCCATTTGTGCGGAGCGAGCAGCGGAAAGCTCGTCATCGCCGACCGCCTTTGAACTTGGACTTGGGCCGTCGCGGCGGCGGTTGCGGCTTACTGTATTTTGACTTGAGGTAGCTGAGCAGGATGCCGTCGATCGACGCGATCATTCGCTGGAAGCTGGTCTTGATGCCGGGAAGCCGGAGCCAGGCAAAGGGGCCGCGGCAGCGATAGCGGTGAACGAACTTCGTCCCGCTTGCCGTCGGGGTCAGGATATAACTCTCCTCGAACTGGAGGATGAAGCTCGGCTTGACGTCGAGTATCAGCTCCTCGCCGGGGCGCGCGGAGAGCACCGTCGCGGAGACTTCGAGAAACTTGGGTTTGTGCGGATCCATACGCATCGAATAGCGGATCGCGATCGGGTCCTCGGCAAGCCGCTCGATCCGGACATAGGGGTTCCAGATCCGGTGGTTCTCGAAATCCCCGAGGACCGCCCATATCTGTTCCGGACTATAGGGGAGGTCATGCTCCCGCTCGAACTCCATCAACTTCACTCCTCTATCGATCGGCCGCCGGGCTTTGCCCCGCGCCGATGTCGGTGACGCCCGCAGGCGATGGGTCGGCGTGCGCGCCGCCCGTTGTGAACCAGCGGCGCAGGCGCGGGGCCATCCGGCGTTCGAAGCCCGCCGCGAGGCTGAAGGACGCCGGCACAATCAGCAGCGTCAGCATCGTCGACAGGATGAGCCCGCCGATCACCGTGACCGCCATCGGCGCGCGCCATGCGCCGTCGCCAGTGAGCGACAGCGCCGTCGGGATCATGCCCGCGACCATCGCGACCGTGGTCATCAGGATCGGCTGCGCGCGCTTGAGCCCGGCGTCGACGATCGCCTCGTCGCGCGGCACCCCGGACGCCATTTCCTCGATCGCGAAGTCGACGAGCAGGATGCTATTCTTGCCGACGATGCCGAGCAGCATCAGCACGCCGATGAACACGGGAAGCGAGAGCGGATAGCCCGTCAGCAGCAACGCGACCGCACCGCCGAGCGGGGCGAGCAGAAGCGATCCCATGTTGACGAAGGGCGGGATGATCTTGCGATAGAGCAGGATCAGGACCGCCAGCACGAGGAAGATCCCCGATACGACCGCGATCGCGAAGTTGCGCAGCATCTCGGCCTGCCACTTGGCGCTCCCGAGGACCAGCCGCGTGACCCCGGCGGGCAGGGTCTTGAGCGCCGGCAGCGCCTCGACCTTATCCATCGCCTGACCGGTCACGAGACCCGGAGCAAGGTCGGCCCCGATGGTGAGCTGGCGCACCTGGTTGGTCCGATTGATCTGGGTGGGGCCGGCGCCGAAGCCGATCTCGGCCACAACCGAGAGCGGCACCGTTCCCCCGTTCCGGGTCGGAACCGGCATGTTGCGAAGTGTATCGAGCCGCTCGCGCGCGGTTTCCGCAAGCGCGACGCGCACCGGTATCTGCCGGTCGGAGAGCGAGAATTTCGCGCTATTCTGGTCGATCTCGCCAAGCGTCGCGACGCGGATCGACTGGCTGAGCGCCTGCGTCGTCACGCCGAGCTGCGCCGCGAGCGCGAAGCGCGGGCGAATGACGATCTCGGGGCGCTGGAGATTGCCCTCGACACGCGGCGAGCGGATTTCCTTCACGCGTGCCATTTCGGCAAGCAGCCGGTTGCCGACATCTTCGAGCTTCTTCGGGTCGTCGCTGCCGAGCGTGATCGAGATGTCACGGCTGCTCCCGCCGCCGCCGCCATGCTGCGACTGGAAGTTGATGCGGGCATCGGGAACCTCAGCCAGCCGCGGCGCGCGGTCCTTTTCGAACTCGGTCGAGGTGAGCTCGCGGTCCTTGCGCAATTTCAGATAGACCGTCGCCGTGCCGACATCGATCCGCGACAAGGCGGATTCGACGAGCGGGTCGCGCTTCATGAGATCGGTCACCTCGTCGGCCACCGCCTCGGTCTGTTCGAGCGTTGCACCCGGGGCGAGCTGGATGGCGACGCGGCTCGTGTCGGAATCGATCGACGGCTGGAAGGTCATCGGGAGCAGCGAGAAGCTGAAAATGGTCGCAAAGAGCGCCAGCACACCGATGCCGACCACCCAGACGCGATGGTCCTTGATATAGCCGAGCCATTTCCAACGCCCGCCGCGCGCACGCGCGGCAGCGGCCCCGCTGGTGTCGAGGCTCCAGCGCAAGATGCGCATATAGGTGTCGATCAGCGGGCCCTCGCCATGCTTTTGCGGACCCTGCGCAGAGAGAAAATAGGCGGCGAGCATGGGTGTGATCATGCGCGCGACCGCGAGGCTCATCAGCACCGCGGCCACGACCGTCAGTCCGAAATTCTTGAAATATTGCCCGGCGACGCCCGGCATCAGCCCGACCGGCAAAAACACCGCGACGATCGTCATCGTCGTGGCGAGCACCGCGAGGCCGATCTCGTCGGCGGCGTCGATCGAGGCCTGATAGGCCGATTTGCCCATCCGCATGTGGCGCACGATATTTTCGATCTCGACGATCGCATCGTCGACCAGCACGCCGGCAACGAGGCTAAGCGCGAGCAAGGTCATCATGTTGAGCGAGAAGCCCATGAGGTCCATGAACAGGAAGGTCGGTACCGCCGACAGCGGGATGGCAAGCGCCGAGATCAGCGTCGCGCGCCAGTCGCGCAAGAAAAGGAAGACGACGACGACCGCAAGGATCGCGCCCTCGACCATCGCATTGATCGCCGAATGATATTGGCCCTTGGTATATTCGATGTCGCTGAACAGCTCGGTGAATTTGACCTTGGGGTTTTCCTTCTCGAGTTTTCGCAGCTCCTCGACCGCCGCGTCGTAAACGGTGACATCCGAGGTGCCCTTGGCGCGCTCGAACCCAAAGGTCAGCACCTGCCGCCCGTCCTGCTTCGAGACCGAGCGCTGCTCGGCGTAGAGATCCTTGACCTCGGCGATATCGGCGAGGCGCACGGTCCGGTTCGTTCCGACCGAGATCAGGGTCTCGCCGAGCGCGTTGGCGCTGCTCGCGTTGCCGAGGATGCGCACCGCCTGTTCGGACCCCGCGACCTCCATCCGGCCGCCGGCCGCATTGACGTTGAGCTGGACGAGCTGGGTGTTCACCGCGGCAGCGGTAAGGCCATAGGCACGCATCCGCTCGGGGTTGAGGATGACCCGAATTTCGCGGCTCACACCGCCCCGGCGATAGGCGTCGCCCATGCCGGGGACCGCGATCAGCCGCTTCGCGACGACATTATCGACATACCAGCTCAATTCCTCGAGCGTCATGTCGGTGGCCGAGGCCGACCAATAGGCAAGCGTGTTGCCCGAGGTCGAGAGGCGGATAACCTGCGGTTCGAGGATGCCGTTCGGCAGGTTGCTGCGGATCTGGGTGATCTTGTCGCGGATATCGGTCACCGCCCGGTCGATCGGTGTGCCGATCGCGAACTGGACGAAGGTCTGCGACTGGCCTTCGGTAACCGTCGAATTGAGCTCGTCGATCCCCTCAATCGTCCGCACCGCCGCCTCGACGCGCTGCGTGACCTGCGTTTCGAGTTCGGTGGGCGCGGCGCCCGGCTGGGCGATGATGACGATGGCGCCCGGAAAATCGATGTCGGGATCGCTCTGGACCCCCATCATGAGGAAGGAGACGATGCCCGCCACCGTCAGACCGAAGAACATGACGAGCGGCGGGATCGGGTTCCGGATGGACCAGGCCGAGATATTCTTGAAGTTCATCCTCTCTCCCCCTTCCGGTTCGACCCCCCGCGACTGTGCGCGGTCAGCCCATGCTGCGATCGCGATAGGCGAGCAGGCGAAGCGCGTTGGCGACGACGACGAGGGTCGAGCCTTCGTGCGCCGCGACCGCCGCACCGATTCCGAGCCCGAAGATCGTCGCCGGCACGAGGACCACGACGACGCCGAGGCTGACCACCAGATTCTGGCGGATGATGCGGCGCGTCTGGCGGCTGAGCCCGATCGCGAACGGCAGATGGGCGAGGTCATCGGCCATCAGCGCGACGTCGGCGGTTTCGAGGGCAACATCGGACCCTGCGGCGCCCATCGCGATCCCGACGGTGGCGCTCGCCATCGCCGGTGCGTCATTGACACCGTCACCGACCATTGCGACCGGCTGCTGCGCCTTGAGGTCGCGAATGGCGTCGACCTTCTGATCGGGCATCAGGTCGCCCCAGGCCTCGTCGATCCCGACTTCGGCGGCAATCGATTCCGCGACCTTCTGGTGATCGCCCGAAATCATGATCATCCGGCCGATGCCGAGTTCGCGCAGTTTGGCGATCGCGGTGCGCGCCGCTTCGCGCGGCGTGTCCATCAGACCGATCGCGCCAAGATCGCGGTCGCCCATACGAACGACCATCGTCGTGCGGCCCTGCTCGCGGAGGCCCGCGATCGCAGCCGCCACTTCGCCGCCGATCGGCGCGATGCCGTCGGCACCGAACATTTCGGCCTTGCCGATGAGGACGGTCTCGCCCTCGACCTTCGCCGTGACGCCGCGACCCGTCAGGCTGTTGAGGTCGTCCGCCACCGGTACGCGCGCCGAGGTCAGCATGGCCTCGCCATCGCGCGCGATGGCAGCGGCAAGCGGATGATCGCTCAGCCGCTCGACTGCCACCGCGATGCGCAGCAGTTCCTCCTTCGGTACGCCGCTGGCCGGCAGGACATCGGTGATGCGCGGCTTTCCTTCGGTGAGCGTGCCCGTCTTGTCGAACGCCAGCGCAGTCAGCGAGCCGAGATTTTCAAGCGGGCCACCGCCTTTGACCAGCACGCCGCCGCGCGCCGCACGCGCAACGCCCGACAGGACGGCGCTCGGCGTCGCGATCGCGAGCGCGCACGGGCTTGCCGCGACAAGGACCGCCATGGCGCGATAGAAGCTGTCGCGGAACGGTTCATCGACAACGACCCAGGCGAAGAGCAGGACGAACACGAGCGCGAGCACGCTCGGCACGAAGATGCGCTCGAACTTGTCGGTGAAGCGCTGGGTTGGCGATTTCTGCGTTTCCGCCTCGCTCACCATCTTTACGACCTTGGCGAGCGTCGTATCGGCCGCAAGACGGGTTACCGCGATCTCGATCGCGCCATAGCCGTTGATGGTGCCCGCGAAGACGCGATATTTCCCGTCGAGTGCATCGGGCTTTGCCGCGGCCTGCGCACGATCGGCCACCGGTTCCTTGTCGACGGGGACGCTCTCGCCGGTAACCGGGGCCTGGTCGACCGCCGTGCGGCCAACGACGACGAAGCCGTCGGCGGCAAGACGCTCGTTGGGCTTGACGATGACGGTGTCGCCAATCGCCAGCTGCTCGACGGGGACTTCGCGAGCCGTCCCATCGGCATCCTTCACCGTCGCGGTCTGCGGCGCCAGCTCGGCAAGCGCCTCGATCGCGCGCTTGGCGCGGCCCATGGCATAATGTTCGAGCGCATGGCCGAGGCTGAAGAGGAAGAGGAGCAGCGCGCCTTCGGCCCAGGCGCCGAGCGCGGCAGCGCCGGCCGCGGCGACGAGCATCAGCGTGTCGATCTCGAAGCGCTTGAGCTTCAAATTCTCGATGGCCTCGCGGACAGTAAACCAGCCGCCGAAACCATAAGCGGCAATATAGAATGCGAGGGGAACCCACTCCGGTGCCGCGGCGAGCTTCTCGATCGCAAAGCCGATGCCGAGGACGAGACCGCACAGCAGCGCGAAGATCAGCTCGGTCCGCTCGCCGAAAATGCCGCCATGATCATGGCCATGGTCGTGGCTATCCTCGCCCGTATGGCCATGTTTGTGATCAGGCCCATGCGCATGATCCGGTCCATGGTCATGGCCATCATCGCCATGCTGGTGGGGGGCTTGCGCCGGCACCGCTGCGGCCACGGCGGCGGATTTTTGTGTGACGCCCATATCCGAGAGTGTCTTTCTGATCATTTCGATGGAGGTCTCCGAGCGCTGGAACTCGGCGCGCAGCGTGCCGGCGGCGCCGACTTCGGCCTCGATCACGCCCGGCATTTCGCGAAGCTTCAGTCCGATCGTTCGCGCGCGCCGGGCGTGGCCGACGCCTTCGAGGTCGTCCCAGAAGAGATGCTGATATTGGCCGGTGAGCTCGGCACCGGCGCTGCGCGCGAGCTGCCGCACACGTTCGAGCGGGAGAATATCCGGACGGTAGTGGATGCAGAGCTGCGGCGGCGAACCGTCGCTCGAGCGGACCACATGGACCTTGTCGACGCCTTCGCGTCCTTCGAGTTCGCCCATCAGGCGCGCGACGCAGCGGTCGGCGGTGTCGGCGACCTCAGGGAGGAGAAGCGGAATATCGAGCCGCAACTGGTCACTCATGATGCCATCCTTTTCTCTTGGCGATCGGCACTGCGATCCGGACTTACACGAAACGCCCGGCAGGATGAGGTGCGGGAGCCATTGCGGGATGCGACCCGGCTCCCGCACCTCCCTGACAGCCGGAGATCCCTGCCCGTGGTGAGGGGGGCGATTGAGAGGGGCCTCCGACGGCCAGGTTTCGAATTCAAGATCATGCGCGACGTCCGCTCGGCCGCGCGTAGCGGGACTGGACCGTCGTGCGGCGGAAATGCTTTTCCAGCGCAGCGTTCGAGCGGCGCAGGAACACCGAGCAGGCGCGGCGCAGGAAGGGATAGCCGAGCCACGAGAAGAAGCCGCGGCAATCGAGCCGGTGCGTCACCTCGACACCCTGCCCGAGCTTTTCGAGCCGGTAGCTTTCCTCGATGACGAGGAGGCCGCGCATACCCGTCCGCCAGGAGAAGCTAGAGAGCCAGTCGAGCCCCGTGATCCGGCCCTCTGCAGACAGTTCCGGCCCGCGCGGTCCGCGCGGCGAGTAGACATAGTCGACGCGTTCTTCATCGCCGGGACGATCGGTGAAGCGAAGCGTCGGATGCCAGTCGCCGTAGCGCTCGATATCGACGAGCAGACGCCAGACGCGCCCGATCGGGACCGGCAAGCGGAGCGAGGTGCCTACCGAGAACATCGGAGACCTCCTCGCTCGCGCGAGCTGGTCCGCGACGCAGGCCGGGGACCTGCGCCGCGGTGTAGACCGGCAAGATGCCGGTCAGCTCTGAACATCGGGGGGCTCCGCGGCGGATTTCCCGCCGAGGATGTCGACCGCTTCGAGCGTGATGAGCCCGATGTCCGGTATTTCGGTGAGCTGCGCCGCAAAGTCGCGGAGCCGCTGCTCCTCGTCGATGATCTCGATCACGACCGCCCGGTCATTCTCCAGCGCATGCTTGCGGTGGAGATGCGCCGAGCGACCGAAACCGAGAACCGCTTCGAGCACCGTAACGCCTGCCAGCTTTTGCTGGCGAGCGAGTTCGGAGATGAACTCGAAGACCCGCTGATCGCCGAAGAAGGCGGATTCATCGGTGTAGATGCGCAAGAGCTTGGATGCTTTTGTCATGACGGTCTCTCCCTATTCCGTGACCGGCTGGACCGCCGGCTCCGCTTTTCGCTTCAGGAACTTCGGCTGCCAGTCCGCCCCGAGAACGACTTTTGCGATCGCGGGGAGAACAAGCAGCGTCAGGATGGTCGCCGCGATGAGGCCGCCGATGACGGTCGTCGCGAGCGGCTTCTGCACTTCGGCACCCGTGCCGGTCGCAATCGCCATCGGCACGAAGCCGATCGCGGGCACGAAGCCGGTCATGATCACCGCACGCATCTTCTCGGTCATGCCCTCGCGGATTGCCTCCGTGAGCGGGACGTCATTCTCGAGCCGTTCGCGGATCGCCGTCATGACGACGAGACCGTTGAGCACCGCGACGCCGGCAAGGCAGATGAAGCCCACCGCCGCGGACACCGAGAAGTTGATGCCCGTAAGCGCGAGGGTGAACACGCCGCCAGCGAGCCCAAGCGGCACCGCGAGGAACACGGCGGTCGCGCGTCCGAAGGTGCCGAGCGCCATGTAGAGCAGGATGAAGATGCCCGCGAAGCAGAGCGGAACCACGATGGAGAGCCGCTTCGACGCAGCCTGCAGGCTTTCGAACTGCCCGCCCCATTCGAGATAATAGCCCGCCGGGAGCTTCACATTGGCGATCTTCGCCTGCGCTTCGGCCACGAAGGATCCCGCATCGCGGCCTTCGAGGTTCACCTGCACGACGACGCGCCGCTTGCCATTTTCGCGGCTGATCTGGTTGAGCCCTTCGGTCAGCCGGATCTGCGCTACCTGCGCGAGCGGGATCTGCCCGCGACTGCCGCCCTCGGATGGAAGGAGGACGGGCAGTGCGCGGATGTCGTCGAGATTAACGCGGGTCGCGTCGGGGACGCGAACCGTGATGTCAAAGCGCCGGTCGCCTTCATAAAGCAGGCCGGATTCGCGGCCACCGAGCGCCGCCGACACCGTGTCGGCAACCTCCTGAACCGAGAGCCCGTAGCGCGCGATTGCATTGCGATCGAGCTTCACGTCGAGCGTCGGAGCGCCGCCCACCTGGTCGGCCTTGACGCTGCCCGCACCGGGAATGCCCTGGAGCACGCGCACCATCTCGTTTGCGGCGAGCGACATCTTGTCGAGATCGTCCCCGTAAAGCTTGATGGCCACGTCGCCGCGAACGCCCGCGATCAGTTCGTTGAAGCGAAGCTGGATCGGCTGACTAACCTCGTAAAGCTGTCCGAGCTGGCCGCCGGCGGCCTTCTCGATACGCTCGACGACGTCGGTCTTGCTGTCGACACCCGCCGGCCACTGGTCCTGCGGTTTCAGGATGACGAAGCCGTCCGAGATGTTGGGCGGCATCGGGTCGGTCGCGACCTCGGCGGTACCCGTCTTCGAGAACATCAACTCGACTTCGGGCAGGCTCGAGATCGCCGTCTCGACATTCCGTTGCATGGCCAGCGACTGTTCGAGGCTCACCGAAGGTACGCGCGTCGATGCGAGCGCCATATTCTTCTCGTCGAGCTGCGGAATGAATTCCGAGCCGAGCAATCCGAACGCCGGGATGGCGAGGAGGAAGAAGGCGAAGCCACCGGCGATGAAAGCCCAGGGCTTGGCGATCGCCTTGTCGAGCAGCGGCAGATAACGCTCCTTCGACTTGCGGATCGCCCAGACTTCCTTCTCGGCAACCTTGCCGCGGATCATCAGCGCGACAAGCGCCGGAACCAGCGTGATCGCGAGAATGAAAGCGGCGACGAGCGCGAGCATGATGGTGATGGCCATCGGCGAGAAGGTCTTGCCCTCGACGCCCGTGAACATCAGCAGCGGCGCGAAGGCGAGCAGGATGATCGCCTGCCCGAAGACGGTCGGTTTGATCATCTCCTGGCTGGCGCGCATCGTCTCCTCGAGACGTTCGCGAAGGTTGAGCAATCTCCCTTCATGTTCCTGCCGGTGCGCCAGTCTGGCTAGGCAGTTTTCGATGATGATCACCGCCCCGTCGACGATCAGACCGAAGTCGAGCGCGCCGAGGCTCATCAGGTTACCGGGCACCCGGAACGCGTTCATGCCCATCGCCATCATCAGGAAGGAGAAGGGAATGACGAGCACCGCGATGATCGCGGCGCGCCAGTTGCCGAGCAGGAAGAAAAGCGCGGCCGCAACGAGCAGCGCGCCTTCGGTGAGGTTCTTTTCAACCGTGCCGACGGTCGCGTTCACGAGCTTGGCGCGGTCGAGCACCACCTTCACTTCGACGCCGGGCGGCAGGGTCTTCGACACCTGCGCGATCTTCGCCGAAACATCCTCCGCAACAGTGCGGCTGTTCTGCCCGATCAGCATGAGCACGGTGCCGATGACCGCCTCCTTGCCGTTCATGCTGCCCGCACCGGTTCTGAGGTCGCCGCCGATCTTCACATTGGCAAGCTGTCCAACCGTCACGGGCACGCCGCCGCGCGTGGCGACGACGGCGTTACGGATTTCGTCGACCGAGCGGACGCGTGCATCGACGCGCACGAGATAGGCCTCGCCGGCCCGGTTATAGTAGTTGGCGCCGACGGCGAGATTGGCGCGTTCGAGGGCTTCGCCCAGTTCGCTATAGGAAATGCCGTAACTGGTGAGGCGGGTCGGATCGGGCTCGACCACGAAGGTCTTGGCATAGCCGCCGATCGAGTCAACGCCGGCGACGCCGCCGACCGACTTCAATTGCGGGCTGACGATCCAGTCCTGCACCGTGCGAAGATAGCCCGATTTGGCGATCTCGTCGGTGAGGATGTCGCCCTCGGGGGTCAGATAGCTGCCGTCGGGCTGCCAGCCGGGTTGGCCCGCGACCTTCTTGGCGCCCTTCCCGTCGGGATTTTTATAGCCGACGGTATACATGACGACCTCGCCGAGCCCCGTGGTCACGGGACCGATCTGCGGCTGCGCCCCGTCGGGAAGATTCTCGCCCGCCTGGAGAAGCCGTTCGCCCACCTGCTGGCGCGCGAAATAGAGGTCGGTTTCATCGGTGAAGATTGCCGTCACCTGGCTGAAGCCGTTGCGCGAGATCGAGCGTGTCGTCTCGAGCCCCGGAATGCCTGCCAGCGAGATTTCGATCGGGTAGGTTACGAGCTTCTCGATTTCGACCGGCGAGAGACGCGGGTCGATCGTGTTGATTTGCACCTGTTTGTTGGTGATGTCGGGAACCGCGTCGATCGGCAGCTTGGTGAGCTGCCATACGCCGAGTCCCGCGATCACGAGGAAGAGAAAGAGTACCGCCCAGCGCGCGCGGACGGATAGCGCCATCAGTTTCGCGATCACGGTTTATTCCTCCTCGCCCGCGCCCTTGCCGAGTTCGGCCTTGAGCAGGAAAGCGTTCTTGGTCGCGACGATCTGGCCCGGCTTCAGCCCGGAGAGGATTTCGACACGGCCCGCGCTGCGCTGACCGACGGTGACCTGCTGCGCCCGGAAGCCGTCCTTCGTGCGGACGAACACCACGTCGCGGCCTTCGAGCGTCTGGAGGGCTTCGTCGGCGATCACGATCCGGGCCGGCCCACCGGTTTCGGCGCCGCGGCTCGGGAGCAACCGCACCCGGACCGCAAGGCCCGGCTGCAGCGCCCCGGGCACATCGAGCACGGCGGTTGCCGAGCGCGTATCGCCGGACAGGCCGGGGGTCACAGCCCGCACGCGGGCATCGATCGTCCGGCCGTCGGGAAGTTCGATGATCGCACGGTCTCCGGGCGAGAGCCGCTGTGCATCGGCCGGGCCGACGGCGGCCTCGATCTGCACCTTGCTGGGATCGGCAACGCGGAACAATTCGGTTTCGGGCTGAACGAAGGCGCCAAGGCTGGCGTTCTCGGCCGTGATCCGTCCCGAGATCGGGCTTGCCACGATGACGCTGCTGCCATCGCGCGTGACCTGCGCGGCGCTCGCTGCGGCACGCGCGCGCTGCGCTTCGGCCGCGGCGGCCGCGGCTTCGGCTTGCGCCTGCTCATAGTCGACGCGCGCCGACACCTTCTGGTCGAACAGGGTCTTCTCGCGGTGCAGATTTTTCTGCGCAAGCGTCGAGCGCGCATCGGCAGCAATCCGTTCGGCCGCAATCTGGGCGGCGTCGCGGCTTTGCACGATGGCGATCGTCTCACCGGCGCTGACCGGATCGCCGAGCCGCTTGAAGAGACGGGTGACCGCGCCGCCCGCACGGGCGGTGACGATCGCCTCGCCGCTCGGCGCGGCGGTAACGGTCGCTTGCGAGAGGATTTCCGAACCGAGTCCGCCGGCGCCGATCGTCTCGACGCCGATTTCGGCGGCCTTGATCGCTTCGGGCGTGATGGCGAGGCTGCTCGGAAGGGCTTCGCTCGCCGCTTCCTTTTCGCCTTCGGCAGCCGGCGCGGCGGCCGGGTCGGCGGTGCAGCGTGCAACGCCGAAGCCCGTGACGGCAGCGAGTATCATGGCGCCCGCGACAGTGCCGAGGAGACGCTTGTCCTTGGTGATCATATTCTATCTCCGCTGTTGATGCGGTTCGCGCGCCGACCGGCGGCGCACCCCTGTTGACTTGGAAGGACGATGGCGAAGGCGCCTCCGTCCACTGGAAGGCTCGGCGCGCTCATGGCTGATGGTCCGCATCGCCGTCGGCGGCTGCCTGGCGCGAGAGGATGGCGCGGGCTTCGGCCCGGGCCTGGCGCGCCGCGATCAGCTCGGCTTGGGTCGCCGCATAGGCCTGCTGCGCGTCGATATATTCGACGAGCGAGGACTTGCCGGCGCGGTAGCTGAGTTCGGCGAGCCGGACACCTTCGCGCGCCTGCTCGATGCCGCTGCCCTCAAGCGCCGCGAGGCGGGCTTCTGCGGCTTCGAGTTCGGCCTGCGCATTGGCGATCTCCGCCTGAGCATTGACCACCGCATTCTCGCGCCGCGCAATGGCGGCAGCGACATCGGACTTGGCCGCCGAGATGTTGCCGCGGTTGCGGTCGAAGACGGGGAGCGGCACGGAAACATTGGCGATCAATGCGCGATCGCCAGTGTCGCGAAGCTGACGCACCCCGAAGCCGACCGACGGGTCGAGCCGGCCATCGGCGCGCTGTCCCTGGAGCCGCGCTTCGGCAATCAGCTTCTCGGTTTCGGCCAAGCGAACGTCGAGCGTCGCGAGCGAGTCCACCGTCTCCGGTGCCACCCACATATCGCCTTCCATTAACTCGGCAGGCGGGACCGAGCTTCCGAGGAGCGCCGCGAGCGAACGCCGGGCGGTCCTTTCTTCGGCCTCGGCCGTGCGTAGCTCGGCGGTGGCCTGAACGAGAGCCGCATTGGCGCGGAATGCGCGGAGCGGCGGCTCGTTGCCGGTATCGACCATGGCCTGTGCCACGCGGACGAGTTCACGGGCACGCGCTTCATTTTCCCGTGCGAGCGCGAGACTATCGCGCGCCGCGAGAGCGGTCGCGAACTGGTTGCGGACATCGAGCGCAAGATCTGCGCGTGCAATCTCCAACCTGTACTTCGCGGCCAGAAACTCGGCGTCGGCGAGCGTCATGCGCGCCCGGCGCCGGCCCCCGATATCGAGGCGCTGGTTTACCGAGACGGTCGTTTCGAGACCGTTGAGGCCCGAATAGGGGCCGGTGCCCGCGAAATTCTCGACATCGACATTGAGCGTTGGATTGTAGCGATAGCCCGCCTGACGCTGGCGACCGCGGGCGGCCTCCACTTCGGCTTCGGCGGCAACCACGCGCGGCGAGCGCGCGTCGGCTTCCTCCATCGCCTGCGCGAGGGACAATCGAGCGGGAAGCGGGCCGGTACGCACGGCCTCGCCTGCGGAAGAAGGCGGTCCCACCAGCTCCGTCGCTGCCGACTGGGCAGCGGCGGGCGCGGAATTTGCGCCTGCAACGAGCGCCACGAGACTCGCGGCGACAACTATGGATTTCATGAAAAAGAGACTCCTGACGTTTCCAGGGAGAAGCGCACGCGAAGGGCGCGCGCAGACCTAGAGCGTCAGGCGATTGGAGGGCGGAACGTCCCGATATAGGCGACGGGCGGCAAGGCGGCCGTCAGGATGCGCGTATGCGCTTCAGGGGCAGGCGTTTCGGTCGCTGCCGACAGCGTTTCCGCCGGGACGCCCGAATGGTGACCATGGCAACCATGAGCGGCGGCTGGCACCTGCTGCTTTTCGCCGGGAGAGGATTTTTTCTTGTCGATTTCGGCGCTTTCGGTCGCCGGTGCGGAAACGCAGCCGGCTTCGATCGCCGCGACAAAAAGGCTCGCCTCGGCCCGATCCTCGGTCGCATGTGCGAGCGACCCCGCAACCGTTCCGGATGCAAGGAGAAGGGTCAGGAGGAAGAGGATCACCCGTCGCATTGAAACCGGCCCCTAGCATCGAAACGGCGCGGTGAAAAGTAGAAGATTTTCAATCAACTTCGGCGGCACTCTTCGAACCCCCGAACCGGCTCCGTAATATTATCTCATGGAGGTAGGGGAGCAGTGCATCTTGCCCCTCTATAGTTGCAGAAGCGTCTAAAGAAACAGGATATCCGCCGAACAATCGCGCGTTAAGCACAATAATTCTGCGATTGTCTTTTGCTCTTATTGCTATCGCTTCGCTATTGGCTCCGGCCTCCTTTGTTCGTGACGACATTCGGGCGATATGCTTCCCGTGAGACGAGGGCGTAAATCGGACGCCGAGCGGCACAGCGTCCTGCCGGAACATCAGGGCTTGACCCTGTATCTACTACAGGGTGCAAAAGCCTGCCCTGGGCAAAAAGGGGGAAGAATATGGTGCCGCCGACAACAAATCCCGTGAGCATGGCCGTCATCGAGCCGCTGCTGCGCGATCAATATCGCCTGTTTTGCGAATCACGCCGAATCGGAGATGAAGCGGCGGCGTGGCAGGCGCTCGAATGGGAACATATATTGAGCCAGCCCTATATGGGCGCGCATCTCGCCTCCCACTGGCACATGTTTCGCTATGCGATCGAGCTCGGCGATGCCCGTGAAGCTGCCGGTCAGGCGATGCGGTTCCTGCTCGTCCCGCTCGGTTCGCTGACCGGCCGCCTCCCCGCAGGGAATAATGGCCGCGCGCGGGTGAGCGCCTTTGAGCCGATGCCAATGCCGAACGCCCTGGAAGCGCTGATCGAAACGGCCCGGTCGACGGAGAGCGGTGCTGCGCGAACCGATTGATCCGGTTTTGGACTTCCGGAACTGGTCATTCGCTGTTAGGGGCGCGACCATGTCCGGCGCTCCCCTTCGCCTGTTGCTTGTGTTCATCCTGCTACTCAGCGGGCTCCACAATGCTGCGCCGGCGATGGCGGGCATGACCCACCATGCGACGGATTCGCATCTTTTGCACCATGCCGAGCCGGGCCATGCGTCGGACAAGAACACGCAAGAAGGCCAGCAGGACGCCGACCTCCACGGCAGTCACCATAATTGCCCGGTCGCATCCGATCAGGCCCTTTCGGGTCATGACGATCTGTCCTGTTTTTCCGGCGGCCTTCACTTTGCGCTGCCCGCGACGCGCCTCGCTTCGCGCGCGCTCGCACCTCCCCTGAACCCTCCCCTCGCCTGAACGACGCCTGCCGCGCGGCCCCTGTCCGGCCTGCGCTCAGTCGAACCGTTCAGGAGTGATCATTCATGCATATCCATATGCGCGCCGCCCTGTTGGCCGGGGCTGCGCTGCTGGCGGGGTCCGTTTGGGCCCAGCCGCTAACGCTCGACCAGGCGGTCGAGCGGGCCATCGCTGCATCGCCCGAGCTTAGAGCGGGTGAAGCGGGGGTCGACGCCGCGCGCGCCGACCAGCTGCAAGCCCGCGTCCGTCCCAATCCGACCGTGTCGGTCGAAATGGACAATGGCGTCGGGACGGGCGGCTATGGCCTGTTCCGGCAATCGGAACTCACCGTCACCTATTCGCAGCCCCTCGAACGCGGGGGCAAGCGCGAGGCGCGGATGGCGCTTGCCGAGCGCGGTGTCGTTCTCGCCGAGGCGCAGTGGCGGCTCGTCCGGCTCGACATCGCCCAGGAAGTGCAGCGAGCCTACATCGACGTCCAGATAGCCGAGCAGATGGTCTGGATCGCACAGGATCGCGTCAAACTCGAAAAGGAGATGCGGACCGAAGCGATCCGACGCGTGCGCGGCTACAAGGATCCGCTGTTCGTCGAGACGCGCGCCGATGCCCGCATCCTCGAAGCCGAACTGGCACTGAAGGAAGCCCAGGCGAAGCGGCAGTCCGCACGGGCATTGCTCACCTCCTTCTGGGACGGCACGCCTGACAGCCTCGTGATCGCCGAGGGGATCGAGAAACCCGATCCGCGCGATCCGCCGCTGGCCGAAGCGGACGCGGCGGTCTTCGACGCCGCCGTCGACCGGGCGCGGGCGCAGGTCGTCGTCGAGCAGAGCCGTGCGCATCAGGACTATACGGTCTCGGGCGGCACGCGCTTTCTTCGTGAGACCAATGATGTCGCTGTTCTTGGCGGCATCTCGATCCCGCTCGGACGGTTCGACCGCAACCAGGGCAATATCGCCCGGGCGCAGGCCGAACGGCGGCAGCTCGAGTTCCAATCCGAAGCGAGCCGGCTCGAGCGGCTGCGGCGCCTCGCGTCGCTGCGCGCCGACGCCGACGCCGCACGCGTCCGGGCCGAGGGCATCATGAACGACGTCTATCCCAAGGCGGTGAAGACGCTCGGCCAGGTGCGCGAAGGCTATGCCCGCGGCGGGTTCCTGTTCGCCGACGTACAGGATGCCGCCGACGTCATCATCCAGATCCAGGGTCAGTGGGCCGAGGCCATGACGCGCTACCGCGATTTGCTCGCGGAGATTGATCGCCTGACCGGCCGCTTCGATGCGGCTCCCCTTTCGGAGAACATTCCATGAAGAAGTTTCCATTTCCCGCCGCGGCTGCGGCGCTGTTCCTTGCCGTGCCTCTCGCTGCCTGCGGCGGCGGAGCCGAAGGCGAAGACAAGCATGAAGAAGGCGAAAGCCACGCCGAGGGCGAAGGCGAGGAAGATGCCAAAGGCCCGAACGGTGGCAAATTGCTCAAGAATGGCGATTTCGCGGTCGAGGTCACGATCTTCGAGAATGGCACCGAGCCGCAATTCCGCGTCTTCGCAACGCGGGACGGCAAACCGGTCGACCCGAAGGATGTCCAGCTCGCCATCACCCTCACGCGGCTTGGCGGCGACGTCGATCGCTTCACCTTCCGTCCGCAGGGCAAATTCCTCGCAGGGCAAGGTGTCGTCACCGAACCGCACAGCTTCGATGTCGAGGTCGTCGTGGTGACGGGCGGCAAGCGGCACGTCTGGAAATATGCGAACCCCGAAGGGCGCACGCGAATCGCGGCCGACGCCGCCAAGGCCGGCGGCATCGAAACCGCGGTCGTCGGACCGGCGACGGTGGGCGAAATGCGCGGACTCTACGGCACCGTCCAACTGTCGCCGACCGCCCGCTCCGAAATTCGCGGCCAGTTCCCCGGCCGCGTCGTCTCGGTGACCAAGGCGGTGGGCGACAGCGTCCGCCGCGGAGAGCTTCTCGCGCGCATCGAGTCCAGCGAGAGCCTCCAGGTCTATCCGGTCTATGCGACGGTCGGCGGCGTGATCGCCGAGCGCAACGCCAATCCCGGCGACGTCACCGACGGGCGCGCGCTCTATGTGGTCACCGACCCGGCGCAGACGACGGTCGTCTTCAACATCTTCCCCCGCGACCTCGCGATTATACGTCCGGGCATGCGGGTGACGGTGGAGACGCAGGACGGCGCCGAAATCGCGACCGCGCCGCTCGGGCAGTTCCTGCCCGACGGCAATGTCGAGGCGGGCACCGCGCTCATCCGCGCGACCATCCCCAACCGCTCGGGAACGCTCCGCCCTGGCATGGCCTTGCGCGGCCGCGTGATGGTCAATCCCGTCACCGTGCCGCTCGCCGTGCGCACCGAGGCGATCCAGCCCTTCCGCGACTTCAAGGTGGTCTATGCCAATTTCGGGCAGGACTATGAGGTCCGGATGCTGAAGCTCGGCCGTTCATCGCCCGAATGGACCGAGGTCCTGTCGGGCATCAAGCCCGGCACCGCCTATGTCACCAAGGGCAGTTTCCTCGTTCGCGCCGACATCGAAAAGTCCGGCGCGGGCCACGACCATTGATCGGGGAGCAGGATAACATGCTAGCCAGAACCATAGGCTTTTCGATCCGGCAACGTTGGCTCGTCCTCGCGGTGGTCGCGCTCCTCTGCGCGATCGGCGCGTGGAGCGCGACCAAATTGCCCATCGACGCCGTTCCCGACATCACCAACGTCCAGGTCCAGATCAACACCAAGGCGGAAGGCTATTCGCCGCTCGAATCCGAGCAGCGCATCACCTATCCGATCGAGACCGCGATCGCGGGCATCCCGAACCTCAACTATACCAGATCGATCTCGCGCTACGGGCTCAGCCAGGTCACCGTCGTATTCGAGGACGGGACCGACATCTATTTCGCGCGCCAGCAGGTCAATGAGCGGCTCCAGGCCGCGCGCGGCCAGCTTCCGCCCGGGATGGAGCCCGAAATGGGCCCGATCTCGACGGGACTCGGCGAGATCTTCATGTTCTCGATCGAGGCCGAACCGGGCGCGCGAAAACCCGACGGTTCGCCATATACGGCGGAAGACCTCCGGACGATGTCCGACTGGGTCATCCGGCCGCAGATGCGCACGATTCCGGGGGTCGCCGAGATCAACACGATCGGCGGCTATGCCCGCCAATATCATGTGACACCCAACCCGGCCTCGCTCGCCTCGCTCAACCTCTCGCTCAACGATGTCGTCACCGCATTGGAGGCCAATAACGCCAATCGCGGGGCCGGTTATGTCGAGCGCAGCGGCGAACAGATATTGATTCGCGTGCCGGGTCAGGCCAATAATGAGCGCGACCTGTCGCAGATCATCGTCACCACTCGCGGCGGGGTTCCGATCCGGATCGCCGACGTCGCCGATGTCGCGATCGGTTCAGGGCTCCGGACAGGCGCCGCGACTGAAAATGGCAAGGAAGTCGTCCTTGCCACGGTCTCGATGCTGATCGGCGAGAATCCGCGCGTGGTGGCGCAGGCCTCGGCCGAACGTCTCGTCGAAGCCTCGCGTGCGTTGCCGAAGGGCGTCGTTGCCAAGCCGCTCTACGATCGGACGGCGCTCGTCGAGCGGACGATCTCGACGGTGCAGAAGAACCTCGCCGAGGGCGCGCTGCTCGTCATCGTGATCCTGTTCCTCCTGCTCGGCAATTTCCGCGCGGCGCTGATCACGGCGGCGGTGATTCCGGTCGCGATGCTGATGACGCTGACGGGCATGCTCCAGACGCGGACATCGGCGAACCTCATGAGCCTCGGGGCGCTCGACTTCGGCCTCATCGTCGACGGGGCCGTCATCATTGTCGAGAACTGCCTCCGCCGGCTCGGCGAGGCCCAGCACAGGCTCGGGCGCCTGCTCGACCGCGACGAACGCTTCGGTCTGGTCGCTTCGGCTAGTGCAGAGGTGATCAAGCCGAGCATCTTCGGCATCATCATCATCACCGCCGTCTATCTGCCGATCTTCGCGCTCGAGGGCGTCGAGGGCAAAACCTTCCATCCGATGGCGATCACCGTCGTCCTCGCGCTTACCGCCGCTCTGCTGCTGTCGCTCACCCTGGTTCCGGCCGCGGTGGCGCTGTTCGTGACCGGCAAGGTCGAGGAAAAGGAAAATTGGCTGATGCGCGGTCTCGGCAAGGGCTATCGCCCTATGCTCGATCGCGTCCTCAATTGGCCGAAGGCTGCGCTGGCTGGTGCTTTGTCGCTTGTCGCGCTCAGCGGCGTGGCGGCGACCAGTCTCGGGTCCGAGTTCATCCCGGACCTCGACGAAGGCGATATCGCGATGCACGCGATGCGTATTCCCGGGACGAGCCTCACCCAGTCGATCGCGATGCAAGAGGCGCTGGAGAAGAGGATCAGGCAGTTTCCCGAAGTCGAGCGGGTGTTCGCGAAGATCGGCACGCCCGAAGTCGCGACCGATCCGATGCCGCCATCGGTCGCCGACAATTTCATCATGCTCAAAGACCGGAAGGAATGGCCCAATCCGAGAAAGACCCGCGACCAGCTCGTCGCCGAACTCAACAAGGCGGTGAACGAGGTGCCGGGGAATAATTATGAGTTCACCCAGCCGGTGAAGATGCGCATGAACGAGCTGATCGCCGGTGTCCGCGCCGACGTGGCTATCAAGCTGTTCGGCGACGATCTCGATCAATTGCTCGACTCGGGGCAGGCGATCGAGGAAGTCGCCGGCGGGATCGCGGGCGCGCAGGACGTGAAGCTCGAACAGGTCACCGGCCTGCCGATGCTCTCGGTCACGCCCGACCGCGACAAGCTCGCGCGCTACGGCGTCAGCATGGAAACGGTGCAGGACGCGGTTTCGACCGCGACCGGCGGCCGCCAGGCGGGCGAGCTTTTCGAGGGTGACCGCCGCTTCGATGTGATCGTCCGGCTTCCCGAAGCCATTCGCACCGATCTCGCGTCGCTCGGCAATCTTCCCGTTGCACTTCCGGCCGGCGGCTTCGTGCCGCTTTCGGAGCTGGCGGAGATATCGCTCGCGGCGGGACCGAACCAGATCAGCCGTGAAAATGGCAAGCGCCGCGCGGTGATCACGGCGAATGTTCGTGGGCGCGATCTGGGTTCGTTCATCGACGAGCTCACGCAAAAGGTCGAAGCCGAGGTCGTGCTGCCCGATGGTTACTACATCGAATATGGCGGGACGTTCGAGCAGCTTCAGTCCGCAACCGAGCGCCTCCAGATCGTCGTGCCGCTGGTACTGCTGCTGATCTTCGGCCTGCTGTTCATGCTGTTCGGCACGGTGCGCGATGCTGCGATCGTCTTCTCAGGCGTGCCGCTGGCGCTGACGGGAGGCGTCGCGGCGCTAGCGCTGCGCGACATTCCGCTCTCGATCTCCGCGGGCGTTGGATTCATCGCGCTCTCGGGGGTCGCGGTGCTGAACGGCGTGGTGATGCTATCCTTCATCAAGGATCTGCGCGAACGCGGAAAAGCGCTTGTCGAGGCGATCCGTGAAGGCGCACTGACCCGCCTCAGGCCGGTGATGATGACCGCGTTGGTGGCATCGCTCGGGTTCGTACCGATGGCGCTCAATGTCGGGGCTGGGTCCGAGGTGCAACGGCCGCTGGCAACTGTCGTCATCGGTGGGATCATCTCGTCGACGATCCTGACTCTGCTCGTGCTGCCGGCGCTGTACCTCCTGGTCCATCGACGGACCGCGAAGGCTGAAGAGGAAGAGTTGGCGCACCCGAGCGGCGTGCCCAGCCCCGCAGGCTGAGCACCTCCCGGTCAGCCGCCATTCCCCCCTGTCGGCGGCAACCGGGAGTGCTGACTGAGGCGGAACCCAAGCGGGTTCCGCCTCCTTTTAGGGATGGTGAGGATTGAGGAGCTTGCAATGAATGAAAAAGCAACCGGGAGCGAACGCGAAAAGCGAACGCTCCAGATCGTTCTCGTCCTGAACGCAGCTATCGCGATCGCCTTCCTCGTAACCGGCGGGCTCGGCGATTCGAGCGCGCTCATCGCCAATGGGCTCGACAATCTGTCCGACGCCGCGGTCTATGCGTTGAGCCTCGTTGCGCTCAGCCACGGCCTGAAATGGAAAACCCGTGCTGCCACGGCATCGGGCGTCATGCTGCTGGTCTTCGCAGCCGGCGTCCTGTTCGATGTAGGACGCCGCTATTTCGAAGGCAGCGAACCGATCGGTCCGACGATGATGATCATGTCGGCGGTCGCCGCGGTGGTGAACTATGCTTGCCTGAAGCTCTTGCAGCGCATTCAGGATCCGGACGTCAACCTCAGAGCCGCGACAACCTTCAGCTACAACGACTTCATCTCGAACGGCGGCATCCTGATCGCGGGTGTCCTCGTCTGGTGGCTCGGTACGAACTGGCCGGACCTTCTGGTTGGATTTGCGGCTGCGCTGATCGCGATCAAGGGCGGGATCGAAATCCTCCGCGACGCCCGCCAAGAGGCCAAACAGCAGAGAGGCTAGAGCATGTGAGGCGTCTCGGGTCGGCGGATGAATGTTCGAACCTCTGCGAACAACGTCGCCGATCCTGCCCTAGAGGCACCCGACAGCTCGCTCCCATCATATTACGTCCTTATTACGCGAGGCAAAAATCGAGCCCGCGTAACGACGCATATTACGTCGCCATTCGGCGTAAGTGTCTGAAATTGTTAGGAAAACTGGAGCGGGCGAAGGGATTCGAACCCTCGACCCCAACCTTGGCAAGGTTGTGCTCTACCCCTGAGCTACGCCCGCTCTGGCGGCTGGAAACGGGTGGCTCCCAGCGGGTGAGGCGGGCGATTAGCACCGGGTTTCGGAGTCGGCAAGCCCTGTTTGCGCTTTTTCGCCGAAGGGTTGGCATCTCGTCCGCAAATCCCACATAAGCTGGCACAGGAGTCATTTTCCGGCTGATGCCGGGAGCGGCCGGACGCCGGACGCAAGCAACAAGGAGCATTTGTTCGTGGCCACGCTGGGTCTCAATCCGCAGGAAAAGGAAGCCGTCGAAGCTTTTCGGCGCGATGTCGTCGAGCCGTCGATGCAAAACCTTGTCATCCTCGATTTCTGGGCGGAATGGTGCGGGCCGTGCAAGCAGCTGGCCCCGGTGCTGGAAAAGGTCGCCGCCGACTATGCCGACAAGGGCGTCGTGCTGGCCAAGGTCGACGTCGACGCGAACGGCTTCATCGCGAGCCAGTTCCAGGTCCAGTCGATCCCGACCGTCTATGCCATATTCCAGGGCCAGCCGGTCGCCAACCTGACCAATGCGCGCAGCGAAAGCCAGTTGAAAGCCATGCTGGACCAGTTGCTGGCGCAGCTTCCGATCGAAAGCGATGCGAGCGCCCGCGCGGTCGAGATCGCCCCACTGCTCGAAATGGGCGAAGCCGTCCTGGCCGAAGGCGACGGCCAGCGCGCCGTCGGCATCTTCGGCCAGATCGTCGAGATGGCGCCCGACAACGCCGCCGCGCACGGCGGCCTGATCCGCGCGCTGCTGTTGGCCGGCGATGCGCCGGGCGCGCAGGCGGCACTCGACGCGCTGCCCGCCGACATGGCTGGCGACCCGGCCGTCGCGCAGGCGAGAAGTGCACTCGCGCTCGCCGCCGATGCGCCGGACGATGGCGAACTCGCCGGGCTGGAGGCGGCTCTGGCGGCCAATCCCGACGATCCGCAGGCGCGGTTCGACCTGGCCGCCGCGCAGATCGGCGCGGGGCAGCGCGACGCCGCGGCGGACAATCTGCTCCACATCGTCGCGGCGGACCGCGAATGGAACGAGGGGGCGGCGCGCACCAAGCTGCTCGCTCTGTTCGAGGCGGTCGGGCTGGAGGATCCGTGGGTCGCGGCGCAGCGCCGCCGCCTGTCGCTGATCCTGTTCGGATGATGGGGGCCGCCGCGCCCCTGACGATTCAGCGGATCGCGATCTTTCCGCTGCCCGGTGCGGTGCTGTTTCCGGGGCTGCATCTGCCGCTTCATATCTTCGAGCCGCGTTACAAGGCGATGGTGCAGGAGGTGCTGGCGCGCGACCGGCAGATCGGCATGATCCAGCCGCGCCACATTCCCGGCGAGGAGGACCGCGAACCGCCGGCGCTCTATGATGTCGGTTGCGTCGGCCGGATCGTCGATGTCGAAGCGCTCGACGAAGGGCGTTTCAATCTGGTGCTGGAGGGTGTCGCGCGTTTCCACGTGCGCCGCGAACTGGATGTGACGACGCCTTTCCGACAGGTCGAAGCGGAAATCGAAACCGATGCCGAGGAGCAGGCCGTGCTCGCCAGTATCGAACGCGCCAGCCTGGAGCGCGAGGCGAAACGTTTTGCACAGCGGCAGGGCTATGTCGTCGACTGGGACGCCGTCGGTCAGCTCGATGATGCCACGCTGGTCAATGGGATCGCCCAGGTCGCGCCCTTCGACGCCGCCGCGAAACAGGCGCTGCTCGAAACGACGCCGATCGACCGGCGCGCCGAGCTGGTTGTCCAGATGATGCAATTCTTCGGCCGCTTCGACGGCGACGACGGCCGCGCCACGCTGCAATAGGCGGCGCCGTTCCGGGGCCCCTGTCCCTAATGAAGCTTACGTTCCGCGTTGCGGCGGATGTCGGCGAGCGCACGTCGCACGATGTGCCGGTCGCTTTCGCGCAGCCTTTCCACGACCGCCTCCACCGGCGTCAATTGGCGGTGGACGAGCGCGCGTTCCGCCGCCACGCGCTCGTCGACGCGCGCCGCGCCCGCCTTGCCGCCGCCGCGCAGCAACGCAATGCGGCGCCGCGCTGCCCAGCCATCGGCGAGGCGTTCGGCCGTTCGCGCGGCAAGACCGTCCGCTGCCGCCCGTTCGGCGGCCATTTCGGCATCGGGATCGGGCAGCCATGCGTCCGCGCCGCCGTCGCGCAGCGCGTCGAGCGACACCAGCACCGAATCGCGCCGGCCGGCGCAGCGCGGATCGCCGTGCAGACGCAGGCGCAGCGATTGCAGTTCGGCGCGGAATTGCCAGTTGATGAAGGTCGTGAAACGGGCCCGCGCGGGATCATAATGGTCCACCGCGCGGTGCAGCGCGATCGCGCAAGCCTGCTGCGCATCCTCGGCGGCGTCCGACAGGCCATAGCGCCGCGTGAAATAACGGACGCGCGCGGCGGTCAGGCTCGCAAGCCGGGCAAAGGCGCGGTCGACCCCGGCGCGAGCCCGCGCGCCCGGCGCCGCGTCGAGCGCCGTCCGCGCCATGATAAGATCGCTCACCGCGCGTTCGAGTGCATCGCTTTTCGCCGACATGATCCCTGTCCCCCGTTTCGCAGGCACCGGGCGGTGCCGCGGATGACGGTTTGCGCGATCATGGTTAGGGTCCGCCGACCAGCGGCCTATGTATTGCTACTTAGGAAAAACGGCCGCACGCGGACGCTATATTTCCGCTCCTGCGAGCAGGCGCGGCAGATCGCCTGCCTCGCCCCGCGCTTCGTCCATGAAGAAGCGTTTGAGCATCGGCATCCGCTGGACGGCGCCCAGCCCGGCGCGGCGGATGGTCGAGGCCGTCCGGCCGGGAATGCCGAACAGCCGGGTCAGGCCATCGGTGGCAAGGCTGACCATCAGATTGTCGAGCCCGCGCCACCGCTGATAGCGCGCCAGCAAGGCCGCATCGCCAAGGTCGAGCCCCAATCGCGCGCCATCGACCAGCACTTCGGTCAGCGCCGCGACATCGCGCAGCCCGAGATTCAGCCCCTGCCCCGCGATCGGGTGGATGCCGTGCGCGGCGTCGCCGACCAGGACGATGCGGTCGCCGACGATCCGCGCGCTGTGATGGAAGCCGAGCGGATAGGTCATGCGCGGCGCGACCAGGTCCATCGCGCCCAGTAGGCCGCCCGCCCGCTTTTCCAGTTCGGCGGCGAAACCCCGTTCGCCCAGCTTGGCGAAACCGGGGCCGTCGCTTTCAGCCACCGTCCAGACGAAGGCCGAGCGGTGGCGCCCCTGCGGGTCGTCGACCAGCGGCAGCAATGCGAAAGGCCCCGATGGAAAGAAGATTTCGTGCGCGACATGACCATGCGGCCGATCGTGCGCCACGGCGCCGATCATCGCGTGGTGATGATAGGACCAGCTCGCGATGCTGAACCCCGCAGCATCGCGAGTGGGCGAGCGCCGCCCTTCGGCCACGATCATCAGCGGCGCCGCCAGCCGTGTGCCGTCGGCCAGCGTCAGCGTGACGCCATGCGCTCCGGTTTCGCGCGCCACGACCCGGGCCGGCATGAACAGCCGCGCGAGCGGTGCATCGGTCAGGGCCGCCGCCAACGCGAGGCGGAGCTGACGGTTTTCGACCATCGTGCCGAGCGCGGGCGCATCGTCGGCGGCGATGAAGTCGAGTTCGCCGGGCGTTCCGCCGCGACGCGGCACGCCATCGCCGACCTTGATCGCGCGGATCGGGCACCCGTGCGGCGCCAGCCGGTCGGCCAGGCCCAGCACCTCGAACATCTGCCACACCGCGCTCGCGATCGCCGATGCGCGGCCGTCGAAGTCGGGGGCGATGGTCGACACGGGGTCGGCGGGATCGACGACCTGGGACGAGATGCCGTGGTGCGCGAGGGCCAGCGCAAGCGCCTGCCCGACAAGGCCGCCGCCGGAAATCAGGACATCGCTGCGCAGGGTTTCGGTCATATGTCCGCCCTAACCCGGCGCGGCGCGATTGGAAAGGCCGCCCCGCCGCCCGCTTGACGGCGAGTCCGCCCCATGTGCATATCGCCGTGGTTAATCGAAGGGACCCTTTTCCGCATGGCCAGCCGCAAGCCCGTCGCCGCAAAGGCCGATTGGCGTACCGTTTTCCGCCAGAGCATCGCACGCTCGCTGGTCATCGCGGCCGCCGCCGCGCTGGGGCTGTTCACGCTGTTCCTCACGATCGCGCTGATCACCCACGACGGCACCGATGCGGCGATCCACACGGCCGCCGGCGGCAATCCGGCGAACTGGATGGGCAGCGCCGGCGCATGGTTCGCCGACCTGTTGCTGTTCGTCGGCGGGGTCGCGGTCGTGCTGCTGCTACCGCTGCTGGGCGTGTTCGCCTGGCGGCTGGGGACCGCCGCGCCGCAACCCTATTGGAAACGCCAGCTCGCCTTTGCCATCGTCGGCATATTGCTCGTCGGCCTCGGCATCCAGCTCTGGGCACCCGACAGCAGCGCGCCGTTGCCGGCGGGCTGGGGCGGCATCATTGCGCTGGTCCTTGGCGGCGCGATTACGCCGCTGTTCGACATGGCCGGCGATCCGGCGGCGGCGATCGTGCGCTTCGCGGTCATTCTGGCTCTTGTCGGACTCGGTCTCTGGCTTGGCTGGCGCGCGCTGCGACTGGAAAGAGGATGGGCCTCGCGGCTGCGCCTCCCCGCGGCGGAAGGCGACAGGGTTCCCGGTCCCGCCGCCGGAGCCGCGGCGTTGAAGGCCGAGAAAGCCCCCAACCTGATGGAGCGCGTGGTCCGCCCGCGCCCGCGCGCCGAGCCGGTCGACCGCGCCCCGCCCGAAATTGCCGATCCCGTCTCGCGCGCGGCACCGTCGAAACCCCGGCCCAAGCCGCAGAGCGAACTCTTCACCAATTATCAGCTTCCCGGAATCGAGCTGCTGTCGCCCGCGCCCGAGGGGCCGACGGGACAGATCGACAAGGCGGGGCTGGAGCGCAATGCGCGGCTGCTCGAATCGGTGCTGGAAGATTTTCAGGTCAAGGGCGTCATCACCGCGGTGCGTCCCGGTCCGGTGGTCACCATGTACGAACTGGAGCCGGCCCCCGGCACCAAGGCGAGCCGCGTATCGAACCTGGCCGACGATATCGCGCGCAACATGTCGGCGCTGTCGGCGCGTATCGCGCCGATACCGGGGCGCACCGTGATCGGCATCGAACTGCCCAACGCGCACCGCGAATCGGTCGTGCTGTCCGAAATGATCGGCAGCGCGCTGTTCCAGGAACAGACCGGCGCGCTACCCATCATCCTGGGCAAGAATATCAGCGGCGACCCGATGATCGCCGACCTGGCGCCGATGCCGCACCTGTTGATCGCGGGGACCACCGGATCGGGCAAGTCGGTCGGGCTGAACGCGATGATCCTCTCGCTCCTCTATCGGCTCGGCCCCGATCAGGTGAAGATGATCATGATCGATCCCAAGATGCTGGAACTCAGCGTCTATGACGGCATCCCGCACCTGCTCGCGCCGGTCGTGACCGAGCCCAAGAAGGCGATCCGCGCGCTCAAATGGGCGGTCGAGCAGATGGAGGACCGTTACCGCATGATGTCCTCGCTGTCGGTCCGCAACCTCGCGGGCTATAACGATAAGGTGCGCGGCGCACTGGCCAAGGGCAAGTCGCTGGGCCGCCGCGTCCAGACGGGCTATGATCCCGACACGGGCCAGCCGGTCTATGAGGAGGAAACGCTCGACTATCAGCCGCTGCCGCAGATCGTCGTCGTCGTCGACGAACTGGCCGACCTGATGATGACCGCGGGCAAGGAGGTCGAGTTCCTGATCCAGCGGCTGGCGCAAAAGGCGCGCGCGGCGGGCATCCACCTGATCCTGGCGACGCAGCGCCCGTCGGTCGACGTCATCACCGGGGTCATCAAGGCGAACCTGCCGACGCGCATCAGTTTCAACGTCACGTCGAAGATCGACAGCCGGACGATCCTGGGCGAAGCGGGGGCGGAGCAGCTGCTGGGCAAGGGCGACATGCTATACGTCCCCGGCGGCAAGCAGATCACGCGCATTCACGGCCCGTTCGTGTCCGACGACGAAGTGCGCGCGGTCGCCGATCACTGGCGCGGCCAGGGCCAGCCCGACTATATCGAAAGCGTCACCGAGGAGCCCGAGGACGGCGGCTTCGCCATGGAAGGCGCCCCGGCGGGCGGCGACAGTGCCGAGGACCGGATGTACGCCAAGGCCTGCCAGATCGTCATCGACAGTCAGAAAGCGTCGACCAGCTGGCTGCAACGCCAGCTTCGCATCGGCTACAACAGCGCCGCCCGCCTGATCGAACGGATGGAGGAAGAAGGCGTCGTCAGCCCGCCCAACCACGTCGGACGCCGCGACGTGCTGACCGACCAATATGGACAGCCGCGCTGACGGCGGGCGGCGCGGGTTCAGCACGGGTTCAACGCGGCGCCGGCACTAACCGGCTGGATGGTTCGACATAGTATGAAGATGAGAGGCCAATGACCCTGACCAAATTCCGTCCCGTCCTGATCCGCGCCGCCGCGCTGGCGCTCGTACCGGCCGCCGCAGCGGCGGGTTTCGGCACCGCTGCGCTCGCCCAGTCGTCGGGATCGCTTGCCGCGGTGCAGTCGCATCTCAAATCGACCAGTTCGATGACCGCCGATTTCGTCCAGACCGATCGCAACGGCCAGCGCCTGTCGGGTCAGCTGACGCTGAAACGTCCCGGCAAGATCCGGTTCCAGTATCAGAAGGGCGTCCCGATGCTGATCGTCGGCGACGGCAGCCGCCTGACCGTGATCGATTATGAGGTGCGGCAGGTGCAAAGCTGGCCGGTGAAGAATTCGCCGCTCGGCGCGCTGCTCGATCCCGAGCGCGATCTCGGCAAATATGCGAAGATCGTCCCGACCGGCAATGACGGCGTGCTGAGCGTCGAGGTCAAGGACCCCAAACGTCCCGAATATGGCACGATGACCATGGTGTTCATCCGCGACGGATCGGCGCCCGGCGGCCTGCGTCTGCGCGGCTGGGTCGCGCTCGACTCGCAGAATAATCGCACGCGCATCGACCTGTCGAACCAGAAATTCAACGTCGCGGTCGCCGATTCCGCCTTTCGCTGGACCGACCCGCGCCCGAACCGTCGCGGCCGCGCCGGCTGAACCGGGCCGGCCGGACCCGAGGCGAAATAATCGGCGCGATTCCGTCGAACCGACGTCCAGCATCGACGAACGACAGGCCAGGGCGGATCGCGCCTTTTTCGTTCAGCTTGGCGACAGGGAAAGACGGCTATTTCAACTCTCGAAGGCGCCAACACGGCCCCCGGACCTGGGTTTCCCCCTGTTGCCCCACCCGGGATGCCAGGCGTCTTCTTCAAGAGCGTGACGAACGCTGACCTTGAGCCCCCGTCCCACCGCCCCTGGGACGGGGGTTTATGATTATTTAAAACCCCATAAAATCAAATATCTAGCGCCATTCGCGCCCGCACGTGAAATATGTGTGAAATATGACGTTAGCGGGCAATGGCGGACACTAGCGGACGCTTTCGCAGCGAATTGGCGTCAAAATGGCTTGTCGAACGGGTCGAAATCGTCCCCGCCAAAATCGTTGCGGCCGACGCCGTTAACCTTGGCGGGCACCAGCATTTGCCGCTTGCCATTGCTCTTTCGCGCGCGCTCACCATTAAGGCGGCGGACGATCGTTCCCACCTTCGTTGCGTCGGCGCTGGTCGGCTTGTCCACGCCGATTTCCAGAAGAATTTCCGTGGCGGTTTTCCAGCGCCACATTGCCAGCGGCTCACCCCAGCCAAGCTTGACCTGCACCCTTTCTTCGATCGGGTCCACGGCCTGATATTCCTCGTTATGATCGTTGAGCCCGGCCATTTCTTCGGCCGTCAAGCGGTAGGGCTCGCCGGCATCATAGAGCGCGCGGACTTCGGCCCATACCTGTTGCATATCAAGGGCGCGCTGCGCCTCCAGGTCGATGGCCGCGCATTCGATCGTCCAATATCGACTATTGCCGGTCGGATCGTGAAGGAAGCTGCGCGGGTTGACCGATCCGAAGAAAATCGTCTTCCGGGCAAACTGGCTTTCGGTGCGGGCATAGGGCAGGCGAAGCTTGTCCATTTGCTTCGGAATGAACGCCTTGAGCGCGGCCAAGTCGGCCTTGCGAAACGTCGCGTCCAGTTCGCCCAACTCGACGATCCAGTAGGACACGGCGTGGCGGACGCTATCCTTGTCGGCCGGGTTGAGCAAAACGCCATCCTGCACCACGTCCGGCAGTTCGTCGGCGGGAACAAGCTGTTTGATCCACATCGTTTTCCCGAGATACTGCTCGCCCTGAAACACCAGAATGCCGCGCGCGGAAACGCCCATGGGCTCGAAAGCGGCGGCAACGGCGCTCACCAGCCATCGCGTCATAAGCACATCGCGAAGGCTGCGCCCGTCCGGCAACTTGCGATCGTTCGCCGCCGTCACGGTATCGAGCAACGATTGCAGGCGCGGCGTCCCATCCCAGGGCTTGCCCGCGATCCAGTCCGCCACGGGATTTCGCGGATGCTTGTCGCCCAAATAGGCGTGATACGCGCCGACCTTATCGGTGGACATGCCGAATTTGCAGCACTCGCTTTCCAGTCTGGCGATGGCGTTGTTGTCGGCATTGTCGATCAGGAATTGTTCGCCCGGAATATTCGTTTCCAGCGCCTTTTTGATGACGTTATAGCGAACCGTGACGTTGAGCCGGTCCAGAATTTCGGCATAGTTTTCGATCGTGGCGAGCGGCTTGCCCTTGCCGCCCACGTCCGGCAGCGGTGTGAAATAGTCGATATTATCATTAACGGCCGGCGGCTTTGCCTCAACGCCCGCAACATCGGTCGGCGGCGCGCTGGTCACGGGATTGGCAAGCAACTGCGCCCGTGCGACGGCTTCGCCTTCGCGCTCGGCAAGGTCTGCCCAATCGGTCGGCTTGCCTTCATCGCTTTCGAAGCGCGGCGCCAGAACGAAACCGCGCGTAGCATCGGCGGCTTGACCCGCGTAGTGCAGGCCGGGGTTTTCGATATCGCCGACCTTTGACCAGCGGTCATTGTCGGCGCAAATCAGGAACGCCGCGCGCGGAAACTGCTCGCGCATGACCGCCGCGACAACGGGCATATTGGGCGCGTCAAAAACGATGACGACTGCCCAGCCCGTCAATTCATGGATTTTCGCGCCGGTCGCATAGCCTTCGGCGAAAGCGAGCGGCTGTCCGGCGGCCGGCGTCGTCCCGATCATGTGGAAGCCGCCGCGCTTGCGACCATGCTTGAGGTAGGATTTCCAGAAGCCGTGCCGGCGATCGTCCATGATCGCTTGCATGGACACGATGCGCCCATTCTTCGCGTCGGCGATCGGGATCAGCAGCGCCCCGGTAATGGTGCGCGATACCTCGCCGTCATCGCCGATGATTGGCCATTCGCCGACCGCGAGCCCGTGGGCGCGAACGCCCTTCGCGACAAGATAGGGATGATCGTCGCCGGCACGCGCCGACGCATCCCACAACATGTTTGCCCGCTTGGCCGCGTCGGCCTGATTGCGCCGCTTTTCGGCTTCGGCCTGTTTCTGCGCGGCTTCGCGGTCGCGGCGCCGCTGTTCAACCTGTTCGGCATCGAGCCGCGCGCGGCCCTCACCGAACGTGAAGCCGTTTTGCTGCGCCTCGTAGATCAGTGTGGCGATGCCGATGCCGCCGCCCGCGCTGGTCGATTTCCAGGTGTCTTCGCAGTCGCGTTCGTTGTAGTTCGATGCCCCACGGCTCCAATCGTGGAACAGGCCCTTGCCCTGTTCGCCAAGTTCCGATTTCAGTGCGGCGCCGATGCGCCACCATTTTTCGCGCGACAGATCAGCCGGTATCGAGAACAGCGCGTCCTCAATAACTTCAATCGGCAAATCATCATAGCGCTGCGGCGATGATGCCATTTATGAGGCGTCCTTGTCAGCCAGGGCATCCATAAAGCCCTTGGCCCAGCGATCGTGCGCCATCGTGCCCGCGCGGTAGGGATTGGCCTTGATGCCGCCGCACTCAAACGATCGGCGCCCCTCGGCTTCAAATCTGGCGGCTGTAGCGTCGTGGAGCGTGTGGCCAGTCATTTTGACCCCTCTCACTCGGGTCGAGCGAGGGCTGCGCGGTCGATGCGCTCGATCTCGGCGACGATCAGGGCGCCGGCCTTGACCAAATCCCTGCGAGGCGTGGACGGTTTCCACCATTCCGCCGCCCACGGC
>QFPJ01000022.1 GCA_003241685.1 Sphingopyxis macrogoltabida
CATATGTGCTCATGATTTGGTCCTTTGTTTGGGGGAGTGGAAGCGCGACCGTAGAAAGGGGCGCGATTCGGGGCTTTCAGATTCTCCCACTTTTTCGCATAATCGCGCGATGCAGAGCGGCGCGCTTCACGTTGCGGTGGTGGAGGACCGGATCGACGGACCGGCCGACTGGACGATCGCGCGCGACGGCCATGCGCTGATCCTGCACGAAGCGGGCAGCTATCACCGGCTGGAAACCTGGCTCGACGGGCGGCGCACCTCGCTCGGCGATCCGCTGCCCGGCGAAATCTGGTTCGTTCCCGCCGGGCATGATTATCGCGCGGCGGCCGAGGGCGGCGCGGTGCGCTTCGTCTCGGTCGACATTCCCACGGACCGGCTGGCCGTCGCGTCGGGCGCGCGGGCGATCGCGGGACATAACGACCGCGCGATGGCGGCGCTGGTGCGCGCGCTCGCGTCGGGCGATGCGAGCGTGGAGGCGCCGCTGCTGGCGATGCTGGCGTCCGCGCTCGGCGGACGGGGTGGGCGTCCGGCCCCCGCCCGCGCCGCGCAGCGGATCGATACGCTGCTCGGCTTCATTCAGGCACGGCTGGAAGAGCCGCTGACCGTCGAGCGCATGGCCGCCGAGGCGGGCATGTCGGTCAACAGCCTGATCGTCCATTTCGCGCGCGCGACGGGGCGGACCCCGGCGCAATATCTGCTGCACCAAAGGTTGCGGCGCGCGCGCTGGTATCTGGCGAGCCGCCCGCTCAGCGTGGCCGAAATCGCCTTTGCCACCGGATTTTCGAGCCATGCCCATCTGTGCGCCGCCTTTCGCGCCAAGCTGGGGATGGCGCCGGGGGAGTGGCGCCGCCGCTTCGGACCGGCGATGCTGCTGCGATGAAATAGGGGGAGAAGCAAGGGATGTCGCATACCGCCGTCATGCTGTGCGCGGGGATCGCGCTTCTGCTCGTGCTGCGCCTGACCATCCGCGATGCGGCACGGGCGACGCGGCTGTTCCTGCTGTCGTGGTTCGTCGTGTCGATCGGCAACCTGCTCGTCGGCGTGCTGTACGCGGGCTATGGCTGGGGCGAGGAAGCGGTGATCGGGCTGCTGGTGTTCGGGGCGCCCGCTGCGATAGCGGTGGGGGTCGCGCGTTTCGGACGCTAGACTCTAATTCGCCGGATCGAGCAGGCAGCCGCTGGCGCCCGCGAAGCGCGCGCTGCGCGATGCGAGCAGGGGGACGCTGCCCGTGATGCGTTTCGTCTGCGGATCCTCGCTCAGCGAGACCAGTTCCATTCCGGGTTCGAAATCGCTCTGACAGCTTTCGAGGCTGCGCCCCTGCACATAGCGGCACGAACAGCCGACGCGCGCCGCATAGGCGGAGCCAAGCTCGGCCTGCGCCTTGAACGACGGGAATTTCCAGATCAGGAAGCCACCGAGCAGCACCGCCAGGATCAGCGCCCAGGGCAGGCATCCGCCCCAGCGGCTGCCGCCGCGCCTTCGGCCACGCAGGCGGGGCGGAATCTCGGGCTTCGGCGCGGGCGGTGCGCCCGCGGGGGGCGCCGACGCCGCGTCGGGCGTTGCCGGGGCTGGCGGGTTGGTGTTACTCACCATTGCCATGATCACCAAAAAAGCCCTGCTGGCAAGTGCCGCGCTCGCGATGCTGGGCGCGATCGCGACCGCGATGTCCAGCGCACCGGCGCCGGCGGCGCGCGCGATGCCAGGCCCGAAATTCGGCGCCACGCTCGACGATGTACAGCCGGTGGCGGCGTCGCCGGCATTGCCCGCGCTGGCCCCCGCGACCAAGGCGCGCGCCGACGCGCTGTTCGCGGCCGACACGGAGTCGGGGCAGACGCGGGCGCTGCTCGTCCTGCGCGACGGCGAACCGATCTATGAACGCTATGCGCCCGGCTTCGGCCCGGACAGCAAGCTGATCAGCTGGTCGATGGCGAAAAGCATCACCGCGGTGCTGATCGGCTTTCTGGTCGCCGATGGCCAATTGTCGCTCGACGGTCCGGCGCCGGTCGCGGCGTGGCAGCGCAGCGGCGACCCGCGCGGCGCCATCACGCTGCGCCACCTGCTCCACATGGCGTCGGGGCTGGAGCATGTCGAGGTCGGCGATCCGGTCTGGGACGGCGACACGGTCGACATGCTGTTCGGGCCGGGCGCAGGGGATATGGCGGGTTTCGCCGAAGCGAAGCCCGCGGTGGCGCAGCCGGGCGAGCTGTTCAACTACAGCTCGGCGACCAGCGTCATCCTGTCCGACATACTCGCCGATACGCTCACGCCCTCGCAAAGCCCCGCAGCGCGGCTCGAGGCCGTGCGGGAGTTCATGCGCGGGCGGCTTGCCGAACCGTTGGGCATGGCCAGCCTGACGCCCGAGTTCGATGCCCGAGGCACGATGATCGGCGGATCGATCATGCATGCGACGGCGCGTGATTATGCGAAATTCGGCGAATTCCTGCGCAACCACGGCGTGGCGGACGGCCAACGGCTGCTGCCCGAAAGCTGGATGAGCTTCATGCTGCAACCGTCGGCCGGCGATGGCGGATATGGTGGGCACATCTGGCTGAACCGCCGCCGCCCGGCCGGATCGCCCGCCGCGCTGTGGCCCGACCGGGGCCCGAACGACCTGTTCGCCTGTATCGGCCACCAGGGGCAATATATCATCGTCTCGCCGTCGCAGCGGGTCACGGTGGTGCGCCTCGGTGTGACGAGGGACGACGAATTCCCGGCGCTGCGGCGGCAATTGGCGGATTTGATCGCGGTGCTTTGACCGGCTGAAAAGTCCGGGTTTACAGCAGCACATCCCCGACCAGGGTCGTGACGCAGCGTCCCGTCAACTCGACGCGGTCGCCGTCGATACGGCAGCCGACATGGCCGCCGCGCGCGCTGGCCTGATAGGCGGCGAAGCGGTCGCGGTCGAGGCGCGGGGTCCAATAGGGGGTCAGGACGCAGTGCGCCGCTCCGGTCACGGGGTCTTCGTCGATTCCGGCGCCGGGTACGAAGACACGGCTGACGACATCGGCGCCCGATGCGTCGTCGCCGCCGGGCGCGGTCGCGATCGTCGCGATGTCGCCGAAACGGCGCAATGCGGCCATGTCGGGCGCCAGTGCGCGTACCGCGTCGGCGTCGGCATAGACGAGCAGGGCATAGCCGCGTTCATGCCACAATGTTTCGAGGGGCGCGCCTCCCACGGCCGCAACGATGTCGGGCAACGGCTTGGGGGCCGCCGAAAAAGCGGGCAGGGACAGGCGGTAGCTGTTGTCGTCATCCGCGGCATCCGGGTCGCGGGACACGGTCAATATGCCCGCCTGACGCGTGCGGAAGCGCATGTCGCTTCGCCACTGGCCCGCGGACAGCAGGACATGGCCGCTCGCGAGCGTTGCGTGGCCGCACAGGGCGATTTCCTGCGTCGGGGTGAACCAGCGCAGTTCATAATCCGCGTCGTCGCTGTCGTCGGGGACAAGGAAGGCGGTTTCGGAAAGATTGTTCTCCGCCGCGATCGCCCGCAACATGGCATCGCTCAACCATTCGGTCAGCGGCATCACGGCGGCCGGATTGCCTTCGAAAGCGCGGGTGGCGAACGCATCGACGCGGGTTAGGGGAAGGCGCATCCAGCTCATGGGTAGAGCAATCCGTCTCTCCAGCCGTCGCCGGAGCGGACGAACAGCCGCCGTTCGTGCAGCCGGTGCGCGCGATCGAGCCAGAATTCGATACGGTCGGGCACCACGCGCCAGCCCGACCAGCGCGGCGGCCGCGGTACATCCTGTCCCTCGAAGCGCGCCTTCATCGCCTCGAAACGCGCCTCGAAAGTTTCGCGCGCGTCGAGCGGACGCGACTGGTCGCTTGCCCAGGCGCCCAGCTGGCTGTCGCGGCTGCGGGTCGCGAAATAGGCGTCGGCGGTCCGGTCGTCGACCGTCTCCACCGCGCCTTCGATGCGGACCTGACGGCGCAGCGACTTCCAGTGGAACAGCAGCGCGACATGCGGATTGCGGACGATCTCCAGCCCCTTGCGGCTGTCGAGGTTGGTGTAGAAGATGAAGCCGTCCGGCCCATGCCCCTTCAACAGCACCATGCGCAGCGACGGCCGCCCGTCCGGAGTCGCGGTGGCAAGGGCCATGACGTTGGAATCATTGGGTTCGCTCGCGCGGGCATCGGCGAACCAGCTATCGAACAGGGCTATCGGGTCGCGCATCATGGCGGCGCTCATACTCCCCGCCGCGGCCGTGGTCGAGCAAAAGGCGGCGGAACTTGATCCCGCGCCGGACCGTTCCCACATCGCGGCCGCAATCGGGCCTTCACGGCCGCTCCTTTATCGGGCTAATGAAGATATATGGCAGATCCTTATTCCACCCTGGGCGTCGGCAAGGGCGCGACCGAGGCCGAGATCAAATCGGCCTACCGCAAACTTGCGAAAGAGCTGCATCCTGACCGGAACAAGGACAATCCCAGGGCGGCGGAGAAATTCTCCGACGTGACCAAGGCCTATGACCTGCTCTCCGACAAGGGCAAGCGCGCGCAGTTCGACCGGGGCGAAATCGACGCCGACGGCAATCCCGCGATGCCCTTCGGCTATGGCGGCGGCGGTTTCCGCGGCGATCCGCGCGGCGGGCCAGGCGCGCAGGGCGGCTTTGGCGCGGAAGGGGCCGACTTCGGCGATATCTTCGACGGGCTGTTCGGTGGGCGTGCCGGGGGCGGGCCGTTCGGCGGCTTCGGCGGACGCAACGCGCCGCCGCCCAAGGGTGCCAACGTCGCCTATCGGCTCGGCGTATCCTTTATCGATGCCGCGACGCAGGCGATGCAGCGCATCACGCTGGCAGACGGCAAGACGATCGATCTCAAGCTGCCCGCCGGCGTGGATACGGGCACGCAGATGCGGCTGGCGGGCAAGGGGCAGGCCGGACCGGGGGGCGCCGGTGACGGCATCGTCACCATCACCGTCAAGGATCATCCCTTTTTCGAGCGCGAGGGCGACAATATCCGCCTCGACCTGCCGATCACGCTGGCAGAGGCGGTCAAGGGGGCCCGGATCAAGGTGCCGACCGTCGACGGACCCGTCATGCTGTCGATTCCGGCGGGATCGAGTTCGGGCAAGGTCATGCGCCTGAAGGGCAAGGGTTTCAGCCGCAAGAGCGGCGGCCGCGGCGATCAGCTGGTCCGGTTGATGGTCGATCTGCCGGCGGACGACGACGCGCTGCTGCGCCTTGTCGGCCAATGGGACGATCCCCGGCCCGTGCGCGCGGACCTGGGCGTGTGATGCGTGGCTGATCGAGCCCGGAAAGCCGACGTCGCCGCGATCGAGCGCGAAGTCGCCGACGAGGTCGCCGGCGAGTTTCTGGCCGAGGGGCATTCGCCGCACTCGCTGGAAGCGCGCGCCGAGCAGGCCAAGCGCATCAAGCTGCGGACGCGCGCCCAGGGCGTCCTTGATCGCGGCCGCGATGCGCTGGGGCCCAGCACACGGATCTTTCATGTCGCCCGGCGCGTGATCGTCGGCACCTATACCGACGGGTTCATCCACGCCGGCAACCTGGCCTATCTGGCGCTGATCGCGCTGTTTCCCTTTTTCATCCTGCTCGCGGCGGCGCTCAGCCTGTTCGGCGGCAGCGCGGGCGGCGAAGCGGCGATCGAGACGATCTTCTCGCTGATGCCGCCGACCGTCGCGCGGGCGCTGGCGGGGCCGATCCGCGAAGTGATGACGGCGCGCACCGGCATTTTCCTGTGGCTCGGCGCGTTGGTTGCGTTGTGGACGGTCGGCAGCCTGGTCGAGACGATCCGCGACATCCTGCGCCGCGCCTATGGCACCCATTTTTCCAAGGGCTTCTTTCACTATCGCCTGCTGTCGATCGGTATCATCACCGGCGCGGTCGTGCTGATGCTGCTGTCGTTCAGCATGCAGGTGCTGATCGTCGGCGTCGAACAATTCGTGACCCGCGTGCTGCCGGCGCAATATCAATCGTGGGGCGTCGTCGCCATTTCGCGTGCGGTGTCGGGCCTGGGCCTGTTCCTGGCCATCTACATGCTGTTTTTCAGCCTGACGCCGTCGAAATACCGCCGCCTGAAACAATGTCCGAAATGGCCGGGCGCGCTGTTCACCACATTGTGGTGGATCGCGGTCACGCTGGCGCTGCCGCCCCTGCTGGCCAGCCTGCTCAGCTATGATGCGACCTATGGCAGCCTTGCGGGCGTGATGGTCGCGCTGTTCTTTTTCTATCTCGTCGGCCTGGGTATGGTGATGGGCGCCGAACTCAACGCCGCGCTGGTGGAGGTTGAGGATTTGGGACATGACGCTATTGGGCGCGTCGACGACATCATTATCGAAGACAAAAAGGCCGGAGAAGAACAATGACGGGTCTGATGACGGGCAAGCGCGGGCTGATCATGGGGCTGGCGAACGACAAGTCGCTGGCGTGGGGCATCGCCAAGGCGCTGCGCGCGCAGGGCGCGGAGCTGGCGATCAGCTATCAGGGCGATGTCATGCTGAAGCGCGTCAAGCCGCTGGCGGACGAACTGGACTGCGACCTGCTGATCGATTGCGACGTGTCGGACATGGCCAATCTGGATGCGGCCTTTGCGACGCTTGCCGCGCGCTGGCCGACGATCGATTTCGTCGTGCACGCGATCGGCTATACCAACAAGGACGCGCTGCGCGGCCATTATGCCGACGTCGGCCTTGAAGATTTTCTGATGACGATGAACATCAGCGTGTACAGCTTCACCGCGGTTGCCAGGCGCGCGGCGGCGATCATGGCGCCGCTGGACCCCGAAACGGGCACCGGCGGCGGCGCGCTGCTGACCCTCAGCTATTATGGCGCGGAAAAGGTTATTCCGCATTACAACGTCATGGGCGTGGCGAAATCGGCGCTGGAAACCAGCGTCAAATATCTTGCCAACGACTATGGCCCGCAGGGCATCCGCGTGAACGCCATCTCGGCCGGGCCGATCAAGACGCTGGCGGCGAGCGGCATCGGCGATTTCCGGCTGATCCTGAAATGGAACGAATTCAACGCCCCGCTGCGCCGGAATGTGACCATCGACGACGTTGGTGGCTCGGCGCTCTACCTGCTCAGCGATCTGGCAGCGGGCGTTACGGGGGAAACGCATCATGTCGATGCGGGATACCACACCGTCGGCATGAAGCAGGAAGACGCGCCGGACATCGCGCTTGCGTGACGATGTCGTCAGCCCGGCCGGCGTGGAGCATGCCGAGCTTGTCGACACGATCATTCGCGCCGCATTTTCCGATACCGCGCACGGATATCAGGGTGAAGGCGCGTTGGTGCGGCAACTCGCGGCGGACGGCGATGAGCTGGTGTCCGTCATCCATTGGCGCGATGGCGTGGCGGTGGGTCATGCGTTCTTCAGCCGGATGGACGTCGAAGCGGACGGCAGCCCTCTCGCCGCGGCCGCCTTGGCGCCGGTTTCCGTCCTGCCGGCGTTTCAGGGGCAGGGGATCGGCGCGGGCCTGATACGGGCCGGCCTCGCGATTTTGAAGGACAAGGGCATAGACATCAGTTTTGTCCTCGGTCACGAAAGCTATTACCCGCGCTTCGGCTATTCGCCCAAATTGGCCGCGCGCTTCGCGTCGCCCTTTGCCGGGCCGCACCTTATGGCGATGATGCTGGACAGCGAAGCCGATTGGCCGCAAGGCGGCCGCGCGGATTATGCGCCCGCTTTCGGGCGCTTGGGGTAAGGGCATGAGTTTCAACAGCTTCGGACGCGTCCTTCGCTTCACGACATGGGGGGAGAGCCACGGACCCGCGCTGGGCGCGGTCGTCGATGGCTGCCCGCCGCGGCTGTCGCTGGCGGAAGGCGACATCCAGCCCTTTCTCGACCAGCGCCGCCCCGGCCAGTCGCGCCACACGACCCAGCGGCAGGAGCCGGACCGGGTCCGCATTCTGTCGGGGGTGTTCGAGGGCCGGACGACAGGCACACCGATCAGCCTGATGATCGAGAATGTCGATCAGCGGTCGAAGGATTATGGCGAGATCGCCCAGGCCTATCGCCCCGGTCACGCCGATTACGCCTATGACGCCAAATACGGCATTCGCGACTATCGCGGCGGCGGACGGTCCAGCGCCCGCGAAACGGCGGCACGGGTCGCCGCCGGCGCCGTCGCGCGGCTGGTGATCCCGGAGGTGCAAATCCATGCGTGGGTCGCCGAAATTGGCGGCGACGCGATTGATCCCGCCAATTTCGATCTGGAGGAAATCGGCCGCAATCCCTTCTTCTGCCCCGATCCGGCGGCAGCAGCGCGATGGGAAGGGGTGATGGACGGCGCGCGCAAGGCGGGCAGTTCGCTGGGCGCGGTGATCGAGTGCGCGGCCAGCGGCGTTCCCGCGGGCTGGGGCGCCCCCATCTATGCCAAGCTCGACAGCGATCTGGCCGCCGCGATGATGGGAATCAACGCGGTCAAGGGTGTCGAGATCGGCGCCGGTTTCCACGCGGCGCGGCTGCGCGGCGAAGAAAATGCCGACCCGATGCGCCCGGCGACTGACGGCAGCAATCGGCCCGATTTCCTGTCGAACAATGCGGGCGGGATCGCGGGCGGCATTTCGACGGGGCAGCCCGTCGTCGTCCGCGTCGCGTTCAAGCCGACCAGTTCGATCCTCACCCCCGTGCCGACGATCAACAAGGCGGGGGAGGCGGCCGACATCGTCACCAAGGGACGGCACGACCCCTGTGTCGGCATTCGCGGCGCGCCGGTGGTCGAGGCGATGATGGCACTGGTCCTCGCCGACCATAAATTGCTGCACCGCGCACAGTGCGGCTGACGCTTTCATGAACTTCGTCGCGGATTTCATCGAGCAGAATCAGGCGGTTTTGTCCCTGCTGATTCTGGCGGCGATTTTCGTCGGTTTTTTGATGGAGCGTTTTCCGGCGACGGTGATCGCGATCCTGGGTGCCTGCACCTATCTGGCGCTCGGCATTCTCGATGCCGAAGCGATGTATTCGGTCTTTTCCAACTCGGCCCCGATCGTCATCGGGGCGATGTTCGTGCTGTCGGGCGCGCTGATCCGCACCGGCGTGATCCAGCGCGTCGCCGACGCGATCATGGCGCGCGCCGAACGGCATCCGCGCCTTGCCATTGTCGAGGTGCTGGTCGGGGCACTGGTGGCATCGGCCTTTCTCAACAACACCCCGGTCGTCGTCGTGCTGGTCCCGATCATGATGAAACTGGCCGAAGTGACAGGCGTCAGCGCCAAGAAGCTGTTGATGCCGCTGTCGATCGTTGCCGTGCTGGGCGGCACGCTGACGCTGATCGGCACATCGACCAACCTGGTCGTCGACGGCATCGTGCGCCAGTCGGGCATGGAACGCTTCGGCATCTTCGAAATTACGCCGATCGGGCTCGTCACCGCCACGTCGGGCATGATCGGGCTGGCGCTGATGTGGTGGCTGCTGCCGTCGGACAAGCCGGTGCGCGGACCTGCGGGCACCAGCGATGCGCATCTCTATCTGACCGAATTGCTGATCGACGAGGGCGACGCGCTGGTCGGCAGCCACATCGACCTGTTCGGCGACCTGCCGCGGTCGGGGCGGATCGTCGGCGTGCGGCGCGGCGCATCGACCACGCACGGCGCCGATCTGGAAGATTGGGTTTTTTCGGCCGGCGATCGGCTGGTCGTGCGCGTCGATGGCGCGACATTGATGACATGGCGTGAACAGGGGCGCTTCCGGCTCGGCATCGGCGGCGCCGACCCGGCCGAGGGCGACGTGGTGGTCGAAACGATGGTATCGTCGACCCATCCCGCCATTGGCCAGCGCCTGATCGACATTCCCTTCCTGCAACGAATCCGCGCCCGCATCCTGGGTCTTGAACGCCCGGCGCAGGAGCCGGGTCCGGATCTTGCCAGCGTCCGCATCCGCGCCGCGGACCGGCTGCTCGTCGCGGCCGGTCCGTCCGAAGTGGACGCGCTGCGCGACAATCCGCATCTGATCGGGGCGGACCTTGCCAAAGTGCGGGCCTTCCGGCGGAGCAAGGCGTGGATCGCGGTGCTGTGCATGTTTTCGGTCGTCGCCTTGGCGGCGCTGAACGTCATGCCGATCGGCGTGGCGGCGATCATCGCCATTGGCGTGATCCTGGTGACGCGGTGCATCGACAGCGAGGAAGCGTGGGGGACGATCGATGGCGATGTCCTGATCCTGATCTTCGCGATGCTTGCCGTCGGGCTGGCGCTGGAAAATAGCGGCGCCGTCGCGATGATGGTCGGCTGGGTCCAGCCGATGCTGGACGGCGCGCCGATGTGGGTGCTGGTATTCGGTATTTATTTCTTTGCGCTGATCCTGTCGGAACTGCTCAGCAACAATGCGGTCGCCGCGCTGATGACGCCGGTGACGCTGGCGATTGCGGCCGAACTGGGCGTCGACCCGCGCCCGCTGGTCATTGCGCTGATGATCGGCGCGTCCGCCTGTTTCGCGACGCCGATCGGCTATCAGACCAACACGATCGTCTATGCCGCCGGCGATTACCGCTTTGTCGATTTCGTGCGGATCGGCGTGCCGCTGAACATCATTACGGGCGTCGCGACCTGTGCCGCGATCAGCCTGTTTCTGACTTAGGGTCGGTTGCGCCGATTTGGGCGTGTCGCTAGGACGGCACTTTCCGGCGCCGAAAAAAGGGGAACGCGATGACCGAGGCGAGCATGGTAACACCGGTCGAAAATCGCGAGGAAGCCAAAGCGAAGCGCCTGCAATGGCGGATGCTGATCGGCTTCGTTGTCGGTCTGCTGACCGGGCTGGCGGTCCATTATGGCGCCGCCGACGCGCCGTGGGTCGACGCCGTCACCACCTATGTCACCGGACCGATCGGCCAGATATTCCTGCGGCTGCTGTTCATGCTGGTCATTCCGCTGCTGGTATCGGCGCTGATCGTCGGGGTCGCCGAAATGGGCGAACTGCGCGCGCTGAAGACCGTGGGAGTCCGCACGCTGGTCTATACCATCGCGGTGTCCTCCATCGCCGTCGCGGTCAGCCTGGCGGCCGTCAACGCGCTACAGCCGGGGGCCGGGGTCGATCCGGCGCTGGCGCGCACGCTGATCGCTCAGGGCGCGGAAGGCGCGAAGGCGATCACCGAACGCGCGGGCGAGGCCAAGACCGGCGTCGATGCGATCGTCGCCATCGTGCCGAGCAACTTCTTCAGCGCGATGGGCGAGAACGACGTGCTGGCCGTCATGTTCTTCGCGCTCTTCTTCGGCATCGGACTGATGCTGGTTCAGACGCAGCAGACGGCGGCGCTCAAGACGGTGGTCGAAGGCGTGTTCGAAGTCGCGATGAAACTGATCGGCATCGTCATCCAGTTGGCGCCGATTGCGATCTTCTGTTTCATGTTCAACCTTGCCGCGCAATTCGGCTGGGACCTGATCATCCGCCTGTCGGCCTATGTCGGCGTCGTGCTGCTGGCGCTGGGTCTGCAGATGTTCGTCGTGTTTCCGGTGATATTGAAGCTGCTCGCGAAAAAGTCGCCGATGGACTTTTTCCGTCAGACGCAGGAGGCTTTCGTGATGGCGTTCGCGACGGCGTCGTCGAACGCGACCCTGCCGACGTCGCTGCGGGTCGCGCACGATCAACTGCGCCTGCCGGACCGCGTCGCGCGCTTCGTCCTGACCATCGGCGCAACCGCCAATCAGAACGGCACCGCGATGTTCGAGGGCGTGACGGTGATCTTCCTCGCGCAATTCTTCGGCATCGACCTGACGCTGCAGCAACAGATTTTCGTGATGCTGGTCTGCATATTGGGCGGCATCGGGACCGCGGGCGTACCGGCGGGATCCTTGCCGGTGATCGCGCTGATCCTGGCATCGGTCGGCGTCCCGCCCGAAGGGATCGGGCTGGTTCTGGGTGTCGATCGCTTCCTCGACATGTGCCGCACCACGCTGAATGTCGTCGGCGATCTGGTGGCGGCAACGGTGGTGTCAGCCGGCGTCGACGAAGAACCGGCACAGCATGCCGCGACAAGCTGAACCTGGGATCCCGACCCTTAGTCGGGACGTTCGTTGCTGTTCATGCGATCGGGGCGGTTGACGCGCCCGATCGGGGCTGGCCGTGGCGCGGCCGCGGGAGGGGCGCTGCGGACGACGGGTGCGGGCTGTGCGGCACGCGGCGGCGGGGCTGCCGGTGCCGGCCGCTGCTGCGGACGTGCGGCCTCGGGACCGCGCGGCGAGCGATAATTCTGCTGCGGCGTTGCGGTTTGGGGACGCTGCGGCCGCTGATATCCGTCGCGGCGACGCGGGGTCGCGGAATAGGCATCGCCGGGTTCCGTCACCGGCATGTTGCGGACGTTGGGGCGCGGCCGATTGGCACCCGCCCCGCGTTCGGGAATCGGGTTGGTGGTGGCGGGAGACTGCGGTGGACGGCCGCCGGGCCGCGTCCCGTGCGGTCCGTCGCGATCGCCGCCGTTCCAGCCACCGGGGCGGTCCGGCCGGCCGGGGCGGCCCGGCCGTCCGTCATGCGGCCGGTCGCTGCGATGCTTCCACCAGGCGCGGCGTCCGCCCCAATAGTTCAGATATTGACCGCGCAGGGGATAACGATTGCGATAATTGTCATACATCCACATACCGTGGCCCGGGTAGTAATAGCTGTCGTACCAGCCGCCGCCGAAGCCGATCTGGACGAAACCGCTGCCATAATCCGACCCGTCGTAACAATCATACCCATAGCCGTCGTCATAGGCATAGGGGTCGTAGTCATAATAGCGGTCGGTGCAGATATTGCCCGCCGACGCATAGCTGCCGCCATAAACGTCGCCATAATAGCAGCCGCCGAGCAGCGTCGTCGCGAGCGCGCCGAGCGTGATGGAAAGCGGGCGCCTGAAACGCATGGACATGATCTTATCCTTCACGGTCGAATGGATGTGACCCTTCACCTTGGTCATGACATTGCGCGAGTCGAGTTGAATTTGCGGTGAATGGAGCGCCGACCCCGCCGGGCGATTACTTGCATTGATGTAAGCAGCTGGCTAGCCTCGCCCGAAAGGACGGCCATCGAGGTGTGATGACATGAATGCTCCCCCGAATATCCACTGGCCGGAGGCGCGCTTCGGCCCCGATACCGCGCATTGGCTGCCGCGCAATCGCGACAATGCGCTCGACCATATCCCGGGACAGGATGGTATGCCGCTACTCGGCAACACGCTTGACCAGCTTCGCGACTATCCCGGTTTCACCCGGCGCATGGTCGCGAAATACGGCCGCGTCTATCGCAACAACAGTTTCGGCGGGCGCAGCGTGGCGTTGCACGGGCCCGAAGCGAATGAACTCGTCATGTTCGACCGGGACAAGATATTCTCATCCGAACAGGGCTGGGGACCGATCCTCAATCTGCTCTTTCCCCGCGGCCTGATGCTGATGGACTTCGAAAAACACCGCGCCGACCGCAAGATATTGTCGGTCGCCTTCAAGCCCGAACCGATGCGCCACTATGCCGAATCGCTGAATCAGGGGATCGGCGAGCGTGTCGCGGCGTGGAGCGGCAAAACCTTCAAATTCTATCCGGCGATCAAGGAATTGACGCTCGACCTTGCCGCCACCAGTTTTCTGGGCATCCCGTGGGGGCCCGAAGCCGACAAGGTCAACCAGGCGTTCGTCGACATGGTGCAGGCATCGATCGGCGTCGTGCGCGTGCCGTTGCCTTTCACGGCCATGCGGCGCGGCGCGCAGGGCCGCGCCTATCTGGTCGACTATTTCGGGCGAATGGTGCCGGAACGACGTGCGGGCACAGGGGCCGACATCTTCAGCCAGATTTGCCGCGCGAAGGATGATGAAGGGCGCCACCTCGGCGTCGATGCGATCGTCGATCATATGAATTTCCTGATGATGGCCGCCCACGACACGATCACCAGTTCGATCACGACGCTGGTCTGGCAACTCGCGAAGCATCCCGAATGGCAGGACCGGCTTCGCGAGGAGATGCTGGGCGTCGCGCCCGCGGGCGAAGGTGTCGGGCACAATGGTCTGGGCGAGCTGGAAATGACCGAATGGGCGTTCAAGGAAGCGTTGCGGCTGGTGCCCCCGGTGCCCAGCTTTCCGCGCCGGGCGCTCAAGGATTTCGACTATGGCGGCTATCGCATTCCGGCGGGCACATCGGTCGGCGTCAGCCCCGCCTATACCCACATGATGGAGGAGCATTGGCCCGAGCCCGAAAAGTTCGACCCGATGCGGTTCGCCCCCGAACCGACGCGCGAGCGGCATAAATATGCGTGGGTGCCCTTCGGCGGCGGCGCGCATATGTGCCTGGGACTGCATTTCGCTTACATGCAGGCGAAGATCTTTTTCCATCACGTCCTGACCACGCACCGGATCGTGGTGGCGCCGGGCTATGCCCCCGCGTGGCAGGTGCTGCCGATCCCGCGGCCGAAGGACGGGCTGACGGTCACTTTCGCGCCGCTCTGACCTTGCCCGGCGCGGCCGCGCGCGCCATCTGGAACAGGTGACGAGTCTCCGCCCCTATCTGATCTGGTTCGCCGTCGCGGTGATGCTGACCTTTGGCGCGATACGCGCCATGCAGTGGGTGCGCGATCATCCCGAACATTTTCCCGGCACGCCTTTCGAATTCAGCGATCCGCAGGGCTGGGCGACGCATCGGAAGTTGGTGGGATTTGTCGCCGACGATACGGCCTGCTTCGCCGCCTTCGACCGCGCCGATGCCGGCTATCAACGGCGCCCCGCCGTCGGCACGGGGCCGTGCCGCGCCACCCAGCGCATGGTCCTGACCGGCGACGCGCTGGTCCCGACGATGCGTCCCGCCCATGCGGCGCCGGGATGCGCGGTGACGGCGGCGATGGCGCTTTGGACGCGCGATGTCGTGCAGCCCGCGGCCCGGAAATATTTCGGGCAAAAGGTGGCCGCGCTCGAAAATCTGGGCAGCTACAACTGCCGCACGATTGCGGGCCGCGAAGCGCAGAGCCAGCATTCGACCGCCAACGCGATCGACATTTCGGCCTTCATCCTGGCCGACGGGACGCGGATCAGCCTGATCAACGACTGGGAACCGGGCGACAAGCGCAGCGAGTTTCTGCACGCGGTGCGCGACGGGTCATGCGGCCTGTTCAGCACCGTCCTGTCGCCCGATCATAATGCGGCGCACGCCGATCATTTCCACCTCGACATGGCGGCGCGAACGGCGGGCTGGACGATCTGCCGCTGACGGCTTTTTCAGACCGTGAAGCTTTCGCCGCAGCCGCAGGCGCCCTTGGCATTGGGATTTTCGAAGACGAAACCGGCGGTGAAATCATCCTCCACCCAGTCCATCGTGCTGCCGATCAGATAGAGAACCGATGCGCCGTCGATGTAGAAAATGCCGCCGGGCGTTTCGATCTTTTCGTCGAACTTCGCTTCATCGGTCACATAATCGACCGAATAGGCAAGGCCCGAACAGCCGCGGCGCGGCGTCGACAGCTTGACGCCGATCGCGTCCGCCGGGGCAGCCTCCATCAGCTTGGCTATGCGCGCCTCGGCATTCGGCGTCAGCGTGACGGCGGCGGGACGGGTACGCGTCTGGGTCGGGGCTTCGGTCATCACAGCATCCCCAGTTCGAGGCGGGCCTCGTCGCTCATATTCTCGGGGCTCCACGGCGGATCCCAGACCAGATTGACCTCGGCATCGCCGACGCCCGGCACGGCGCCGACGCGCAGTTCGACCTCGCCCGGCATCGATTCGGCGACGGGGCAATGCGGCGTGGTCAGCGTCATGGTGACGGCGACATGGCCCTCGTCGATCTCGACATTGTAGATGAGGCCAAGGTCATAGATGTTCACCGGGATTTCCGGGTCGTAAATGTCCTTGAGCGCGTTGATGACGGCCTCGTACAAATCGCCGCCGACCGCGCCGGGTTCGACCGCGGCGGGCTTGGCCGCCAGAAAGCCTTCCAGATAGTCGCGCTTGCGCTCCAGCTTTTCGCCCAATGTTTCCGGCGCCGTCCCGGCATCCGCGACGCGCGCCTTGGGCGGGGCCTCGACGCTCGTCACTTCCTCGATCTTGATCATCCGATCCTCGCTCATCCGAAAATCCTTTCGACGCGGGCGAGGCCGTCGATCAGCGCCGCCACATCATCGTCATTGCTGTAAACGCCAAAACTCGCGCGCGCGGTCGCCGGCACGCCCAAATGCTCCATCAGCGGTTGCGCGCAATGGTGCCCGGCACGGATCGCGACCCCGCTTTCGTCCAAGATAGTGCCGATGTCATGCGGATGAACCCCCGCCATCGCGAAACTGACGATTCCGGCGCTGTTTTCGGGTCCGAACAGCGTGATGCTGTTCCGGCGCGCCAATGCTTCGCGAAGCTGCCCGACCAGCGCGCATTCATGGGCGTGGATCGCATCGATGCCGATCGATTCGACATAGTCGACCGCCGCCGCCAGCCCGATCGCCTCGATAATCGCGGGCGTGCCCGCTTCGAAGCGCGTCGGGGCGGGGGCGTAGGTCGTCTTGGCAAAGGTCACGCGGTCGATCATCGACCCGCCGCCCTGCCACGGCGGCAGCGTGTCCAGCTTGTCGCTCCACAGCACGCCGATGCCCGTGGAACCGTAAAGCTTGTGGCCCGAGAAGGCATAATAGTCGCAGCCGAGCGCCGCGACATCGACCGGCAGGCGCGGCACCGCCTGGCAGCCGTCGATCAGCAGTTCGGCGCCGACGCGGTGCGCGATTTCGGCGGCGCGCGCGACGTCGAGCGGGCTGCCGAGCACGTTCGAGACGTGGGCAAAGGCGACCATATTGTGCTCGGGGGTGAGCAGCTTTTCGGCGGCGTCGAGGTCGATGAGGCCATCGGCGGTCAGCGGGCAGACGTCGACCTGCCAGCCCGCAAGCTGCCAGGGCACGATATTGCTGTGATGTTCGAGCATCGACAGCAGCACGCGGCCCTTACGCGGGTGCGCGTAGGCGACGAGGTTGATCGCCTCGGTCGCGCCGCGGACGAAAGCGATGTCGTTCTCGCGCGCGCCGATGAACGCCGCGATCCGCCGCCGCGCCGCCTCATAGGCGAGCGTCATGTCGGCCGAGCGGGCGTAGACGCCGCGGTGGACGGTCGCATAGTCGCGGCCCATCGCGTTGACGGTGGCGTCGATCACCGCCTGCGGCTTCTGCGCGGTCGCGGCGGTGTCGAGATAGTGCCAGCCGGGGGTGAGGCCGGGGAAGTCATCTCTAATCCCGTTCGTGTCGAGCGAAGTCGAGACACCCCGAAGGCGCGCACTACCGTTGGGCATCTCGACTTCGCTCGATGCGAACGGGGAGGTGAGGTTGCTCACACCAATTCCCCCAGCTTTGCCAGTGCCAGTTCCTGCAACCGCGCTTCATCCTCGGCGCCGTCGAACACACCCGCGACAAAGGCTTGCAGCAGGATCTTCTTCGCCTCGGCCGGCGGCAGCCCGCGCGACTGGAGATAATAAAGGCTCATCGCGTCGAGTTCACCGATCGCGCAGCCGTGCGCGCACTTGACGTCGTCGGCGAAGATTTCGAGTTCGGGCTTGGCGTTGGCGGTTGCGCTGCGATCCAGCAGCATCGCCTTCACATCCTGCTCGCTGTCGGTCTGCTGCGCCCCGCGTGCGACCGCGACCTTGCCGAGATAGGTGCCCGTCGCGGTGCCGCCGAGGACCGAGCGGACCATCTGCCGCGACGTTGCGCCGGGTTCGGCATGGGTCACGGTGGTAATGATCTCGAGATTCTGGTCGCCACCGCCGATCTGCGCCGCGCCGAGATGGAAATCGGCGCCTTCGTGCAGCGTCACCGCGAGTTCGATGCGGCCATAGGCGCCGCCGATGTTGAGGATGTGGAGCGACGCGGTCGCGCCCTTGCCGATGCTCATTTCGATCTGCTGGATCGCGCCTTCGTCCTGCACGATCGCCCGCGCGAACTTGCCGCCCGCAGGCACGATGATGCTCTCGGGCGCGGGCAACGGCCAAAGGCGCGCCAGCGCCTCCATATCGCTGTACCGCCAAGCTTCGTCGCGGCGCGTGGGGAGGGCGGTCATCGGGCTATAGCCTTTTCGTCGCCCCGGACTTGATCCGGGGCCCATTCCGGCGCGGCGGCGATGGATGCCGGATCAAGTCCGGCATGACGATGGAAGGGATGGTGCGCGCTCATCACGCCGCGATCTCCGCATAGCCTTCGCGTTCGAGTTCGAGCGCCAGTTCGGGGCCGCCCGACTTCACGATCCGGCCCGCCGCCAGCACATGGACGAAATCGGGCTGCACATAGTCGAGCAGGCGCTGGTAATGGGTGATCAGCAGCACCGCCTTGTCGGGGCGGCGCATGATCGCGTTGATCCCGTCGCCGACGACGCGCAGCGCGTCGATGTCGAGGCCCGAATCCGTCTCGTCCAGGATCGCGAGCTTCGGGTCGAGGATGCCCATCTGCACCATCTCGTTGCGCTTCTTCTCGCCGCCCGAAAAGCCGACGTTCACCGGGCGCTTGAGCATGTCCATGTCGAGCTTGAGTAGCCCCGCCTTCTCGCGCGCGAGCTTCAGGAAATCGCCGCCCGACAGCGGCTCCTCGCCACGCGCCTTGCGCTGGGCGTTGAGGCTTTCGCGCAGGAACTGGACGTTCGACACGCCGGGAATCTCGACCGGATATTGGAAGCCGAGGAACAGGCCGGCGGCCGCGCGCTCATGCGGGTCGAGGGCGAGGAGGTCGATCTCTCCACCTTCGTCAACGCGAACACCACCCTCGTCACCCCGGACTTGATCCGGGGTCCATTCCGGCGCCGCAGCCGTGGATGCCGGATCAAGTCCGGCATGACGAGGGGCGGTGAAAGTCACCGAACCTTGGGTGACTTCATACCCCGGCCGCCCGCCAAGGACATAGGACAGCGTCGACTTGCCCGCGCCATTGGGGCCCATGATCGCATGAATTTCGCCCGCATTGATGCTGAGCGACAGGCCTTTGAGGATCGGCTTGTCGGCGACGGTGGCGTGGAGGTTTTCAATTTTGAGCATCATAGGTCCGTTCAATTTCCGCCGCGTTGCTGGCGGCCGGTACGTATCTTCTGCAATAATTTCATGAAGTTCGGCATTTCCGCTGCGTCGAGCTGCGACTTCAGGCCGCTCGCCTGATCGGCCGGATATTCCTTGTCGATCGCGCCAAAAAGCTGGACCTTCAGTTCCTTGCATCCCTCGGCGGCCGCGGCAAAAATCGCATCGTCCGCGGCATCGGTTTTGGTCATGCGGACGGCGTAAGTCGTCATGCAGCGGTCGTTGGCCTGCGCCAGCATCATCACATTGGCCTGTGCGGGCTGCGCATGAACCGTCCCGGAAAACAATGCCGTGCCCAGCAAGAGGCCGGTCGTCAAAATCCGGTTCACCCGACGCTCCCCTCAAGGCTGATCCCCAGCAGCTTCTGCGCCTCGACCGCAAACTCCATCGGCAGTTGCTGCAACACTTCCTTGGCAAAGCCGTTGACGATCAGCGCCACCGCCTCTTCCTGCCCCAGCCCGCGCTGCATCGCATAGAAAAGCTGGTCGTCGCTGATCTTGCTCGTCGTCGCTTCATGCTCGACGGTCGCGCTCGGGTTGCGGACCTCGATATAGGGCACGGTATGCGCGCCGCACTGGTCGCCCAAGAGCAGGCTGTCGCACTGGGTGAAGTTACGCACACCCTCGGCATTGGGCGCCACGCGCACCAGCCCGCGATAGGTGCCGTTCGACTGGCCCGCGCTGATCCCTTTCGACACGATGGTCGATCGCGTGCGCTTGCCATTGTGGATCATCTTGGTGCCGGTGTCGGCCTGCTGATGATTGTTGGTCACCGCGACCGAGTAGAATTCGCCGACGCTGTCGTCGCCGTTGAGGACGCAGCTTGGATATTTCCAGGTGATCGCGCTGCCGGTCTCGACCTGCGTCCACGACACCTTGCTGCGCTTGCCCTGACACAGCGCGCGCTTGGTGACGAAATTATAGATACCGCCCTTGCCCTCGGCATCGCCGGGATACCAATTCTGGACGGTGCTGTACTTGATCTCGGCATCGTCGAGCGCGACCAGTTCGACCACCGCGGCGTGCAGCTGGTTCTCGTCGCGCATCGGCGCGGTGCAGCCTTCGAGATAGCTGACATAGGCGCCCTTGTCGGCGACGATCAGCGTGCGTTCGAACTGCCCCGTATTTTCGGCGTTTATGCGGAAATAGGTGCTGAGCTCCATCGGGCAGCGGACGCCCTCGGGCACGTAAACGAACGTCCCGTCGGAGAAGACCGCGCAGTTCAATGTCGCGAAATAATTGTCGTGCATCGGCACGACCTTGCCGAGCCACTTTTTCACCAGATCGGGATATTCGCGGATCGCCTCGCTGATCGACAGGAAGATCACGCCCGCGCGCTTCAGTTCCTCGCGGAAGGTCGTCGCGACGCTGACGCTGTCGAACACCGCGTCGACCGCGACCTTGCGCGCGCCTTCGACGCCCGCGAGCACCTTCTGCTCCTCGATCGGGATGCCGAGCTTCTTATAGACTTCCAGGATTTCGGGATCGACCTCGTCGAGCGACGACAGCTTCGGCTTCGCCTTGGGCGCCGCATAATAGTATGCGTCCTGATAGTCGATCGGCGGCACGTTGAGCTTCGCCCAGTCGGGCGTCTCCATCGTCAGCCAGTGGCGGAACGCCTTCAGCCGCCAGTCGAGCATCCATTCGGGCTCGTTCTTCTTGGCGCTGATGAAGCGGACCGTATCCTCGGTCAGCCCCTTCGGCGCGAAGTCGGTCTCGATGGCCGAGGACCAGCCATGCTCATAATCGGCGACGCGCAGCGCGGCATCGCGCGCCGCCTGATCCTTGACGGGGGTGTCGCTATTGTCGGTCATTGCAAAATTCCGTTTGCCTCGAGCGAAGTCGAGAGACCCATCGGTCGTGCGCTGCCGAGGGGTGTCTCGACTTCATCCAAAGGGTGAAGTTTATCCTGAGCGCCTGCCACGGCAGTCGAAGGGCTCGACACGGGCGGGTTTGATTCTCGGGGGGCGACGCAGAGGCTCGCCAGGCTGATGTCGGCCAGCGCCCCGCGAACCGCGCCGTTCACGACGCCCCAGTGCGGCTGCACCTTGCAACTGCCTTCGAGCGAGCAATCATGGCGGCCTTCGGCGACGCAGGCGGTGAGGGCGATCGGACCCTCGACGGCTTCGATGATGTCGGCAACGCTGATCGCGGCCGCGGGCCGGGCGAGTCGCACGCCGCCGCCGCTGCCGCGCGAGGCGACGAGCAGCCCGGCGCGCGCGAGGCCGCTCACCAGCTTCTGCGCGGTCGGCCCGGGAATGCCGGTCTGATCCGCGAGCACCCCGGCGCTGAGCGGGACAGAGCCGCACTGGCGCGCGGCGGCGCTCATCAGCACCACGGCATAATCGGCAAGGTTCGAAAGGCGCATCATCTTCTTCCGTCCGCAATTGCGAACGATTCTTAACTGGAGTAAATCACTCCACTTATATAGGCAAAGCGGCGCACCAGTGCAAGCAAGGCGGACTTCGGCTTGCCAAACAAAAGGACCGGGCAAAAAAATGGCACCCGTCCGGCCGGGACCGAACGAGTGCCGAGATGAAGGTCTCAGTCCTCGTCAAAGGAAGAGCTCTTCTGGGTCGCGGCACCCGATTATGCCGGGCACGCGATTCGCGATTGTATGGAAACGCCAAAAAGCCCGTCCGGGACATTTTTGATCGTTAACGGCGCCTTTGCCGGATGCTTCAGGTTTCCGACACGATCGGGCCGACGCGGCCGGCAAGCTGCTTGCGGCCCTGGGCCGTGGAGGCGGTATAGAGCGTCGGGCGCGTCAGCTGACCGGGTGTCGCGCCCGCGAAGCGCTTCACCTCGCGGATCAGGTGCGACTGGTCGTAAAAGGCGTCGTCGAGTTGGGCGGCCGCCAGTCCTTCGCCGCGGGCGAGCGCCGATGCCGCGCGCACCGCGCGATATTTGCGGGCCAGCATCCGCGGCGACAGGCCGTAATAATGCTTGGTCATCCGTTCGACCGAGCGGATCGACATGCCCGTTGCCGCGACCAGATCCGCGACCTGCGGCGACGCGGTGCCGGTCAGCCACTGATCGACCGTGCGGATGAACCACATCGGCGGCGGCTCGTCGCGCTTCAGCACTTCGCGCACGAAATTATTGCCGATCACCAGCCGTTCGGCATCGTCGGAGGCGGTGTGGAGGGCGTCGGCCACCGCATCGACCCATGCGCCGAACAGGTCGGCGGCGTCGATCGCGCGGTCGGTCAGCTTTTCGGCATCGGCCCCCATCAGCGCCGACCAGCCCGCCGGCAACATGCCGAAACCGAAGATGCATGTCGGGCGGTGGCTGATCGCGTGGACGCGGCCGCTGGTCGGGCCGACGATATTGGATCGCCGCACCGCGGCGCGATGCCCGTCGGAAAAGACATATTCGCCGTCGGCGTGGGTGACGAACCGGAATTGCGGCCGGTCGGCGCGCTCATATTCGTCGAAGGGCGCCATATTGATGCGTGCGAAATAGAAACTGGACACCATGTCCGCCAGATCGGGGTCCGGCGGAAAATAGCGCAGCTCGAACGGCACGTCGCCGCTGGCGCCCGGTAAAGGCTTCGCATTCTCTGACATGACGAGACGACCCTCGGCAGCTTTATTGCCGCCTGTGTTGCCCCGCTATAATTTTCGATTCCCGTCAGCGCGTCAAGACGCAATTGCATGCGGCGGCGGTCAGCCTTTCTGCCCGGCCAGCCATTCGTCGACCCGGCGTTCCAATATGTCGAGCGGCACCGGACCGGAGGACAGCACGACATCGTGGAAGTCGCGATAGTCGAAGCGGTCGCCGAGCGCCGCCTGCGCGCGGCCACGCAATTCCATGATCTTCAGCTTGCCGATCAGATAGGCGGTCGCCTGGCCCGGATAGACGATATAGCGTTCGATCGCCTTTTCGATATCGCCGTCGGGGTTGGGCGTATTGTCCTTCAGATACTGGATCGCCTTCGCGCGGCTCCACCTCTTGTCGTGGATGCCGGTATCGACGACGAGCCGGCACGCGCGCCACAATTCCATGCCCAGCCGCCCGAAGTCGCTGTAGGGATCGGTATAGAAACCCATGTCCTTGGCCAGTTCCTCCGAATAGAGGCCCCAGCCTTCGGTATAGGCGGTGAAGCCGCCGAAGCGGCGGAAGGGCGGCAGGCCGGTGAGTTCGGTCTGCACCGCGCGTTGCAGGTGATGGCCGGGGACGCCTTCATGATAGGCGAGCGCTTCCAGCTCGGTCTTCGACATGTCGCGCAGGTCGTACAGATTCACATAATAGGTGCCGGGACGCGATCCGTCGGGCGAGGGGGATTGGTAGAAGGCCTTGCCCGCCGATTTCTCGCGGAACGCCTCCACCGCCTTCACCTGCAGATGCGCCTTGGGCAGCGTGTGGAAAAAGGCCGGCAGCCGGGCCTCCATCGCTTTCACATGCGCATCGACATCGGCCAGATACGCCTCGCGCGTCGTGTAGAAATATTGGGGGCTGGTGCGCAGATGCTCGAAAAACTGCTGGAGCGTGCCCTTGAAGCCGACCTTGGCCATGATCGTCTTCATCTCGCCGTGAATGCGCGCGACTTCGGCCAGCCCGAGGTCGTGAATCTGCGCCGCGGTCATGTCGGTGGTGGTGTAGTTGGCGAGCAGCGCCTCATAATAGGCCTTGCCGTCGGGCAGCCGCCATACGCCGTCCGCGGTCGGTGCGCCGGATTGCTGGCGTTTCATTTCGGCGAGCAGGCGGGTGTAGGCAGGGCCGGCGCTTGTCGACCAGGCCTGTTTCGCGGCGTCGACGATTCGCGCCTTTTCGGCCGCCGGGATGTCCAGCTTGCCGGTCTTTGCGCCGATGTCCTCGATCAGCGCATTGTCCGGTTTCAACAGGTTTTCGATGTCCGAGATGACATAGGCATAGACCCATTTGGGCGGCTGGATACCGCGCGCCGCACGGTCCGCCGATTGCACCGTCAACGCGTCGATCACCGGCCCGATCCCGCGGATGCGTTCGACATAGGCCTCGGCTTCGGACGGGTTCGATACGCGGTGAATATTGATGAGAAACGCCGGGATCTGGCTCTGCGCGCCGCGCATCTGATTGAACAGATATGTGTGCTGGCGAAAGGCGAAAAGGCTTTCCTCGCGCGCCGCCTGCGCGTTGAACAGTTCGAACGAGAGCGCGTCATCGGGTGACAGATTGGCGGGATCGTAACTCGCCTGCATCGCGGCGGCGGTCGCCTGTTGCAGCTTGTGCCGCGCAACTTCCGCATCGTCGCTGACATCGTCCCATTTGCCATAGTCGCCGTCGCGGACGCCGCGATAGGCCTTGCCCTGCGGCGAGAGCGACAATTGGGCTTCGTCATATTTCTGGAAGAATTCGGCGAGCGGCGCACCGGCGGGTATGTCCGCCGGCGCCGTCGCGGCGGGCGTGGAGGCCGTCGCGGGCGGCCAGTCGGTCGCGGCAGGCGCGCATCCCGCCATCGCGAGCGACAGCAGACCAGTGGACATGGAGGCGGCAAAGCGAAGGTGCGACACGATTTTCTCCCGGTTTTTCCGATGGGGACGGGCTTGCCATAGCGACGCCGCGCGCGCAATGGCGAGGCATGTCGCTCTTTGCCTCCGCCACCGATGCCGCCTATGCGCTCGTGCGCCCGATCGTCCACGCCAGCGATGGAGAGGCCGCGCATGACTGGACGCTGGGGGCGTTGCAGCCGCTGCCGCGTGCGCGCGGCGCGTTGACCAGCCCGGGGCTGGCGACCGAACTGGCGGGGCTGGCCTTTCCCAATCCTGTCGGCCTGGCGCCGGGCTTCGACAAGGATGCGCGCGTCGCGCACGCCATGCCGCATTTCGGCTTCGGCTTTGTCGAGGTCGGAACGCTGACCCCGCTGCCACAGGACGGCAATCCGCGTCCGCGCCTGTTCCGGCTGGTCGAGGATCGCGCGGTCGTCAACCGCATGGGCTTCAACAATGGCGGGCAGGCGGCGGCTGGGGCGCGGATCGCCCGGCTTCGGCAACGCGGCCTGCCCGTGCCGCTGGGGATCAACATCGGCGCGAACAAGGACAGCGCCGACCGCATCGCCGATTATGCCGCCGGCACGGCGGTGATGGCGCCGCTCGCCGATTATCTGACCGTCAATATCTCGTCGCCCAACACGCCGGGGCTGCGCGCGTTGCAGGACAGGGGCGCGCTGGAGGCGCTGCTGGACGGCGTCGCGGCGGCGCAGCCCGCGGGCGGTGCGAAGCCCGTCTTTCTGAAGGTCGCGCCCGATCTGGAACCGGCCGACATCGACGACATCGTCGCGGTGGCGATGGACAAGCGGCTGGCGGCGGTGATCGTATCGAACACGACGATCGAACGCCCGCCGCTCGCCTCGCGGCATTCGGCCGAGACGGGCGGCCTGTCGGGCGCGCCGCTGCATGATCTCGCCTTGCGGCGGCTGCGCGATTTTCGCGCCGCGAGCGGCGGCAAGCTGCCGCTGATCGGCGTGGGCGGCATCGCCAATGCCGATCAGGCGTGGACGCGCATTCGCGCCGGGGCCAGCCTGATCCAGATCTATTCGGCGATGGTGTATGAAGGCCCCGGACTGGCGGCGCGGATCGCGCGCGGCGTCGAAGCGCTGGCGCGGCGCGACGGCTTCGCGCGCGTCGCCGACGCCGTCGGAACGGGCTGAGCGCCGACGTCCGTCGCGGCGCGAACGCGCGGCGGGGGACGCGTCAGGGGACGCGTCAGGGGACAAGGCTTGCGCTCGCATCGCGCGCGCGCCAAGGTTGTGGCCATGACCAAACGACTCCTGACAGCATTGGGCCTGCTGTTCCTCGCCATTCCGTCGATCGCCGCGGCGCAGGGCGTCACCTCGTCCGCCGACCCGCGCGCGACCGAGGCCGGGCGGCAGATATTGCATGACGGCGGTTCGGCCGCGGATGCCGCGGTTGCGATGGTCGCGGTGCTGACGCTGGTCGAACCGCAGTCGAGCGGGATCGGCGGCGGCGGTTTCCTGGTCTATCACGATCAAAAGACCGACAGCATCGCGACGATCGACGGCCGCGAAACGGCGCCCGCATCGGCGAAACCCGACCGCTTTCTGGGCGCGGACGGCAAACCGCGTCCCTTCATGGATGTGGTGCCGGGCGGGCTGTCGGTCGGCGTTCCCGGCAATATGCGGCTGATGGAAACCGCGCACCGCAAATGGGGCAAGCTGGAATGGGCGGCGCTGTTCCAGCCGGCGATCAAGCTGGCCGAGGAGGGGTTCGAAGTGACCCCTGCGCTCTATGGCTGGATGGACCGCTATCAGGATGTGTGGCGCGATTTCCCGGAACTGCGCGCCATATATTATGTCGACGGCAAACCGGCGCCGGTCGGGACGCGCCTGCGTAACCCCGCCTATGCCGCCCTGCTGCGCGAGGTCGCGGCGAAGGGACCGAACGCTTTCTATGCCGGGGCGAACGCCCGCGCGATCAGCCGGGCGGTGGCGCAGGCGCCGCGCAACAAGGCGCAGATCACGCTGGCCGACCTTGCCGCCTATCAAGCGAAGGAACGCCCGGCGGTGTGCACCACCTACCGCGTCTATCGCGTCTGCGGCATGGGGCCGCCCTCTTCGGGCGCGACCACCGTTTTCGGCATCCTCGGCCTGGTCGAAGGCTGGGACATGAAGGCGATGGGCAAGGATAATCCGATGAGCTGGCATCTGCTGTCCGAAGCGATGCAACTCGCTTATGCCGACCGCGCCAAATATCTGGGCGATGCCGATTTCGTCGACGTGCCGGTCGCCGGGCTGCTCGACAAATCCTATCTGGCGCAGCGCCGCGGCCTGATCTCGCCCTTTGGTGCCGCCGGGCGCTACGAAGCCGGAACGCCGCCGGGCGCGGAACCGCGCCGCGTGTCCGGGCCCGTTGCGGAGCAGGGCACGACGCATTTTGTCGCGGTCGACCGCGACGGCAATGTCGCGTCGATGACGTCGACGATCGAGAGCATCTTCGGCAGCCATCTGGTCGCCAACGGGTATCTGCTGAACAATGAAATGACCGATTTCGACCTGTCGCCCGAACGGGACGGCGCACCGGCGGCGAACCGCGTGCAGGCGGGCAAGCGCCCGCTGTCTTCGATGTCGCCGACGATCGTCTATGGCCCGGACGGAAAGGTCGTGCTGGCGGTCGGATCGGCGGGCGGCAAGCGCATCATCATGCATGTGACCAAGACGCTGATCGGTGTGCTCGACTGGGGCCTGAGCGCGGAGGACGCGATCGCATTGCCCAATCTCTTCTTCGGCCAGCAGGGCGTGCTTATCGAGGATGATGCGGCCGGCAAGGCGATCGCCGACAAGATGGCCCCCTTTGGCTATGCGATCACGCCGACCGATCTGGGGTCGAAACTGAACGCCGCGCAGCGCGTTGGCGATATATGGCACGGCGCCGCCGATCCGCGCGGCCCTGGCACGTCTTCCGTCGACGGCGCACCGCCGCAGGGCTGAACCGCCGGGCCGACCAAAACAAAGCTTTCACCGGGAGAGACGAAAGCATGAAGCTCGATAATCCGCATCTCGACCATTTTCCCAGTCTGGTTGCGATGTTCTTCGACCGCGCCGAACGCGGCGGCGAGGATCCGTTCCTGTGGCGCAAGGCCGACCGGACGTGGCAGCCGCTGTCCTGGCGGCAGGTCGCGAACCAGGTCGCGGCGCTGGCGCATAACCTGCGCAAGCTGGGGCTGAAGGAAGGCGACCGCGTCGTGCTGGTCAGCGAAAACCGGCCCGAATTCTGCATCGCGGACCTTGGCATCATGGCGGCGGGCTGCATTGCCGTCCCCACCTACACGACGAATACCGAACGCGATCACCAGCATATTCTGGACAATAGCGGCGCGCGCGCGGTGATCGTGGCGACCGCGAAGCTGGCGCGGGTGCTGATGCCGGCGGTGATGCGGTCCGACGCGCATATCGTGATCAGCATGGAGCCCCTGCGCGTCGGGCAACAGGGCGACGTGTCGGTCCACGACTGGGCGCCGCTAGTCGAAGGCGGCGAGGCTTTTGTCGAGGAAGCGAAAGCGCGCGGCCTGGCGATGAAGCGCGAGGATACCGCCTGCCTCATCTATACCAGCGGCACCGGCGGGGCGCCGCGCGGGGTGATGCAGCATCACGGCATGATCCTGCACAATGCGGCGGGCGCGGCCGAAGTGCTGGTCCATGATTTCGGTATCGGGGACGAGGAGGTGTTCCTGTCCTTCCTGCCGCTCAGCCATGCCTATGAACATACCGGCGGCCAGTTCCTGCCGATCATGGTCGGCGCGCAAATCTATTACAGCGAAGGGCTGGAGAAACTGGTTTCCAATATCGAGGAGACCAAGCCGACGATCATGGTCGTGGTGCCGCGATTGTTCGAGGTGATCCGCGCGCGGATGATCAAGTCGGTCGAAAAGCAGGGCCGGCTCGCGAACTGGATGCTGAATCAGGCGCTGCGCGTCGGCGAGAAGGATTATGAACGGCGCATGGGCCTCCTCGACCGGCCGGTCGACCTGATCCTGAACCGGCTGTTCCGGCCCAAGATCCAGCAACGCTTCGGCGGGCGCATGAAGGCGCTGGTGTCGGGCGGCGCGCCGCTCAATCCGGAAATCGGCGTCTTTTTCCACTCGATCGGGCTGACGCTGCTGCAGGGCTATGGCCAGACCGAGTCGGGGCCCGTCATCAGTTGCAACCGGCCGTCGGCCGGCCTGAAGATGGATACCGTCGGCCCGCCGCTGATGGGCACCGAGGTGCGCATCGCCGACGACGGCGAAATCTGTGTGCGCGGCGAACTGGTGATGCACGGATATTGGCGCAATCCCGCCGAGACCGAGCGCGTGCTGGTCCATGATCCCGCCGACCCCGACGGCGCGCCGTGGCTGCACACCGGCGACATCGGTCATATCGACGACAAGGGGCGCATCGTCATTACCGATCGCAAGAAGGACCTGATCGTCAACGACAAGGGCGACAATGTCTCGCCCCAGCGCGTCGAAGGGATGCTGACGCTGCAGCCCGAGATATTGCAGGCGATGGTCTATGGCGACAAGCGGCCGCATCTGGTCGGCATCATCGTCCCCGACCCCGAATGGGCGACCGAATGGGCGGAAGCCGAAGGCCTGCCGACCGACATGAAGCTGCTGCGCGAGCATGAGAAATTCCGCGCGGCGATCCGCAGCGCGATCGATCGGGTGAACGAACAGCTTTCGATCATCGAGCGGGTTCGCAAGTTCGATTTCGCCGACGAGGCCTTCACGATCGAGAATGAACAGATGACGCCGTCGATGAAGATCCGGCGTCACGTGCTGCGCAAGGTCTATGAGGACAAGATCGCCGCGCTCTACAAGGCATGAGTCAGGGCGGTTGATTCAGGGCGGGTGATCCACGGCGCGGCCGTCGACGGGCCATGCCTTGGTCGTGATGACGGGCGGGGCTGCGACCCGAAGAGCTCGGCGCAAACCGGACCCCGCCCGTCGGCGAACCCCTTGGGGTTCAGCCGGCGTCCCCCGCCGGTTTGCGATAGGGGACGAATGGACCGAAGACGCAGGTCGGACCGCGAATGCCGCTCGACCGGTCGACGAGATGAAAGAAATCGCCGTCGCAGGTCGACGGCCCGAACTGCCGGACGACCATGATGTCGCTGTCGCGGGCAAGGCCGGGGCAACTGCCCTTCAGGTCGTTGCGATAGACCAGATTGCCGTTCGCGCGGTACAGCAGGATCGTGTCGGACACGCGGATCGTGTCGGTCGTGCGGTAATTGGGCAGGCAGCGCACCGGCTCGCCCGGCACCTTGTCCGCGAGCTGCTTTTCCATCCGTTCGACCTGCTTGGGCGTCAGCGCGGCGGCGCCCGGCTCGCTGGACCCCGCGGGCGCGCATCCGGCGAGCAGCGCCAGCGCGGCGATGACGGGATAGGGGGTCGGTGTTGCCATGGCGAAAATCCTTGAACCGGCGAGGCTAGGCCCGCGAAAATGAACGGGGGCTGACGATCGTCTCTATGCCGCATCCTTCAGGGCGCGGATGCGGCCGAGTTCGGCGGCGCTGGACGCGCGGAGGAAGGGGTTGGTCGCCCGTTCGGCGCCGATGCTGGTCGGCACCGTCGCCTCGCCCGCGGCGCGGGCCGATTCCACTTTGGCGAGCCGGGCGGCGAGCGCCTGATTTTCGGGCTCCACCGTCACCGCGAACCGCGCGTTCGACAGCGTATATTCGTGGGCGCAATAGACGCGCGTCGCATCGTCGAGCGTGGCCAGCCGCTGCATATTGTCGAACATCTGTTCCGCCGTGCCTTCGAACAGCCGGCCGCACCCCATCGCGAACATCGTGTCGCCGACGAAGATCGCGCCCTCGTCGGCGAAATGATAGGCGATGTGGCCGGCGGTGTGCGCGGGTACGCCCCAGACGGCGGCGACGTGCGCGCCCAGCATGACCCGGTCGCCGTCCTGCACCTGAACATCCAGCGTCGGGATGCGGTCATATTCGGCGGCGGGGCCGGTGATGGTGCAGCCGCCCCATGCCCTGGCCGCGTCCTTGATCGCGGCATTGCCCCCCGTGTGATCGGGGTGCCAGTGCGTGTTCCAGATATCGGTGATCGTCCAGCCCCGCGCCTTTGCGGCATCGAGCACGGGATCGGCGACCGCGGGGTCGACGACCATCGTCGCGCCGCTGTCCGCATCGTGCACCAGCCAGACATAATTGTCGCTGAGGACGGGAATGCGGACGATTTCAAGCGCGGTCATCATGTCTTTCCTTTCGCGTGGCCGCCACCCTACAGCATAGACGGAGCGAAGGCGATGGACCCTTGCCGACGCGCGCTTACCAGACGCCGGTGTTGGGCATCGAGGCCCAGGGTTCCTGCGGCGGCAGGTGGCCGTCCTGCAGCAATTCGACCGAAATGCCGTCGGGCGACCGCACGAACGCCATATGGCCGTCGCGCGGCGGCCGGTTGATCGTGACGCCCGCGTCCATCAGCCGCTGGCACGTCGCGTAGATATTGTCGACGCGGTAGGCCAGATGGCCGAAATTGCGCCCGCCGCCATATTCCTCGGCCGGGCTGCCGTCCTCGGGCGGCCAGTTCCAGGTCAGTTCGACCTCGGCGATCCCGGCCTGCCCCGGCGGGGCCAGAAAAATCAGCGTGAAGCGGCCGCCTTCATTGTCGAAGCGGCGCACTTCCTCCAGACCGATCAGCTTGAAGAAGTCGATGGTGGCGTCCGGATCCGACACGCGGATCATCGTATGGAGATATTGGGTCATCGCGCCTGTCTAGGCGCGAAGCGGCCGGCCTTCAAACGCTTCGAACAAGTTTACGAATTCATCGGGCACCGGCGCGGTCGCGCCCTGCGCCTCCGCGACATGAACATTGACCAGCCGGCCGGCGGAGCGCAGGTCGTCGCGACCCGCGCCATGGAGTTCGAACAGAAAGATCATCGAACTGCGGCCGACCCGCTCGGCCCGCACGCAAATGTCGATCTCCTCGTCGAGCAGGATCGGCGCCTTGTAATCCACCTCGGCGCGCGCAACGTGGAATTCGGGGCTGTCGTGGTGGGGCCAGCGATCGTAAACCCCGGCGGCGCGCCAATATTCGGTAACGCCGATGTCGAAATATTCGAGGTAGCGGCTGTTGAAGACGACGCGCTGCGCGTCGATCTCCGCATAGCGGACGCGTTTGGTGACGTGGAACCGGAAATCGCTGCGGGCCATATGTGTCCTTCTTATCTAATTTTGCGACACCAGCCGGGCGACGGTGTCGATCAGCAGCGCGATGTCGTCGTCGCGCGACAGGCGGTGGTCGCCCCCCTTGACCAATGTCACCTGAACATCCGCGCTGCCGAGCGCGGCGGCGAGGCGCAGGCTGATGTCGGGCGGAACGTCGCCGTCCTCCTGCCCGTGCAGCAGGCGGACGGGGCAGGTGAGCGGAATGGCGCTTCCCAGCAGCCGGTTCGCCTCGCCCGACTGGAAAAAGGCGCGCGTCGTCACATAGGGCTGGTCGCCATAGGGCGTGTCTTCGATCAGCGCCCCTTCGGCGAGGATGATCGCCTTTTCCGCGGCCGTGAATCCCCATTCGGTGAAGTCGGGCGCCGCGGCGATGCCGACCAGCCCGGCCACGCGCGCGGGACCGTCGCGGCGGACAAGTTCCAGCGCGGCGAGCAGCATCAGCCAGCCGCCCATCGAAGAGCCGACCAGGATCAGCGGCCCGTCCACCCGTGCGTCGATCAGGTCGAGTATGTCGCCGCGCCAGTCGAGCAGGCTCTGATCGGCGAACAGCCCGCCCGACAATCCGCACCCGGCGTAATCGAGCAGCAGCGAAGCCTGTCCTTCGGCCGCGGCCCACGCGTGCAGCGCCGTCGCCTTGCCGCCCGCCATGTCCGACATATAGCCGGGCAGGAAGACGATCGTCGGGCCGCGCCCGGCCCGATGGCGATAGGCGAGGCGGGGACGCGACGGACGGTCGAGATAATCGGGTGCGGCGTCGCTCACGGGCGTCAGATGACCCAGTCGATCGTCTGCATCTGGGTGACGGCCTGCCCCTTGGCGCGGCGCTGTTCGACCATGATGCGGTTGAGGCGCCGGATCGTGTCGCTGCCCGTGGTGATGCACCAGCCGGGCACGACCGCGTGGACCAGCGCGCCGAGCCCGCCCCAGATCATCGTTAGGCCGAATTTCGACGCGACACCGAAATGTTCGCGGTAATTTTCATCGACGCTCTTCGGGTGGTCGACGAACAGGCGCTTGAATGAACGGACCATATGGGGAGGGCTCCTTTCCGGCTGGCGCCCGCCCTAGCGGGGGCGGGGCGGTGCGGCAAGGCATGACCGCGGCGAAGGCACCGCGCGGGACCATCTGACCCAATAGCGATTGTCCGCCGGCCGCCCGCAAAATCAGTCTTTCAGGAAAATCTCTTCGATCGGCAGGCCGAACAGGTCGGCGATGCGAAAGGCGAGGGGGAGCGACGGGTCGTATTTCCCGGTTTCGATCGCATTGACCGACTGGCGCGACACCGCCAGCCGTTCGGCAAGGTCGCCCTGGCTCCAGTCGCGTTCGGCGCGCAGAACCTTCAGGCGGTTCTTCACCAGCAGCTTCCGACGGTTCCGACGGTCAGCTTGTTGTAAAGCGCCCCGAGGCCGAGTCCGACGAACCAGAAAAACGCGGCGCCGAAACCGCCATTTCCCGGTGCGACCAGATCGAAATTCTGAAGAAACTCCCAAAAGGTCATGACGGTCAGGCAGAAGCCGGTTGCGACAAGGCATTGGCGCACCAGCAGCATCCGGATGAACTCGTCCGGCTCTTCGACCAGCAAGCGCATGACGGCCCAGAAGACGCCGATGACGGGAATCGCGGGAAGGAGCGCCAGGGCATAGGCGCCCGGACCGGACAGGCCGCCCTGCTTGAACGCCCACACGGTGCCGAACAGCGTGATGACATAGGCCGTCATCAACACCGCCAGCCGGATGACATAGCGCCGGCTGGCCGCACTTTTGTACATCGCCATGGCTCAGGCCTCGCCAGGCCGTGCGCAGCGCCGCCCCGTCCGCATCGCCAGTATCGACGCAACTGGCAGGATGAGAATGGCCATCGCCGTACTGCCTTCGCCGATCAGGGCGTTCCTTTCGGCACCGGCTATGGCCAGCATGGCACCTGCCCAAAGCAGGCTTTGATATGTCACGGGCATCGGTCAACTTCCCTTGCTAATAGGTAAAGGGAAGTTGACACGGAAATCAGGATTAGTCAAGTGTCATTGACATAATGACAAGCGGACCAATCCGGATCAGAATTCGGGCGCATGATCGCGGCGGCCATGCCGCAATCGCCCGTTGGCGATATGGGCGCTCGCCAGGCTGAGCGCGCCGAGCGACGTCAGCAGCCGGTCGCCGGTTTCGGGATCGAGGTCCGCGATCCAGCCTTCATGCGCGGCGAGACCCGCCGCGAGCAGCAGCAGACCGGCGAATGCGGCCGCCACCGGACCGGAATGCCGATGCCGCCGCCATCCGTCCGCCAGCGCGATCGCTGCCGCCGGGACCGCGAGCAGCAGGATGAGCGCGTGGAATCGGTCGGACAGAGGCAACCACGCGCCCACCGCGGGCGCCGCGATCAGCAACATCGGAAGCGCCAGGCAGTGAACGAGGCACGCGAAGGACAGGCCGACGCCGACCATGTCGGCGGCGCGCGCGCGCGCGGGCGGGGGCGGGCGGTGGACGGTGGGAGCGGGGAGACACATGCGGTTTCTTTCGGGGGCGACGGTTGGGGGTGGGGGAACGGCAAGCTCATAATGATATAGTGTATCATTGCAAGCTTCATCGGAATCCGGCCCTTGCCGCCCCTTTCGCATACTGGCAAAGGGGCGCTGTTTAACCCCGCCAGAAAGGCCGCATTCCAAAATGTCCCAGATGATCCGCGTCACTCTTCCCGATGGCTCTGCCCGAGAAGTCGCGCGCGGCACGACCCCGGCGCAGATTGCGGCGGACATCGGCCCCGGTCTGGCCAAGGCGGCGCTCGCCGCGAAGATCGACGGCGAGCTTCGCGACATCATGCGTCCGCTGGAAGAGGATACGAGCCTGGCCCTGGTGACCAGCCGCGACGAGGCCGATGCGCTGGAACTGGTGCGCCACGACTATGCCCATGTGCTGGCGGAGGCGGTGCAGACCCTGTTTCCGGGCACGCAGATCACCTTCGGTCCCTCGACCAACGACGGCTTCTACTACGATTTCGCGCCGACCGCCGAACATGGTGCGTTCCGCGACGACGAACTGCCGCTGATCGAGGAAGAGATGCGCCGGATCATCGCCGCCGACCTGCCCCTGACGCGCGAGGTGTGGGACCGCGACGACCTGATCGCCAAGTGGCGGGCCGAGGGCGAGACCTTCAAGGCCGAGTGGGCGGCCGAACTGCCCGAGGGCGAGGAATTGACGGTCTATCGCAGCGGCGGCCGGGATGGGGGCGGGGGCTGGATGGACATGTGCCGCGGCCCGCATCTGGCCTCGACGGGCAAGCTTGATCCCACCGCGTTCAAGCTGACGCGCGTGTCGGGCGCCTATTGGCGCGGCGACCAGAAGAACGCGCAGCTGAGCCGCATCTATGGCACCGGCTGGCTGAACAAGAAGCAGCTCAACGAACATCTCGTCCGGCTGGAGGAGGCCGCGAAGCGCGACCATCGCAAGATCGGGCGCGAGATGGACCTGTTCCACCTGCAGGAAGAGGCGCACGGCAGCGTCTTCTGGCACCCCAAGGGCTATCGCATCTATCGCGAGCTGGAAGCCTATATGCGGCGCGCGATCGACGGCGCCGCCTATCAGGAGGTCAAGACGCCGCAGGTGATGGACGCGCGCCAGTGGGAACAGTCGGGCCATTGGGGCAAATATCGCGAGAATATGTTCGTCATCCCCGACGAAATTCCGAATGCCGAAGATGAAGGCCCGATCATCTCCGACGCGGCCGAATGGATGGCGCTGAAGCCGATGAACTGCCCGGCGCACGTCCTGATCTTTCGTCAGGGGATCAAGTCGTACCGCGACCTGCCGTTGCGCATGGCCGAGATGGGCTGCTGCCACCGCAACGAGCCGCATGGCGCGCTGCACGGCATCATGCGCGTGCGCCAGTTCACGCAGGACGACGGCCACATCTTTTGCCGCGAGGACCAGATCGTCGAGGAAGTGCGCGCCTTCTGCGAATTGCTCGACCGCGTGTACAGGCAATTGGGCTTCGAAAGCTATGCGGTGAAGCTCGCGCTGCGTCCCGAAAAGCGCTTCGGCTCGGACGACATGTGGGACAAGGCCGAGCAGGAATTGCGCGAAGCCGTCGCGCGCGCGGGCATGGCGAACGACGATTATGGCTGGGAAGAACTGCCGGGCGAGGGCGCTTTCTATGCGCCCAAGCTGGAATTCCACCTGACCGACGCGATCGGGCGGACGTGGCAGTGCGGGACGATCCAGTCCGACCGCGTGATGCCCGAACGGCTCGACGCGTCCTATATCGGCGAGGATGGCGAGCGCCACCGGCCGGTCATGCTGCACCGCGCGATCCTCGGCACCTACGAACGGTTCATCGGCATCTTGATCGAGCATTTCGCGGGCCGTTTCCCGACCTGGCTCGCGCCGGTGCAGGCGGTGGTCGCGACGATCGTGTCCGACGCCGACGATTATGCGAAGGACGCCGCGGCACAGCTGGAGGCGGCGGGCATCCGCGTCGAAACCGACCTGCGCAACGAAAAGATCAACTACAAGGTGCGCGAGCACAGCCTGCAAAAAGTCCCGCACCTGCTGGTGGTGGGCAAGCGCGAGGCGGAGGAAGGCACCGTCGCGATCCGCACGCTGGGGCAGGAGGGGCAGCGCATCCTGCCGCTTGCCGAGGCGATCGCGATGCTGAAGGCCGAGGCGACGCCGCCCGACCTGCGGCCGGCTTGACCGGCTTTCAGACGCTTGTCGGCCTGACCCCGCTCGCCTTTGCCGGCGCGGCGGCGATGACCTTCGGCGCCGCCTATGTCCGCGGGCTGACCGGATTCGGCATGGCGATCATCCTGGTGCCGCTGCTGGGACTGATCATGGCGCCGGGCGAAGCGGTGGTCATGGGCATCCTGCTGCAACTGCTGATCGGCCCGATAGGCTATCGGCTCATCCTGGCCGACGCGGACCGCGCCACGGCGCTGCCGATCGGGCTGATCGCGATGGCGATGACGCCGGTGGGCATGGCGGTCCTCGACCGGACGCCGTCCGACATCGCGCGGCTGCTGATCACGCTGGCAGCGGTCGCCGCTTTCATCGCGGTCCTGCTGCCCAAAAAGCCCGAGGGCCATCGGCCGGGCCGCATCGCGATCGCCGGGACGGGCGCGGCGTCGGGCATATTGACCGGCTTCGCCGCGATGCCCGGCCCCCCGGTCGTGCCCTTCTATCTTCGGCGGCGCGTCGAACCGCGCGTCGCGCGCGCGTCGATGCTGATGATCTTCTTCATGACCGCCATCGCGGGAACGCTCGCCGCCCTGTGGCTGGGCATCGCGACAGGACGGCTGTTCACCCTGTCGGTGCTCCTGTTCCCGCCGATGTGGCTGGGCAATTTCGTCGGCGCGCGCCACTTCGGGCGCGTCCCGCCGCATGTCTGGCAGGCGATGGTCGCGGTCGTGCTGGGTATCGCCGCCATATCCGCGCTGGTGCGCCTGTCGAATTAAAGGCTGCGCAGCGCCTGTGCGGGTTTCGCGGACAGCAGGGGCCAGCTTCCGGCGATGCCGATCAGGAAGGACAGGCCGGCGCCGCCGATGAGCGTGAGGCCGACGATAAGCGGGTCGGGTACGAAGCCGAAGTCGAAAAGCTGCGTGACCACATACCACGCGCCGGCCAGCCCCAGCGCGAGCGCCAGCACCGCCAGGATGGCGGCGAGGATCGCATATTCGACGCCCTGCGCCCCCAATATCTGCCCGCGCGTCGCGCCGAGCAGCTTCAGGACGACGCTGTCGTAAACGCGTCGTTCGCGGCTGGCCGCGATGGCGCCGATCAGCACGGCGATGCCCGCGAGGATCGCGATGCTCGCGGCGGCGGCGATCGCCTGGCTCATCTGGGTGAGCAGCGTGGTGACCTGCGATACCACATCGCGGACCTGGATCAGCGAGGCCGAGGGGAAGGCGCGCGGGATGCTGCGCGCCAGGTCGGTTTCGGCGCGTTCGTTTACCGCGACCGTCGCGACCATGTTGTGCGGCGCGGCGTCGAAAGTGCCCGGCGAAAAGACGAGGACATAGTTCAGGCCGAAATTGTCCCAGTCGACGGTGCGGAAGGACGCGACCTTGGCCTGCACCTCGACCCCCAGCACATTGACCGACAGCGTATCGCCCAGCTTCAGGCCGAGCGAGGTCGCGACCTCCTGTTCGACGCTGACCAGCGGCGGGCCGTCATAATCCGCCGCCCACCACGTCCCGCCGACCAGCGTGCTGCCATTGGGCAGGACCGGGCTGTAGGTCAGGCCGCGATCGCCGCGCAAGACCCACGCACCCTCGGGCAACTCGGCGAGTTCGTCGACGCGCTGGCCCGCATATTCGGTGACGCTGCCGCGCAGCGCCGGGATCATGTTGACCTCGGCCCGGCGGTCGGCGGCCTCGACCGTCGTGCGGAACCGGGCCACCTGATCGCGCGGAACGTCGAGGACGAAGAAACTGGGCGCGCGTTGCGGCACGGTGGAGCGGATTTCGTTGGTGATGCTGGTCTGGATCGCGGCCAGGGTGACGAACAGCGTCAGGCCCAGGCCCAGCGCGACGACCAGGGCGCCGGTCGCCGCGCCCGGCCGGTGCAAATTGGCAAGCGCCAGGCGAAACAGCGGGCGGCGCGGACGCGGCAGGCGGCTCGCGCCATGACGCACCAGCCAGCCGAGCCCGACGAGGATGAGCAGCAGGCCGACGGCGGCGGCGATGAAACCCGCCGCGAACAAGGGTTCGCGCGCGGTGCCGACGGCCAGCGCGACGATCGCGGCGAAGGCGGCCGCCACCGCGATCAGCGTCGGCCGGTCGATGCGGCCGGTGCCGCCGACGGCCGCGCGATAGAGGCCGGCGGCGGGCACATGGCGCGTCGCGGCGAGCGGCGGCAGCGCAAAGGCCAGCGCGATGAGCAGGCCGTAGGCCGCGCTGACGGCGAGCGGCAGCGGATAGATGGCGATGCCCGGCTTCACCGGCAGCACGTCGCCGGCGACCCAGCCGATCGCCGCCGGCGCCAGCGCCCCGACGATCAGCCCCGCGACGATCGACAGCGCGGCGACGGCCAGTATCTGGAGGCCATAGATGCGCGCGACCGTCCCGCTGTCGGCGCCCAGCACCTTCAGCGTGGCAAGGCCGGGGCGCTTGCCGGCGAGGTAGGAGGCGACGCCATTGCCGACGCCGATTCCCGCGATGACGAGCGCGGCGAGCCCGACCAGCGACAGGAACTGGCCCATGCGTTCGATGAAGCGCCGCGTGCCGGGTGCGCCGTTGCTGCGATCGGTGACGTCCCATCCGGCCTGCGGAAAGTCCGCCGTCAACTGCTTGCCGACCGCTTCGGGATCGGCATCGGCGGGCAGGCGGACGCGATATTTGCTTTCATACAGGCTGCCGGGCTGGACGAGCCGGGTCGCCGCCAGATCGCCCATGCCGATCATCGCGACTGGTCCGATCGTGAAACCTTCGCCCAGCCGGTCGGGTTCTTCGGCCAGGATGCCGTCGATACGGAACGCTTTTTCGCCGAACTTTACTCTGTCGCCGACCGCCAGTTGCAGACGTGACGCCAGGTCTTTGCCGATCCAGATCGCGCCCGGCGGCGGCGGGCCTTTTCGCGCGCCGGTTTCCAGCCGCAGCGAGCCATAGAGCGGATAGGCGGCGTCGACCGCCTTCAGTTCGGCCAGCAAGGCCTCGCCGTCGGGGTCGTTCGCCATCGCGCGCATGCGGACGGTTGCCGACGGCGTCCCGACCTTCCGAAACGCGGCCATTTCCTCCGTCGTGGCTTCGCGCTGCGCCATTTCGAACTCGATGTCGCCGCCCAGGATCGTCTGACCGCGCGTTTCCAGTTCGGAGGTGATGCCGCGCGTCAGGCTGCCGATCGCGGCGAGCGTCGCGACGCCAAGGAACAGGCAGACGGCGAGCAGGCGGAGGCCGCGGATGCGCGCGGCAAGGTCGCGCCGCGCGATGCGCCAGAGCGTGGCGAGCGGCAGCACCTAGGCCGCCCGCTCTTCGATCTTGCCGTCGTGCATCGTGACGACGCGGTCGCAATGCTGCGCCAGTTCGGGGTCGTGGGTGATGATCAGCAGCGTCGCGCCCAGCGCCGCGCGCCGCGCAAAGATGAGGTCGATGATCGCGTGGCCGGTCGCGGTGTCGAGGTTGCCGGTGGGTTCGTCGGCGAAGATGATCGCGGGGCTGCTCGCCATGGCGCGCGCGATGGCGACGCGCTGCTGCTCGCCGCCCGACAGTTGCGAGGGGTAATGGGTCAGCCGGTGGCCGAGCCCGACCGCTTCCAGTTCGGCGGCGGCGCGGCCGAACGGATCGTCGATGCCGGCCAGTTCCAGCGGCACCGCGACATTTTCCAGCGCGGTCATCGTCGGCAGCAGGTGAAAGGCCTGCAGCACGATGCCGATGCGGCCGCGCCGCGCGCGGGCCAGCGCGTCCTCGTCCATCGCCGCGAAATCGAGCCCCGCAACGCGGACCGTGCCACCGCCCGCGCGCTCGAGCCCGGCGAGCACCGCCATCAACGAGCTTTTGCCCGATCCCGACGGGCCGAGCAGGGCGATCGATGTCCCGGCCTGTACCTCCAGATCGACGCCGCGCAATATTTCGACGGGGGCCTTGTCGCTGCCGAGCGTCAGCGTCACATTGTGCGCGGCGATCGCCGGTGCCGGCGCCGCGCCTGCGGGGGGGCGGGGAGAGTTGGTCAAGAAAGGACCCTTTGGAGATGAGAACGACCGGGTGGCGCTCTTTCATGATATATGGTGGTTTGGCCGTGCTTTGCCAACCGCTTGCGGCTTGCGGTTCGGCGGAAACGCCAGCCGCGTCGACTAACGACCGGACGGCGGCAAAGTCCGCGGCGCCGGTTCCCGCCGATGCGCCGCTGGTGATCGCGTTCGGGGACAGCCTCTATGCCGGCTATCAGCTCGGACCGCGCGAGGGGCTGGCGCCGCAGCTTCAGGCCGCGCTTGCCGCCGATGGCGTCGTCGCGCGCGTCCAGAACGCCGGGGTGTCGGGGGACACGACGGCGGCGGGACGCCAGCGCCTGTCCTTCGTGCTCGACAATGCGAAGGTGAAGCCGGCGCTGGTGCTGCTGGGACTTGGCGGCAACGACATGCTGCGCGGGATCGGCCCGGACCAGACCCGCGCCAATCTCGACGCGATGCTGGCCGATCTTCGGAAACGCGATATTCCCGTCGTGCTGACCGGCATGGTCGCCGCGCCCAATCTGGGCGGCGACTATGCCGCGCGGTTCAACCCGATCTTTCCCGAACTGGCGGCCCAATATGGCGCCAGCCTCTATCCCTTCATCCTCGACAATGTCGTGACCGACAAATCGCTGATGCTGGGCGACAATATTCATCCCAATGCCAAGGGGGTGACGGTGATCGCCGAAGCGTTGGCGCCGTTGGTCGAACAGGCGCTTCCGGACGCGGAATAATCGCGACCGGCGTCAGGGCGCGCGCAGTTTTCCGGCGCGCGTCCGCCAGCTTTCCGCCAGCACATCCATCGCGGCGAGCGCGTCCAGCGCGGCGGGGTCGCGCTTCGCGTCGCCCGCGACCAGCAGGCCGAACACGCGTTCGACCGTCCATTCGGGCAGCGGCCGTTCAACGAGGTCGAGCGTGTCGCCGGACGCGACGCGGCCTTCCTCGATCACGCGGTAATACCAGCCGCTGCGCCGGGTCTTGACCACGATCGCCGGGACACTGGCGGCGCCGAAGCGGTGTCCCAGCTTCCAGCATGGCTGGCGCCCCTGGCTGATCTCGACCAGCGCGCTGCCGAGCCGGTAGCGGTCGCCGATCGCGGCTTCCTTCTCGACCAGGCCGGCGGTCGACACATTCTCCCCGAACGCGCCCGCATGGGCGAGCAGGGCATGGCCCTCCAGCCGATCGGTCCAGAAAGGATAATGATCGCGCGGATAATGGTGGATCGCCTTGTCCGGACCGCCATGCACCGACAGGTCGGCCTGTTCGTCGCCCGCGATACCAAGGAAGCCGACCCGGCGGCCATCGGCGACGGGCGCCTTGGCGATCGCGCTTGTCTCGCCCTTGTCGCCGAAAGGCCGCGCGGCGCCGACCAACAGCGATTCGACGATATAGCTCATACGGCGGCGCCGCGCGGACCGAACAGGATGATCGCCGCGCCGCCCAGGCAGACGATCGCGCCGACGATGTCCCAGCGATCGGGCTTGGCGCCTTCGACCGCCCACAGCCACAGGATCGCGGACACGATATAGACGCCGCCATAGGCGGCATAGGTCCGCCCGGCATGATCGGCCTCGACCAGCGTCAGCAGCCACGCGAACAGGGCCAGCGACGCCATGCCCGGAACCAGCCACCACACCGACTTGTCGAGCCGCAGCCAGGCCCAGAAAGCGAAGCATCCGGCGATCTCGGCCAGCGCGGCGGCGATATAGGCAAAGGCGGTCATGGGCGCACCGTGGCGCGAACCGGGGCAAAAGGAAAGCGGACAGCGCCTGTCCCTTTCCGACAGGCAGCGGGACGACGGTATCGACGTCGCGGCCATCGTCATCCCGGAGGACGTGGGCGATGACCCCTTGCCATGCCCCATGCGTCATTGCGAGGAGCGGAGCGACGAAGCAATCTCCAGCGATCGACAAGGCGGAACGATGGCTGGAGATTGCTTCCCCCGGCTTTCGCCGGGCTCGCAATGACGCTTACGAATCAAACGGGATCATTGCTGGCTTGCTCCGGGATGACGAAAAGTGGGGGCGCGTGCTTCCTGCCCTCACCTTGGCGCCAAAAGAAAAGGGGCGGCCCCGCAAGGCCGCCCCTTCCTGTCTCGACGCTGTTCCGAAGGATCAGAAAGCGAAGCCGACGCCGACGCTGAAGGTGTCGAAGTCGCTGAAGTTGCCGATGAACTGGTGGCGATATTCGGCCTTCACATAGCTGTTGAGGCCAATCTTGTGCTGATAGCCGGCACCCAGATACGGGTCGTCGATATCGGTGAAGGTGTAGCCGCCGGCGATATAGGCCTTGCCGACGTCGCCGACCTTGGCGCCGAAGCGGCCACCGGCCGAGAATTGAACGTCGGCGCCATCGGTCAGAACCTTGTCGCCCGCAACTTCGGCGCCCACGAAGGTGCCGGTGCCGAGGTCGAAGTCATAACCGGCCGCGATGCCCAGCGTGGCATCGTCGAAGCCGCTGCCGGTGACGTAGCCGCCGCGCGCTTCCACGCGGGCTTCGCCGCCTTCGGCAGCCAGGGCGGGGGTGGCGACAACGGCCGTCAGGAGAGCGGCTGCAACTGCGAACTTCTTCATTTTCTTTTCCTTTACATTCAAACCGGCGGCGCCCTTTGGGTCGCGGCCAGGCCCTAAATGGGGTTTCCGCCTGTCGCGCCAATGAACGGATCGTTCAGAATATGACAATTTTCTTACCTGTGTTGTTTTTGCAACACAGGTCGGTTCGGGCGCACGTCGTCGGCGGCCGCCGGGCGGCCGCAGCGATCGCTTCCGGGGAAGGGGATCAGCCTAGCGCCGCCTGCTTTTCGTCGGCGATGCGGTCGAGTTCGGCGCGGGTCGGCTTTGTCGCGGCGCTTTTCAGCTGGCCGCAGGCCGCCATGATGTCGCGTCCGCGCGGGGTTCGGATCGGCGCCGAAATGCCCGCCTGAAAAATCAGGTTGCTGAACGCGCGCACCCGGTCGGGCGAGGAGCATTCATACGGGGCGCCGGGCCAGGGGTTGAAGGGGATCAGATTGACCTTCGCCGGCAGCCGGTACTGCTTGATCAGCCGGACCAGTTCGCGCGCATCGGCGTCGCTGTCATTCTTGTCCTTCAGCATCACATATTCGAAGGTGATGCGCCGGGCATTGTTGGCGCCGGGATAGGCGGCGCAGGCTTCCAGCAATTGCTCGATGCCATATTTGCGGTTCAGCGGCACGATCTCGTCGCGCACCTCCTTGGTCACGGCGTGCAGCGAGACCGCAAGATTGACGCCGATCTCGTCCCCCGCGCGCGCCATCATCGGCACCACGCCGCTGGTCGACAGGGTGATGCGGCGCTTGGACAGCGCCAGGCCGTCGCCGTCCATCACGATCTTCAGCGCGCCCTTGACCTCGTCGAAATTATACAGCGGCTCGCCCATGCCCATCATCACGATATTGGTCAGCATCCGGCCGTCGGCGGTATAATGCGCCGCCTCGTCATCCTCGTCGTCCGCGTCGGCGCCCGACGCCATCGTGCCCTTGGGCCATTCGCCGAGCGCGTCGCGCGCCAGCAGCACCTGCCCGACGATCTCGCCCGCCGACAGATTGCGGACGAGACGCATCGTGCCGGTGTGGCAGAACCGGCAATTGAGCGTGCAGCCGACCTGACTCGACACGCACAGCGTTCCCCGGTCGGCGTCGGGGATGAAGACCATTTCATATTCCTGGCCATCGGCGGCGGCGAGCAGCCATTTGCGCGTGCCGTCGTTCGACACCTGCGCGGTGACGACGGTCGGGCGCCCGACGATGAAGCGGTCGGTCAGCCAGGGGCGCATCGTCTTGGCGATGTCGGTCATCGCGTCGAATTCGGTGACGCCGCGATGATAGATCCAGTGCCATATCTGCTTGCCGCGCAGCTTGGCCGCCCGGGCGTCGAGGCCCGCCGCTTCCAGCGCGGCGCGAATGCCCTCGCGGGTCAGGCCGACAAGGTCGATCCGGTTGCCGCCGCGCAGCGGAACGGTGCCCGTCGTGACGGGATCGATATGACCGGGAATCTGCATGATGCGCGCGCATATAGGGGGGAAGGGGGGAAAGCGCAATCGGGCCTGAAAACCTCCCCATGCGCGCGGGCATGGGCCGGGCACGGGGAGGGGGGGAAGGGTCGGCCGGCGGATAGTCGGGCCGGGTTGATCGACGGGTTACAGCGACTTCAGCATCGCCAGCACCTGCGGCACCGTTCCGTTCGCCTCCGCATTGCGCAGCGGCAGGACGTTCTGCACCAATATTTCGTCCGGCGTCGGCACGTGCGCGAACAGCGCCATCACCTCGTCGGCGAAATCGTCGAGCGGCATATAGGCTTCGCGTGTCGACTGGCCCGGCGTGAGTTCGGTGCGGACCGCCGGCGGAGCGATTTCGATCACGTCGACCTTGCCTTCCAGCTGGGCGCGCAGCGCCTGCGTATAGCTGTGCAGCGCCGCCTTGGTCGCCGAATAGGTCGACGCCTTGGGAAGAGGCACGAAGGCGAGGCCCGATGTGACGTTGACGATCGCGGCGTCCGCCCCGGCCGCCAGATGGTCGACCAGCGCGTCGATCAGCCGGATCGGGCCGAGCAGGTTGGTGACGATCGTATCCTCGGCCAGCGTCAGGTCGCGCGCCGCGGTAACATCCTCCATCCCCATGATCCCCGCATTGTTGACGAGGATGTTCAGCGCCGGGAATTTCGTGACGATGTCGGCGGCAAAGGCCTTGATCGCGGCGGGGTCGGTCACGTCGAGCGTGACGGCGTGCATATTGCCGCGCCCGGCGATTGCGCTGTCGAGCCTTGCCGCGTTGCGGCCGGTGACGATGACGGTGTTGCCCGCATCGTGCCAGCGGTGCGCGAGCGCGAGGCCGATGCCCGAGCCGCCGCCGGAGACGAGGATGGTGTTGCCGTTGGTTTTCATAGGGGGAGGCTCCTTGCATGGGCTGCCGAACTCATACCGCTTTCATCTGAAAGACGGTTCGTCTCGACAAGCCATAGATATTTCCTTACTCTCCAAAAGAAAGAAGGCACCCGAAAGTACTATAGTTACCAGAAAGAAAGTATTGGGATTTCGGCCATGATCATGCCTGAAAAAATGGGCTGCGACGCTGATGCCGGCTTCGATCCGCGCGTCGAGGCGCTGGTCACCGAACTGATCGGCCGCGTCGCCGACAAATGGACGTTGCTGGTGCTGGAAGAGCTGGAGGACAATGGCGTCCTGCGCTTCACCGGGCTCGCGCGGCTGGTTCCAGGTATCAGCCAGAAGATGCTGACCCAGACGCTGCGCGCGATGGAGCGCGACGGGCTTGTCCGCCGGACGGTGCATCCGGTGATTCCGCCCAAGGTCGAATATGAGCTGACCGACCTCGGCCACAGTCTGGGCGAAGCCTTTTGCGGCGTCTGGCATTGGGCGGGCGAAAATCTCGATCGCGTCGAATCCGCGCGAAAGGCGTTCGACGATCGCGGCTGACCGATAAGGATCGGGGCTGCGCTCCGTCGCGGATCGCAGCCCCGACAGGTGTCGGCGGAGTGCCTGCCGATCAGGGACGGACCGACGCGACGCGCCGCGGTTCGTTTCGCGATGCGCCGGCAATCGCCAGATCGGCCTGGACCGACGCGGCCTGCAAGGTGTCGCGGCGGCATTGGCGGATGTCGTTCTTGCCCGCGACATCGAATTCCGACGCCGTGCCGCACACGGCGACGACGGCGCGCCACAAACGGTGCTGCAGCGTCCTGGCGCCCGTCGGGGTGCCAAGGTCGAGGTCGATGTGCTCGACGGCGACGGTCCGGGTTACGGGTTCGGCGAAGGCGGGCTGGGTCAGGACAGCGATGGCCAGTGCGGCGGGGATCAGAGTCTTTGTCATCCTTATCTCCATCGTCCGGCCTGTGAGGAGGGGAGAAAGCCGGTGTAGCCGGTTTACCGGATGACGGGGCGGCTGCGGGAGCAACGATGTTGCGCAGCCATTCTGCATAATTGCAGAATGCGGCGGTTGACGCTATTCCGCAAAAGAACGTCATGTACGACTGGAACGACCTCAAATCCTTTCTGGCGGTCGCCGAAAGCGGCAGCACGCTGGCCGCCGCGCAGGCGCTGCGCGTCAGCCAGACGACCGTGGCGCGGCGCATCGCCGCGCTGGAGGCGGCGACCGGACTCAATCTCTTCGAACGGCGGCAGGCCGGTTACGCGCTGACGCCCGTCGGGCAGGAGATGCTGGCGAGCGCGCAGGCGGTCCGCGACGCCGCCGACCGCTTTCAGGATGCGGCGGGCGCCCGGTCGCGCGATACCGGCGGCACGGTCAGCGTGACCGCCATGGAAATCTTCGCGGTGACCATATTGCCGCCGATCCTGCGCGATCTGCGCGCGGAGCATCCCGGCATCCACATTCACCTCGACACGTCGGACGACACCCGCGACCTTGCCGGCGGCGCCGCCGACATCGCCCTTCGCAGCAGCAAGCAGCCCGCCGGCGCGGGCCTGATCGGGCGGCGCATCGCCGACAATCCCTGGACGGTCTATTGCAGCCGCGACTATGCCGACCGCCACGGCATTCCGCACAATCGCGATGAACTCGCCGCGCACCCCTTCATCGGCGGCGGCGGCGGCGTCTGGGAGCCCTATCGGGCGTGGCTGCGCCAATATGGGCTCGAGGAGTCGGTGGTCATGCAATATGGCAGCGCGTCGGGGCTGCTCGCGGGGGTCCGCGCCGGCATGGGCCTGACCATCCTGCCGACCTTCCTGGCCGATCGCGAGCCCGACCTCATTCGCTGCCTGCCACCGAAGAGCGACGACACGACGGGCCTGTGGCTCCTCACCCACGAACGGCTGCGCCGCGTGCCGCGCGTGCGGCTGGTGCTGGATTTTCTCGCGAATGCCCTGACCCGGCTGGGGCGGGAAGGGGTTTAGGGTCTTTCGCCGATCATGATGTGACCGGATTGGGCCGCGCGCTCGGCGGCGATCGGCAATCGGCAATCGGGCACCGCCGGGCGGCCGGCCACGGCGCAACAGCCTTGCATATGAACGAACGTCCATCGACCCCGGAAATCGCTGTCCTACATTATTTGGCCGATCTAGTGACCCGAATCTGAAGTTCGTCCCATATTTCGGCGAGCGCTGAACGAACTTCAGAGTCATCAGGGTCACTAGCAACTCTATGATTCTAGTGTGGTTTATGGATTTGAACTACGCTCCGCACCGCACCGGCATGATGTGGCGTATTTCAAATCCGCCACACTAGGGTCAGGACCCATTGATTTACCGATCGAGGTTTGAAGCGATTTCGTTCAGGGCGAGGAAGAAAGGCGCAGGAATATGAATATATTTCAAGGCTTTCTGACGAAGCCATGGACGAAATCG
>QFPJ01000105.1 GCA_003241685.1 Sphingopyxis macrogoltabida
CGACGGGAAACCGGCATCGATGACCGCGCCCCACAGCAGCAGGATATTGACCCCGGAATAGCTGCGCCCGGTCAGCGCATTGCGCGGCAGCGACACGCCCGCGCCAGCCCCGAACCCGGCGGCGGCGCGCCACGGCTGGACCCACGGGAACCGCCCGGCTTCGAGCTCGGCGATGATTTTGGCGGTGACCTCATCATAGAGGCTGGGCGCGGCGCTGGCGGGGCGCCCACCGGCATCGGCGATGGATTGTGCGCCCGCGAGTGTTGCGGGACGGCGGCGGGTCTTGCGCATCGGGTTCCTCCAGGCGCCACCCAAAAACCAGCAGGCCTCCCCGGAAAGCGGGGGTGGGCGGCGAGAGAGCCCGAAGAGGCCCGCTGCACGCGGGCGGGGCACCGGCACGGGCGCAGTGCAATGGAGCAGCCGGAGCGTGAGCGCAGGCTTGCCGCGCCCGCAAGCGGGCCTAGCAGGGCGCGCCGGCCAGCACCGCTTGACCGGGAGGCCCCACCAAAGCGCCGCCGCCAACGGCGGCGTCCGCAGACCCCTTCACGCCCGTCCCGTCAGGGTCCGGTTCGACCCGTCCCTGCCCGCGATGCCGAACCGGCGCGCACAAAGATCGCTGTGCTGGGCCTTCTTCGCCAGCCGATCCGAACCGACCGGCCGAGACCCGGCACGGGGCTCGGGGCCGCAGGCCTGGAGCGGCGGTCGCCGCGGCACGCGCCGAGGCGCATAATGATGCTTCGCCAACTGCTTGTTGCATATACTCAACAGTGCGATGGCGCGGGAGCGTCCACAGTCGCGGGCGTGACCGACACCCGCAAGACATTCAGCCTCAATCTGAAGGCCGTGCGGCAGGCACGTAAAATGAGCCAGGAAGCCCTGGCCGATATCGCCGGGATCGACCGGACCTTCATCTCGCTGCTCGAGAATGAGAAATACAGCATCTCGATCGACAAGGTCGACAGCCTGGCAGCGGCGTTACAGATCGATGCCTGGGAATTGCTGCACCCCGACACCGCAGCAAAATTCACCGCCCCCAGCGACTAGACCAGCCACCACGCGACCGGCCGCCGCGTTAATGACCGCGCCGACCGGACCAGGCGCTGGACCCGCAATCGCTCGGTCGGATGATCGACCCGCCAACGCCGTCCGCTGACCCCGAACAGTATCGACGCCATCTCCTGCTGGCTGGCGCCCGCCGCCAGCGCGTCACAGACCCGCAGCGCCAGCACCCAGCGCGCCGCCCTGCGCTCGCGCACAAACAGTCCGCCGCCCAATCGCCCGGTCGCGAGCACGACCGTCAGCCGCCGCAGGGCGAGCACGGCCGGCGCCGCCGTCATGATCCCGTCGATCGACCAGCGCAGCGGCACCGGCCCCGCCGCCAATGTCCCGCCGGCACAGTCGATGCGGAGCGCGTGATGACCATCGGCGATCAGCCAGTGTTCGCAGGAGGTGCCAGCGATCATCGATGCGCCCGGGAAGGCCGCGAAATCGACCGCGTCCCCCGCCCCACCCACCATACACTGCAGCACCGCGGGATCG
>QFPJ01000106.1 GCA_003241685.1 Sphingopyxis macrogoltabida
CCAGTTGCGCCCCGAGCGCGAGAAGATGCAGCTGGGCGCCGAACTGATCGGCAGCGACAGCGCCGCCGCTGCGGTCGAGATCGTCAATATCGCGATCGAGGCGCTCACCGCCGCCGGCGTCACCGGCATCACCATCGATTTCACCTTGCCCGACCTGATCGACGCGCTGGCTGCTGGTCCGTTGCCGCTGGGGGCAGAGGAACTGGAAGCCGTGCGCGCCGAACTGGACGCCAAGGATGCCGGCGCGCTGGTGGCGATCAGCCCGGCCGCCGCCGCCTATCTGCCGCTGATCGAGGCGACTGGCCCCTTCCACGCCGCGATGGAACGGCTGGAGGCGTTCAGCGCCAGCCTGGGTGGCGCCATAGACAGCCGCATCGCGGGCCTGCGCGCCATTGCCAAGCCGATCGGCTGGGACATCACCCTGACCCTCGACCCGACCGAACGGCATGGCTTCGAGTTCCAGAACTGGTTCGGCTTCTCGATCTTTGCCGAGGGTTTCATCGGCGAGATCGGCCGTGGAGGCAGCTATGCCATTGCCCGTGCCGGCGAAGCGGATGAGCCCGCCATGGGCTTTTCCCTTTATCCCGATCCGCTGATCGATGCGGGCTTTGGCGACGAACGGCCCCGGCGCCTCTTCCTGCCGGTCGGCCATGATGTCGTGCGCGCGGCTGCGTTGCGGGCCGAAGGCTGGCACACGGTTGCGGCCCTGGCGGACGGCGAAGATGGCGCGGCCCAGCGCTGTTCCCACTGGCTGGATGGCCGCGAGCCCCGCGCCTACTGACCGAACAGCCGGCGCAGCCAGGCGTCCACGATGCCGGTGCCGGCATAGTCGGCATCGCCCATTTCGCGGTTGATCTGCATATGGCCGCGCAGCCCGCGTCCGGGTAGGGCATGAATCTCCACTGGCGTGCCCGCTTTGCCCAGCGCGGCGGCGAGCGCATTGGACTGGGCGGTGCCGTCGACCCGATCGACATGCAGCAGCAGGAAATCGGGGGCATTGGGCTTTGCCGCCTGCAAGGTGGGCGATAGCGCCTTCTGCCGCGCCGGATCGGTGCCGAATGCCTGTTCATAGGTTTTCGCCATGAATCGGCCGCCCTGCGCCATCTGGGTTGGTACATCATAGGCGGCGCCATCCAGCGCGATGATGCCACGCACGGCATCGGGCTTCAGCCCGGCCTTGGCGAAATAGCGCATGTCGGTGCCGACCAGCGCGACCAGATGAGCGCCGGCGCTGTGGCCCATCAGGATGATGCGGTTGGGATCGACCCCCAGCGTTGCCGCCCGGCTGCGCAGATGGGCGACCGCGTCTGCGACGTCCTGTGCCTGCTGTTCAACCGTGGCACCGGGAACCAGCCGGTAATTGATCGAGGCGAAGGCATAGCCAAGGCCGGTATAATGGGGTGCCTTGGCCGCGCCGGTGGCATTGTCCTTGCTGCCGCGTTTCCAGCCGCCGCCATGGACGAAGATAACCAGCGGTGCCTTCGTGCCCTTGCCCGGCCAG
>QFPJ01000107.1 GCA_003241685.1 Sphingopyxis macrogoltabida
GCCGCTTCGATCGCGGCCACCAGGCGGTTCAACTCGTCCTGCGGGCGGTGCAGCCAATCGAAGGACCAGACGCGGTGCATGATCCAACCGTGGTCTTCCAGCACGGCGCGGCGCAACCGATCGCGATCGCGCGCCGAACGCGCCGCGCTGTAAGACCGCCCGTCGCATTCGATCCCCAGCAGGTAACGCCCCGGCACGGCGGGGTCCATCACGGCCAGGTCGATGAAGAGCCCTGCAATCCCGACTCGGGGATGCACCGCGTATCCCCGCGCGCGCAGTGCGGCGGCGACTTGGTCCTCAAAGACGTCCGCGACACCGGCGCCCTCGGCGCCGGCCAGATCCATCCGTCCGGTTCGCGCGAAACGGAGAAAGAGCTTGAACGCGACCACGCCCTTGCCGCGCGCGCGTTCCAAATCGATGTCGTCGTCGGTGATGGACGAGAACACTTCGCAGCGAAGCTTCGCGCGGCTGATCAGCACGTTGAGGCGCCGCTCGCCGCCGTCGTTGCCCAACGGGCCGAACCGCATCGACATCACGCCTTGCGCGTTACGCCCGTAGCCCACCGAAATGAAGACGACGTCGCGCTCGTCGCCCTGGACGTTCTCCAGATTTTTGACGAAAAACGGTTCGCTCGGGTGCGCGTCGAAGAACGCTTCCGTCTCGGGGTGCTCGCGCCGCAGGACTTCCAACTGGTCCAGAATCGCCCGCCGCTGCCGCACGGAGAAGGTGGCCACGCCGAGCGACAGGTTCGGCGAAGTCTTCGCGTGCTCGACGATGGCGCGGGCCACGGCTTTGGCCTCGACGGCGTTCGCCCCCGTGCCGCCCGTGTCGAACACCCCATTCGGAAAGTGGTGGAACGACAGCCCCATACCCGCTTCGGCGGTGTACGGGCTGGGCACGATGATGAGCTTGTTCTCGTAGAACTGGCTGTTGGAAACGGCGATCAGCGACTGGTGGCGGCTGCGGTAGTGCCAGCGAAGCATCCGCTGCGGCAGACCGCGCGCGCTGAACAAGCCGAGGATGCTCTCCATGTCGGCGACCTGCGCCCCTTCCTCGTCGTCCTCGCCGTCGCCGTCGGTGACCTTCGAAAAGAAGCGCGTCGGCGGCAGCTGGCGTTCGTCCCCGACCACGACAACCTGGCGGCAACGCGCGATGGCGCCCAGCGCGTCGACCGGCTGGATCTGACTGGCCTCGTCCATCACGAGGAGATCGAAGGCGATTTGGCCGGCCGGCAGGAACTGCGCGACCGACAGGGGGCTCATCATGAAGACCGGCTTCAGCGCTTGCACCGCCGGACCGGCCTTCTGCATGAGCTGGCGGATCGGCATGAGTCCGATTTTTCGGGCCATTTCGCCGCGCAGCACGCCCAACGGGCCGACGCCGCCGTGCTTGGGCGGCAGCCGGCGGTGGTGCGCCTGGACGACGTCGATGCGCCCGGCCTGCAGGCTTTCGCGATCCAGCGTCACGAACTCCTTGACCGCTCGGTTGTGCAATTCGC
>QFPJ01000023.1 GCA_003241685.1 Sphingopyxis macrogoltabida
GCGAGGACGATCCGCAGCGCGACGATCTGTATGACACCGGCGTGATCGCGACCGTCCTGCAACTGCTCAAGCTGCCCGACGGCACCGTGCGCGTGCTGGTCGAGGGCAAGCAGCGCGCGAAGCTGGTCGCGCTCGAAAATGACGACAAGGTCGTCGTGGCCAGCGTGACGCCGATCGCCGATGCGGTCGACGACAGCGTCGATACCGCGGCGCTGATGCGGTCGGTCGTCGATCAGTTCGAAGGCTATGCCAAGCTGAACAAGAAGATGCCCGCCGAAACCGCGGTGCAGCTTTCGCAGATCGACGATGCTTCGCGCCTCGCCGATTCGGTGGCGGGCAACCTCAACATCAAGGTGTCCGACAAGCAGGCGCTGCTGGTCGAGGATGCGCCCGCGAAGCGGCTGGAGATGGTGTTCGCCTTCATGGAGGGCGAACTCGGCGTGCTGCAGGTCGAAAAGAAGATTCGCGGCCGCGTGAAGCGCCAGATGGAAAAGAGCCAGCGCGAATATTACCTCAATGAGCAATTGAAGGCGATCCAGCGCGAACTGGGCAACGACAATGGCGAGGGCGGCGACGACCTGGCCGAGCTTCAGGCCAAGATCGATGGCCTGAAGATGTCGAAGGAAGCCAAGGCCAAGGCCAATGCCGAGCTGAAAAAGCTGCGCGCGATGGCGCCGATGTCGGCCGAGGCGACGGTGGTTCGCAACTATCTCGACACGCTGATCGGCCTGCCGTGGGGCAAGAAGTCGAAGTTGAAAAAGGATATCGCGAAAGCGCAGGACGTCCTCGACGCCGACCATTTCGCGCTTGAAAAGGTCAAGGACCGGATCGTCGAATATCTGGCGGTTCAGGCGCGCACCAACAAGCTGAAGGGCCCGATCCTGTGCCTCGTCGGCCCTCCGGGTGTCGGCAAGACCTCGCTCGGCCGCAGCATCGCGAAGGCGACGGGCCGCGAATTCGTGCGCCAGTCGCTGGGCGGCGTACGTGACGAGGCCGAGATTCGCGGCCACCGCCGTACCTATATCGGCTCGCTGCCGGGCAAGATCGTGACGAACCTGAAGAAAGCGGGCACGATGAACCCGCTGTTCCTGCTCGACGAGATCGACAAGCTGGGTCAGGATTTCCGCGGCGATCCCGCGTCGGCGCTGCTCGAGGTGCTCGATCCGGAACAGAACAGCAAGTTCAACGACCATTATCTGGAGATCGACGTCGATCTGTCGGACGTGATGTTCGTGACGACGGCCAACTCGCTGAACCTGCCGCAGCCGTTGCTTGACCGCATGGAGATCATCCGGCTGGAAGGCTATACCGAGGATGAAAAGGTCGAGATCGCGAAGCGACACCTGATCGCCAAGCAGGTCGAAGCGCACGGGCTGAAGGCTGGCGAGTTCGAACTGACCGACGAAGGCTTGCGCGACCTGATCCGTTATTACACCCGCGAGGCGGGCGTCCGCACGCTGGAGCGCGAGATCGCGCGGCTGGCGCGGAAAGCATTGCGCAAGATTCTGGAAGGCAAGGCGGAAAGCATTGTCGTGACCCCCGACAATCTGTCGGAATTCGCGGGCGTGCGCAAATTTCGTCACGGCGTGTCCGATCGCGAGGATCAAGTGGGCGCCGTCACCGGCCTTGCCTGGACCGAGGTCGGCGGCGAACTGCTGACGATCGAGGCCGTGACCGCGGCCGGCAAGGGCCAGGTCCGCACCACCGGCAAGCTGGGCGAGGTGATGACCGAGTCGGTGCAGGCCGCGCTGTCCTTCGTCAAGGCCCGCGCCCCCGCCTATGGCATCAAGCCCAGCCTGTTCGCCCGCAAGGATATCCATATCCACCTGCCCGAGGGCGCGGTGCCGAAGGATGGCCCGTCGGCCGGCGTCGGCATGGTTACGGCGATGATCTCGACGCTGACCGGCATCCCGGTGCGCAAGGATGTCGCGATGACCGGCGAGGTCACGCTGCGCGGCCGCGTGCTGGCGATCGGCGGGCTCAAGGAAAAACTGCTCGCGGCGCTGCGCGGCGGGATCACGACCGTCCTCATTCCCGAGGAAAATGAAAAGGATCTGGTCGAAATTCCGGCGAACATCACCGGCCAGCTCAAGATCATTCCGGTCAGCCATGTCGATCAGGTTCTGGCGGAGGCGCTGGCCGGTCCGGTCGAGCCGATCGAATGGACCGAAGCCGATGAAATCGCCGCTTCGCCGCCGATCGCGCCGGGCGGCGATCCCGAAAGCGCGATTCGGCACTGAGCCGGACGATCAAGGCTGTCTTTCGTCGCAAAAAGCACGTTTGGGGGCGCTTTTCTCCCATTTTTGCTTTGACAAGCGGGGGGTAAACATCCTTAGTGGCGCGCCATGGCACGACCATGAATCATTCAATCCAACCAACGCAGGGGTTCCTTAGGCATGAACAAACAAGACCTGATCGCCGCCGTCGCTGACTCGAGCGGTCTGACCAAGGGAGATGCGAGCAAGGCCGTCGAAGCCGTCTTCGACGCAATCACTGCTTCGCTGAAGAAGGGCGGCGAAGTCCGTCTCGTCGGCTTCGGCACCTTTGCCGTCAGCAAGCGCAAGGCCTCGACCGGCCGCAACCCGCGCACCGGCGAAACGATGACCATCGCGGCGTCGAACCAGCCGAAGTTCAAGGCCGGTAAGGCCCTGAAGGATGCCGTCAACTAAGCGTTGATGCCCTTCGGTACGAAACATGTCGGGCCATGGCGAAAGCCGTGGCCCGATTTGTATGGCGAGCCGATTTCTGCACGGCGGTTCGGATTTCGATGAAAAGCCCGTTGCAATCATCGTCGCAGCGGCTATGGCCGTCCGGCTTTCGGACGCCGGATGCCAATCCCGACCGGAACGGGCGCGTAGCTCAGTGGTAGAGCACACCCTTCACACGGGTGGGGTCGCAAGTTCAATCCTTGCCGCGCCCACCATGGCCCCGACGCACGGACCGGCCCGTTCGATCCTAACCCGTGCCGGCCGGCCCATTCATCGGCTATTCAATGCCCCTGCATTAGAGACCTGGCCATGATCCGCACGACCGCCCTTTTGATCGCTTCCGCCTTGCTCGTGGCCGCCGGTCCGCCTGCCGCCGCGCGCGGCGACCGCGACCAGGCTCATTTGCGCGACGCCGCCGCCCAGGGGCAGGTGATTCCGCTCAACCGGCTGGTATCCGACGTGCGTTCGCGCGCGCCTTACAGCGAGATGACCTATCTGGGCGGTCCGCAATATGATGCGGGGCGCATGGTCTATGCCCTGAAATTCATGGATGGCGCGCAGGTCGTCGTCGTCTATGTCGATGCCCGCACCGGACGGATCGTGGGACGTAAACCCTGACATTATCCGTGCAACGACATTTTGCGATGATCGTTCCGGCTTGATAGAGACGAAGGAACGGGACGGCCGCTTGCCGCCCGCGGTTGGAAAGGCGTTCGAATGCGGATTTTGATTGTCGAGGACGAGCCCACCCTGGGTCCGCAGCTCAAGGCGACGCTGGAGGGGGCGGGCTATGCCGTCGACCTTGCGACCGATGGCGAGGACGGCCATTTTCTGGGATCGACCGAAAGCTATGACGCCGCGATCCTCGACCTTGGGCTGCCCGAGATCGACGGGCTGACCGTGCTCGACCGCTGGCGGCGGGAAAAGCGCAACTTTCCGGTCCTCGTCCTGACCGCGCGTGACAGCTGGTCGGACAAGGTGGCTGGTCTCGACGCCGGTGCCGACGACTATCTGGCCAAGCCATTCCAGACCGAGGAACTGATCGCCCGCCTGCGGGCGCTGATCCGCCGCGCGTCGGGCAATGCATCGAGCGAACTGATCGCTGGCGATGTCCGTCTCGACACGCGCTCGGGCCGCGTCACGCTGGCCGGCGAGCCGGTCAAGCTGACCGCGCAAGAATATAAGCTGCTGTCCTATCTGCTCCACCACAAGGGCAAGGTGGTGTCGCGCACCGAGCTGATCGAACATATTTACGATCAGGATTTCGACCGCGATTCCAACACGATCGAAGTGTTCGTGACGCGCATCCGAAAGAAACTGGGCGCCGATATCATCACCACCATCCGCGGCCTGGGCTACCAGCTCGACGATCCGCAGGGCTGATTTCGCGCCGATGGCCCAGGCGCCGATGGCCAGCGACAGGGTGACGCCGGACGAGGCGCCGGGCACGGGGGCGCGCCCGGCGCTGTCGCGCCGCATCACCGGATCGCTGGCGCGGCGCATGATCGCGATCGCGGCGATCTGGATTTCGGTGCTGCTGATCGGCGGTGGCTTCGCGCTCGACCGCGTGCTGACGGGGGCGATCACCCGCAACTTCGACTCCAGCCTGGAATATGTGCTGATCGCGATGATCCGGTCGTCGGAAATCGGTCCCGATGGCGAGGTGCGGCTGATCGAGCCGCTGGGCGACCAGCGTTTCCTCGAACCCTATAGCGGGCTTTACTGGCAGATCAGCGGCGGTTCGCAGGAACCTTATCGCTCGCGCTCCTTGTGGGAGCGCACGCTGGTCGCACCGCGGCCGCATGTCGACGCCGCGCTGCACACCTATAACAGCAACCAGTTTCCGGAGGAGGAGCTGCGCGTTCTGGAACGCAACGTCATTCTGCCGGGCAGCAAGGTGAACTGGCGCTACCAGATCGCCCAGTCGCGCGAGGCGCTGGACCTTCAGATCGGGGCGGTGCGCGCCACATTGATCCCCAGCCTGTTTCTGCTCGGCCTCGGTCTCATCATCCTGGCGGCGCTTCAGACCTTCTACGGTCTGTGGCCGCTGCGGCATATCCGCCGCGCGATCGCGGCGATGCGCGGCGGGCAGGACCGCCGGATCGTCGCGCCCATGCCGCTGGAGGTGCAGCCGATGGTCGACGAACTCAACGCGCTGCTCGCGCATAATGAAAAACAGGCGGAAGAAGCGCGGCTGCACGCCGGCAATCTGGCCCATGCGCTGAAGACGCCGTTGACTGTCCTCGTCAACAGTGCCGCCGGTTCGGACGATGAACTGGCCCGGACCGTCCGGCGCGAGGCCGCGACGATGCAGCGACAGGTCGACCATCATCTGGCGCGTGCGCGTGCCGTCGGCCGGCGCGGCGCGGCGCAGGCGCGGGCCAATGTGTGGGACAGCGTCGACAGCGTCGCGCGCGCGGTCGGCCTTCTGTACCCCAAGGTTCGGCTGGATGCGTCGGGCGACAAGGCGCTGGTGGCGCGGGTCGAACGGCAGGACCTGGACGAACTGATCGGCAATCTGTTGGAAAACGCCGCAAAATATGGCGGCGGCAGCGTGTTCGTCACCATCCAGCGCGACGGCGCGATGGCGGAAATACTGGTCGAGGACGATGGTGCCGGCATTTCGCCTGACGACCGCCTGCGCGTCATCGACCGCGGCGTCCGCCTGGACAGCGGCAAGCCCGGCACGGGCCTCGGCCTCGCGATCGTCCGTGACGTGGCGGAGATTTACGGCGGCACGGTCGCGCTTGAGGAAAGCGAGGATCTGGGCGGGCTGCTGGTCAGACTGCGATTGCCGGCGGGATAGGTGGCTTTGGGGTGGGGGGCGGACGCCCCGCCACTCTCTGTCGTCATCCCGGACTTGATCCGGGATCCACCGCAGCGCTGACGTCATGGACTCCGGATTGAGTCCGGGGTGACGATGCGTGATAGGTCGGCAATCGCTCGATTCCTGAAGTCCTCACTTTTGTCATTCCCGCGAAAGCGGGAACCCAGAGCGTGCGTCGGCTGCCTCCGTACTGGGTTCCCGCTTTCGCGGGGATGACAAGGGCAGTAGAGGCCGAAACTACGCAATCGACCGCTTTCTACCCTTCGTAATCCCGGAATCGATCCGGCATGCATGGCGGCGCTGCCGTCATGGACGATGGATCGATTCCGGGGCGACGACGCAATACATGTCGCCTTTCGGTCGCTAGCGATCGTCCTCAGGCGGACCCTACTACCAATCCCCGCTGCACCGCCGGTCGGGCGAGTCCCCGTTCGAGCCATAGCTGCACATTTTTGAACCGGTCGAACCCGACGATCTCGGCTGCGTCGTAGAAGCCGACCAGGTTTCGCACCCATCCCAGCAGCGAGATGTCGGCGATGCTGTATTCGTCGTCCATGATCCACGTCCGGCCATCGAGCCGGCCGTCGAGAACGCCCAGCAGCCGCGCCGATTCGGCGGCGTAGCGGTCCCGCGGGCGCTTGTCCTCATAGTCCTTGCCGGCGAATTTGTGGAAGAAGCCGAGCTGACCGAAAATCGGCCCGGCGCCGCCCATCTGCCACATCAGCCACTGGATTGTTTCGTATCGGGCACCCGGATCGGCGGGCAGGAACCGGCCGGTCTTGTCGGCCAGATAGATCAGGATGGCGCCCGATTCGAACAGGGCCAGCGGCTTGCCGTCCGGCCCGTCGGGGTCGTAGATCGCCGGAATCTTGCCATTGGGATTGAGCGCCAGAAAGGCCGGGTCGTGGCTTTCGTTCGCCATGATGTCGACGCGGTGCGCCTCATAGGGCAAGCCGGTTTCCTCCAGCATGATGCTCGCCTTGACGCCGTTGGGGGTCGGCGCGCCGAAGAGTTGCAGACGGTCGGGGTGCCGTGCCGGCCATTTGGCGAAAACCGGATGGGTCATGCGTCCTGCTCCCGCTTGGCCTGTTCGTGGTGGCGGATCACTTCGTCGATGATGAAGCGGAGGAACTTTTCGCTGAACTCGGGATCAAGCTCGGCCTCGCGTGCCAGCGTTCGCAGCCGTTCGATCTGCCGGGCTTCGCGATCCGGGTCGGCCGGGGGCAGGTCGATCGCGGCTTTCAATTCGCCGACGGCCTTTGTCACCTTGAAGCGTTCGGCGAGCATATAGACGAGCGCGGCGTCGATATTGTCGATGCTCTGACGGAAACGGGTCAGTTGGTCGTCCATGCACGGCTCCTGTTTGATCGCGGCAGGCTTGGCACCGGCCGGGGGGTGGAAGCAAGCCGAAAGTCGTTGCAAATCGAACGCCCTGCGGCCAAGGCTCGCGGCGACATGACTGCGGAAATCCATCAGCTTCACGGGCAAAGGCCGCCCTCGCTCGATCCGATGATGGCCCTTGTCGCCGCCGACATGAACGAGGTGAATGCGGTCATTCTCGACCGGATGCAGTCGCAGGTTCCCCTGATCCCCGAACTGGCCGGCCATCTGATCGCCGGGGGCGGCAAGCGGATGCGGCCGATGCTGACGCTGGCCTGCGGCAAGCTGCTTGACTATCCGGGCCGCCGCCATTGCAAGCTTGCAGCCGCGGTCGAGTTCATTCACACCGCGACCCTGCTCCACGACGATGTCGTCGACAAATCCGACCTGCGCCGCGGCCGCAAGACCGCGAACATAATCTGGGGCAACAGTGCGTCGGTCCTGGTCGGCGATTTCCTGTTCAGCCGCGCCTTCGAGATGATGGTCGAGGACGGATCGCTGAAGGTGCTGAAAATCCTCAGCCGCGCGTCGGCGGTGATCGCGGAGGGCGAGGTCAACCAGCTGAGCGCCCAGCGCCGGATCGAGACGAGCGAGGATCAATATCTGGCGATCATCAACGCCAAGACTGCCGAACTCTTTGCGGCGGCGTGCAAGATTGCCGCCGTCGTCGCCGAACGCGACGACGCGACCGAGGCCGCGCTGGACGCCTATGGCCGCAACCTCGGCGTCGCCTTCCAGCTTGTCGACGATGCGATCGACTATGTTTCCGACGCCGAAACGATGGGCAAGGGCGTTGGCGACGATTTCCGAGATGGCAAGGTGACGCTGCCCGTCATCCTGGCCCATGCGCGGGGCAATGCGGAAGAACGCGAGTTCTGGAGGCTGGCGATCACCGGCCACCGCACATCGGACGAGGATCTCGCGCAGGCGACCGGCCTGCTGCACAAGCATGACGCGGTCGCCGACACGCTGGCGCGGGCGCGTCACTATGGTCAGCGCGCGGTCGATGCGATCGGCGGTTTCCCCGCCAGCCAGGCGAAAGCGGCGCTGACCGAAGCGGTCGCCTTTGCGGTCGCGCGCGCTTATTGAGGCGCGCATGACGTCCGCACGGCCGGTCCTGCCCATCGATGCGGTGCTGCCCGACATCATGGCGGCGCTGGTCCTGAAGCCCAATGCCGTCGTCATCGCGCCGCCGGGTGCGGGCAAGACCACGCGGGTCGCCCCTGCGATGCTCGGCCAGCCCTGGTGCAAGGGGGCGATCTGGCTTCTGTCCCCCCGCCGTCTTGCCGCGCGCGCCGCCGCCGAGCGCATTGCCGAGGAAATGGGCGAGCCGGTTGGGGGCCTTGTCGGCTATGCGACGCGCCTCGACAGCCGGCAGTCGGCGAACACGCGGCTGCTGGTGATGACGCCGGGGCTGTTCCGCAACCGCATTCTCGACGATCCGGAGCTGACCGGCGTGTCGGCGGTGCTGTTCGACGAGGTGCACGAACGCAGTCTGGATGGCGACTTCGCCCTGGCGCTGGCGATCGACGCGCAGCAGGGGCTGCGCGACGATGTGCGGCTTGTCGCCATGTCGGCGACGCTGGACGGCGCGCGGTTCGGGGCGTTGCTGGGCGACGCGCCGACGATCCGCAGCGACGGCAAGAGCTGGCCGCTGGACATCCGGCATATCGGACGCCGCGCCGAAGACCGGCTGGAGGCAAGCGTGCTCGCGGCGGTCCGGCAGGCGATGGCCGATGGGGCTCCGGGGGAAACAGGCGGCGACATGCTCGTCTTCCTGCCCGGCGCCGCCGACATCGATCGCGCGGCGGCGGCGGTGGAGGCCGCGGGCCTGCCGCTGGTGGTCCACCGGCTGCATGGCCAGATCGACCCGGCGATGCAGCGCCGGGCGCTGGTTCGCGATCCCGGCGGCGGCCGCAAGCTGATCCTGGCGACCAGCATCGCCGAGACCAGCCTGACGATCGACGGGGTACGCATCGTGATCGATGCGGGCCTGTCGCGGCGCCCGCGGTTCGACAAGGCGGCGGGGATCGCCCGGCTTGTCACGGAACGCGCGAGTCAGGCATCGGCAACGCAGCGGGCCGGTCGCGCGGCGCGGCAGGGTCCGGGCACCGCCTATCGCCTGTGGGAAGCCGCGGCGACGGCGGGGATGCCGCCGTTCGATCCGCCCGAAATCCACGAGAACGACCTGATGCCCGTCGTGCTCGACTGTGCGAGCTGGGGCATTGTCGATCCGCGCCAGCTCGGGTGGCTCGATCCCCCGTCGCCCGCCGCCATTTCCGACGCCAGGACGCGGCTTCAGGCGATCGGCGCGCTGGGCGAGGACGGCCGGATCACGCCGCACGGCAAGGCGCTGGCCGCGATGCCGCTGCCCGTCCCGCTGGCGCATATGATGATCGAGGCGGCGCACGCGGGCGAGGCGGACCGGGCGGCGCGGCTGGCGGTGCTGTTGACCGAGCCGGGCCTTGGCGGGCGCGGCGTGAACGTCGATGCGCGTCTGCAACGATGGCAGGGTATGCGCGGCGACCGCGCCGATGGCGCGCGGCGGCTGGCAAAGCGGCTCGCCGGGCTGGCCGAGCGGCTGGCCGGCGGAACCGGCACTGCCGCCATGCGATCGGTCGGCGGCTGGATCGCGACCGCCTGGCCCGACCGGATCGCCCGGCAGCGCGCGGGACAGCGGGAGGATTATCTGAGCGCCGGCGGGCGCGCCTACCGGATCGACGCGATCGATTCGCTGGCGAACAGCGAATGGCTGGTCATCGCCGATGCACAGGGCCATGCGGCGGGCATCCGCATTCTGGCGGCGGCGGCGATCGATGCGGCGGAGGTCGATGCCATTTTCGGCGACCGCATCGTCAGCCATTCGAAGAGCAGCTATGACACGGCGATCGACCGCGTCGACCATCGCCGCGAACGGCGGCTGGGAGCGATCGCGCTGGCGAGCGGAAAAACGGCGCGGGGCGACGGTGCCGCGGATGACGTCGCGGTGCGGCTGGCCGCGGTGCGGGACAAGGGGTTGGGCCTGATCGGCTGGGGTCCGGCGTCGCACGCCTTGCGTCAGCGCGCCTCCTTTGCCGGGATCGACGCCCTTTCGGTGCCCGCGCTTGCCGACAGTCTGGACATCTGGCTGGCGCCGCTGCTCGATCAATCGCGCGGGCTGCGCGACATCGGCGACCGGCGGCTGGCCGACGCGCTTGCCGGGCTGCTCGACTGGCCGGCGCGGCAATTGCTCGAAAAACTGGCGCCGGCCGACTTTGCGACCCCGGCGGGCAGCCGCCATGCGATCGATTACGGCGCCGACGGCGGCCCGACGGTCAGCGTCCGGGTGCAGGAGATGTTCGGGCTAGCGCGCCATCCGATGATCGGCGACCCGCCGGTGCCGCTGGTTCTGGCGCTGACGTCGCCCGCGCACCGGCCGATCCAGACGAGCCGAGACATTGTAAGCTTCTGGCGCGGAAGCTGGTCGGAGGTCGCCAAGGAAATGCGCGGTCGTTATCCCAAGCATAGCTGGCCCGACGATCCGGCGACGGCGCGGCCGACGCTGCTGACCAAGGCGGCGCAGGCGCGGCGCGACGCGCAATAGGCCCCTTTTCGCGGACGCCGCTTGGCGCTAAGGCGGCGGAAAGAATAATCCAGCCGGGGACTCTGCGATGAAAGCGCGTATCTATCAGAAGCCGAAGAATGCGATGCAGTCGGGCCGTGCGGGAACGCAGCGCTGGTTCCTGGAATTCGCACCCGCCGAGGCGCGCAAGGCCGATGCGCTGATGGGCTGGGCCGGCAGCGGCGATACGCGGCGCCAGCTTCGCCTGGGTTTCGCGACGCGCGACGACGCGGTGGCCTATGCGACGAAAAACGGCTTCGACGTCGAAATCGCGCCGACGCCGGCACGGACGCTGAAGATTCAGGCCTACGCCGACAATTTCCGGTAAGCGATCGCCGCCTCGGCGCAGGCGTCCCCCGCCTTTGCGGGGGTGACGCGTCCTTATTCCGCGCCGGGCTGCAACAGCTTGTGCAGGTGGACGACGACATATTTCATTTCGGCGTCGTCGACGGTGCGCTGGGCGGCACTGCGCCACGCCTTTTCGGCAGTTTTATAGTCCGGGAACAGCCCGACGACATCGAGATTGCCGAGATCGACGAAATCAAGACCTTGCGGATCGCTGACGCGACCGCCGAAAACCAGGTGCAGCTTGCTCATCTTTTCGCTTTCCTTGGCGCTTTTGCACGGGGAGGGGAGGAGGCGCCCCCTACCAGCGCAGCGCCGTTACGGCAAGCATGGGCGTCAGGCGTCCGGGTCGCCCTTGCGCTTGGGCAGCAAAGATCCGATCAGCGCGCCGATGGCCACGGCCCCCGCGACGACGGCGAGCGGCTGTTCTTCGGCCAGCGTCTTCAGCTTGCCGTTCGCGCGCTTCGCCTGGGCCTTGCCCTTTTCATAGGCGTGCCCGGCGGCCTCGCGCGCCGCATCGGCCTGTTCGCGGCCCCTTGCGGCCAGCTCGCTGGTCGCAACACGCGTCCGGTCGGCCAACTCACTGGTCGCAACGCGCGTGCGGTCGGCCAGATCGTGCGTCGCGGTGCGGGCGCGGCCATAACCTTCCTGAATGCGCGCTTTCGCGGCATCGGCGGTCGCCCGGGCATTTTCGGCGGTTTTCTCCGCAAGTTCACTCGCTTTGGCACGCGTTTCGCGGGCGGTCTCACTGATCGGTTTCATCGGGGTCCTCCATTAATTCGTCATCGGTGTCGGGCGCTTCGTCCGGCCGAAATGCTTCGATCGCGCCTTGCGCCAGGTCCTGAACTTTCCGGGCGAGCCGCGGAACATGCTCCTTGATGGGCTCGCGGAAAATCCAGGCAAGACCCGCGGTTGCGGCAAGCGCGATAGGCAGCCGGTTATCGCGAAACTGCTGGCGCATCGCATAAGCGGTGTCGTCGATCTTGGTATCGAGATGCGTCTTGCCGCGATCGACGAGCGCGCCGGGTCTGAAGGCGGCCTTGGCCACATCGAGCCGGCGATGCAGTTCGGCGCGCTGCATCATCGATCGGCGGGCTGCGTTGATCAGGCGGTTGCGCGTGCCACCGGGCATCAGTCGTCAATCCCTTCGTTGACCAGGTCACGGCGCAGCGCCGTGCGGATGTCGCCATAGCTGCGCTTGGCCCGCCAGGCGGAAAAGAGCGCGACAAGCAGCAGGACCGCGACGACGATCAGCGTCGCGAGCAGGGGCCCGACCTTCGGCGCCAGCGCGAGGATCGCGCCGAACGCCAGCGCGAGCATCGCCACGCCCAGCGCGCAGGCGGCGACTCCGCCCCACGCCGCCGCCCAGCTCGCGCCGTGCAGCGCCAGTTCGCCGCGCGCTTCGAGCAGCGCCAGTTCGGCCTTCGCGGTCGCCGAAAGATTGTCGACGACGTCATCGACGATGTCGGCGAGCGGCACCTGTTGCGGCGCGGCCGCCGGCCCTTCGGGCGCGTAGCCGTGGCTTATCCCATCGAAGCCGCGCGGGCCGGACGGGGGCGGGGATGTCGGATCGGGAGAAGACAAGGTGGGATCAATCGTTCGATCCGCCCTTCAGCATGCGGGCGAGCACGAAGCCGATGACCGTCGCGGCACCCACCGCGATCGCGGGATTTTTCTTGACCATTTCCTTGGTCGAAGCGGCCAGCTCGTCGAGATCCTTCTTGTCGAGCGTCGAGGCGAGGCCCGCGACGGTCGAAGCGGCCGAGCGGGCATAATCGCCATATTGCTTGCCGAATTTGGTGTCGACGGTGCCCGCGCTGTCTTCGAGCATCTTGGCCAGGCTGCCGACCGTTTCGGCCGCTTTGCCCTTGCCTTTTTCGGCCGCTTCGCGGGCTTTCGCCGTCGCCTGATTCCGGAAAGCCGTCGCTTCGCCCTTCAGGTTCGCCGCCTTCTTCGACGCCTCGCTCTTGATGGTGTCGCGCGTCGCGGCCAGTTGGTCGCGGATCGGATGCTCGGCGGTCGCCTTCTTCGCGGCGGGCTTGCGCGCGGGGGCTGCCTTGGTCGCGCCGGCCTTTGCGGGCGCGCGCGGCGTGGCTTTCTTGGCGGCGGGAGTAGCTGCTTTGGCCATGGGTTCGTCCTCTTCATCTGAGCGGTCAGGCAACGCCGGGAAAATGCGCGCCGCCATGCCGGTCCCTGTACTGAACTTATATAGCAACAGGGCCGCATTGGTTCCATAGGCGCGTAAAAAGTCCGATCCTGCCGGTTGCGCTGGCGGGCGGTCGCCGATAACAGGCGGGCGCCTTTTCAACCGGCCCCGAACGGGCCATGCCCGACAGGACCCGATCCATGACCGCCATCATCGACATTCACGGCCGCGAAATTCTCGACAGCCGGGGCAACCCCACGGTCGAGGTCGACGTGCTGCTGGAGGACGGCAGCTTCGGCCGCGCCGCGGTGCCGTCGGGCGCATCGACCGGCGCGCACGAAGCGGTCGAACTGCGCGACGGCGACAAGGGGCGCTATCTGGGCAAAGGCGTGACCAAGGCGGTCGCCGCCGTGAACGGGGAGATCGCCGAGGCTCTCATCGGTCTCGATGCCGAGGATCAGCGCGAACTCGACATAGCGATGATCGACCTCGACGGGACGGCGAACAAGGGCCGGCTCGGCGCCAACGCGATCCTCGGCGTCAGCCTCGCCGCCGCGAAGGCCGCGGCCGACGCGCGCGGCCTGCCGCTCTATCGCTATGTCGGCGGCGTGTCGGCGCGCACGCTGCCCGTCCCGATGATGAACATCATCAACGGCGGCGAACATGCCGACAACCCGATCGACGTGCAGGAATTCATGATCATGCCCGTGGGCGCGGGCAGCATCGCCGAAGCGGTCCGTTGGGGCAGCGAGATCTTCCACACGCTGAAGAAAGGTCTGTCGCAAAAGGGACTCGCGACCGCTGTCGGCGACGAAGGCGGCTTCGCGCCGAACCTGGCATCGACGCGCGATGCGCTCGACTTCATCGCGGCGTCGATCGACCAGGCGGGATTCAAGCTCGGCAGCGATGTCGTCCTGGCGCTCGATTGCGCCGCGACCGAATTCTTCCGCGACGGCAAATATGAAATCAGCGGCGAGAAGCTGTCGCTGACCCCCGAGCAGATGGCCGATTATCTGGCCGCGCTGGTCAAGGACTATCCGATCAAGTCGATCGAGGACGGGATGAGCGAGGATGATTTCACCGGCTGGAAGGCTTTGACCGACCTGATCGGCGACAAGTGCCAGCTTGTCGGCGACGATTTGTTCGTCACCAACCCGGCGCGTCTGGAGGAAGGCATAAAGGCGGGCCTGGCCAATTCGCTGCTGGTCAAGGTCAACCAGATCGGAACTTTGTCGGAAACGCTCGACGCGGTCGATATGGCGCATCGCGCCCGCTACACCGCCGTCATGTCGCACCGTTCGGGCGAAACCGAGGATTCGACGATCGCCGACCTGGCGGTCGCGACCAACTGCGGCCAGATCAAGACCGGCAGCCTCGCCCGATCCGACCGGCTTGCCAAGTACAACCAGCTGATCCGCATCGAGGAAGAGCTGGGCGATATGGCGCGTTATCCGGGGGCGGCGATCTTCGCCTGACCAACGGGATTAGGTCGATCGGCCGAAAGCTGCTATACAGGGGTGGACGACTGCGGTTTCACCACTGATCGGCTTTTCGTGGTTCCGGCTCCTCGCCGCAGTCCTTGTCGTTGCATGACCGGCCGATCATCAGCTTTGCCGAGGGCCGGGGTCGCGCCTGCTCTCGTCGAAGAGGGAGCTTATGATGCGTAGTTTTCACATATTGGTCGACGATGATGGCTCGGGAGGAACCGGGCGCATCGATTTCGAGGCCGACAGTTCCGATTCGGCGCTTGTCATCGCGCAGGGCCATGCCCGCGCGCGCAGCATCGAGTTGTGGGAAGGGGCGTTTCTGGTGGGTTCGCTCAACAAGGCCGGGCCGGAACTCTGGCAATTGTCCTGACGCCCGGTCCGCCGTCCTGCGGCGAAAGGAGTGGAAAAGCGGCAATGGCGCCTTGACGCCGCGAATCGCCTGTGATTCAAGGGCGTAGATGACGCAGCGCCATAAATTCCGCCGATCGATGAACAAGGCCGTCGGTCCGACGATCGCCCTGATCGCGGTGCTGGCGATGATCGGCTATATCATCATGGGGCCGACGGGCCTGTACGCCTGGGGCGACTACAGCCAGTCGGTCGAGAAAAAGCGCGTCGTGCTGAGCGAACTCAGCAAGAAGCAGGGCGAGCTTCAGAACCGCGTCAACCTGCTCGACCGGCGGCGCGTCGATCCCGACCTGGCCGAAGAATATGTGCGCGAAAAGCTGGGCGCCTATCACCCCGATGAGGTGATCATCCCGATGGAACCGGGCGCCAGGCGCTGACGCTTTTTGCGGCAGCGATGCCGCATAGCTATGGCCGCGATGCGGGCGTTGCCAAGAGCGGCGCGGCTCTCCTATAGGGAGCCATGCCGTAACGGCTAACCGCAAAGGAAACTGCCTTGGCCAAAGCACCCGCGCGCAAGACTGCCGCGCCGAATAAAACAGCGTCCACCCCAGCGCCCACGACCAACCGCGAATCGCCGCGCGACCCCGTCCCCTATGACGCGACGCCCGAGGAGCTGGAAAAATTCTATCGCGAAATGCTGCTGATCCGCCGTTTCGAGGAAAAGGCGGGCCAGCTGTACGGCCTGGGCCTGATCGGCGGCTTCTGCCACCTTTATATCGGGCAGGAAGCGGTCGCCGTCGGTTTGCAGTCGGCGCTGGACGGCGACAAGGACAGCGTCATCACCGGCTATCGCGACCATGGCCACATGCTGGCCTATGGCATCGATCCGAAGGTCATCATGGCCGAACTGACCGGGCGCGCCGCCGGCATTTCAAAGGGCAAGGGCGGTTCGATGCACATGTTCAGCGTCGAGCATAAATTCTATGGCGGCCACGGCATCGTCGGCGCGCAGGTGTCGCTGGGCACGGGCCTGGCCTTCGCGCACAAATATCGCGGCGACGGCGGGGTCGCGATGGCCTATTTCGGCGACGGCGCCGCGAACCAGGGCCAGGTTTACGAGAGCTTCAACATGGCCGAGCTGTGGAAGCTGCCGATCATCTTCGTGATCGAGAACAACCAATATGCCATGGGCACGTCGGTCAACCGGTCGTCGGCGGAGGATCAGCTTTACCGTCGCGGCGAAAGCTTCCGCATTCCGGGGATGCAGGTCGACGGCATGGACGTGCTGGCGGTGCGCGGCGCGGCCGAGGCGGCGCTCGAATGGGTGCGCGCGGGCAAGGGGCCGATCCTGCTCGAACTCAAGACCTATCGCTATCGCGGCCATTCGATGTCCGACCCGGCCAAATATCGCAGCCGCGAGGAGGTGCAGGCGGTTCGCGACAAGAGCGACGCGATCGAGCATCTGAAGAAGCTGATGCTCGACGCGGGTATCGCCGAGGACAAGATCAAGACGATCGACAAGGAAATCCGGCAGGTCGTCGCCGAGTCCGCGGACTTTGCCGAAAGCGCGCCCGAACCGGAACCCGGCGAACTCTATACCGACGTGCTGGTGGAGCAATATTGAGATGGCGATCGAATTGAAGATGCCGGCGCTGTCGCCGACGATGGAAGAAGGCACGCTCGCCAAATGGCTCGTCAAGGAAGGCGACACCGTCCAGTCGGGCGACATATTGGCGGAGATCGAAACCGACAAGGCGACGATGGAGTTCGAGGCGATCGACGAAGGCACGATCGACAAGATCCTGATCGCCGAGGGCACCGACAATGTGAAGGTCGGCACCGTGATCGCCACCATCGCCGCCGAGGGGGAGGAGGCGTCCGCGCCCGCCCCGACGCCCGCACCCGCTGCCGAAGCGCCCAAAGCCGACGCACCGAAGGCCGGCGAAGCCAAGGCCGAGGATGCGCCGAAGAAGGCCGAATCCGGCACCGAGCAACTCGCCGTCAAGGCCAGGCCCCAGCTGGCCGATCCGGCCATTCCCGCCGGCACCGCGATGGTCAAGACGACCGTCCGCGAGGCGCTGCGCGATGCGATGGCGGAGGAAATGCGCGCCGACGACCGCATCTTCGTGATGGGCGAGGAAGTCGCCGAATATCAGGGCGCTTATAAGGTGACGCAGGGCCTGCTCGACGAATTCGGGGCGCGCCGGGTCATCGACACGCCGATCACCGAATATGGCTTTGCCGGCCTGGGTTCGGGGGCGGCGATGGGCGGGTTGAAGCCGGTCATCGAATTCATGACCTTCAATTTCGCGATGCAAGCGATCGACCATATCGTCAATTCGGCGGCGAAGACCAATTATATGTCGGGTGGGCAGATGCGCTGTCCGATCGTGTTTCGCGGCCCCAATGGCGCGGCGAGCCGCGTCGGCGCGCAGCACAGCCAGAATTATGCGCCCTGGTATGCGAGCGTCCCCGGCCTGATCGTCATTTCGCCCTATGACGCGGCCGACGCAAAGGGCTTGCTGAAGGCGGCGATCCGCAGCGAAGACCCCGTCGTCTTCCTGGAGAATGAATTGCTGTACGGCCGCAGCTTCGAGGTGCCCGACCTGGAGGATTATGTCCTGCCGATCGGCAAGGCGCGCATCATGCGCGACGGCGGCGACGTGACGATCGTCAGCTATTCGATCGGCGTCGGGCTTGCGCTCGAGGCCGCGGAACAGCTTGCCGCCGAGGGGATCGAGGCCGAGGTAATCGACCTGCGCACGCTGCGCCCGCTCGACACCGAAACCGTGCTGGCGAGCCTGAAAAAGACCAACCGGCTCGTCGTGGTCGAGGAAGGCTGGCCCGTCTGTTCGATCGCCAGCGAAATCGCGATGGTCGCGATGGAGCAGGGTTTCGACGATCTCGACGCGCCGGTGATGCGCGTGTGCAACGAGGACGTGCCGCTGCCCTATGCCGCCAATCTGGAAAAGGCGGCGCTGGTCGACGTGCCGCGCGTCGTGACGGCGGTGAAGGCGGTCTGCAATCGGGCGTAAAACCCCATCGTCATTGCGATGAGCGAAGCGACGATCGCTTCCGCCGGCTTTTGCCGGGTCGCAATGACGATATTGTGGTGGTAGCGCGCAGCGCATGACCGAAGACGCCGCCCCGCAATTCCCCCTTTATCCCGACATCCGCGATCCGCGGGTGATGGTGGCGGTGCGGCGCGACCGTCGGGCGGCGGTGGCCGCGCTGTGGGCGCTCGCCGAGCGGCTGACCCGGCTGGTGCGCGATGCGCGGGAGCCGTTGATCGGCCAGATCAAGCTGGCCTGGTGGCGCGACATGGCCGGGCTGGTCGCCACGGACCCCGCCGCCTTGCCGAAGGGCGAACCGCTGCTTGCCGAACTGGGCGGCGCGTGGGCGGGGCAGGGCGGGCTCGACGCGCTCGTCGATGCGGCGGAGGCGATGCTGCTGGCCGAGGAGGACGGCGCGCGGCGCGCGGCCGCGACGGCCTTTGGCGAAGCGCTTTTTGCGCTCTCCGGCGGCGGTTGCGGCGCGCGCTGGGGGTTGGTGTGGGGCGCGGCCTTGCAGAATGACGAACGCGACGCGCGGCTGTTGTTCGCCGCCGCGCGCGCGCTTCCGGCGCCGCCGCGCGCCTCTTTTCAGGGCAGCCGGGCGCTGGTCATGCTCGATCGCTGGGGCGCGGCGGTCGCGGCGGCCGATGGTGCGCGGCGCTGGCGGTATGAAGGATTGCTGCTGCTGCGGATCGGCCTTATCGGCCGCTGACCGGCAAAAGCGCGTCGGGGGTGGAAATGGCGCGCCCGACGATCTATCTTATGCGGTACAGAAATAGGGTCGCAGGGGACATTGGAATGTTCAACGGGCTGATCGCCTATCTCGATTCGATCAAGGCGCGCGATCCCGCGCCGCGTTCGCGTTGGGAAATATTGCTTTACCCCGGCCTGATCGCCGTCGGGATGCACCGCATCGCGCACTGGCTGTTCGAGGCGGATCTGTTTTTCCTGGCGCGTTTCGTCAATCATTTCGCGCGCTGGATGACCGGCATCGACATTCACCCGGGCGCGCAGATCGGCCGGCACCTGTTCATCGATCACGGCTTTGGCGTCGTCATCGGCGAAACGGCGGAGATCGGCGACAATGTTTCCATCTATCATGACGTGACGCTGGGCGGCACGGACCCCGCCAACGGGATCGGCGGCAAGCGCCATCCGACGCTGGGCGATGACGTCATCGTCGGGTCGGGCGCCCAGATATTGGGGCCGATCACCGTGCACCCGCGCGCGCGTGTCGGCGCCAATGCCGTGGTGACGAAGGACGTACCCGAAGGCGCGGTAATGGTGGGCATTCCCGCGCGTTCGACCCTGCTCGACGCGACCGAATATGCGCGCGAGTTCGTGCCCTATGGCACGCCGTGCAGCGAAACCTTCGATCCCGCGACGCAGAAGATCGAATTGCTGCAATGCCAGTTGGAACAGATGCAGAAACAGCTCGCGGCGCTGGTCGCCGAACGCGAAACTGCGGATGCCGACGATGCGGCGCCGCAGCGCAAGGGAGGGCGGAAAAGCGCCTGATGGGAACGGTGACGCCTCTGCCGTTCGCAGCGAGAACGGCACCGCAACAGACCGGGTTCGAGCGCACCGAGCTTCTTCGCATCCTCGATCTTTACGGCCGCATGGTCGCCGCCGGGCACTGGCGCGACTATGCGATGGATTTCCACCGCGACGTCGCGATATTCTCGGCCTTTCGCCGCACCGCCGAACGGCCCGAGTATCGGATAGAAAAGCGCCCCGGCCTGCGGAACCGGCAGGGCATGTGGGCCCTTGTTTCCGAAGCCGGGGCGATATTGAAACGCGGGGACGAGCTGGCCAATGTGCTCGCCCCCGTCGAACGCAAGCTTATGAAGCTGGTTGGGGACTGACCGGGGTCCCCGTCGCCGGTAGCTGCCCCGCCAGATTTTCGGGCAGGACGCCGACCACCGCCGCGCGTGCATTCTGCCAGAAGGCGGACAGCAGCAGCAGCGCCGATCCGATGACGAAGGCGGTCAGCGCGACGTTCAGTTCGACCGCGCCAAAGGTTCGGAACAGCGTCGTCAGCGCGAACAGCACATAGGCCAGCGCCGACACGAGCAGCGCCCGGCGATCGATCGCGAGCGCGATCAGCCCGAACGCGACATAGATGCCGATGACGGCCACCGCCGCCGCGCTGCCGATATCGTCGCCGCGCGTGACGCCGAGCAGGTGGAAGATCGGGTGCACGATCATCGGTGCGGCGAGCAGGTGCAGCCAGAAGGCGACGTCGCTGCGCCGCGTCTGGCGCACGCGGTCGCTGCGGTCCCACCACATGGCCAGCGTGAAGACGCCAAGCCCCGCGATCAGCACCAGCACCATCGGCAGCGTGCCATCGGGGCTGGGGATGCCGGTGATGGCCAGAACCAGCGCGACGGCGGTCGCGGCCAGCGCCGCCGTTCCGGCCGCGACGGTGATCGGCACCATGAAGCGTTTCCAGTGCAGCCAGGTCGCCCCGGCGGTGACCAGCGCCATCGCGCTGACGACGCCGGCCATCACGGCTTCGCCCGGCCTGGACCCGAATATCGCCTCGCCATGCTCGACGAGTAAGCCGACCATCGTCGCGGCGACGCCGCCGGAAAAGGCAAGGACGAGCACGATGCTGGGCAGCGCCATGCGGCGGCGGCGGGTGAAATATTCGGCGAGCATCCACGCCGTCGCGGCGACGAACGCGCCCATCAGCGCGCTGTGGATCGACTGGCCGATCCAGCCAACGGCGAGCAGCAGGATCACCGCGGCGATGCTGACGAAAATGTCGTTGAAGCCGGTGATCAGGCGGAAGGATTCTTCGTCCGCACCGGGGGCTGCGCGCACCGATGCGATATGCGACCGAAAGGCCGCGGCGGCCTCTGGCGGCAATATTCCGGCATCGACCGCGGCTTGCAGGTCGCTTTCACTATACATCGGGGTCGTCCTTTTCGTCCGATCCCCTTGCCCCGCAGCCTGAATGCCACAGGCGTATTGCTGTGTCAATACAGTGATGCGCCAGCCACCTCCCCGTGCCGCTGACACGGGGAGGTGCGTGGATCATCCGAGCGCCTGCAGCGCCTTCATCACGATCATCGACTGTTCGCTGCCCGACTGGGGCACGATTTCGCCGTTGCGGTCGATGATCTTGTCCCAAGCCGCCGCGACGCCTTCGGGCGTGCGCTGATCGTCGGGCAGGGCGACGCCCGGCGTCGCGGTGACATAGGCGGCGTGATAGGCGCCAGCCCCGGCGCCGATGATCATGTTGGTCGGCGCATCCTCGCTCACCAGATACAGCGCGGCGGGCACGACATTTTCGGGGGTGAATTTTTCGAACAGTTCGGGCGGGAAAATATCTTCGGTCATGCGCGTGCCGGCGACCGGCGCGATCGTGTTGCAGCGGACGTTATACTTCGCGCCTTCGAGGTGCAGCGTCTTGGTCAGACCGGCGAGGCCCAGCTTCGCGGCGCCATAATTGGCCTGGCCGAAGTTGCCGTAAAGGCCGGTCGACGAAGCGGTCATCAGGATGCGGCCATAGGTCTGTTCGCGCATGATGTCCCAGACCGCCTTGGTGACATTCGCGCTGCCGAGCAGGTGAACCTTGACGACCAGATCGAAATCGGCGGGTTCCATCTTGGCAAAGCTCTTGTCGCGCAGGATGCCGGCGTTGTTGATCAGGATGTGGACGCCGCCCCATTCCTCTTTCGCCTTGGCCACCATTTCGACCATCTGGTCATATTCGGTGACGCTGCCGCCGTTCGACATGGCGGTGCCGCCCGCCGCCCGGATTTCCTCGACCACCTCCAGCGCGGCGTCCGAATGGCCGGTGCCGTCGCGTGCGCCGCCCAGATCGTTGACGACCACCTTCGCGCCGCGGCGCGCCAGTTCCAGCGCATAGGCGCGGCCGAGACCGCCGCCAGCGCCGGTGACGATAGCAACGCGCCCGTCAAATTTGATCGTCATAGGAATCTCCCGAAAGGTTGCTTGCAAAAACCGACACGTCCTTAGCCGTTCGCATCGGACTGGCAAGGGAAGAGTGCGCCATATCGCGCGGCAACAAAATCGTCATCATCGTGTCGCGCAAATGTCATATATCGGTCATAGGGGGCGCCGAACGCCACCCTGCCAACGGAGCTTCCATTCATGCGCCCTGCCTTTGCCGCCGCCCTGCTGGCGACTTCCATGCTTTCCCTGCCGAGCGCGGCCCGGGCGCAGCCGATGACGGCGGCGGAGGCGGCAGAGCTGCGCGCCGAGCTTGCGGCGCTGAAGACACAGGTCGCCACGCTGGAAGCCCGGCTCGATGCGGCGGCGCCGCCGACCGCGACGGGCGCGCCGACGATGTCCGCCCCGGCACCGTCCGCGCCCGCTGCGCCCACGGTCACGGCGAAGCCCGCGACCGACATAAGCTGGAAGGGCGCGCCCGAACTCAAGACCGAGGATGGCTGGAGCTTCAAACCGCGGGGCCGGGTTCAGGTCGACCTGGCCGGGGTCGATACGCCGGCGGGCGTCACGGGAGCGCGCGGCGGCCTGAAGACAGAATTCCGCCGCGTCTATCTGGGCGTCGATGGCAAGATCCCCGGCGGCTTCGGTTATCGGGTGGAGGCCGATATCGCGGGCAATGCGGTCGAAATGACCGATGTCTATCTGACCTATGGCACCGGCCCGCTGTCGGTGACGGTCGGACAGATCAAGCCTTTCTGGTCGCTCGACGAGATGACCAGCGATCTGTTCACCAGCTTCATGGAACGCGCCGCCTTTACCCAGGCGTTCGGTTTCGAGCGCAAGGTCGGCCTGTCGGCGCAATATAAGGGCAAGGCGGTGCTGCTTCAGGGCGGGGTGTTCGGCGCCAATGCCGAAGATTTGCTCGACGACAGCAACAACAGCATCGGCGTCGACGGCCGCGCGATCTGGATGCCGCGGTTCGGCGATGTCCAGCTGCATCTCGGCGGATCGGCGCACTGGCGCGATATGAACGATCCCGCCGCCACCGCGCGCTATCGCGCCCGGCCCGTTGCCCATACCACCGATGTCCGGCTGGTCGACACGCGGATGATCGATGCCAGCGGCGATCGGGGGTTCGGGCTGGAAGCGGCGCTTGTCGCGGGGCCCTTCCATGCGGCGGGCGAGAGCTTTTGGCAGACGATGCGGCGTCCGGGGGCGAGCGACCCGACCTTCTTCGGCGGCTATGCCGAGGTTGGACTGGTGCTGACCCCCGGCGACCGGCGCGGTTACAAGGACGGCGCCTTCGACCGGCTGAAGCCGTCGCGGCCGATCACCGCCGGCGGTATGGGCGCCGTCGAGGTCAATCTGCGCTACGATCATCTCGATCTCAACGACGGCGGCATCGTCGGCGGGCGCCAGCGCGCGGCGCTGATCGGCCTGGTGTGGGCGCCGATCGACTATATCCGCCTGACCGCCAGCTATGCGCGGCTGCGGATCAACGACGCGGCGGTCGCCACGGCGACGGGCGACCGCGACTATTCGGCCGACAGTTTCGGACTGCGCACGCAAATCGACTTTTGAGGCCGGTGGGGACGGTGACGGCGATCGGTTTTATCGCCGCGAAACCGCATGATCTTAACATAGGTTCTTGATCAGAAATCCGGGCGGAGAGAAAGAGGCCTTTCCCGACCGCCGCAGCGATCAGATGCGGACTTGCAGCGGTGGGGCTTAACAGCCATGACCCGTCGGCACGCCCCGCGGCGCGGGTGCCGGAAAGAGGGTATGGAAGCAGCGCGATACGGATCACTGGGGCGCAACACGCGGGCAAGCGGGCTGATCATCGGCCTGCTGGCGTTGGGCTTCGCGGCGCTGCTTGCCGCGGCGGCGGCGACCTTCTGGGTGCAGCGCGAGCATGACGAGAACGCCCAGCGTGTCGCGCATACACTTTCGGTGGAGGCGGCCCTCGGCGGATTTGCGAGCGCCAACGAGCGGATGGAAACCGCGCGGCGGGGAATGCTGCTGACGCGCGACGCCGTTTTCGGCCGCATCGTCGACGACGCCGAAACGACGGCGCAGACCCGGCTTGGCGAACTGGCCCGGCTCGTCGCCGACAATCCGGTCCAGCGGGGCCGCGCGGCGCGCCTGGAAGTGCTGTTGAATGAATTTGGAACCTACCGCCGCCGCGCATCGGCGCTGACCGGCGCGGCACGCGCGGAAACGGCCGCGAATTTCGCGCAGGATCCGGCGGTGCTGCGCGTTCGGGAAATGCGCCGCATCGTGGATATGATGATGCAGGAGGAAATCGGGCTGCTTCACGCCCGCGAGGAGCGCCAGCGCCAGACCCAGCGTCTGTTCACATTCGCGCTCTCGCTGACCGGGCTCCTCATTCTCTTGATCGCAGGCGTGACGCTGTGGCAGGTGCGCCGCAATCTGATCGACCTGCGGGCGTCGCGGGCCGAATTGCGCTATATGAACGAAGGGCTGGAGCATCTCGTCGACGCGCGGACGAGCGAGCTCAAGCGGGCGAATGCCGAAATTCAGCGCTTTGCCTATATCGTCAGCCATGACCTGCGATCGCCGCTGGTCAACGTGATGGGGTTCACGGCCGAGCTGGAGACCGCGCGCCAGTCGATCGGCGGCTATGTGGAAAAGAGCGACCGGGACGGCTGGGCCGCCCCCGACGCCGTCACGCGCGCGGCGATCGAGGAGGACTTGCCCGAGGCGATCGGTTTCATCCGGTCCTCGACGCAGAAGATGGACCGGCTGATCAACGCGATTTTGAACCTGTCGCGCCAGGGCCGGCGGACGCTCGCCCCCGAAAGGCTCGATCTGGGCGCCGTCGTGCACATGATCGTCGACAGCCTCCAGCACCGCATCGACGAGACCGGAACCCTCGTCCGCGTCGGCGATCTGCCCGCCGTGGTCAATGATCGCGTCGCGGTCGAACAGATATTGTCGAATATTATCGAAAATGCGCTCAAATATGCGCAGCCCGGCCGCGCGGGCCGGATCGACGTGACGGGAGGCAGCGAGCTCGGCCGCGCGTGGGTGTCGGTCGCCGACAATGGACGCGGCATCGACCCGCGCGACCATGATCGCATCTTCGACCTGTTCCGCCGTTCGGGCGCGCAGGATCAGCCGGGCGAGGGCATCGGGCTTGCGCACGCGCGGGCGCTCGCATATCGCCTCGGCGGTTTTATCGAAGTCCAGTCCGAGTTGGGAACGGGGTCGACCTTCCGGTTGATCCTGCCCGTCGAATGGCAAAGTGGAGAAGACAATGCCTGACCAGCAACCCGTCAATATCGTGATGATCGAGGACGATGAGGGTCACGCCCGGCTGATCGAAAAGAATATCCGGCGCGCCGGCATTTCCAACACCATCCATCATTTTCTGGATGGAACGTCGGCGCTGCATTTCCTTTACGACGCGGAGGACGGGCCGGTTCGCAACGGCCCGGCGCTGATCCTGCTCGACCTCAACCTTCCCGACATGAGCGGCACCGACATCCTCGCGAAAATCAAGGCCGATGACAGCCCGCTTCGCCGCACCCCGGTGGTCGTGCTGACGACGACCGACGACAAGGTGGAAATTCAGCGTTGCTACGATCTTGGCTGCAACGTCTATATTACCAAGCCGGTGAACTACGAGAATTTTGCCGATGCGATCCGCCAGCTCGGCCTGTTCCTGTCGGTGATCCAGGTTCCCGATCCCGATCTGGCCTGAGGTCTGCTTGCCGCATATTCTCTATATCGACGATGATGCGGGGATAAGGCGCCTCGTATCGCGCGCGCTTGCCCGCAAGGGGCTGGAGGTCAGCGTCGCCGCGAGCGGCCCGGAAGGCGTCGCGATGACGCGGGCCGGCGCGTTCGACCTGATCGCCGTCGATCATTACATGCCGGGACAGGACGGTCTTGCCACGCTGGAGGCGCTGCGCGCATTTCCGGATTGCCCGCCGATCGTTTATGTGACCGGGTCGGAGGAAAGCCGCATCGCGGTCGCGGCGCTGAAATCCGGGGCGGAGGATTATGTCGTCAAATCGGTCGGGGAAGAGTTTTTCGACCTGCTCGCCAACAGTTTCGAACAGGTGCTGGAACGGGCGCAGCTGCGCCGCGCGCGGGCGCAGGCGGAAGCCGACCTGCGGTCGAGCAATGCGCGGCTCGAGGCGCTGCTGAAAGAGGTCAACCACCGCGTCGCGAACAATCTGCAAATGGTGATGTCGTTCATCGCGCTGCAGTCGAAGGGGCTGTCCGACGGCGCCGCGCGCGAAACGCTCCAGAAAACGCAGCAGCGTATCGCCACGATCGCGCAGGTGAACCGGCGCCTATACACCACCGACGACGTCGAATATGTCGCGATGGACGATTATCTGTCCGGGCTTGCCGCCGATCTGGGCACCAGCTGGTCGAACGGTCAGGCGCGGCGCGCCATCGCGGTGTCGGCCGACCCGCTGCGCCTGTGCACCGACAAGGCGGTGGCGCTGGGCATGATCACCAACGAATGGGTCAGCAACGCCTGTAAATATGCCTATGGCGAGGCGGAGAGCGGGGACATTCGCGTGCTGCTGCGCGCCGATGGGGATCGCGCGATCGAACTGGCGGTGGAGGATGATGGCGTCGGCCTGTCCGCACATGGCGCGGTCCAGGGGACGGGCCTTGGGACCCGCCTGATCGAAGCATTGGGCCGGACGCACAAGGCCGATGTGCAATATGGCGTGGTCGAACCGCAGGGCACCGGGACGCGGGCGTCGATCCGGCTCCCCCTGAAGCCCGGCGATCTGTCACCGGGCGATCCGGGCGAAGCGGCTTAACGCGCCCTATCGCGGCTTCGCCGGAACTTTACGCAAGCGGCGGCGTTGAACGGACATATACGCAGGATGAAGTGTCGGTCGGAGACCGAAGTTCCGGGGTGCAGCCCGGAAAACGGAATCCTGCGTCCAAAAGGGAGACTGACATGTTCCGTTATGCAATCATCTTCGCCGTGATCGCGCTGATCGCCGCGCTGCTCGGCTTTGGCGGCATCGCCGGCCTTTCCGCCGATTTTGCCAAGATTCTGCTCGTCATCGCGGCCGTGCTGTTCGTTGTCGGCATCATCTTCGGCCGCGGTGGGCGCCGCACGCTGCCCTAATCCATAGGGCGGTTTGCCGCTTCCCAGTGGCGCTTCATACTGGAAAGGCCCGGTCGCAGGACCGGGCCTTTCTGTTGTGTCCGACAGGCCCGCCTCAAACATGGTCGGGGCGCGCGCAGGCCAGGTCCCCCGATTCCATTTGCAGCGTCGCATGCGCTATTTCATAATCGTCGTGCAGCCTGTGCGAAACCGCGCGGCGTACCGGCTCGGCATCGACGCCCTCGGCCAGCACGACATGCGCGGTCAGGCGCAGATCATTGCCCGCGATCGACCAGAGATGGAGGTCGTGGACTTCGGCCACCCCGGGAACGTCGCCGATCGCGGCGCGAACCGCGCCAAGGTCGACGCCGCGCGGTACGCCCTGAAGCAAGATGTTGGTCGTATCGCGCAACAGCACCCAGGTGCGCGGCAACACCCACAGGCCGATCGCGATCGCGGTGACGGGATCGACCCAGCTCCATCCCGTCGCATAGATGACGACCGCCGCCCCGATGACCGCGACCGATCCCAGCATGTCGGCCCACACCTCCAGATAGGCGCCCTTGACGTTCAGGCTTTCTTCCCTGCCGCCGGCGAGCACCCGCATCGCGATCAGGTTGATGACGAGCCCGCCCGCTGCCACCGCCAGCATCCCGAGCGACTGCACCGGCTGCGGCGTCACGAAACGCTGGATGCCTTCGTAAAGCACATAGCCCGCGACCACGAACAACAGCATCGCGTTGAACGCCGCCGCCAGGATTTCGAAACGGCGATAGCCATAGGTGCGCCTGTCGTCGGCGGGCCGCCGCCCGATGCGGATCGCCGCGAGCGCGATGGCCAGCGCCGCGGTGTCGGTGAACATATGCGCCGCGTCGGAGAGGAGGGCGAGGCTGTTGAACAGCCACGCCCCCACCAGTTCGGCAATCAGGAAGATGCCCGTCAGCACGAGCGCGATCGTCAGGCTGCGCGCATTGGCGCCGGCCGTATGATCATGCCCATGTCCCGCCTGTCCCGCGTCGTCGTGATCATGCGCGTGCGCCATGGCCGCTCCCTTCGTCTGGCTTCGATTGCCGTCCGCCATACCGCGCATAAAGCGTCGGCAGGACGAACAGCGTCAGCAATGTTGCCGAAATCAGCCCCCCGATCACGACGGTTGCAAGCGGTTTCTGCACTTCGGCGCCGGCGCCCGTCGCCAGTGCCATCGGCACGAAGCCCAGGCTGGCCACCAGCGCCGTCATCACGACCGGACGCAGGCGTTGCAGCGCGCCCATGCGGGCGGCCTGTGCGCGCGCCATGCCCTGTCGCATGAGTTCCTGCACCGACGACACCATGACCAGACCGTTCAGCACCGCGATTCCGGACAGGGCGATGAAGCCGACCGCCGCGGAGATGGAGAAATCCATCCCGCGCAGGAACAGCGCCAGCACGCCGCCGATGATCGCGAGCGGAACCCCGGTAAAGACGATCGCGGCGTCGCGGACCGAACGAAGCGCGCCATAGAGCAGCAGCAGGATGAGCAGGAAGCAGGCCGGGACGACAAGTTGCAGCCTGTCCCGCGCCGAGGCCAGATTTTCGAACTGCCCGCCCCATTCGAGGTAGCTGCCGGCGGGCAGGCGGACCTCCGCCGCGATCGCCGCGCGGGCATCGTCGACCACGCTGGATATGGCGCGCCCGCGCACATTGGCCTGGACGACGACGCGCCGCTTGCCATTTTCGCGCCCGATCTGGTTCGGCCCGTCAACGATGCGAATGTCCGCGACGCTGGCCAGCGGCACGAATGCGCCGCCCGCGACGGGCACCTGCACCTGTTCGAGAACCGACAGGTCGGACCGCTGGGCGTCCGACAGGCGGATCACGACCGGAAAGCGCCGGTCGCCTTCGAAGATCACACCCGCCTGACGTCCGCCGACCGTCGCCGCGACGATGTCCTGCACGTCCTGCGCGGTGACGCCGAGCCGCGCCATGGCGTCGCGGTTGACCCGGATGTCGAGCATCGACAGACCCTGGGTTTCCTCGACGCGAACGTCGGTGGCGCCCCCGGTCCGCCGCAGGATCGCGGCGATCCTTTGCGCGGTGGCGTTCATCGCGTCGAAATCGTCGCCGAACACCTTTACCGCAATATCGCCGCGCACCCCGGCGATCAGTTCGTTGAACCGCATCTGGATCGGTTGCGTGATTTCATAGGCATTGCCGGGAAATTTGTTCAGTTCCTTTTCGATCCGTTCGACCAGTTCGGCCTTGGGCAATCGGGGGTCGGGCCATTGCGACCGGGGTTTCAGGATGACGAAATTGTCGGTCGCGTTCGGCGGCATCGGGTCCGACGCGAGATCGGCCGTGCCCGTCTTGGAAAAGACGACCGCGACTTCGGGCTGCCGCGACAACATGCGTTCGATCGGCACCTGCATCGCCTGGCTTTGTTCGACCGATGTCGACGGCACCCGGAAGGCCTGGATCATCAGGTCGCCTTCGTCGAGTTGCGGCAGGAACACCTGACCCAGCGACAGAAAGGCCAGCATCGCGACCGCGAAGCCGCCGATGCCGACGCCGATTGTCGTCCGCGGCCGCCGCATCGCCCGGTCGAGACCGGGTTCGTACCGGCGCTTCAGCCAGCCGATGATCCGGCCCTCCTTTTCCTCGACCCGCTTTGACAGCCAGATGGCGATCATCGCGGGCACGAAGGTCAGCGACAGGATGAAGGCGAAGGCCAGGGCGATGATCACGGTCACCGCCATCGGAATGAAGGTCTTGCCCTCCACCCCGCTCAGCGTCAGCAGCGGCACATAGACGAGGATGATGATCGCCTGTCCGTAGACCGACGGCCGCGCCATTTCGCGCGCCGCGGCGCTGACCGTCGCCAGGCGTTCTTCCAGGGTCAGCGGACGGCCTTCGCGATGTTGCAGGTCGGCCATGCGGCGCAGCGCGTTTTCGACGATGATGACCGCGCCATCGACGATCAGACCGAAATCGAGCGCGCCAAGGCTCATCAGGTTCGCCGATACGCCGGCGCGCAACATGCCGAAACTGGTCAGCAGCATGGTGATGGGGATGACCAGCGCCGCGATGAGCGCCGCGCGAAAATTGCCGAGCAGCAGGAACAGCACGACGATGACCAGCAAGGCGCCTTCGGTCAGGTTCTTGCCCACCGTCCAGATCGTCGCATTGACCAGCTTGGTGCGGTCGAGCACCGGCTCGATCAGCACGTCGGGGGGCAGCGACGCGTTGATGCCGGTCAGCCGGTTCGCGACCGCCGTGGCAACCGTGCGGCTGTTTTCGCCGATCCGCATGATCGCGGTGCCGACGATGACCTCGGTTCCGTTCTCCGATGCCGATCCCATTCGGGTGGCCTGGCCGATCCGGACGCTCGCCACCTGATCGAGCGTGATCGGCACGCCCGCGCGCGTCGCGACGACCACGCGCGACAGTTCCGCCGCATCGCGGATCAGCGCGTCGGACCGCACGGCCAGACCCTCGCCATTGCGTTCGACGACACCGCCGCCGATGCTGTTGTTGTTGCGTTCCAGCGCGGTCGCCAGATCGGTCAGGCTGATGTTCAGCGCCGCCAGCCGCTGAACGTCCGGCACGACGAGATATTGCTTGCTGTAGCCGCCGATCGCGTCGATCCCGGCGACGCCGGGCACGGTTCGCAGCAGCGGGGCGACGATCCAGTCCTGCGCGGTCCGCAGATAGGTCGCCTTGTCGGCTTCGGTGGCGAGACGTTCGCCCTCTGGCGTGACATAGCTGCCGTCGGGCTGGAGGCCGGGCTCGCCAGGTTTGTGGACATCGTCTTTGCGATGGCCGAGGCGCACCGTCCACATATAGACTTCGCCAAGGCCGGTCGCGATCGGCCCCATTTCGGGCCGCGCGCCGTCGGGCAGCATCTCCGCCGCTTCGTTCAGGCGTTCGCCGACCTGTTGGCGCGCGAAATAGATGTCGGTCGAATCGGTGAAGACCGCCGTGACCTGTGCGAATCCGTTGCGGCTGAGCGAGCGCGTATATTCCAGCCCCCTGATCCCGGCGAGCGCCGATTCGATCGGAAAGGCGACCTGTTTTTCGACCAGTTCGGGGGACAGCGCCGGGGCGCGGATGTTGATCTGGACCTGATTGTTGGTGATGTCGGGAACCGCGTCGATGGGCAGCCGCGCAAGGGCGGCGGCTCCGATGACGGCGGCAAGGACGGTGAGCAGGACGACGAGCCAGCGCTTGTCGACCGCCCAGTTGATGATGGGAGCGATCATGGCTTAATCCTCGTGCCCCGCTTCGCCCTTGCCGATTTCGGCCTTGAGCGCGAAGCTGTTGCCGACGGCGATCTGTTCGTTGCCGTTCAGCCCCGACCGGATCATCACGTCGGCGCCGGAGCGGTCGCCGATGACGACGGGCGCGGCCCGAAAACCCGCCTTCGTGCGGACGAAGACGACGCTTCTTCCCGCAACGGTCTGGATCGCCGCCGCCGGCACGCTGACCGCGTTGCCGCCATCGCCTGCGGTGAGGGCGACGGAGGCGGTGACGGCTTCGCCGACGCGCCACTGGCCGGCGCGATTGTCGAACATGGCGATCGCGGGCACCAGCCGGGTCGCGGGGTCAAGCGCGGGCGAAACGAAGCTGATCCGGCCCGTCGCCGTGCGGCCGGGCGCGGCGATCGTGACGCGCGTGCCCGGACGGACGCGGCCTGCGTCGGCGGGCTGAAGATTCAGCGACAGCGAGACGGCGGAAAGATCGGCGATGCGGTAAAGCTCGGCATCGGCGGCCACCGTCTGGCCCAGCACGACGCTGCGCGAAATGACCTGGCCGGCGATCGGGGCGGGGATCGCGATCCGGTTGAGCTGGCCGCCGCCGCCGCCCGCGGCGGACACCTGCTGCTGCGCCAGACGATAGGCGATCCTGGCCTCCGTCGCGGCGGTGCGCGCCGCGATCACGTCCTGCTCGGGCGACACGCGCTCGGCAAACAGGCGCTCTTCGCGTCCCAGATTGGCGTTGGCGAGCGCCAGCCGGGCCCGTGCCGCTTCGACTTCGCCCTGCAGAAGCGCGGCCTCGCGGCTTTCGATGATCGCGAGCGGCTGGCCCCGGCCGATGTCCTGGCCAAGATTGCGGTTCAGCGCGACGACGCGGCCGCCGATCGCGGCCGATACGACCTGCGTCGCCTGTGGGTCGCCTTCTATCGTGGCGGGCAGTTGCAGCGTTCCGGAGCCGCCGACGGCCGGCCGACCAAGGGTGATGCCGGCGACGGCAATCTGTTCTTCGGTCAGCGCGACGCCGTCCTCGTCGCCGTGTGCGGCTTCCGCTTCGTGCCCGGCGTCGGCCTTGCCGCCGTCCGGGCTGCCGCAGGCGGCCAGCAGAAACGGGAGGGTGAGCAAAAGAGGCAGGCGTCGATGGATTGCAGGTGTCATGATGTCAGTTTCCTTCGCGGGGTGCGGGCGCGGTCAGGCGCTCCAGCCGGGCCTTGGCGATCTGGTAGGCGGCGAGCGCGTCGATCGACGCGGCGCGCATGTCGGTCAGCGTCCGTTCGGCATCGAGCAGTTCGAGTTGCCCGAACTTGCCTTCGCGATAGCCGATGCGGGCGATGCGGGCGGCTTCGGTCGCCGCCGACAGGGCGGGACCGCTGGCCAGCCGTGCCGCCGCCGCCGCATTGGCCGCGTCGGCTTCGGCATCGCCGATCCGTTGTTCGACGTCCAACGCCGCCACCCGGCGCTCGGCATCCGCACGCCGCCGTTCGGCATTCGCCTGATCGACCGCGGCGCGTCCGTTGTTGAACAGCGGCAGCGGTATCGAGATGCTGAAAACGGCGGCCATGTCGTTCGTGGCTTCGATCCGGCGGACACCCGGTCCGATGGTCAGATCGGGCACGCGCTGCGACCGGGCCAGACGGACGTTGGCGTCCGCCGTCGCCAGATCGGCCTCGGCGGCCGCAACGGCCAAGGTGCCCGATGCGTCGATCGGACGCGGCGGACCCGCGACCTTCGTGCCGGCGCCGCCGAGTATCTCCAGATCGAGGGACGCGGAGACGGGCCGACCGATGCGCCGCGCCAGGTTCGCGCGGCTCGTGTCCGCCAGGCGGCGCATTTTTTCGGTGTCCGCCTCGGCCGACAGGCGGGCGACTTCGGCGCGTTCCTGTTCCAGCGGCGATGCGCGGCCGGCCTGCACGCGGACGCGCGCCGCCCGGGCGGTTTCGGCCGCAATACCAAGCCTTTCCTCCGCGATCCTGACCCGGACCTGTGCGGCGGCCGCGGCGATATAGAGTTCGGTGACCTGCAGGCGAATATCGGCTCTGGCAGCGGCGCTGGCGATACGCGCGCGGTGCGTCCCGGCATCGGCAACGGCGATCCGCGCCCGCCGCTTTCCGCCCCGTTCCAGCGGAACGGCCAGGCTGACGGTGGCATCGGCGCCGTTCACGCCATTATAGGGCCCGGTGCCGGCGAAGTTCTCGACATCGACGGCGATGGCCGGATTGGGCCGCTGACCCGCGATGGCGCGCGCCGCCCGCGCCGCATCGACGGCGGCATCGGCCGCCTCGAGCGCCGGGGCGCTGCCCCCGGCCAGCGCCACCGCCTCCTCCAGCGTCAGCGGCGGTTCGGAGTTCCGCCGGCTTTCGAAACCGGCCTCCTGCGCCTGCGCCACGGGGACGCAGGACGCGGCCGCCACCAGGGCGGCAACAAGTCTGTGCATGAAAATTCATCCTCCAACGATCCGGAAGATCGCCGCGACCAGGCGGCGACCGTGTCGGTTCGTCAGAGCAGGGGCGGGTCGAGCAGGGGCGCTATCCGGCGCGAGGCCAGCGGCAGCGCGGGCGCGGCAAAAATGGGGGCGGTCGCCGCGTCCGGCGCGTCGGCCAGTCGCAGTGCCTGAACATCCGGCGCCACCGGGCAATGGTGATGCGCAACATGCGTGAGACCGGGGCCCGGATCGCCGCTTTCCGGTTCGTCGCCGTCGGTGAAGAAATGGGCCGCGGCGTCGTTGGTCGTCGCATGGGCCGATGCGGGATCGGCGAAGTGCATGCTGCACAGCAGCACCGCCAGCATCACCAGCCATCGCAGGAACAGGGCCGGACGGCCATGGCTCGCCGGGGCGCGGCGGTTCGCGGCGCACGCACGCGTTATCGGCGCACCCCTGTGATGCGTCGATGCGATCGATGCCGCGTCATATGTCCGCACCCGCGCGTCCATGTCCGTCCCTCGCGTGTCGATTCGAACGATTCGCCGCCATCATGCACCCTGAAGCGGCTACAGGGTCAAGCCCTCCGGTCGCCGCGGCGGGCGACCGGCCCCTGCATCGTGCCTAGAAACGCCCCTCGAAACTGAGTCCGATCATCCGGGGTTCGCCGAACAGCGCCTGCATCCGCCCGCCATTGTCATACTGATAATCGAAATATCGATCGTCAAAGATATTCGTGGCGATCAGATAGGCGCCCAGATTGTCGTTGCTCCAGCCGATCTTGGCATTGACCAGCGTGCGCGACGGCACGTCGCGGCCCATGCTCTGGTCGCGGATGCCCTGGAACTGCGCCCCGCGATAGTTGACATTGACGTTGGCGCTGATGCCGGACGGATGCCGCCAGTCCATGCCGGCCGCCCAGGTCCAGCGCGGCGCGTTGGCGAATTGGAAGCCGGACAGGTCCAGAACCTGTCCCGCGGATGCCTGAAAATCGAGGAACTTGCTGTTCGAATAGCCCACCGAACCATAGATGTTCAGTCGGTCGGTGATGTCGAAATCGCTTTCCACCTCAAAGCCCCAGACGCGCGAACTGCCCGCATTCTGGGTTTCATAATCATAGACGTTTTCCGACAGCTGGACATAGACCTGCTGGTCCTTCCAGTCGATGTAGAAGCCGTTGGCGTTGAGCGTCAGCCGGCGGTCGAGCCACTGGGTCCGCAGCGACAATTCATAGTTCCACGTATATTCGGGATCGTAGGAATAGGTCCGGGCGCGGCCCGGATTGACCGCGCTGCCGCCCGATCGATAGCCGCGCTGGACGATCGCGCTCAGCGTCTTGTCGGGCGAAAATTCAAAGGAAATTCCGCCTTTTGGCAGGAAGGCCTGATAGGTGGTCTTTGTTTCCGGGCTGGTGCTGCTGGCGTTCAGGACATCCTGCATCAACAGGCCGTTTACCGTCTGGACGATGAAGGCGAAGGTCGGATTGAACGCATAGTTGGCCGGGTCGGGCAGCGGCGTGTTCAGCGCCACCAGATTGTCGTTGGCGACCTTTTGCCGTTCGCGGTCATAGCGAAAGCCGGCGAGCAGCTTCACGCCCGGCGTCACTTCAAAGCTCGCATCGCCGAACAGCGCCATCGTTTCCACATCGACCGAATATTTCTGCGTCGACGAGATGAAGACGCGCGCCGGATAGACGCCGCGCACCGCCTGCGCCGTCGCAAGCGCGGTCGCGGGATCGAGCCCGAAATCATTCTCCAACGAAGAGGCGACGCGCGGGGTCAGGCCAAGGTCCGCGTCGGGATCGAGGCTGAAGGTGCTGTTGGAATCGGTATCGGGATTCTTCAGCCGCGAATAATAGCCGCCGATCAGACCCTGCAGCGTTCCCGTATCGAAGGTCAGGCGCAGTTCCTGGCTGGCAATCTTCTGATCGGTGGCAAAGTCGCCATAGGCTTCGTCATCGAAACGCAATTCGCCATCATAGGTCGAGAAGGTCTTGAGATGGTTGTAGGTGCTGACCGAGGACAGGGTGAAGATGTCGCTGAGCGGCAGCGAAAGGTCGAAGGTGAACAGGTCGGTGCTCGTCCGCGTGAAGGTCGGGCGGTTCGCCTCGACATAGCGGTTGTCCCAGGCGCCCGGAACATCGCTGAACACATAACCGCGCCCGTCATTGCCGAAATGGCGGTCGTAGAGGTAGGAGGCCTTGACCTGCAGGCCGTCCGCTCCCGCTGGGGTCAGCAGCAGCTTGGCGCGCACGACGTCGCTGCTGGTCTTGGCATAATTGCCGCCCGTGGCCCGGTTCTTGATCAGCCCGTCGCCGCGCGCCAGTTCGCCCGCGACGCGAAAGGCCAGCACGTCGTCGACGATCGGCCCGCCCACCGCGGCGGCGAACCGGCGCTCGCCATCGGCGTCGGTAATCATCGCGCGCGCCTTGCCGCGCCAGTCGAAGCTGGGGTCGGCGGTTTTCAGGATGATCGCACCGGCCAGCGCATTGCGCCCCTGCAAGGTCGATTGCGGGCCGCGCAGGATTTCGACCTGATCGAGATCCCACAGGTCGAGCGGCCCGCCGCCCGCGGCTTCGCTGGGCAGCGGCGATCCGTCGAGATAGACGGTCGCCAGATCCCCGAAGCCATATCCCGACACGTTGGTGTTCGAAATGCCGCGGATGTTGAAGCCCGAATTGGCGAAGGTCGAGGACAGGTTGGCGGTGCGGTCGATCAGATCGTAGACATTGACCAGGTTCTGCCGGTCGATATCCTCGGCGGTGAAGACTTTCACGCTTTCCGGCGTGTCCTGCAGGCTGCGGTCGAACTTCATCCCGGTGACGACGATCTCGCTGCCGCTCTCGGCGCCGACGCCGGCGTCGGCGGCTTCGGATACCATGTCCGCCGCGTGGACGGGCATCGCCGTGCCGGCAAGCAGCAACGGCAGAAGCGGACGGAACATGTTGGACATTGTCAAAAACTCCCCGTGTCGTTAACGAGCGGGGCCGCTATTGATATTGCGAATGCGAGTCAATAGTGATGACATAATATGAGGACGATCGCGAAGGGGCGCATATGGAGGATAGTTCGGCACTCTGGCCGGGCCTGCTGATCGCGGCGGGGACGGTTGCCGGCGTGTGGCTGATTCGCCGGTCATGGCAGGGACGGGACCAGAATCGGCCGCTGCTCGTCGCCGGCTGGTCGTTGGTCGCCGCATCGCTGATCTGGCCGGCCTGGGTGCTGGGATCGGCGCGGGGGCCGTTCATCGCCCTGGCGCTGGTGTCGACCGCCGCGCTCGGCCTGGTTGCCGCCGGTTATACGCTGCGTAAGGCCAAGATACGCGCCGCTCGCGAGAGCTTGGCGCCCGAACCGTCGGACCGGGCCACCACCCGCTGGCGCGAGACGCTGCGCTGGCTGCTTGCCGGTCCGATCGGGATGATCGCCGCGATGGCGGTCGGCATCGCCTATGCGGCCCTTGCCCCCGGGGAGCAGCATACGCGGCTGGTCATCGGCGGGCTCATCGTTCCGGTCGCCTGGGGCGGCTGCATGGCGTGGACGCTGGCCGACAACCGCATCATTCGGGCGACCGCCGTGCTGGTCGGCGTGGCCGTTACGGGCTTCACCGCGGCGATATTGAAGGGTTTTGCATGACCGCCGTTCCCAAAAAGCCGAAGAAAAAGGATCTGATGTCGCGCATCCCGGCGGGCTTCGTGCGCGCGGTGCTGCGCGGTCACAGCTCGCTTGGCCTCGCCTTTGCGGCGCTGATCTATCTGATCTGCCTGTCCGGCAGCATCGCCGTTTTCGCGCACGAGTTCCAGCGCTGGGAAAGTTCGGACGCGCCGCAGGTCACGTCGGTCACGCCCGACGCCGTGCAGCGCGCGTTCGAGGGGGCGATCGCGCGCGGCGGGGCGGGGGTGGAGCATGTCTATATCACGCTGCCCCGCGCCGATTTTCCCCGCCTGCTGCTCTATGTCGACGCGGCGCAGGACAGCCAGTATCTGGCCGATGCGGATGGCGCGATCGTCGATGGCGCGGCTTTCGCCTGGACCGAATTCATCACGCGCCTGCACATCAACCTGCATCTGCCCCGCACCTGGGGCGGGTTTCTGGTCGGTTTGATCGGCGTCGCTTTGCTGTCGTCGCTGATATCGGGCATATTGGCACATCCGCGCATCTTTCGCGACGCATTCCACCTGCGGATCGGTGGATCGCGGCGCCTGCAGGAAGCCGATCTTCACAACCGGCTTGGCGTATGGGCCTTTCCCTTTCATGTCATCATCTCGCTGAGCGGCGCCTTTCTGGGCCTGACGACGATCATCGTCGGCGTGCTCGGCATGGCGATGTTCAATGGCGACGTGAACAAGGTCTATGCGCTGTTCCTGCCCGAACCGCCGATCGACGATCCGCGCCCGGCGCCGGTGCTCGACCTGCGGCCGATGTATGCGAAGGTGCCCGCGGGCGACGGCCGGCTCGAATATATCTTCACCGAACATCCGACCGAGGTCGGCGGCGCCGCGCTGTTCAACATCAAGCGGCCCGATACGCTGGCCGGGGTTGACGGCTATGCCTTTCGCCGCGATGCGACCGTCTATAACCACATACGGTCGGCGGAGAATAATCTTGGCCAGAACCTGCTCAATTCGCTGGGCACGCTGCATTTCGGCTGGTTCGGCGGCGGGCTGGTGAAGATCGTCTATTTCCTGCTCGGCCTTGGCCTGACCTATCTGGCGGCGGGCGGCGTCAACATCTGGCTGGCGCGTCGACGCGACAAGGGGCGCCCGGCCCCGGCATGGGAACGGCTGTGGAGCGCGACCATATGGGGCCAGCCGGCGGCGATCGCGGTGGCGGCGATCGCCGCCCTGGCCGGGGGCACGACGCCGGTGGCCATCGCCGCCTGGCTGATCGCGTCGCTGCTCTTCTGGCTTGCCGCGATCCGCGTTCCGGCCGACCGCATGGCCGCGGCGGGACGGCGGCTGCTGGCGACCGCGATGATCGGCGCGGCGCTGGTCCATGCGGCGCTGCGCGGCGGGGCGGACCCGGTCGCCTGGATCGTCGACGCGGTACTGGTCGCGGGCGGTCTCGGCCTGCTGCTGCCCGACATGCCGATCGTGCGGGCGCGGCGGCAAGCGGCGCAGCTTGCCGCCTGATCCCCTGTCGCTGTCAGGCGATGGGTTCGGCCCGCGCGGCGGCCCGTTCCCCGACGATGCGGCGGATGACGTCCGGCACCGCCGGATCGTCGATCGTGGCGGGCGTGTCGGCCGCTTCGCCATTCACGATCCGGCGCAGCAGATTGCGCAGGATCTTGCCCGATCGCGTCTTGGGCAATTGCGGGACGACATAGGCGGTCTTCAGCGCCGCGACCGCGCCCAGTTCGGCGCGCACCGCCGCGATGACCTGCGCCGTCAGCGTATCGCCGTCGGCTGCCCCGGCGCGGGGGACGACGAAGGCGACCGGGATCATGCCCTTGATCCTGTCGTCCGCGCCGATGACGGCGCATTCGGCGATGCCGGGCTGGGCGGCGACGATCTGTTCCATCTGGCCGGTCGACAGGCGGTGCCCGGCGACGTTGATGATGTCGTCGGTGCGGCCCATGATGTGCAGGAAGCCGTCGGCGTCGAAATGACCGGCGTCGCCGGTTTCGTAATGACCGGGAAAGCTTTCGAAATTGCGGTCGAACCCGGCCTGGTTGCGCCACAGGGTGCGGAAGGCTCCCGGCGCGAGCGGCGCCTTGATCACGATCGATCCGCTCTGTCCCGCGGGCACCGGCACGCCATCGTCGCCCAGCACGACAAATTCATAACCCGGCACGGGAAAGCCCGCACTGCCGCGCTTGCGGCGCAGATCGCCGAGCGCGAAGCAACTGGCGATGGCGGGCCAGCCAAGCTCGGTCTGCCACCAATGATCGATGACGGGCAGGCCCGATTTTTCCTCCAGCCAGGCGATGGTGTCGGGATCGGCGCGTTCGCCCGCCAGGAATATGGCCTGCAGACTGCCGGTGCCGATGTCGGCGAGGAAGCGGGCGTCGGGATCTTCCTTGCGGATCGCGCGGATCGCGGTCGGCGCGGTGAAGAAGCTTTTGACGCCGTGCGCCGCGATCGTGCGCCAGAATGTGCCGGGATCGGGCGTGCCCACGGGCTTGCCTTCGAACAGGATCGTCGTCGCCCCGACCAGCAGCGGGGCATAGACGATATAGCTGTGCCCGACGACCCAGCCGACATCGGACGCCGCCCAGAAACTGTCGCCCGCGCCGATGCCATAGATATTCGCCATCGACCAGGCGAGCGCCACGGCATGGCCGCCATGTTCGCGCACCACGCCCTTGGGCGTTCCCGTCGTGCCGGAGGTGTAGAGGATATAGAGCGGATCATGCGCCGCCATCGGTTCGGGCGCCGGCACCGGATCGTCCGCGCATTCGGCGCGCAGGTCCATCCAGTCGATGTCGCGGGGCGGGACCATGTCGGCGGTCAGCGCGTCGCGCTGAAACAGCAGGACATGCTCGACCCGATGCGATGCAAGCGCCAGCGCCTCGTCGATCATCGGCTTGTAACCGATAACCCGGCTCCCCTCGATCCCGCAGGACGCCGTCAGGATCGCGCGCGGTTCGGCATCGTCGATGCGCTTCGCCAGTTCCAGCGCCGCGAAACCGCCGAAGACGACCGAATGGATCGCCCCGATGCGCGCGCAGGCGAGCATCGCAAAGACGGTTTCGGGGATCATCGGCATGTAAAGGACGACGCGGTCGCCCTTGCCGATGGTCAGGCGTTTCAGCATCGCCGCGACGCGGCCGCTTTCGGCGAGCAGTTCGGCATAGCTGAAGCGGCGGACCTGTCCGGTGACGGGGCTGTCGTACACCAGCGCCGTCGCCGCGCCGCGGCCCGCGCTGACATGACGGTCGAGGCAGTTGTGCGCGGTATTGAGGACGCCGCCCGCAAACCATCCGGCATCGGCGTCATGGATGCGCCGCGGCGCTTCCATCCAGTCGATCGCCTCGGCCGCGGCGCTCCAGAAGCGGTCGCGGTCGGCGATGCTGGCGTCCCATGCCTGGCGGTAGGCGTCACTCATGCACTCTCTCCTGTCGGAATATCCTGGATAGCGGGATAGGCGAAGGATCGCCCTCGAAGGGGTCCGGCGTAAAGCCCTTCTACGGTCGGCGCCCCCGCCGCGACAGGGCGATAACGGCGCCGACCGCGAAAAAAACAAGAAAAGCCGGGAAGGATGGGCGACCCGCCATCCCTCCCGGCACCTGCCGCGGCGTCGTCCCTAATCGTCGATGTTGCGACGGAAGGTTTCGGGCAGGAAGAGAAGGCCGACGACCAGCGTCAGGCCGGCGATGACGATCGGATACCATAGGCCGTAATAGATATCCCCCGTCGCGGCGACCATCGCGAAGGCGGTCGTCGGCAGGAAGCCGCCGAACCAGCCGTTGCCGATATGATAGGGCAGCGACATGGAGGTGTAGCGGATGCGGCTGGGGAAAAGTTCGACCAGCATCGCCGCGATCGGGCCATAGACCATCGTCACCAGCAGCACGAGATAGGTCAGGACCGCGACCACCATCGGCTTGTTGATCGCATCGGGATCGGCCTTTTCCGGATAGCCGGCGGCGGTCAGCGCGCCCTTTACCTCGCCCTGGAAGGCGGTGATGGCGGCCGCCCGATCTTCGCCCGTCACCGTCGCCGGGTCGGGCGCGGTGAAGCTGGCGTCGCCGACATGGACGACCGCGACGCTTCCCGCCGGGGCCGCGACCGTCGTATAGCCGATCGCATTCTTGGCGAGGAAGGCCTTGGCGATGTCGCAGCTCTTGCTGTCGAACCTGTTCTTGCCGACCGGATCGAACTGCAACGAACAATCGGCGTCGTTGGTCGCGACCGTGACCGGCGCCGAGACCGCCGCCCGGGCGAGCGCCGGGTTCGCCGATTCCGCCAGCAGGTGGAACGCGGGGAAATAGGTCAGCACCGCCAGCGCGCAGCCCGTCAGGATGATCGGCTTGCGCCCGATCTTGTCCGACAGCCAGCCGAAGAAGATGAAGAAGGGCGTGCCGATGGCGAGCGCGATCGCGATCAGGATGTTGGTCGTCGCGCCATCGACGAGCAGCATCTTTTCAAGGAAGAACATCGCGTAGAACTGGCCGGTGTACCAGACCACGGCCTGACCCGCGACCGCGCCGAGCAGCGCGACGAGCACCCATTTCAGGTTGCTCCAGCGGCCAAAGGCCTCGGTCAGCGGCGCCTTCGACGTCTTGCCTTCCTCCTTCATCTTCTGAAAGACCGGGCTTTCGTTCAATTGCATGCGGATCCACAGCGAAACGCCGAGCAGGATGATCGAGACCAGGAACGGCACGCGCCAGCCCCAGTCCCGGAACGCTTCCTCACCGATCAGCGTGCGCGTGCCGATCACGACGAGCAGCGCCGCGAACAGGCCGAGCGTTGCGGTCGTCTGGATGAAGCTGGTGTAAAGGCCGCGTTTGTGGTTCGGCGCATGTTCGGCGACATAGGTTGCCGCGCCGCCATATTCGCCGCCCAGCGCCAGCCCCTGGATCAGCCGCATCACGATGAGCAGGATCGGCGCCGCGACGCCGATCGATGCATAGGAGGGGAGGATGCCGACGACGAAGGTCGAAAAGCCCATCAGCCCCATCGTCACAAGAAAGGTGTATTTGCGGCCGACGAGGTCGCCGACGCGGCCGAAGACGATCGCGCCGAACGGCCGCACGGCAAAGCCCGCCGCGAACGCGCCCAGCGCGAAGATGAAGCCGGTCGTTTCATTGACACCGGAAAAAAACTGCGCGGATATGATCGTGGCCAGCAGGCCGTAGAGATAGAAATCATACCATTCGAATACCGTACCAAGCGACGAGGCGGTGATGACGAGCTTTTCGCTCTGCGTCGCCTTGTGATGCCTGGGCGTGTCGTCAACAGTTGTAGCCATGCGACGTCTCCCTCTCCCTGTTTGCGGTTAGAAACTATATTTTGCGGCAAATTCAAAGCGGTCCAGTTGGCCCTTCGCGCCGCTGACCAGTTCGCGCGTCCCGCGGCGATATTCGAAGCCCAGGTCGATATTCCTGACGGGCGTCCAGAATATGTTGGCGGCCAGGCTCCATGCCCGGTCGTTGAAACCGGCGAGCGCGGCCACCGGCAGGGCGCCGTCGTAATCGACCGTCTGGTAACTGCCCATCAGATTCATCCGGATTTCGGGCGTCAGCGCGACGCGCGCCGCCGCGAGCGCGGCGAACAGCCGCACGTCGGCGAGGTCGCCGGTCGCGGGATCGAAGATCGCGTCGGGCGCGAAATTGAGCCCGACATAGCGGCCGATGTTGCGGCCATATGTCGCCATGAAGCGCAGGTCGTTCGCCTTGTCGGCGGTCAGGTACAGCTTGCCGCCGGCGCTGGCGCCCCACCCGAAGCGCTTGGCGGAAACACCCGCATTGTCGATCCGCACTTCGCGGGCGAGCCCGGCCAGCGACAATTCGCCGCCCTTGCCGGCATAGGCCAGCCGCGCCGCGAAATCGGGGATGCTGTCATCGCCATTTTCGATCAGCGCCGGGGCGCCGAGCGCCGCGGTCGCGGCCTCGGCATTTTCGATCGAGGCGTGCAGCGTCAGGTCGGCACCGAGCGGCGCCGAATAGCGGATCAGCGGCTGGCGGACGAAGACGGTGCCCTCGGTCGCGCCGACGAAATCGGTGCTTTCGGGCAGCGCGCCGACATATTGGAACGTCGACCAGTCCTGCCCGAAGGTGAAGCGATCGACCTGAAGATAGGCGCGGCGCAGCGTCAGATTATAGCCGTTGGTCGTCCGCTGCGATCCCTGCGTGCCCGGCGAGGTCTGGAAATCGGTCTCCAGATAGCCCTTGACCGCATGGCCGGCGACGTCGGTCGCCAGATTCAGCCAGAAGCGCGATTGCTTGGCGCTGAAATCCTGGACGCGGCTGGCGGGGCCGCCGCCGGTCGGGATCGATTGCGGCAGATAGAAATCGCGGCCCAGCGAGTTGGTCGCCACTTCTCCGTCGCTGAAGCGGCTGTTCGCGGCGGTCAGCTTGATGAACCCGCCAAGCTTGATCGTCGTTGCGCCCGAACGGAAGCCGTCGCCGGATGCCGGGGCCGCGCTTTGCGGCTGCATCGCCGCGACCTGCGTTGCGGCGGCGTCGCTTTTCGCGGCGGCCTGCTGCGCGACGGCGGCGGTTTCCGCCTGTTCGGTGCGGGCGCTGGCCAAGTCGGCGCGCAATTGCTGCATCTCGGCTTCCAGCTTTGCGAGGCGCGCCTCGAGTTCGGCTTCGCGCGGGCTGGCCTGCGCGAAAGCCGTGGCGGGGGTCATAAGGGCCGTGGCGGCCAGCAGGAGCGACACGCCTGGGGATTTTCGCCTTTGCATTGGACATCTCCCTGTTCCCGATGTTCGTCTCGGGATCGGGGCACATTGTGATGAAAAGGCGGGGCGCGGCTATCGCGACGATGGTCGCGGATCTACGACCTTTGTCTAGCATCGCACGATCGGCGAACTGCGCTAGGCGAAACCGCAAAGCGCCGCGTGAGCCAAAAGGAGCAGGTGATGGGAGAGACGATATATCCGGTGCCCGCCGGGTGGGCGGCCGACGCGCTGGTCGACGATGCGGGCTATCAGGACATGTATCGCCGGTCGATCGAACACCCGGACGCATTCTGGCGCGATCAGGCGCGGCGGATCGACTGGATCAAACCCTTCACACGCGTGTCGGACAGCAGTTTCGACGAGGATGATTTCGGTATCGAGTGGTTCGCCGACGGGACGCTGAACCTGTCCGCCAATGCGCTTGACCGTCACCTGGCCGAACGCGGGGACGCGACCGCCATCCTGTGGGAAGCCGACGATCCGGCCGAACCGCATCGCGCGATCAGCTATCGCGACCTTCACGCCGACGTCTGCCGCTTCGCCAATCTGCTGAAAGCGCAAGGCATCGGGCGCGGCGACCGCGTGACCATATACCTGCCGATGGTTCCCGAAGCGGCGGTCGCGATGCTCGCCTGTGCGCGGATCGGCGCGATCCACTCGATCGTGTTCGCGGGCTTCTCTCCCGACGCGCTCGCGGGACGCATCACCGATTGCGACAGCCGTATCGTGCTGACCGCCGACGAAGGCCTGCGCGGGGGCAAGCGCGTGCCGCTGAAGGCCAATGTCGACGAAGCCCTGCTGCGGTGCCCCGGCGTCGAGCGCGTCGTGATGCTGCGCCGCACGGGCGCCGACGTGCCGATGGTCGCCGATCGCGACATCGACTGGCAGAGCGCAGTTGCCGATCAGCCCGCCGACTGCCCGGCCGAGGAAATGGGCGCCGAAGACCCGCTGTTCATCCTCTATACCTCGGGATCGACCGGCAAGCCGAAGGGCGTGTTGCATACGACGGGCGGCTATGCCGTCTGGGCGTCGATCACGCATGAATATGTGTTCGATTACCGGCCGGGCCAGATTTACTGGTGCGCCGCCGACATCGGCTGGGTCACGGGACACAGCTATGTCGTGTACGGCCCGCTGATGAACGGC
>QFPJ01000108.1 GCA_003241685.1 Sphingopyxis macrogoltabida
GCGAGCCCACTGTTGATCGCGCCATGCGCACTCCATCTTCGACGAACATCGTCAAATTCACGCAATTCACTATCAGAATCATACAGAAAGCGAAACATCGGCGCCGCGGCGGGCCGCTTTCATCCGTTCTGATATTCAAATGACGTTTCGCATAGCGCGATCCGAAAACCTTTGGAAGGGTAAGCCTTGGTTGATGACCGCATCGCGCTCTGCAGGGGCTGCCGGGTCGGGGACAGAAGTTGCCGGTTCGGCGCCGACCTATTCGACGCCACGTCTCCCGAAGAGGGCGTGGCGTTCGTACAATGTCCCGCCGATTTCGACGGCGGTCCGGAAGTTGCGCACGGCGGATGGATCGCCGGCGTCTTCGACGATGTCCTGGGCCGCTTTCTGGCCCATCGCGGCGTCAAGAGTGTGACCGCCACGCTCTCGGTCAGTTTCCTCATGCCCGTCCCGGTCGCGCGGCCGCTCGTCCTGAGGACCCGGATCCTGTCGCGTGAGGGACGGCGCATCACCATGGCGGGCGCGTTGCGCCTGGAGGGTGAGCACCAGGATCGGGCCACGGCCGAAGGGGTCTGGGTCGAGAGGCGGCCGGACCATTTCGAGCGGCATCGCGCTCAAATGTCCGCGGATCGTCCCGAAACGCCCTGACCGGCTTGTCGACCGAAGGCGATCGGCGCCCTAGAAGGCGTCGCGGAGGGCGTCTTCCATGGCTTGTGGCGGACGCCCCGCAAGTCTTTCGATATCGCCGGTGACGATGTCGAAGCCGCCATCGACGAAGCCTTGCCGAATGGACAGCGCGACCTCGACAACATGCGGCGGAAGACCGCTCTGGCTCAAGCCGGCGCGCAACGCCTCGGGGGTCAGCACCGTCGAGCCCAACGACTTTCCGCTGAGCCTGGCGATCAAGTCCAGACGCTCGGCGACCGACCAGGTCCGCGGCCCGGTCCCGGTGTAGATGGCGCCCTCGTGTCCGGCCCCAGCCAAGAGCCCGGCCGCGGCGGCGGCAAGGTTGGCGCGCGAGACGAAGGCGACCCTGCTTTCACCAAGCCCGACGAGGGCGCCCTGATCGAGCGCGCGTCGCGCCTCGTCCGCGAAGGATTCGACATAGTAGTTCATCCGCAGAACGCTCCAGCGCGTCGCGGTGCGCATCAGATGCTGCTCGGTGGCGAAGTACGAGGCCCAGACGTCTGGCTCCGGCCTGGCCCTCACACCGGATGACGACATGAAGGCGATGTGCACGACACCGGCTCGGTTCGCCGCGTCGATCGCCGCGATATTCTGCCTGGCGCGTTGGCCAGGCGCGAGCGCTGTGGTTGGAATGATCAGCAGGCGGTCAAGGCCGGCATAGGCGGCCGGAAGGCTTTCCGGCTGGTCGTAGTCGCCGAACCGCGTTTCGGGCGCGGAGACGTTCGACGGCGTGCGCGATATGCCCACGACGTCATGGCCGCCACGGCGTAGAAG
>QFPJ01000109.1 GCA_003241685.1 Sphingopyxis macrogoltabida
GTAGGATACTGGGGTACAGTATCCGAAGAGGCTGACGATGGCCAGCGGCCGAACGGCCGGCATCGCATCCGCAGGGGCCCGCCCGCCGGGGACCGCCCCGCGCGGCCTGCGCGAACCCCACGGCGGCACATGCGGCGCAGGCACGAGAACTGGCTCCTTGCATACGCCGCCTTCCGGCGCTTCAAGCATGCCGGCAGCCGACCTATGCTGGCCGTCTCGCAGACGAGGAGCCGCACATGATCGACCTGTACTACTGGGGCACGCCCAACGGACTGAAGCCGCGGCTGATGCTCGAGGAAACCGGGCTGGACTATCGCATCGTCCCGGTCGATATCGGCAAGGGCGAGCAGTTCCGGCCGGAGTTCCTGGCCTTCGCGCCGAACAATCGCATTCCGGCACTGATCGACCACGCGCCCGCCGACGGCGGCGAACCCGTGAAGCTGTTCGAATCCGGCGCGATCCTGCAGTACCTCGCCGAGAAGAGCGGCCGCTTTCTGCCGGCCGATCCGCGCGGCCGCGCCGACGTCATGCAATGGCTGTTCTGGCAGGTCGGCGGCCTCGGCCCCATGGCCGGCCAATGCGGCCATTTCCGCGTCTACGCGCCCGAGCCCGTGCCGTATGCGATCGACCGCTACACGCGCGAGACCGCGCGCCTCTACGGCGTACTCGACCAGCGCCTGAGCGGCCGCGAATTCATCGCCGGCGACTACAGCATCGCCGACATGGCCTGCTATCCGTGGATCGTGCCGCACGCCGCGCACGGCCAAAATCTCGATGATTTCCCACAACTGCGGCGCTGGTTCGAAGCCGTACGCGAACGCCCGGCGACGCAGCGCGCCTACGTCGATGCCGCCGATTCCTACGCGCCATCGCGCAAGCTGTCCGACGCCGAACGCGACGTGCTGTTCGGCACCAAGCCGGCGCCATAAGTCGCGGTGGGCGAAGCGAACGGCAACGGCGATGCGCCGCGACGCGGTGGATGGGGGCACGGCGCGCGGCCGTCGATGAAGAATCCCGCAGGTTTTCAAGGCAGGACGAGCAGCCACGTAAGCCCGGCGACTCGACGCTGGGTCGCCGCTGCGGGGAGTTCGCGGGCTTCGCGATTCGCTGGGGACATCAATGGCGAAACCCATCCCCACCCATGCCCTCCCCTTGAAGGGGAGGGTTTGCAGCAGCTCGCCGACGGGTGGGGTGCAGCAGCTCGCGGACGGGCGGGTTGCAGCAGCTCGTTGACGGGGTTGAAGCAACTCGTCCAAAGCTTGATCAAGCCAGTTCGAAAAAGGCGAGTTTCGAATCAGGCACCTCGCGAACGTCGCCCCCGTTCAAGGGGAAAAGGTCGTCGCCCAGAACCGCAGGCTCCGACGACCTTGAACGCCCGACGGGCCGGGCGGGCGCGGGCGGGATGGGGTTGCTCAGGCTCAGAACATGCCACGAGCCAGCCCGCTGCC
>QFPJ01000110.1 GCA_003241685.1 Sphingopyxis macrogoltabida
CCCGCCCCACCCACCATACACTGCAGCACCGCGGGATCGACCGCCGACGACCAACAGGGCCGCGCCCACCGCGCATCACCATCGGGATCGACCGGCGCGAGCAGCCCGAACGCAGCAAAATCATCCCGCCACCCCGACCGATAGCCACCATCGCGGCGCAGCCATTCCCAGGCGAACGCAGCACGACCGGCATGCAGCAGCCAGGCATAGGCCTCGGCATCGCGCCAGTCGCAGACGGGGCCAGGCAGGCAAGCCGACGCCACCGCGCCCGCTTCCGGCCCGGCCCCTTGCCGCTATCGCCGGCTCACATGCGCGGCAGCCGCGCCGCCCTCGGTCACCCAGTCGCCCAATGCCGCCGTCTGCTCGGGCAACAGCGCATCGGCCGGCGGCAGACCGCCATGACCAATACCATCACCATCACCCCCAACACCGTACAGCAGTTCCGTCGGACAGCGCCCCTCGACATTGCCGAGATTGGGGCGGTGCTGGGCGTAGCCGACCAGGGCCGCCAGTTCGGGATCGAACGATCGCGCCACCTCGGGCGGATAGACCAGCCACTGGTTCTCAAAGGGTTTGAGCCAGCCGAGACAATAGCTCACGACCAGCCCGCGCCGTGCCGCCGATCTCGCATTGCCGCCGCCGCCGTGCAAAGTGGACCCGAGGAACACCAGCACATCGCCCGGCATCAGCTCGGGAACGGTGGCCAGCGCTTCATCGCCCGCGACCGAACCGGCCATATGGCTGCCCGGCCACAGCCGCGTCGCGCCATTTTCCCGCACAAATGGCGTCAGCGGCCACATGACATTGATCAGATAGTCGAGCTCGCCCTTGGGTCCGGCCCACATATCCTCGTCGCGGTGCGGATATTGCGCGGGCGCGCCGCCGTGGATTTCGATCGCCTGGGTCAGGTTCAGACCGAAGCGGTCGCACCACGGTCCCAGCACCGCATCGGCGAGGCCCAGCGCCAGCGGATGCCGCACGAACGCCTCGGCGAACGCAGAGCGCTTCAGCATCCCCCCGAGCCGCTTGGTGGAACGCCCGTAGAAATCGCCGTCGCAGAATGGCGCATCCGCGAACGCGGCATCAAGATCGGCATTCAGCGCCGCGACGACATCCGCATCGACGGCATTGCGCACGACACAGAATCCCTGCGACCGCAGTTCGGCCAACGGAAGATCGATCATGGTCATGACCCCCTCCCCGCTCAGGCCGCGACCAGCGCACGCGGCGCCAGTCCAGCGGTGTAGATCCCGGTCGCTGCCAGCAGCGCAGGCGTCTCGTCGTCGATCTCGACCGCGAACGCGCCCAATGCCATGCCGCCCACCGACCGCACCGGCCCCAGCGCCCGCCCGCGCCAGCCCATTTCCAAAACGACGTCGCGGAAATCGGGCCGCACCAGCCCGGTCAGCAGCGACACGCCACCTTCCAGACAATGATCGACCA
>QFPJ01000111.1 GCA_003241685.1 Sphingopyxis macrogoltabida
CCGTTATTTCGGCTGTCATGTGAAGGATGTGGACGCCGCCGGCGAATTTGCCGTGGTGGGCACCGGGCGGCTGGACCTGCCCCGCCTGATCGCCGCCGCACGCAAGGCCGGCGCGCAGCATTTCTTCGTCGAATATGACCGGTCGGACGATCCGATGGCGGCGATCCGCGACAGCATGGCCTATCTCAACAGGCTGCCCGCATGATCGATCATGACCTGACGAACCGGCGCGCCTGGATCGCGGTGATCCTGTGCATGATCGCCTATATATTCTCCTTCATCGACCGGCAGATCATGGCGTTGCTGATCGGCCCGATCCAGGCCGACCTTGGCATTTCCGATACCCAGTTCGGGCTGCTGCACGGTTTCGCCTTCTCCATCTTCTATGCGACGATGGGGATACCGATCGCGGCCCTTTCCGACCGCAAGTCGCGGCCGGTCATCATTGCCGTCGGCGTCGCCTTCTGGAGCCTTGCCACGGCGGCGTGCGGCTTGGCACGCGGCTTCTTGCAACTGTTTTTGGCGCGGGTGTGCGTCGGCGCGGGGGAGGCGGCGCTGTCGCCGGCGACCTATTCGCTCATCAGCGACCTGTTCCCCAAGGAAAAGCTGGGACGGGCAGTGGCGGTCTATTCGCTCGGTTCCTTCATGGGGACGGGCATCGCCTTTCTGCTGGGGGGCTGGGTGATCGGCGCGGTCAGCGCGGGCGGGCCGCAATATTGGCTGGGCCTGCGCCTTGCCGCCTGGCAGATGACGTTCATCATCGTGGGGGCGCCCGGCCTGCTGCTGGCGCTGGTAATGCTGGCGACGATCCGCGACCCGCGTGTGCGGCAGGCCGGCCGGGCCGGGCAGGGTGCGGGCGCATCCGCAGCCAAGGCCGTTCCCTCGGTGGTGGAGGTGATGCGCTTCCTGGCGCGCAACCGGGCGATCTTTCTGCCGCACATGATGGGCTACACGCTGGCGGCGATGACCTTGTTCTCGCTATTGTCCTGGTCGCCGGCCTATCTGATGCGCGTGTTCGCGCTGACGCCGGGGGAGAGCGGGCTTCGTCTGGGCTGGGTCGCGATCTTCGCGGCGGGTGGCGGCGTGCTGGCGAGCGGCGCGATCATGGACCGGCTGACCCGGTCCGGCAGCAAGGATGCGCCGTTCCGCACCGGCATCATCGGCGCGCTGGGCGCGGTGCCGCCGATCGCCCTGCTGCCCTGGGCGGGGAGCGTCGATCAGGCGACGCTACTGCTGGCCATCGCCTTCTTCTTCGCCTCATTCCCCATGCCGCGTCCACCGCCGTCATGCAGATCGTCGCGCCGCCTGCGATGCGATCGCGCTTGTCGGCCCTGTTCCTGGGCGTCAATTCGCTGATCGGCATGGGGCTGAGCAGCGCGCTGGTGGGGATGGCGAACGACCGATGGTTCGGCGGGCCGCAAG
>QFPJ01000112.1 GCA_003241685.1 Sphingopyxis macrogoltabida
GAACGGGAACGCGGGTCAGCCCTGCGGCGGAATGTCCAGCACATCGCCGACACGCACATTGCCGTCGGCGGCGATGCGGTTGGCCTCGCGCAGCGCGCCGAGGCTGACGCGATGCCGCGCGGCGATGCCCGACAAGGTTTCGCCGCGGGCAACCACGTGCTCGGACGGGCCGCGCCGGCCGGTGCTGTTGGCCGCGAACCAGGTGCCCGGCGGCGGCGTCTGCATGAAATACGATTTGATGCCGTCGACGACCGCGCTGGCGAGCTTGTTGCGGTGCTCCGGATCGGTCAGGCGCTTTTCCTCGGCCGGATTCGTGATGAATGCCGTCTCGACGAGGATCGAGGGCACGTCCGGCGAACGCAAGACGACAAAATTTGCCTTTTCCACATAGCCGCGGTGCGTCGGACCGATCTTTCCGAGCGCCTTCAGCACGATCTGCGCGATCGCCGAACTGGCTTCCATCGTCGCGCCCTGGGACAGGTCCAGCAGCACCGCCGCGAGCGTGTCGTCCTTGTCGTCGAGCGAGACGCCGCCGACGAGGTCGGAACCGTTTTCCTTGGCGGCGAGCCAGCGCGCGGCCTCGCTGGTCGCGCCCCGCGGCGACAGCACCCAGACCGAAGCGCCGCGCGCACCGCAGGCGCCGGGACAGGCATCGGCGTGGATGGACACGAACAGGTCGGCCTTGGCTTCGCGCGCCTTCTTGTAGCGGTCGGTCAGCGGAATGAAGTAGTCGCCGTCGCGAACCAGATGCGCCTTCATGCCGGGCTGCGCGTCGACGAGCTTGGCGACTTCGCGGGCGACGTTCAGCGTGATCGACTTTTCATGCGTGCCGGAAGCACCGATCGCACCGGGATCGTCGCCGCCGTGGCCCGCGTCGATTGCGACGATGACCTTGCGGCCGTCGCCGGGCAGCACGTCTTCGACGCTCTTGACGACTTCGCGCGTGGCCTTGGTCTTGGGGAACAGGTCGATGACGAGGCGATGGCCGAACTTGTCCGCCGGCGACAACAGGAAGCTCTTCGGACGCACGCCCTGCGGCAGATCGAACACGACGCGCAGATCGGACTTGCCCTGCTTGCCCAGACGCACGGTGCCGAGCAGACCTTTCGGCGCCGGTGCCGCAACGCCTTCGGCCAGGCTGGAGTTCTTGATGTCGAGAACGATGCGGTCGGGGTTGCTGAGCTCGAACAGCTTGTACTCCAGCGGCCCGGAAACATCGAACACCGCACGCGTGGAATCGGGGCTGGCCCAGACGCGCAGCGCCTTGACCTGGGCCGCGTCGGCGCAGGTTGCCGCAAGCCCCGAGACGATCAGGACGGCGACGGCGCGAAACGATATGACGGCGGCTCCCCACATGGCTGCGGATTCAAACTCAGGCAGCCGCAGTTTTCAAGCTTTTTTCGTTGCAAAACACGGGG
>QFPJ01000071.1 GCA_003241685.1 Sphingopyxis macrogoltabida
ACAGCGCGCGATTGCCGAGTTCCAGCTTGCCGAGCTTGCCGGCGAGCGCCTTGGTCTTGGCGTCCTTGACTTCCAGCGTGTCGAGAACGACGAGCTTGCCGCCCTTCGCCTTGTCGCTGAGCGCCATCTTCAGGCCGAGGGTGCGGATCTTCTTGTTCAGCGAGTGGCCGAAGGTGCGGGCCCGGGGACCATGCGCCTTACCACCACCGATGAAGATCGGCGCCTTGCGGTCGCCGTGGCGAGCCGTACCGCCGCCCTTCTGGCGACCGAACTTCTTGCCGGTGCGGGCGACATCGCTGCGTTCGCGGGCGGCGCGCGCCGGACCACGACGCTTTTCGAGCTGCCAGGCGACGACGCGGTGCAGAATGTCCGCCCGGGCGTCGACGCCGAAGACGTCGTCGTTAAGATCGATGTCGGCGCCAGCCTTGCCATCGAGGGTCTGAACCTTGACCTTCATGATCAGGACTCCTGTGCGCCGTCGGTGGCCGCGGTGTCGACAACGGCCTCTTCGGCCGGCGTTTCGACCGGCGCGTCAGCCGGGGCTTCGTTGCTGTTGGCCGCGCTCTTGATGCCCGCCGGATAGGGGGCCTCGGGGTGGCGCGGCAGCTTCACCGCATCGCGGACGAGCAGCCAGCCGCCCTTCGAGCCAGGGACCGAGCCCTTGACGAAGAGAAGGCCCCGCTCGGCGTCGGTGCGGACGATTTCGAGATTCTGCTGGGTGCGATTGCGCGCGCCCATGTGGCCGGCCATCTTCTTGTTCTTGAAGACGCGGCCCGGATCCTGGCGGTTACCCGTCGAACCATGGGCACGGTGGCTGATCGACACGCCGTGGGTGGCGCGCATACCGCCGAAACCCCAGCGCTTCATCGCACCGGCAAAGCCCTTGCCCTGCGTCACGCCCTGGATGTCGACGATCTGGCCGGCGACGAAGTGATCGGCCGACAGTTCGGCGCCGACGTCGAGCGTCGCGTCGTCGGCGACGCGGAATTCGACGAGCTTCGCCTTGGGCTCGACCTCGGCCTTGCCATAGGCGCCACGCTGCGGCTTGGCGACATTCTTCGCCTTGGCCGAGCCGGCACCCAGTTGAACGGCCACATAGCCGTCGCGGTCCTTATCGCGCACGGAGACGACCTGACAGCCTTCGAGGCTCAGGACGGTAACCGGCACGTGGCGGCCGTCGTCCTGAAACAGGCGGGTCATCCCCATTTTCTTCGCGATCACGCCAGTGCGCATGATCATCACTCCTCAACAGAGGCCGGGCGGACCATTCCGCACGGCTTGCGGGACCCGCCAAGGCAAGCCTTGCGCGGAACCCTCCCAGCCCGAAATTTCGATGCATCGCCCCGTCCGGGCTGAGGTGCCGCCATCCCGAAGGAGAAGCGGCGAGACGGGGGACGCAGCCCGGACCATGATGCTTTCCGAAGAAAGCGGTCCGGCGGTATCCACCCTATCGTGGCGCAGGCGGCGAACCGTCCTGCCGATAGAGGCCCCCGCCTGGGCGGGGGCTGCGCTGGCTTAGGCCAGCTTGATTTCGACGTTCACGCCCGCGGCGAGGTCCAGCTTCATCAGCGCGTCGACCGTCTGCGGGGTGGGCTGCACGATGTCGAGCAGCCGCTTGTGGGTACGCACCTCGAACTGCTCGCGCGACTTCTTGTCGATGTGCGGACCGCGGTTCACGGTGAATTTTTCGATGCGCGTCGGCAGCGGGATCGGACCGCGAATGAGAGCGCCCGTGCGACGTGCCGTGTCGGCAATGTCGGTGGTGGCCTGATCGAGCACGCGGTGATCAAAGGCCTTCAGGCGAATGCGAATATTCTGCGTTTCCATGACTGTTCCAGTCGAATCCCGTCTGACGATGCGAAAGAGCGAAATGGCCTGTTCCGACCCCCAAAGGAGGCCGGAGAGGCCATCGAAAATCTTTTAGCTACGAGCCGCGCGAATCAGTCCGAATCGCGCGGCTCGCAGCCCTATATTACTTTGTGATGGTCGCGACAACCCCTGCGCCGACCGTGCGGCCGCCTTCGCGAATCGCGAAGCGCAGACCCTGGTCCATGGCGATCGGGGCAATCAGCTTGACCGACAGCTGGACGTTGTCGCCCGGCATGACCATCTCGGTGCCTTCGGGGAGGATCACCTCGCCGGTGACGTCCGTGGTGCGGAAGTAGAACTGCGGACGATAGTTCGCGAAGAACGGCGTGTGACGGCCGCCTTCGTCCTTCGACAGGACATACACTTCCGACGTGAACTCGGTGTGCGGCGTGATCGAGCCGGGCTTCGCCAGAACCTGGCCACGCTCGACTTCTTCACGGCCTACGCCGCGGATCAGCGCGCCGATGTTGTCGCCAGCCTGGCCCTGGTCGAGCAGCTTGCGGAACATTTCGACGCCGGTGACGGTCGTCTTCTTGGTGTCCTTGATGCCGACGATTTCGACTTCTTCACCAACCTTGACGATGCCGGTTTCGACGCGGCCGGTCACAACCGTACCACGGCCCGAGATCGAGAACACGTCTTCGATCGGCATCAGGAAGGGCTTGTCGAGCGGACGTTCCGGCTGCGGAATCCATTCGTCGACGGCCGCCATCAGCTTCATGATCGCGTCCTTGCCGATGTTGTCATCGCGGCTTTCCAGAGCGGCGAGCGCCGAACCGGCGATGATCGGAATATTGTCGCCGTCGAAGTCGCGCTTCGAAAGTTCTTCGCGGATTTCGAGTTCGACGAGCTCGAGCAGTTCGGGATCGTCGAGCTGGTCGACCTTGTTGAGGAAGACGACCATGGTCGGAACGCCGACCTGCTTGGCAAGCAGGATGTGCTCCTTGGTCTGCGGCATCGGGCCATCGGCGGCCGACACGACGAGGATCGCGCCGTCCATCTGGGCAGCACCGGTGATCATGTTCTTCACATAGTCGGCGTGGCCGGGGCAATCGACGTGCGCATAGTGGCGGCCATCGGTTTCATATTCGACGTGGGCCGTCGAAATGGTGATGCCGCGCTCGCGCTCTTCGGGCGCCTTGTCGATGTTGGCGAAGTCGACGGCGGCGTTACCCGCGACGTTTTCCGCCAGAACCTTGGTGATCGCCGCGGTCAGCGAGGTCTTGCCATGGTCGACGTGACCGATGGTGCCGATGTTGCAGTGCGGCTTGTTCCGCTCGAATTTAGCCTTTGCCATGTGTTTGAACCTTCTTGTTCGATGTTTGGTTGATCAGTTCCGGGCGGAGCCTACCTGAATCAGGCGCCGCCCTTAGAGGGTCTTGCCGCGCGGCGCAAGTCCGCGCGGCTTGAACCCTATCAGGCCATCTTGGCCTTCACTTCTTCGGCAACGTTGCTCGGCACTTCTTCATAGTGCGAGAACTGCATCGAGTATTGCGCGCGGCCCTGGGTGAAGGAACGCAGCTGGTTGACGTAACCGAACATATTGGCAAGCGGCACGATGGCTTCAACCACCTGTGCGTTGCCGCGGCTGTCGGTGCCCTGAATCTGGCCACGACGGCTGTTAAGGTCGCCGATGACGTCGCCCATGAACTCCTCGGGAGTCACGACCTCGACCTTCATCACCGGTTCGAGCAGCTTGATGCCGGCCTTCGCGGCCACTTCGCGCATTGCCGCGCGGCCCGCGATTTCGAACGCCAGCGCCGACGAGTCGACGTCGTGATAGGCGCCGTCGGTCAGCTTGATTTCGAAGTCGATGATCGGGAAGCCGATCATGTGGCCGTTCTCGGCGCTCTCGCGCATGCCCTTTTCGACCGACGGGATATATTCGCGCGGAATATTGCCGCCCTTGATCTCGTCGAGGAAGGTGATGCCCGATCCGCGCTCGCCGGGGGCGACGCTGACCTTGACGCGGCCGAACTGGCCCGAGCCGCCCGACTGCTTCTTGTGGGTGTAATCGACCTCGACCGGCTTCGCGAGCGATTCGCGATACGCCACCTGCGGCGCACCGACGTTCGCTTCGACCTTGAACTCGCGCTTCATGCGATCGACGAGGATGTCGAGGTGAAGCTCGCCCATGCCCTTGATGATCGTCTGGCCCGATTCATGGTCGGTCGACACGCGGAACGAGGGGTCCTCGGCGGCCAGGCGGTTGAGCGCGATGCCCATCTTTTCCTGGTCGGCCTTGGTCTTCGGTTCCACCGACAGCTCGATCACCGGCTCGGGGAATTCCATCCGCTCGAGAATGATCGGCGCGCTGCTGGCGCAGAGCGTGTCGCCGGTCGTGGTTTCCTTGAGCCCCGCCAGCGCAACGATGTCGCCCGCGAACGCTTCCTCGATGTCTTCACGCGAATTGGCGTGCATCAGGAGCATGCGGCCGATCTTTTCCTTCTTGTCCTTGACCGAGTTCAGATAGCTGCCCTTGGTCAGCGTGCCCGAGTAGATGCGGGCGAAGGTGAGCGAACCGACGAACGGGTCGTTCATGATCTTGAACGCGAGCATCGACAGCGGCGCCGCGTCCGACGTCGCGCGCGAATCGGGTTCGTCGGTGTCGGGGTTGATGCCCTGGACGTCTTCGATGTCGAGCGGCGAGGGCAGATAGTCGACGACCGCGTCGAGCAGCGTCTGAACGCCCTTGTTCTTGAACGCCGAGCCGCACAGCACGGGCACAAACGCCTGGCCGAGCGTGCCCTTGCGGATCAGCGCCTTCAGCGTCGCGACGTCGGGAAGATTGCCTTCGAGATAGGCTTCCATCGCGTCGTCGTCCTGTTCGACGGCGAGTTCGACGAGCTTTTCGCGATATTCGGCAGCCTTGTCGGCGAGGTCGGCGGGAATGTCTTCATAGAAGAATTCGGCGCCCAGGCTTTCATCCTTCCAGATGATCGCGCGTTCGTTGACGAGATCGACGAGACCCTTGAAGTCCGATTCCGCGCCGATGGGCAGATAGAGGACAGCCGGCACCGCGCCCAGGCGATCGATGATCGTCTGAACGCAATAATAGAAATTGGCGCCGGTGCGGTCGAGCTTGTTGATGAAGCACATCCGCGGAACCTTGTACTTGTCCGCCTGGCGCCACACGGTTTCCGACTGCGGCTCCACGCCCGCAACGCCGTCAAACGCCGCGACCGCGCCGTCGAGGACGCGCAAGCTGCGTTCGACTTCGATGGTGAAGTCGACGTGGCCGGGGGTGTCGATGATGTTCAGGCGATGCTCGGGGCCATTGCCCTCTTCCGCTTTCCACAGACAGGTGGTGGCGGCCGACGTGATCGTGATGCCGCGTTCCTGTTCCTGTTCCATCCAGTCCATCGTCGCGGCGCCGTCATGGACTTCGCCGATCTTGTAGGACTTGCCGGTGTAATAGAGGATACGCTCGGTCGTGGTGGTCTTGCCGGCGTCGATGTGCGCCATGATACCGAAATTGCGATAGCGTTCGAGCGGATGGCTGCGTGCCATGATCTTTTCCTTGGATTTGGGGGGAAGCCTTTGGAGCCGCCCCCGATATAGGAAGTTTTGTTGCGATTGCGAGACGCCCCCATAACGCGGGGAGCGCCCGGCAAATTACCAGCGGTAGTGCGAGAAGGCGCGGTTCGCTTCCGCCATGCGGTGCGTATCTTCGCGCTTCTTGACCGCATTGCCGCGGTTGTTCGACGCGTCGAGCAGTTCGCCCGACAGGCGCGCGGCCATCGTCGTTTCGCTGCGGTTGCGCGCCGCGGTGATCAGCCAGCGAATCGCCAGCGCCTGCGCGCGGTCCGGGCGGACTTCGACCGGAACCTGATAGGTCGCACCACCGACACGGCGGCTGCGGACTTCGATGTTCGGGCGGATGTTCGCCAGCGCTTCGTGGAACACGCCGAGCGGTTCCTTCTTGGCGCGGCTTTCGACCGATTCGAGCGCACCGTAAACGATGCTTTCGGCAACGGACTTCTTTCCGTCCAGCATGACGCTGTTCATGAATTTCGACAGCACGACATCCCCGAAACGGGGATCGGGCAGGATTTCGCGGCGTTCGGGACGACGACGACGAGCCATGGGTAATTCCTTTTACAACAGCATCCCGGAGCAAGGCGTCACGGGACGATCAGATAGCCGAATGAGTGAGCGGATCCCGGATGAAATCGCCTGAAGCGATTTTCCGGGATGTCGTTCACCCCGTGAACGTCACTTCGGACGCTTCGCGCCGTACTTCGAACGGCTCTGCTTGCGGTCCTTCACACCCTGGGTGTCGAGCACGCCGCGCAGGACGTGATAACGCACGCCGGGAAGGTCGCGCACACGGCCGCCGCGGATCAGCACGACGCTGTGTTCCTGGAGGTTGTGGCCTTCGCCGGGGATGTAGGAAATGACTTCGCGCTGGTTGGTCAGGCGGACCTTCGCAACCTTACGGAGCGCCGAGTTCGGCTTTTTCGGGGTCGTCGTATAGACACGGGTGCAAACGCCGCGCTTCTGCGGGTTTGCTTCCATCGCCGGGACCTTGGACTTCGCCTTCTGCGGCGTCCGGCCCTTGCGGACCAGCTGGTTGATCGTGGGCATGAATGCTTCACCTTTATGTGTCCGCCCATCGGGAGCGAACGGTTACTCTGCCGGTCTGGATGAAGCTCCGGTCGCCCCTGAAGGCTACCGACCTGATAACAGCAAAAGACCCCGGCGGACTCGTTCGTCCTCCGGAGGCTCCATCCGCGCCAGCAATGTTCAAGCGCTGTTGTGACTCGAAGTCGGCAGAAGTCCGCCGCTTTCGAACGGTCGCGCCCCTAAACGCGATTCCGCTCCGGGTCAAGAGGCAGGCAATATTGTTGCGCGCCGCGCGCCGGGGTAACGACGGGGCGATGACCGCCGTCCGCCACGCCAGCTTTGCCCCCCTTGTGGGGCCCGATACGCGCCTTTTGATCCTGGGCAGCCTGCCCGGCGCGCGATCGCTGGCCGAGCGGCAATATTATGCCCATCCGACGAACCAGTTCTGGCGCCTGCTGGGCACGGCGATCGACCGGCCGCTCGCGGACATGCCTTATGACGAGAGATTGGCCGCGCTTGGTGACGCGCATGTCGGGCTGTGGGACGTGATCCGCAGCGCCGAACGTCACACGAGCAGCGACAGCCTTATCCGCGAAGCCGAAGCACACGACCTCGCGGCGTTGATCGCCGACCTGCCCGAATTGCGCATGGTGGCGTTCAACGGCGGCAAGGCCGCGACGATCGGACGAAGACAATTGCCGCCGCTCGAGGGCGTCGCGGTGGTCGATCTGCCGTCGAGCAGCGCGGCCAATACGGGTCCCTATGCGGGAAAATTGGAGAGATGGCTGCAACTGCGCGCGGCGTTGAAGGATTGAAACGCACCATCGCCGGAGCGCAGGTCACTCGACGACCCGGCCCCGCGCCATCACGAAATCGACCTTTTTCAGCGCCGTTACATCGACCACCGGATCGCCGGCCACCGCGATGATGTCGGCGCTCTTGCCGGGCGCGATGGTACCGATCTGGTCGGAAAGACCGAGCAGGTCGGCGGCATTCACCGTCGCGGCCTTGATCGCCTCGATCGGCGTCATGCCATGCTGGACCATCAGTTCGAACTCGTCGGCGTTGCGGCCATGCTTCGACACGCCGGCGTCGGTGCCAAAGGCGATGCGCACGCCGCGCGGCACAAGTTGTTCGAGGCTTTTGCCGGTGATCGATATCCGCCACCGGATTTTCGCGAGCACGTGGGGCTCATAGGCATTGGCGTTGGCCG
>QFPJ01000113.1 GCA_003241685.1 Sphingopyxis macrogoltabida
AGGGGTAAATTGCGCAATTTATGCAATAAAAAGCTGCACTCAGCTGCTCATCATCCCGACGATGCGGACCAATTGGGATTCTCGGCTGCAACCGGTCTTATCATAGATGGAGCGGAGCTGGGCCTTAAGCGTTTCAGCCGATACCCCCCGCCGCGCCGCGATATCCGCACGGGACATTCCGGCGGCGAGATGGATGGCGATGTCCGCTTCGGCCGGGGTCAGGCGGAAAGTGCGCATGAGCAGGCGAACATGCCGCTCGGTCGGCGCGCCCACCCGCGCGACGATGATCGCACGCGGCGCGAAGGGCAGCGCCCACGGTCGCGCCGGCAATGGAAAAAATTCCAGCATGATGCCAACGCCGCCGTCAGCATCGGCCAGCGCCACTGGATCGGCCTCGCGCGCTGGTGCATCCACCACAGCGCGCACGGACCGCAGAATGGCGCGCGTCTCGTCAACCCGATCGCTCTGCAACCAGCCATCGCTGACCCGCAGCCGGCTGGTCGACAGCAGCGATTCAGCGCGCGGCGTCATGCCCCCCACCCGCCCGGTCGCATCGAGCAACCAGCAGGCGCGATCCATGGTTTCGAACGTGCCAGCCAGCAGGCCGAAGCCCTGTTGCTCGATCGCTCGCTGCAGCCGCACTGCATGGCGAGCGTGGTTGGCGAGCTGGGCAAACAGGGCGCGCTGCTCCGTGCTCGTGCGGCCATCCGCCTCGCTGCGCAACAAGGCGAAGCCGATCATCATATTATCATCAGCGATCAGACGCGTCTGGCAGCCGTGAAAAATGTCATAATCGCTGCACAGGTCGAGATAATCGTCAGCGCGCAAGGCCTGGCGGGCAATGTCATAATGGGCTTCATGAACGATTGCGGGGCGTCCCGGCAGCCGATCCGCCGCAACCCGAAAATTGAGGTCAGGCGTCCCGACATCAATCGCCGCCGTCTTGTCGACAATGTCGGGGTCTATATCGTTGATCCAGTTGAAGGCGGCAGCACCTGGACCGAATCCGATCAACTGGCCATGACGCGAGCCGGTCGCCTGGGCCATGGCGCGCAGCGCCACGTCCCAAAGATGCGGCTCCAGTGCAGCCGACAGGAAGAGGTCGGCCCACGGATCGCTGCCTTCGGCGTAAGACGCCATATAACCCCCTTGTCCCCTTGCAATGGGTCGCTCAAGTCCCGCGCGGAGTCAAATGGGCAGCGGGCGGAAATACGCAATTTCCGCCAGATATTGATACAGATCAGGAAAGATCAGGCCGCCTGAGCCAGCGCCTCGTCCTTGTCCGCGCGAAATAGGCGACAGGGGGGGATGTTGCGCCATTCCAGTTCGTCGCTGACCTGACCGAACAGCGGGTCGATCAGGCGGCGGACATAGCGCGAATATTGGTAGATGATGAAGCTGCCG
>QFPJ01000024.1 GCA_003241685.1 Sphingopyxis macrogoltabida
CGCAACCTGACCAATGCCCAATATCTGACGACGGTCTTCAACGCCGTCGCCCAGTCGGGCAGCGTGTCGGGCTACCCGAACCAGCCGCGCACCTATGGCGGCACGGTGCGTTTCAAATTCTGACGATCGAGGGGACGGGACGGGCGAACCGCATCGTCTCGTCACCGTCGCCGGCAAAGAAAAACCCCGGCCTCTCCATAAGAGGCCGGGGTTTTTTCGATGGATGCGTTCAGAAGTTGGCGCCGATCGACAGGCCGTAACGGCGCGGGTCCAGCGTGAACACGTTCGTGTACAGCCCCGACGACTGGTCGGTGACATAGAGGCCGGTGACCGGCTGGCTGTCGAAGACGTTCTGGACGAACGCCTTGACGAACCATTTCCGATCGGGGCCGTTCAACTGCAACTGGGCGTTGACCTGGGTGTATCCGTTGATCTCGTTCACCCGTCCGTTGAAGATATTGCCATAGCTGTCGCCGGTATAGGTCAGGTCGACGCGTGGGGTCAGCGACATGTCGTTGCTGAAATTATGGGTATATTGCATGCCCACGCTGAACTTCGCGACGGGTGCCTGGGGCAGACGGTTGCCGCGGATATTCACCGGCACGCCGGCATTTTCGACCACGAACGGCAGCGCCCCGGTCGGCACGCCGAACAGCGCGCGCAGCGGCGCCGGCGGGTTCGCCGCCGTTGCCTCCAGCGCCGAACAGATGCCGAAGGCGCCGGGCGAATTGATGCCGCTGTTGGGACCGAAGCCGGTCGGGCCGCGCAGGCCGATGCTGCTGTTGACCGCCGTGACATAGGCCTGGGTTCCTGCCGCATTGCCCGCCGTGGTCGGCCGCACCGCGCAGTTGGCGCCGTTGGTGATGTCCTTGATGATCACCGCATCGGACCGGCCGCCCGACGGATCGCGCGGATTGCCCAGGAACTTGTCGCTCGACACCTTGGTATGCAGGTAGCTGGCACCCATATTGATGATGAAGTCGGGCGTCGGCGCGAGCACCGCCTCCGCTTCGACGCCATAGATGTCGGCATCGACATTGTCGTTGACCGACGTGCGCTCGACGATGCGGCTGAGCTGCAAATCCTTATATTTGTAATAGAAGCCCGTCAGATTGAGCTGCAGCCCGCCGAAGCGGTTTTTCGACCCGATTTCGAACGCGTCGACGATTTCCGGCGCGAACGCTTCCTCGACGGCGAAGATCGGTTGCAGCGGCGGGTTGATGCCGCCCGATTTATAGCCGCGCGAATAGCTGGCATAGATCAGATTGTCCGGCGTGATCTTCCAGTCCAGCACCGCGCGGCCGGTGACTTCGTCGAAGCCGACGCGGCGGATCTGGAACGGCTGATTGCCGGCAAAGCCGGGATCGGCATCGAACGCCGCCAGGAAGGGCGAATCGAAGGCGCTGCCGGTCTGGCTGAACGGCGTCAGGAAGCTGGCCAGCGTCGACCGCGCGACCACCCGCTTCTTGTCATTGTTGTAGCGCAGCCCGACGGTCAGTTTCAGCGCGTCGCTGAACTCGACATAGGCTTCGCCGAACAGGCCGTAGGAGGTGACGCGAAGATCGTCGGTATTGTTCCGGAAAAAGGGCGTCGCCAGATAGGACGGGGGCAGCGGGCCGGTCGGCGGTGCGGTGCCGAGCGCGGTGAAGGTGCCCAAAATCCCGGTCAGATAGTCGATGCCGAACGAGTTCACATAATAGCTGTTCTCGGTCAGGTGCGACTTGCCATAGATGCCGCCGAGCAGGAAGTTGAACGGTCCGTCGAAATCGGAACTGATGATCATTTCGCCCGACCAGCTGCTGCGCTCCTCGTTCGACCGGTCGAAATCCTGCGGCGTCGCGGTGCAGAGCGAGAAGCCGCCATAGGCGCCGAGCCCCGTTTCCTCGGCCTGCGAGGTGCACAGCGGACCGGTCGGGCCGTTGGGGATGATCGCCCGGGCGATCGGCGAGAAATAGGCGGCGGGCAGCAGGGGGATGCCGCCGGCAGCGGCGGCGGCGAGCGTGTTCAGCGCCGGCGCGAAAAAGCTGCGGTCCTGGATCGACAGGTTGTAATCCTGCTGGCTGTCGACGCGGGCTTCCTGATAGACGCCGGCCAACGACACGTTGATCGTTCCGAAACTATGTTCCAGCCGCCCTTGCAGTTGCAGTTCGTCGGAAAAATAGGTGGGCTGGAAGTCGGTGTTCACGACCCGCGGATCGGCGATCGGCTGAAAGGTCGACAGCGAGTCGGGGCCATAGAGACTGCCCAGCCCGAAAGCCGTCGGAATGCCGCGGATCGCCAAGAATTCGCGGCTGGTCAGCACGCCGACGAAGGTCGAGTTGCCGTTGGTGACGCCCGGGTCGCGGCGATTGTTGAGACAGCCCAGAACGCCGGTAGCGTCGCGCTGGCAATATTGTTTCTGGATGCGCAGGCGGTTGTCGTTTTCGCGGAAATAATAGCCGAGCAGATCGAGCGTGGTGTCGGGGGTCGGCTGCCAGCGGATCGACCCGCGGATCGCATACATGTCGCGGTCGTCGATGCGGCTGTTGTCGAACAGGTTTTTGGTAAAGCCGTCGCGGTTGAGGTAGAATCCGGCGATGCGGACGCCCAGCGTCTCGCCGATGGGCAGGTTGATCATGCCCTTCGCCTTGATGCTGTTGTAATTGCCATATTCAAACTCGCCCGATGCGCCGAAGCCCGTCAGGTCGGGTTTCGCGGTCACGACGTTGACCACGCCGGAGGTCGCGTTGCGGCCGAACAGCGTGCCCTGCGGACCGCGCAGCACCTCGATGCGTTCCAGATCGAAGAACTCGGTTTCGAACAGGCGGGTGCCGATCAGCGGCGATTCATTCTGGTGGATCGCGGTCGCGCTGTCGCAGCTCACCCCGACGCACAGATCGCCGATGCCGCGGATGGTGAAGCTGGACGAGGTGAAGTTCGTCTTGGTGAAGGTGACGTTCGGCAGGGTGAGTTGAAGATCGGCCGGATTCTCGATCTGCTGCGCCTCCAGCGATTCCGCCGAAAAGGCGCTGACGGCGATCGGCACGTCCTGCAACCGTTCGGATTGGCGCTGGGCGGTCACGACGATCTCGCCACCGAAAACATCGTTCTGAGCCTCGCTCTGGGCATAGGCGGGCGTCGCCACCGTCATCGCCAGCACCGACGTCCCGATCAGTCCTTTGAACTTCATCTACATCCTCCCTGTTTCGTCCCCGCGGGTGCGGGGCCGCCCAAATCGATTCAATTTGTGGTAAGGGAAGGGTCGGCAACCAGATGCGGCAATGCCGAACGCGGCACTGCTGCACATGGCAGGTGCCACCGGGCCTGGACGGCCGGATGTCCGGTGAATTCCCACTTGCCAGCGGCGCTGGTCATCGTCCTCTCCCAACCGGCGTCGGGGAAAACGCCGGCCTCTCCGGATTACGGCCCGCTTGGGCGGACTCTGTAATGCGCTCAAGGTGCGCCGAGTTGACGCGAGCGTCAAGCCACTTGTTTTTCCGGAAAAGGCACGGAAATTCGCGCGCCTCCGATCGCTGGAAAAGCCCTGATTCCGCAACGTCAACTTGGGAGCAGACAGGAAAATCTTGCGCTGCCGCCCTTGCTTATCGCGCTATTCCCGCCGAAATGTGCGACATGTTGGCAACAGTAAGGGCGGAGCGATGACGAAGGTGGAACTGGGCGCGGATGGCAAGCCGATCGTGCCGCAGGAGGTGCTGGGCGCGGTCCGCACGCTCATCGAATGGGCCGGCGACGATCCTTCGCGCGAAGGGCTGCTCGACACGCCGAAGCGCGTCGCCCGCGCGTGGCTCGAATATTGCCAGGGCTATGCCGAGGACCCCGCCGTCCACCTGTCGCGCACCTTCGAGGAAGTCGGCGGCTATGACGAGATCGTGATGCTGCGCGACATTCCGTTCCAGTCGCATTGCGAACATCATATGGCGCCGATCACCGGCAAGGCGTCGATCGCCTATCTGCCGCGCGACCGCGTCGTCGGCATTTCCAAGCTGGCGCGCGTGCTCAACGGTTTCGCCCGCCGGCTTCAGGTGCAGGAACGGCTGACCGCGGAGGTGGCGCGCTGCATCTGGGACAATCTGAAACCCCATGGCGTCGCGGTGGTCATCGATGCCCAGCATGGCTGCATGACCGGGCGCGGCGTCCGCACGCCCGGCGTCGGCATGGTGACCAGCCGCCTGCTGGGCAGCTTCCTGGACGACGACCGCAGCCGCAAGGAAGTGCTCAGCCTGATGGGATATTGAGGCCGGCCGGTTTCGGCGGCCTGTTGTCATAAGCCATCCTTACCCCGGGTCCTTCGGCACGCTCAGGACAGGCTCATCGGCGATGATCCCGTTTGCAGCCGTCGCCGCCGTTTCGTCCTTGCGAGGAGCGGAGCGACGACGCAATCCCCAGCGGCCGGCAAGGCAGGACGATGGCTGGAGATGGCTTCCCCCGGCTTTCGCCGGGCTCGCCATGACGCGTATTGTTGCGGGGATAATCGCTGATCGCGTCCGGCGGCATGACTTCGGCGCGGCCGTGGATGCCGGATCAAGTCCTTAATCACGATGATGGGTTACAATGCCCGCTTACCGCCCCAATGCGGACGTCCTTTCCCGGCGCCGGCCAGGAAAAAGGCCCCGGAACGCGGCGTTCCGGGGCCTTTTCGTGTCTCGCAAAAAGCGGGAGGCGTCAGGCCTCTTCGCCTTCCTCTGCGTCCGCGGCCGGTGCGTCCTCGGCGGCCGTTTCCGACGGCGGGGTCGCGTCCTCGAACTCGTCCTCGCTGTCGGGTTCCAGCGCAGAGGCGACGGCGGCAGCCTGTTCTTCTTCGAACATGGCGGCGATCACGTCGATGCCCTGCTTCTGCATTTCCGCTTCGTCCGGCGAACGGGCGACGTTGACGCCGACCGTGACGATGACTTCGGGGTGCAGCTTCACCTTGACGTCGAACAGACCCAGCGACTTGATCGGACGTTCCAGTTCGACCATCGCCTTGGTGATGTTCGCCGCGCCGTCCTCGACCAGCGCGTCGACGATGTCGCGCACCGAAACCGAACCGTACAGCTGGCCGGTGTTCGACGCCTGACGGATCAGGACGACCTGCTTGCCGTCGATGTCCTTCGACCGGCCTTCGGCGTCGGTACGACGTTCGGCATTGTCGGCTTCGATCTTGGCGCGATTGGCTTCGAACAGCTTCTTGTTGCTGTCATTCGCGCGCAGCGCCTTGTTGTTGGGCAACAGGAAATTGCGGGCAAAGCCGTTCTTGACGGTGACGACGTCGCCGATACCGCCCAGTTTCTCGATACGTTCGAGCAGGATGACTTCCATCTTACCGCCCTCCTTACTTCACGATGTAGGGGAGCAGGCCGATGTGGCGGGCGCGCTTGATCGCCTGCGCCAGCTCACGCTGCTTCTTGGTGGACACCGCGGTGATCCGCGACGGGACGATCTTGCCGCGCTCCGACAGGTAACCCTGGAGCAGACGGACGTCCTTGTAATCGATGACGGGTGCGTCCTTCGCGCTGAAGGGGCAGGTCTTGCGGCGACGGAAAAAGGGTCGTGCCATGGTCGCTGTTCCTTATTCTTCGCCGTCGCGGTCACGGCCGCGGCCGCCCCGACGTTCCTGCTTGCGCATCATCACCGACGGGCCTTTTTCAAGCTCGTCGACCTTGATCGTCATCCAGCGGATGATGTCTTCGTTGATCGCGGCCTGACGTTCGATTTCGGCGACGGCTTCGCCCGGCGCTTCGACCGAGAGCATCGCATAATGGCCCTTGCGGTTCTTCTGGATCTTGTAGGCAAGCTGCTTCAGGCCCCAGGTTTCGGTCTTGTGAACCTGGCCCTTATATTCACCGACGATGTTGGTGACGCCTTCGGCGAGCGCATCGACCTGAGCCTGGCTCAGATCCTGACGCGCGATAAAAACATGCTCGTAAAACGGCATGATGCGCATTCCTTCATTTTGGCCGATCGCTGGTTCCGCGCCGATCGCGAAACCCCTCCGGCTGTCGTCCTGCCCTGCGGTATCGGTGCAAAGCAAATGGGGCGATGGCACAGAGCCTCGCCCCAATGGAGCGCGCCTATACAGATTCGGCGGCGGAAATCAAGCGCGCTCCAGCTTTTCCAACAATTCCCGCCCGAAATCGGTCAGCGTGTCGTCGCGCGCGCCCAGGATCAGGATTCGGTCGCCGGCGCGCGCTTCCTCTGCCATCAGGGTGCCGCAATCGGCGCGGATCGGAACATGCACCGCGTCGCCGCCGCTCGCGACGATGTCGGCGACCAGCGTTTCGCTGCCGACGCTGCGATCGACGGTGCCGCCGAAATAGACCGGATCGCACACGAACAGGCGGTCGCCCGCGCGCATCCCCTGCGCGAAACTCGCCGCCAGTTCGCGGCCCATCTGGCGCAGCGGGCCATAGCCGTGCGGCTGGAAGAAGATCAGCGCACGGCCCGGCAATTCGCGCACCGCGGCCAGCGTCGCGGCGACCTTGTCGGGATTATGCGCGAAATCGTCGATCACGGTGACGCCGCCCGCCTGTCCCAGCACTTCGTAGCGGCGCGCAAGGCCCGCAAATTCGGCGAGCGCCGCGACCGCGCGGCCGACCGGAATATTGAGCGCCCGCGCCGCCGCGATCGCCGCGAGGGCGTTCATCGCATTGTGCTGCCCCGGCATCCGCAGCCGTACCGCATGGCTGTCGGCGGCGAAATGGACGGTGAAACGGCATCCGTCGGGCGATGGTTCGAAATCGCTGCCGCGCATCGCCGCCGCGTCCGAAAAGCCGAAGCGCATGACATTGCCGCCGCCGAGCAGCGGTGCCGATTCGGGGTCGTCGGCGTTGATCACCGCGATCCGCGCTTTGCGGGAAAAGTCGCCGAACAGCGCGTGCAACTCGTCCAGGCTCTTGTGGTCGAGGCTGATGTTGGTGACGACCGCGACGTCGGGATGGTAAAGGGCGATCGACCCGTCGCTTTCGTCAACCTCGCTGACATAGGTGTCGGGGCCGCCGACCAGCGCGCTGGCAAAGGGCATGGCGTCATTGGCGAAATTGCGCATCACCGCGCCGTTCATCACCGTCGGATGATGGCCGACGCTGTCCAATATCCAGCCGATCATGCCGGTCACCGTCGACTTGCCGCTGGTCCCGCCGATCCCGATCGCCTTGCCGGCCGCGTTGAACAGCGCGGCGTTCAGTTCCGCGCGCGTCAGGCGCGACAGGCCGAGCCGGTTCGCCGCCGCCACGTCGGGCACGCTGTCCTCGACCGCGGCCGATGCGACCAGCGTCTGGCCCGCCGCGACGCCGCTGCCGTCCTGCGGGAACAGGGCGATGCCCTGGGCTTCGATCCAGCCGAACTTGTCCGGCGAACGGCCCTGGTCGCGGCTGCGGTCCGATCCCGCGACATCGGCCCCGCGCGCGGCGACGATCATCGCCAGCGGCAGCATGCCCGACCCGCCGATACCGCAGAAGAAATAGGATTTGTTTTCCGACATGGCGCGGCGTTATGGGCTAGTCGCAAGCTTTGCAACTGGTGCCCATCGCAAATTCCGTTCGTGTCGAGCGAAGTCGAGACACCCATCGGGATAGCGCAATGTCGGGGGGCATCTCGACTTCGCTCGATGCGGACGGATTTGGGGGTTGGAATCGGGAATGCGTATTGGAATCGTCGCACCTTCGACCCCTATATTGCCCGACGATGCCGAAGCGGTGCGCGCGCTCGCCAGCATCGGCTACCCCCAAATCGAGTTGATCTTCGACGAGCAGTGTTTTGCGGTGCACGGCCATTTCGCGGGCGAGGACCGGCATCGCTTCGCCGCGCTGGTCGAGATGGCGAACCGCCCCGACATCGACGCCATCTGGTTCGCGCGCGGCGGTTATGGCGCGTGCCGCATAGCGCAGGAGGCGGTGGCGGCGATGACCGACGCGGCGCGGGGCAAGGCCTTTCTCGGCTATTCGGATCAGGGCAATATATTGGCGTGCCTGTATCGCGAGGGATTCGACCATGTCGCCCATGGGCCGATGGTCGCCGATATTCGCCGCGACGATGGCGAGGCGGCGGTGCTGCGCGCGCTCGACTGGCTCGTCGCGCGCGACCCGGCGGCGTGCGAACCGGGACTGGAGCATGGCGCGCGCCATGCGGCCTTCAACCTGATCACGCTGTCAATGCTGCTCGGCACCCCGCTCGAACCCGATCTGGCGGGGCATGTCCTGATCGTCGAGGAGGTCAGCGAATATCTCTATGCCTTCGACCGCGCCTTCTTCCATGTCGCGACCAGCCTGGGTCCGCGCGGGCTGGCCGGGCTGCGGCTGGGCCGGGTCAGCGCGGTTCCCGAAAACGACCGGCCGTTCGGGATGGAGGCGGAGGAGATCGCCCGCGACTGGTGCGCGCGCACCGGCATCGCCTTCCTCGGCCGCGCCGACATCGGCCATGACGCGGCGAACCGGATCATTCCCTTCGGCTTGCATCGCGCGGGGTGAGCGAATAGGCGCGTTCGCCATTCATCATCACTGAGGGGACGCCAGATGCGCGCATTCATCTTTCCGGGTCAGGGCAGCCAGTCGGTCGGCATGGGCAAGGCGCTGGCCGAGGCGTCGGCGACCGCGCGCGAGGTGTTTCAGGAAGTCGACGACGCGCTCGGCCAGAATCTGTTCAAACTGATGAGCGACGGGCCGGAGGATCAGCTCACGCTCACCGAGAACGCCCAGCCCGCGATCATGGCGAACGCCGTCGCGACGCTGCGCGTGCTGGAGAAGGAGGGCGGCGTCACCCTGTCCGCCAAGGCCGATTATGTCGCGGGCCACAGCCTGGGTGAATATAGCGCGCTCTGCGCCGCGGGCGCCTTCGACCTCGCCACCACCGCACGGCTGCTCAAGACGCGCGGGCAGGCGATGCAGGCGGCGGTTCCCGTCGGCGTCGGCGCGATGGCGGCGCTGCTCGGCGCCGATGTCGAGACGGCGCAAAAGCTGGCCGACGCGGCGGCGGAAGGCGAGGTATGCACCGTCGCCAACGACAACGACCCGTCGCAGGTCGTGATTTCGGGCCACAAGGGCGCGGTCGAGCGTGCCGTGGCGATGGTGAAAGATTTCGGGATCAAGCGCGGCGTGCTGCTGCCCGTATCGGCGCCTTTCCACTGCCCGCTGATGCAGCCGGCCGCCGACGCGATGGCCGAGGCGCTGGGCGCCAACCCGCCCGCCGCGCCGCTGGTTCCGGTGGTCGCGAACGTCACGGCCGCGCCGGTCAGCGACGCCGACACGATCCGCGACCTGCTCGTCGCCCAGGTAACGGGCCGCGTCCGCTGGCGCGAAAGCGTCGGCGCGATGGCGGAAATCGGCGTGGCGCACTTCGTCGAATTCGGCGGCAAGGTGCTGTCGCCGATGGTCAAACGCAGCGCATCGACCGACGTCGAAACGGTCAGCATCCTGTCGATGGACGATATCGAATCCTTGCTGAAGACGATTTAAACTCTCAGGATTTCAGGAGAATAATATGTTCGATCTCACCGGCATGACCGCCCTCGTTACCGGCGCCAGCGGCGGCATCGGGTCGGCGATCGCGCAGGCGCTCGCGGCGCAGGGTGCGCGGCTGGCCGTGTCGGGGTCCAATCCCGACAAGCTTAACGCTTTTCTGGCCACGCTGGGGGACCAGGGTCATGTCGCGCTGCCCTGCGATCTGGGCGATGCGGCGGCAGTCGATGCGCTGGTGCCCGCCGCGGTCGAGGCGCTGGGCGGCAAGCTCGACATCCTCGTCAACAACGCGGGGGTCACGCGCGACAATCTGATCCTGCGGATGAAGGACGACGAATGGTCCGACGTCATCCGCATCAACCTGGAGGCGAATTTCCGCCTCTGCCGCGCCGCCGCCAAGCCGATGATGAAGGCGCGTTTCGGCCGCATCATCTCGATCACCAGCGTCGTCGGCGCGACGGGCAACCCGGGGCAGGCCAATTATGCGGCGTCGAAGGCGGGCGTCACCGGCATGACCAAGGCGCTGGCGCAGGAACTGGCGAGCCGTGGCGTGACCGTGAACTGCGTCGCGCCGGGCTTTATCGCGACCGCGATGACCGCCGACCTGCCCGACGCGCAGAAGGAGGCGCTCAATCAGCGCATTCCGGCTGGCCGCATGGGCGAGGGAGGCGATATCGCCGCCGCCGTCGTCTATCTGGCCTCGCAGGAAGCGGGCTATGTCACCGGACAGACCTTGCATGTGAACGGCGGCATGGCCATGCTGTCCTGACGGGCGATTGGCGCGAGCGCGGAAGGACGGAATTTTGCGGAACAAATCTTTGATGGCGGCGGCCGTGCTGATGGCGGCAGCGACGCCGGGTGCCGCGTCGGCACAGGAGAGCGCCCAGCGCGATTGCGTCGTCAACGATTCACCCCCGGCGCTTCGCGCGTCGCTCGGCGGCGCGATGACCGGCGACGGCGACGAAGCGTCGCGCAACGCGCTTTTTCAGCAGCTCTCCGCGGTCGTCGATGCCTGTGTGACGCGCCACGGAATCGGCGCGGACCACAAGGGCGATTATTTCGACTACAGCCTCGCGCGTATTTCGCGCGAATGGCTGATCACCGATCTTGCGGCTGCGAATATGTCGAACGCGCCGGTCGATCAGGCGATGGATTTCGGCCCCACCGGCGCCAATCCCGATCTGTCGGCGGACATGACCGAAGATCAGATCGGCACGATCGTTCAGGCCTATATCGACAGCGGCGTCGATATCGAGGCGGTCGACGAGACGGTATGGGAAAAGGTCGGCGCCTATGCCGCCGCGACCTCCATCTACTGGAACAAAGGCAAGCTGCTGCCCTTCTGACGGCCTTGAAGGGCGTGGCGGCGAAGGCGTTCGAGACTGTTCGCCTTAAAAGCTGGCGCGTGCGGTCAGGCGGATGTCGCGGCCGGCGAGCGGGACATAATCCTTGGTGAAGCTGGCGTGGCGCCGGGCATCGACGTCGAAGATATTGTTCGCGGCGAGGCTCAGCGTCAGGTTCCGGCTGTCGGGCAGCGGGCGCCAGCTCAGCGAGGCATTGACCAGCGTGAAACTGTCGGTCGGTGTTTCGAACTGTGCGACGCGGAACTGGTCGTCGGTCCATTCGACCTCCACCCGCGCGTCAAGCCGGTCGCCCTGCGCCTCGATGCCGCCCAGCACACGCAGCGGGGGGATGCGCGGCACGTTGCGGTCGGCGCCGCCGCCCTTGATCGTCGCGCGCGTCATGTCGGCGGTCAGGTCGCTGACGATGTTGAAGCCGCCGACCTGCGCCAGCCGGGCGCTTGCCTCGGCCTCGAAACCCCAGACGCGGGCATCGCGCTGAAAATACTGAAAGATGGGCAGTCCATCCTCTTCGTCGCCGGTCGCGGCCGAATAGATGAAGTCGTCGAACCAGTTGGAATAGCCGGTCAGCGACAGGTCGAAGCCGTCGGACTTGAACTTGAGCGAGGCTTCCGCCCCCCAGCTCGCTTCGCGCTTCAACGCCGGATCGCCGACCTCGAACGACTGGGTCGCGATATGCGGGCCGTTGGAGAAGAGCTCTTCGGCCGACGGCGCGCGTACCGCTCGCGCCACCGAGACGCCGAAGCGTGTCCCCTGCGCTACGTCATAGGTCGCGCCGAGCGCGCCGGAAAAAGTGTCGAAATTGCGCGACACGCCCAGCACCGGCGCGCGCACGTCGGTCTTTTCGTAGCGTGCGGCGGCTTCCAGGCCCAGCGGACCCGCGTGCCATTCCTGCAGCGTGAACAGGGCGAACTGGTCGGTCAGGTTGCGCGGCACAAAGGCTTCGGCCCCCACCGCGTCGAAATTGCGGTGCGCGAACTGGACGCCGCTGGCGCCGCGCCAGCCGCCGCGGTCGTTCTGCGCCAGCTCCAGCCGGCCCTCGATACCCTTGTTGTAAAAGACGGTGCCGACCTCGTCGCCTTCGAACTCGGTATGCTCATAATCGGCGAAACCGGCGCGCAGGCGCAGCTTGTCGAAAAAGCCGTCGCCCATTTCCACCTCGCCGCGCAGGTCCGCGCGCCATTGCTTCAGGCCGATGGTGACGGGGCCTTCGCCATGCTCATGGCCATGATCGTCCCCGTCATGATCCGCTTCCTCACCATGGGCATGTTCGGTGCCGGGACGGCTGGGCACGCCGTAATTGCTGTCGAAATAGCTCACTGAAATGCCGAGCTGGCCACCGTCGTTGATCAGCGCCAGGCCGCCCGCCGCGGTCCAGGTCTCGCTGGCGGTGTTGGGAATCTTGCCCCGGCTGTTCGCCTGCGCGGTCAGGTCTGCCGCCTCGTCGTCATGGCCTTCCTCGGCTTCATGTTCGGCCAGGTGGAGCAGGTCGCCGCGCAGGCCGGGGGCATAGACGAAGCCGCCGGAGCGGGCATCGCCCGTCTTGCGCCAGCTTCCGTCGATATGCGCGACGATCTGCGGGCTCAGCGCGACGTCGATCGACGCGCCGGCGTTGCGGTCGTTCGCGGCCGTGGCATAGCCGCCGATTGCGTCGATATGGACATGGTCGGCGGGCACCGCGCGCGGAATACGGCGGTCGAACAGGTTGACCGCGCCGCCGATCGCCTGACTGCCGAACAGCAGCACCGCGGGACCGCGCAGGATTTCGACGCGCTCGACGGTCAGCGGATCGATGGTCACGGCATGGTCGGCGGAGGTGTTCGACACGTCGATCGACCCGATGCCGTCGGTCAGCACGCGGACGCGCTCGCCCGAAAAGCCGCGCAGCACCGGACGCGAGGCGCCGGGGGCGAAGCTGGTGGCCGAAACCCCCGCCTGCCGCGTCAGCGTGTCGCCGATCTGCCCGCGCAGGTCGCGCGCCAGCTCGTCGCCTTCGACCACCGACACATTGCCCAATATGTCGAGGCTGCGGACATAGGGTGCGGTGACGACGATCGGTCCGGCGCCGTGCACATCGTCCGCGTCGCTGCTATCGCGCTCCTGGGCGAAGGCGGGGGACGACAGCAGCAGGGCCAGGGCGGAACCGGCGGAACAAAGCAGACGCATCGGGGAGAATTCCTGTTCGTGAATCAAAGACCCGGCGTCAGTAATGATATACTGTAACAATGACAAGCCCTGCCGGATCGCCCGGCCGCCGTTCGTCGGGCGGAAATGACCGTCCGTCGACGAAGGAGCGACTTGGCCCGGGCCAAGCGAAGCTGTCTTGCGGCCGGTTCCGGCGCGCCCTAGATCATGCCGCATGACCATTGCGCAAAACAGTCTTGAGCTTGTCGGCAACACGCCGCTCGTCCTGCTGCGCGGCCCCAGCGAGGAAACGGGCTGCGAAATCTGGGGCAAGTGCGAATATGCCAATCCCGGCGGATCGGTGAAAGACCGCGCCGCGCTTTATATCGTCCGCGATGCGGAGGAAAACGGCAGTCTGCGTCCCGGCGGCACCATCGTCGAGGGGACGGCGGGCAACACCGGCATCGGCCTCGCGCTGGTCGGCAATGCACTGGGGTATAAAACGATCATCGTCATGCCCGACAATCAGAGCGCGGAAAAAATGGCGACGATCCGCGCGCTGGGCGCCGAACTGGTGCTGGTGCCGCCCGCGCCCTTTGCCAACCCGGGCCATTTCGTCCACACCTCGCGCCGGATCGCCGAAGAGACGGAAAATGCGATCTGGGCGAACCAGTTCGACAATATCGCCAACCGCAAGGCGCATATCTTCGGCACCGCCGAGGAAATCTGGCAGCAGATGGACGGGCGCATCGACGGTTTCACCTGCGCCGCCGGCACCGGCGGGACCATTGCGGGCACCGGCCTGGGGCTGAAGGCGAAGGACGAGGCGATCACGATCGCGCTGACCGATCCGCACGGCGCCGGCCTTTATAATTATTACAAGCATGGCGAGTTGAAGGCCGAAGGGTCGAGCGTCGCCGAAGGCATCGGCCAGAACCGCATCACCGGCAATCTCGACGGCGCGCCGATCGATACGCAGTTCCGCATTTCCGACGCCGAGGGGCTGGCGGTCGTCCGCCGCCTGCTGGACGAGGAGGGGCTGTGCCTGGGCCTGTCGTCGGGAATCAACGTGGCGGGCGCGATGGCGCTGGCGCGCGAACTGGGTCCGGGCAAGCGCATTGCAACGATCCTGTGCGACAGCGGGTTTCGCTATCTGTCGACGCTGTTCAATCCCGAATGGCTGGCAGCCAAGAATCTGGCGGAGGCAGGCTGATGCCGACGAATATCCCCAGCGTCCCCGTGGCCGCACCGCCCCCGGCCGAGGCGCATGACACGATGCGGCGCCTGCAGATCGGCGTCGCGGGCGTGCTGACCGTCCTGCTGCTGGTCGGCATGGCGGGCCTGATCGGCGACCGCGCGCGCGAGAATGCGGCGCAGGACGTGGCGGCGACCGATGTCGTCAAAATGCCCGGAGCCGAACCGAAGGCGGCCAGCGCGCCGCTGGAGGAACTGGGCGTGCAGCCGGTGTCGAAGGATCAGAATCTGCCCACGTCGGTCAAGGTGCCGCAGACGCCTTCGACGACCGTGCCCGACCTCGAACCCGATCCCGAACTCGAACGCGCGCGCCAATCGGCGCAGTGACCGCCGCCCAGCGTTCGCGCGCCGCGCGCATCGTCGCGGTCGCCCTGTCGGTCCTGCTGCTCGCGGCGACGCTCGGCGGGCAGACGCTGCTCGGCCGCATCGATCCTGCGCTGGCCTTGCCCGTGCTGATCCCGCCCTTTCTGCTGCTGGCATGGTGGATGCGCGACGCGACGGCGCGGGACAGGCGACGCGCGCCGGCGGCCGTTCTGCTCCTGCTGATCGTGGGGCAGGGCGCGCTGGCGCTGCTGTTGGCGCATCGTCTGCCGGTGGCGCAGCTTGCGGCGGTGGCGGTCGCGGGCGCGCTCGCTGCCGTTCTGGCCGGTCTCGTGGTCCGCCTGCCCGTCCGGCGCTTCGGGCAGGCAGGCGCGGCGCTGCTGCTCGCGCTGCTGTGGTTCGGCGCGGCGCATGGCGTGCTCGCATGGCTCTATCGGCCGCCCGTCGCGCCGCCCGGCGCGCCTGCCGCGACGATGCTCACAGGGCTGCCGCTCAGGTGGGGCGGGGGCGGCGATATCGCGGCGATGATCGCCGACGGCGCCGCCGACGATCCGGCGCTCGCCCGTCTGGAGGCGATGGGGCCGGTCGAACTGGTCGACAGTCTGGCGGACCCTATGCCCGCGTCCGACGCGGCGCTGCTGATCGCACATCCGCGCGCGCTCGCGCCGCGCGATCTGGTGGCGCTCGATGCGTTCGTGCGCGGCGGCGGGCGGGCGGTGATCCTGGCCGACGCCTTGTCGGGATGGCCGTCGCCGCATCCGCTGGGCGATCCGCGCAATCCGCCGGTGACGAGCCTGCTGACGCCGCTGTTCGATCATTGGGGCATCACGCTGGGCGCCGCCCCGGCATCCGAAACCGCGCCGCTTGCCGTCGATGTGGCGGGTGCGCGCCTGATGCTGTTCAGCGCGGGGCGGTTCGACCGCCTGCCGCCGGCGTGCCGCGGCTGGGGCGATGCGCGCGTCCTGCGCTGTCGGGTGGGGCAGGGGACGGCGTGGATCGTCGGCGATGCCGATCTCCTCTTCACGCCGCTCTGGCGCCCGCCGCTGCCCTGGGCGCATCATCTGCGCCGCTCCGACGCGATGGACTGGCTGGGCGAACGCCTGTGGGGCCCGCCCGCGACGGCCGGTCCGCGGTTCGCGCCGGTGTGGATCGCCGTCGGCGGTCACTGAGCCCGTCGTTTTCCCATTCTGCCGGACCCTCGCCACCCCGATCGCGGCGATCGGGCCCATTTTCTATGGGCGTTTCATCGCATTTTTGCCTTTTGGGGCATAAATACCCTGTTCTGCCCTAATTTTCCCCTTTCCACCCCGATAGAGAGTTGATAGTCAGAAATCGGAGAGGGGCAATCTCCGCCTGAGTCTCGTGGCCCGGAAGCGACCGATTCCGGGGTCAGGAAAATATTGCCCGTGGGCGCAGGCAGGGGGCAGAGCGATGGCGATTGTGACGCCCGGTCAATATGCCGGCACCAGCTTCGCCGCGATCGATGGCAAGGGCCGCATCGCCGTGCCCTCCCAGTTCCGCAACAATGTGCCCCTCACTGCGGACGGCCAGCGCGTGCTTTGGGTCGGCTTTCACGAAAAACTGCCCTGTCTCGTCGCTTATGGCCAGGATCAGTACGACCGGCTGAATGGCGAGATCGAGCGCGACCGCGAAACCGCGCGGCTGCGCGATCGCGATTTCGACGAGGATGCCGAGTTCAAGAAGCGCTTCAGCTATACCGAAGCCTATGCGCTCGACGACAGCGGGCGTTTCCTGCCCAGCTTCATCCACCGCGACCGCGTCGGCGATGCCGGCGCGACGGCGTTCGTGGGTTCGGGCCGCCGCCTCGAAATCTGGTGGCTGCCGACGCTCGCCGAGTGCGCGGAGGCCGATCCGGTGCTTCAGCGGCTCGCCGCCGCATGGGATGCGCAAAAAGGGAGGGGGCGCAAGTGACCGGCATTTCCTCCGATCTCACCGACGATCTTTCCCGCGACCCCCGCCACGACCCCGTTCTTCGCGACGAGGTGATCGCCGCCCTGGCCATCGCCCCGGGCGAACGCCATGTCGATGCGACCTTTGGCGCGGGCGGCTACACCCGCGCGATGCTCGCCGCGGGCGCGGAGGTGTTCGCCTGCGACCGCGATCCCGATGCCATTGCCGAAGGGCAGGCGCTGGTGGCGGAAGCCGAAGGGCGGTTGACGCTGATCCACGGCCGCTTCGGCGAGGTCGACCGGCTGCTGGCCGAACGCGGCATCGACCGGGTCGACGGCATCACCTTTGACATCGGCGTGTCGTCGATGCAGCTCGACCGGGGGAATCGCGGCTTTTCGTTTCAGGCCGACGGGCCGCTCGACATGCGGATGGCGCAGGAGGGCGAAAGCGCCGCCGACTGGCTGAACCGCGCGGACGAGGGCGAGATCGCCGACGTGCTCTTTCATTATGGCGACGAACGCCAGTCTCGCCGCGTCGCGCGCGCGATCGTCGCGGCACGGCCGCTGACGCGGACCGGCGAACTGGCGGCCGTGATCCGCAAGGCGCTGCGCCACCCCCCGGGCGCGCCGAAGGACCCGGCGACGAAAAGCTTTCAGGCGATCCGCATCCATGTGAACGGCGAACTCGACGAACTGGTCGCGGGGCTGGATGCCGCCGAACGGCTGCTGCGCCCCGGCGGGCGCCTGGCGGTGGTCAGCTTTCACAGCACCGAGGACCGCATCGTGAAGAATTTCCTGCGCGAACGCAGCGGCGGCGACGCGGGCGGATCGCGGCATCGCCCTGCCGCATCGGCGCCGGCGCACGCCCCCTCCTTCCATCCCCCGGCGCGCAAGCTGCGCCCGGGCAAGGCCGAGGCCGATCGCAACCCGCGCGCGCGGTCGGCAACCCTGCGCAGCGCGGTCCGCACCGCCGCGCCGGCGTGGCCCGGCCCTTTGGCGGGCGGACATTCGGGTAAGGAGGCGATCTCATGCTGATGGCGGCGCGCAAGCTTCAGGGCATCGGTCTGGTGCTGCTCGTGCTCATCTTCGCGATGATGCTCTATCCCGTATCGCTGAAGGTCGCGGCGACGCGCAGCGAACTGACGCGCATCGAACGGCAGATCGAACGCACGCGCGACAATATCCGCTACCTCGAATCCGAACTCGCGGTGCGGGCGTCGATGCGCCAGCTCGAACAGTGGAACGCCGACGCCTTCGGCTATTCGGCGCCGAACGCCGATCAATATCTCGCCAGCGAACGGCAACTGGCATCGCTCGACCGCCTGCCGCGCGCGCGCGGCGCGAACGATGTCGCGCCCGTGCTGATGGCGATGGTGTCGCCCGTCGCCATGCCCGCGAAGCCCGCGCCGGCTCCGGCGGCGCCCGCCGCGGCACCCGCGAAGCCCGCCGCTGAAAAGCCGGTCGTTCTGGCGCAGGCGGCGGCGGTGCGCAGCGACGCCGCGCCGCGCATGGTGCCCACCCGCCGCCGCGAACAGCTCAAGATGATCGAGGATCAGCTTCTCGCCGACTCGACGCTCGCCGATCTCAAGCGCGCGGCGGCGCGCGAAGCCGCGGAGGCGCGGACCGCTCCATGAGCATGCTGCCATGAACACGCTGGTCGTCCGCCCGGCCCGAATCCGAACCGCAGGGGTGCGGCAGCAGATCCTGCTGACCGCGCAACAGCGCCTGATGGTGCTGATGTTGCTGTTCATGGCGGCGTTTTTCCTGATTTCGGTGCGGCTCGTCTGGTTCGCGCTGTTCGACACCGGGTCGGGGCGGTCGCATGGCGCCGCCGCCTTCGTGCCGGCGCGCGCCGACATCGTCGACCGCAACGGGGTGCCGCTGGCGCGCACGATCGACGGCTATTCGATCCGCGTCGTGCCGTCGAAACTGCTGAACAAGCCGCAATATCTGGCCGACGAGCTGGTCAAGATTTTCCCCGACACGCCGCGCGCGGAACTCCTCGCCCGGCTGACGGGACCGCGCCCGACCTATATCCGCCGCCGCGCGCTGCCCGATCAGGTCGCGGCGGTTAATGCGATCGGCGAAATCGGTTTCGATTTCCCGCGCGAGAAGGAGCGGCTCTATCCGCAGCTCTCGCTCGCCGCGCATGTGCTCGGCTTCACCAACGCCGAAGGGCATGGCGTTACCGGGGTCGAGGGCGCGTTCGACCAGCGGCTGATCGACAAGGCGACGCGCGGCCAGCCGATGGCGCTGTCGATCGACGCGCGCGTGCAGGGCGTGCTCGAAAGCGAACTGGCCCATGCGGTCACCAATCTGGAAGCGATCGGCGGGGCGGGCATCATCCTCGACGTCCATACCGGCGAGGTGATGGCGATGACCTCGCTGCCCACGTTCAACCCGAACAAGCTGGCGGGCAGCGACCCGGCGACGCGGCGCAACGCCGTCACCTATAATCTTTATGAGTTGGGATCGACCTTCAAGCCGCTGTCGATCGCGGCCGCCATCGACAATGGCACCGTCACCAGCATGGCGCGCCGCTATGACGCGACCCAGCCGCTAGCGATCGCCGGTTTCCGCATCCGCGACAGCCATGCGTCGCGCCGCTGGCTCAACGTACCCGAAACCCTGATCCACAGCTCGAATATCGTCACCGCGCGCATCGCCGACGAACTGGGCCGCGAAAAGATGGAAAAGCTGTTCCGCGACCTGCATTTCAACGATCGGCCGGAGATCGACCTGAAGGAACGCGCCTTTCCGCTGTGGCCCCGCGATTGGGGGCGGCTCACCACCATGACCACCGCTTACGGTCACGGCATCGCGGTGACGCCGCTGCATCTGGCCAGCGCCTATGCCGCGCTGGTCAATGGCGGCATCTATCGGCCCGCGACCGTGATGAAACTCGGCGATCAGGCACCGCCGCAGGGGCGCCGGGTGTTCAAGGCCGCGACCAGCGCCCGGATGCGCCAGCTGCTGCGCCTGATCGTGTCCGACGGCACCGGGCGCCAGGCCGACGCGCCGGGATTCCGCGTCGGCGGCAAGACGGGCAGCGCCGAAAAGCCGGGCGTCGGCGGCTATCGCCGCAGTTCGCTGGTCTCGACCTTCGCCGCCGCCTTCCCGATGGACAATCCGCGCTATGTCGTGCTCGTGATGGTCGACGAGCCAAAGGGCAACGCCTTCAGCTCGGGCCAGCGCACCGCGGGCTGGACGGCGGCGCCGGTCGTCAAGAAGGTGGTGATGCGCGCTGGGCCGATGCTGGGCGTGTTCCCCGACGAAAGCCGCGACGTCGACGTGTCCGAACTGACCCCGCTGCTCTGGAAGAATGGGGACGGCATCTGATGCGCCTCGCTGCGCTGCTCGACGATGCAGAGGCGCTCGCGGGCGACCCCGTCGTCACGGGGCTCGCCATCGATCACCGCAAGGTCGCGCCGGGAACCATCTTCGGTGCCTTCGTCGGCGAAAAATTCAATGGCGAGGATTTTATTCCAGCGGCGGTCGCGGCCGGCGCGATCGCGGTCGTCGCGCGGCCGGAGGCACAGGTTACGGGCGCGCTGCACATTGCCGACGCCAATCCGCGCCGCGCCTTCGCGCATATCGCGGCGCGCTTCTTTCACCGCTTTCCCGCGACCTGCGTCGCGGTGACGGGCACCAACGGAAAGACATCGACCGTCGAAATGACGCGCCAGCTGTGGCGGATGGCGGGCTTCCATGCGGCGTCGATCGGCACGCTGGGGGTGACGACGGGGGACGACCGGGTCGTGACCGGCCTGACGACGCCCGACATCGTGACCTTCCTGTCCAACATGGCGGGGCTGGCGGCGGAGGGCGTCACCCACGCCGCGTTCGAGGCGTCGAGCCACGGGCTCGACCAGTATCGGACCGAGGGACTGCCGGTGAAGGCGGCGGCCTTCACCAATCTCAGCCACGATCACCTCGACTATCACGGCGACATGTACGCCTATCTCGCCGCCAAGATGCGGTTGTTCCGCGACGTCGTCGATGCGGACGGCACCGCGGTAATCTGGGCCGACGACACGATGTGGGCGCCGGCGGCCGAATATGAGGCGCAGCAGCGCGGGCTGAAGATGCTGACCGTTGGGCGGGAAGGGCACGACCTGCGGCTCGTCAGCCATGAACCGACGCAACTCGGCCAGTCGCTGATGATCCAGTGCGGGCCGCTGGTTCAGAAGGTCACGCTGCCGCTGATCGGCGCCTATCAGGTCGCGAACGCGCTCGTCGCGGCGGGACTGGTCATCGCGACCGGCGGCGATCCGGCGCAGACGCTGGGCAATCTGGCGCGGCTTCAGCCGGTGCGCGGGCGCCTGGAACGCGCGGCGATCACGCGTGCCGGCGCGCCCGTCTATGTCGATTATGCCCACACGCCCGACGCGATCGAGGCGGCGCTCGACGCGCTGCGCCCCCATGTCGCGGGGCGGTTGATCCTGGTCTTCGGGGCGGGCGGCGACCGCGATCAGGCGAAGCGCGCCGAAATGGGCCGCATCGCGGCCGCCAAGGCCGACCTGGCAATCATCACCGACGACAATCCGCGCGGCGAGGACCCGGCGACCATCCGTGCGGCGATTGCGGAAGGTGCACCGGCGGCTCGGATCATCGGCGACCGCCGCGCCGCCATCGCCGCGGCCATCGCCGAAGCCGGCGCCGACGATGTCGTCTGCATCGCGGGCAAGGGCCATGAACAGGGGCAGATCGTCGGGCGGGGGGAGGCGATGCGCGTCATCCCCTTCGACGATGTCACGGTCGTTCGGGAGGAGGCGGCATGAACCCGCTGTGGACCGCCCGCACCATCGCCGCCGTGACGGACGGCACCGCCAGCACCGATTTCACGGTGCAGGGCGTGGCCTTCGACTCGCGCGAGGTGGCGAAGGGCGACCTGTTCATCGCGATGAAGGGCGAGACGGCCGACGGGCACCAGTTCATCGACCGCGCGATCGCGGCGGGGGCGGCAGGGATCGTCTGCGAAACCGCGATCGATCATCCGCACGTGCGCGTCGCCGACAGCGCCGCGGCGCTGAACGCGCTGGGTATCGCATCGCGCGCGCGCAGCCACGGCCGCATCGTCGGCGTGACCGGATCGGCGGGCAAGACGGGCACGAAAGAGGCGCTGTACGCCGCGCTCGACCGCTTCCGTCCGGGCAAGGCGCATCGGTCGGTCAAAAGCTACAACAATCATGTCGGCGTACCGCTCAGCCTCGCGCGGATGCCCTCGACCGCCGATTTCGGCGTCTTCGAAATGGGGATGAACCATGCGGGCGAACTGGCGGCGCTGACCCGCATGGTGCGCCCGCACGTCGCGATCGTCACCACCATCGCCCCCGCGCATATGGAATTTTTCGGCAGCGAAGAGGCGATTGCCGACGCAAAGGGCGAGGTTTTCGAGGGGCTGGAACCCGGGGGCACCGCGATCCTGCCGTTCGACAGCCCGCACTACGCCCGGTTGCGCGCCAAGGCCGAACGGCACGCGGCGCATATCGTCAGCTTCGGGCTGAACGACGGCGCGGACGTGCGGGCGGTGGACTGGCTCTCCGACGGCAAGGGCGGTTCGCTCGTCACGGCGCAGGTTCAGGACGCGCTGCTCTGCTTCACCATCGCGCAGGCCGGCGCGCACTGGGTGGCCAATGCGATGGCGGTGCTGGCGGCGGTAAAGGCGGTCGGCGGCGACCTGCCCGCCGCGGGTCTGGCCTTCGCCGAAATGGCGGGGCTTGCCGGACGCGGCGCGCGGCACCGGGTGCCTGCGGCGGACGGCGAGATATTGGTGATCGACGAAAGCTATAACGCCAATCCCGCGTCCATGGCCGCGACGATCGGCCAGCTGGGGTCCGAATCCGCAGCGCGCAAGGTCGCGATTCTCGGCGCGATGAAGGAGCTGGGCCCGGATGGCGACCGCTATCATGCCGATCTGGCGGCTCCGCTCGTCGCGGCGGACGTCCACTTCGCCCTGCTCGTCGGGGAAGAGATGGCGCCGCTCGCCAAAGCGCTTGAGGGCCGCATCGATTTCGCGCATGTGCCCGGCCACGCGGCCGCGGCAGAGCGGCTGAAGGGCTTGATCCGACCCGGCGACGCGGTGCTGGTCAAGGGATCGAACAGTGTCGGCCTGTCGCATGTCGTGACGGCGCTGACCAGCGGGGATTATTGATGTTATACTGGCTGGCGGAATGGCTTGGCTTTCCGGGGGTACTCAACCTCATCCGCTATCTGAGCTTCCGGTCGGGCGCCGCCGTGGCGACCGCCCTGATCATCGGTCTGTGGATCGGGCCGCGCTTCATCCTGATGCTGCGCACGCGGCAGGGCAAGGGACAGCCGATCCGCGACGACGGGCCGCAAACCCATCTTGCGAAAAAGGGCACGCCGACGATGGGCGGGCTGATGATCCTGATTTCGCTGATGATTTCGGCTTTGCTCTGGATGGACCTGTCGAACCGTTTCGTCTGGGCCTGCCTGTTCGTGACCGCCGGTTTCGCGCTGGTCGGCTTCCTCGACGATCTCGACAAGGTGACGAAATCCAGCCACCGGGGCATACCGGGGCGGGTCCGGTTGCTGGTCGAATTCGCCATCGCCGGCGTCGCGGTGCTGTTGATCGTCTCGCGCACCGGGACCGAGCTTTACCTGCCCTTCTTCAACGACGTCTATATCCCGCTGGGCCCCTTCTTCTATGTCTTTGCGATGGTGCTGATCGTCGGCTTCGGTAATGCGGTGAACCTGACCGACGGGCTCGACGGGCTGGCGACCTTTCCGGTGATGATCGCGGCGCTGACCTTCCTCGTCATCGTCTATCTGTCGGGCAATGTGAAATTCGCCGAATATCTGGGCATCCCGCATGTGCCGGGGGCGGGCGAACTGGCGGTGTTCGCGGCCGCGATCATCGGCGCCTGCCTGGCGTTCCTGTGGTTCAACGCGCCGCCCGCCGCCGTTTTCATGGGCGACACGGGCAGCCTTGCACTCGGCGGCGCGCTCGCCACCATGGCGGTGACGGCGCAGCATGAACTGGTGCTGGTCCTCGTCGGCGGCCTGTTCGTGGTCGAGGCGCTGTCGGTCATCATCCAGGTCTTCTGGTACAAGCGCACGGGCAAGCGCGTATTCCGCATGGCGCCGATCCATCATCATTTCGAACAATTGGGCTGGCCCGAATCCACCGTCGTCATCCGCTTCTGGATCGTCTCGATCGTCCTCGCGCTCGCGGGGCTCGCGACGCTCAAGCTGCGATGATCACGGCGCGCGCCTTTGCCGGTCGCCGCTATGCGGTGCTCGGACTGGCGCGCTCGGGCCTGGCGACCGTCGCGGCGCTGGTCGCCAGCGGCGCGGGCGTGACGGCATGGGACGACCGCGAGGATGCCCGCGACGAGGCGATGGCGCTGGGCGCCGACATCGGCAATCCGCTGGAGATCGATCTGGTCGGTTTTGCCGGCGTCGTCGTGTCTCCGGGGGTGCCGCTGAACCGTCATCCGATCGCGGCCCATGCGCGCGCCGCGCATGTCCCGGTCATCGGCGACATCGAATTGTTCGCCGAAGCCGCCGCCGACCTGCCGCCGCACCGGATCGTCGGCATCACCGGCACCAACGGCAAGTCGACCGTCACCGCGCTGATCACCCATATGCTGGAAAGCGCCGGGGTGCCCGCGTTGATGGGCGGGAATATCGGACTGCCGATATTGAGCCGCGACCCGCTTCCTGACGGCGGGGTCTATGTGCTCGAACTGTCGAGCTATCAGATCGACCTGGCGCATAGCCTGGCGTGCGACGTCGCGGTGCTGACCAACATCACCCCCGACCATCTCGACCGCTATGACGGGTTCGCGGGCTATGCCGCGTCGAAGGAGCGGCTGTTCGGGCTTCAGCACCGCGATCAGGTGGCGATCGTCGCGGTCGACGACGATCCGTCGCGGATGATCGCGGGCCGGATCAGCCACCGCCTGCACCGCGTGTCGGGCCACGACGTCGATCCCGCCGATCAGGCGCGCTGGCCCGCGTTGCAGGGTCCGCACAATGCCCAGAACGCCGTCTGCGCGATCGCCGTGTGCCGCGTGCTGGGGCTGGACGACGACCGGATCGAACGCGGGCTCGCGACCTATCGCGCGCTGCCGCACCGCATGGAATGGGTCGGCGAAGCCCGTGGCGCGCGCTGGTACAACGACAGCAAGGCGACCAACGCGGCGTCCGCCGCCCCGGCGCTGGCGGCCTTTCCGCCGGCGCCCGGCCCGCGTCTGCACTGGATCTCCGGGGGGCGGGCCAAGGGCGACGGGCTGGCCGCCTGTCGCCCCTGGTTCGGCCATGTGAAGCGCGCCTATCTGATCGGCGAGGCGATGGAGGGTTTCGCGGCGGAGATCGGCGAGGCGATCCCAGTCGACCTGTCGGGCGACCTTGCGACCGCGGTCGCGCGCGCCGCCGCCGCGGCGGCGCCGGGCGATGTCGTGCTGCTTTCGCCCGCCTGTGCCTCGTTCGATCAGTTTCGCGATTATGAAGAGCGCGGCGACCGCTTCCGGGCGCTGGTGCAGGCGCTGGAGCATGGATGATCCGATGGGTGGGGGGACCGACAATATGGATGCGACCCAGCGGCCGGTGATCGCGGCGACGACGCGCACGGCCAAGCGGCGCGGCCCACGGCTCAGCCGTGCCGACCGCACGCCGCTTGGCCTGTGGTTCTGGGAAATCGACCGCGTGCTGCTGCTGCTGGTGTCGATCCTGGTCGCGATCGGGCTGGTCGCGGTCGCGGCCGCCTCGCCGGTCGCGGCGCAGAAATTGTCGACCTCGACCGCCAGTCTCGACCCGCTCTATTATTTCTATCGCCAGTTGATGTGGGTGATCGTCGGGGTGCCGGTGATGCTGGCGGTGTCGATGCTGCCCAAGCCGCAGGCGCGGCGGTTCGCGGTCTATGGAACGATGGCGTTCCTCTTTCTGCTGTTCCTCGTGCCCCTGGTCGGGGCGTCGGTGAACGGGGCGCAGCGCTGGATCGGCAGCGGCGTGTTCCGCCTTCAGCCGTCGGAGTTTCTGAAGCCCTTTTTCGCGGTATCGCTGGCCTGGATCCTGTCGCTGCGCCTCCACGACCAGAGCCTGCCGGTCGTGCCGTTGTCCTTCGTCTTCACCGGCATCATCGCGGTGCTGCTGATGGGCCAGCCCGACCTGGGCCAGACGGTGATCTTTGTCGCGACCTGGCTGGTGCTGGTGCTGGTGGCGGGGCTGTCGATGCGGATCATGGCGGGGCTGGGCGGCATCGGGCTCGCCGGGCTCGTCCTCGCCTATTTCTTCTATCCGGTGGCGCAGCAGCGCATCAATATCTGGCTGTTCGCCCAGGGCGACAGTTTCCAGGTCGACAAGGCGCACGCGACGCTGACCGCGGGCGGGTTGATCGGCACCGGACCCGGAGCCGGCCTGGCCAAGTTCCAGCTGCCCGAAGCGCACACCGACTATATCTTCTCGGTCATCGGCGAGGAGTTCGGCATGGTCGCCTGCCTCGCGATCCTGGCGCTGTATCTGGCGATCATCGTGCGCGTCCTCGTCCGCCTGCTCGATGAGGAGGACAGCTTCATCATCCTGGCCGTCGCCGGCCTGATCGCGCAGTTCGGGGGACAGGCGACGATCAACATGGCGGTGAACACCCAGCTGTTCCCGTCGAAGGGGATGACGCTGCCCTTCATCAGCTATGGCGGCTCGTCCTTCCTCGCGCTGTCGTTGGCCATGGGTTTGCTCTTGTCGCTGACCCGGCGGAACCCCTATGCCGCGCGGGTGTCGCTCACCCGCAACTGGAACAATCGATGACTGCAACGCGCCATTTCCTGCTCGCCGCCGGGGGAACGGGGGGGCATATGCTGCCCGCCTATGCGCTCGCTGGCGAATTGATCGCGCGCGGTCACCGCGTCGCGCTGGTCAGCGACGATCGCGGGTTGCGCATTCCCGGCGCCCCGGCGGAACTGGAAACGCATGTCCTGCCCGCCGGACGCGTTCATGGCGGCCCGGTCGGCTGGGTCAAGGCGGCGCTGGCGATCCGCAAGGGCCGGCGGCAGGCGATCGACCTGATCCGCGAATTCGACCCCGCGGTCGTCGTCGGCTTCGGCGGCTATCCCTCGCTGCCCAGCCTGCTTGCCGCGCGCGCGACGAAGACGCCCAGCGTGATCCACGAACAAAATGCCGTGCTGGGGCGCACCAACCGGCTGATGGCGCCGCGCGTCGATGCGATCGCTGTCGCCTATCGCAACATCCACCGTTTCCCCGCATCCTGCGCGCCGAAGCGCCACCTGACCGGCAATCCGGTGCGCGAGGCGATCGTCGCGATCCGCGATGAGGGCTTTCCGCCGCTGCCCGAGGACGGCATCCTGCGCCTGCTCGTCGTCGGCGGCAGCCTGGGCGCGACCATATTGGGCGAGGTGGTGCCCGCCGCCGTCGCGATGTTGCCGCCCGCGCTGCTCGCCCGGCTGCAGGTCGTCCAGCAGTGCCGCGACGAGGATCTGGAGGCGGTGCGCGCCCGCTATGCCGCGCTTGGCGTCGCGGCGGAATGCTCGGCCTATATCGCCGACCTGCCCGAACGGATGCGCTGGGCGCACCTGTTCATCGGCCGCGCCGGGGCGTCGACCGTCGCCGAACTGGCCTGCGCCGGCCGCCCCGCGATCTTCGTGCCCTATCCGCACGCAATGGACGATCACCAGACGTGGAACGTCGTCGATCTGGTCGAGGCGGGCGGGGCGCTGTCGTTCCCGCAGCGCGATTTCACGCCGGCCGAGGTCGCCAAGCATATCCAGCGCATGGCGCTGGAGCCCGGCGCGCTGGAGGCCGCCGCCGACCGCGCCGCAAGCTGCGGCCTGCCCGACGCGACGCGGGCGCTGGCCGATCTGGTCGAAAGCTTTGCGCCGCCGCCGCTGATGGACGTGATCCGCGTCGGCGCGAGCGCGCAGCGGTCGAGCGCCGGCGGCGTCGCCGCCGCCCGGCGGGAGGCGCGGTGATGCGCGGCGTCGCGACCGACATCGGCACCATTCACTTCATCGGCATCGGCGGCATCGGCATGTCGGGCATCGCCGAGGTGATGCACAACCTCGGCTACCGGGTGCAGGGCAGCGACATCGCCGACGGCTATGTCATCGACGGCTTGCGCAAGCGCGGGATCAAGGTCGCGATTGGCCATGACGCCGCGAATGTCGACGGCGTCGCGGTGGTCGTCACCTCGACCGCGGTCAAGCGCGGCAACCCGGAGGTCGAGGCGGCGCTGGCGAACCGCATCCCGCTCGTCCGCCGCGCCGAAATGCTCGCCGAACTGATGCGGCTGAAATCGACCGTCGCCATCGCGGGCACGCACGGCAAGACGACGACGACCAGCCTGGTCGCGGCGCTGCTCGACGCGGGCGGCATCGATCCGACCGTCATCAACGGCGGCATCATCAACAATTATGGATCGAACGCGCGGCTCGGCGCGTCGGACTGGATGGTGGTGGAAGCCGACGAAAGCGACGGCAGCTTCCTGCGCCTCGACGGGACGATCGCGGTCGTCACCAATATCGATCCCGAACATCTCGACCATTATGGCAGCTTCGATGCGATCAAGGACGCCTTCGTCGAATTCATCGAAAATGTGCCCTTCTATGGTGCCGCGATGCTGTGCCTTGATCATCCGGAGGTGCAGGCGATCATTCCGCGCATCCGCGACCGCCGCATCGTCACCTATGGTTTTTCGGCGCAGGCCGACGTGCGCGGGACCAATATCGCGCCCGGACCCGACGGAAACCGCTTCGACGTCGTCGTGCGCGACCGCGACGGCAACAGCCGCACCATCGCGGGCATCCACCTGCCGATGTCGGGGCGGCACAACGTCCAGAATGCGCTCGCGGCGATTGCCGTGGCGATGCACATGGGCGTACCCGACGCCAAGATCGTATCGGGCTTCGACGGGTTTGCCGGGGTGAAGCGCCGCTTCACCAAGGTCGGCGAGATTGCGGCGGGGGAGGGCACCGTGACCGTCATCGACGATTATGCCCATCACCCGGTCGAAATCCGCGCGGTGCTGTCGGCGGCGCGCGAGGGGGTCGGCGCGGGACGCGTCGTCGCGGTGGTCCAGCCGCACCGCTTCACGCGTCTGCGCGACCATATGGATGATTTTCAGCAGGCCTTCAACGACGCCGACATGGTCCTGGCGCTGCCCGTCTATGCGGCGGGCGAGGCGCCGATCGACGGCGTGTCGTCGGACGCGCTGGTCGCGGGGCTGAAGGATCGCGGCCATCGCCACGCCGCGACCGTCGCCGATGCCGACGCGCTCGCCGCGACCATCGCCGATGCGATCCGTGCCGGCGGTCTGGGCGCGGGCGACAAGGTCATCTGTCTGGGCGCGGGCGACATTACCAAGGTGGCGGCGGGTCTGGCGGCGGCGGTGGAGGGGCAGAAATGAACCTCCCCATCACTCGTCATGCTGAACTTGTTTCAGCATCCATGACCGGTCTTCTCGGTCACCGCAGCGTTTGTTTCGAGGTCCGGCCATGGACCCTGAAACACGTTCAGGGTGACGATGAAAATATGGGCGGTGAAAATATGGGCGGTGGAATATGACCACTGCCACGCTCCCTTCCGTCCGCGGCAAACTCACCCCGCACGCCCCGCTCGCGCCGCTCGTCTGGTTCAAGTCGGGCGGCGCCGCCGCGTGGCTGTTCGAACCGAAGGATGCCGACGACCTTTCCGGGTTCCTGCGCGATCTCGATCCGGCGGTGCCCGTTCTGGCGCTGGGCCTCGGGTCGAACCTGATCGTGCGTGACGGCGGCTTTCCCGGTGTCGTCATCCGGCTGGGCAAGGCTTTTGCACGGGTCGAGGCGGTGGACGCGACGACGCTGCGCTGCGGCGGCGGCGCGTCGGGCATTCTCGTTTCCTCGACCGCGCGCGACGCCGGCGTCGCGGGTCTGGAATTTCTGCGGTCGATCCCCGGCACGGTCGGCGGTTTCGTCCGCATGAACGGCGGCGCCTATGGCAGCGAGGTCCAGGACATATTGATCGCGGCGGAGGTGGTCCTGCGCCCGGGCGAGCGGCGCATGCTGTCGCTCGCCGATCTCGGCTACACCTACCGCCACAGCGACTTGCCCGACGGCGCCGTGGTGGTGTCGGCGACCTTTCGCGGCCGCCCCGGCGAACCCGCGGCCATTCAGGCCGAGATGGACCGAATTTCCGCCAGCCGCGAAGCGTCGCAGCCGCTGCGGTCCAAGACCGGCGGTTCGACCTTCAAGAATCCCGACGGGCACAAGGCATGGCAGCTGGTCGACGACGCCGGGTGCCGCGGCCTGACGCTGGGCGGCGCGCAGGTCAGCGAGAAGCACACCAATTTCCTGATCAACATGGGCGAGGCGACGAGCGCCGACATCGAGGCGCTTGGCGAGGAAGTCCGCCGCCGGGTGAAGGACAGGAGCGGCATCGAATTGCAGTGGGAAATTCAGCGCGTGGGAGTGAAGAAGTGAGCCGGGGTCCGTGGCATGTCGCCGTCCTGATGGGGGGCTGGTCCGCCGAACGCGAAGTGTCTCTGATGAGCGGGAACGGGGTCGCCGACGCGCTTGAAAGCCGCGGCCACCGGGTCACGCGCATCGACATGGACCGCGACGTCGCGCGGAAGCTGGCCGAAGCGAAGCCCGACGTCGTGTTCAACGCGCTGCACGGCGTTCCGGGCGAGGACGGGACGGTGCAGGGGATGCTGGACCTGATGGGGCTGAAATATACGCACAGCGGCCTCGTCACCTCGGTCATCGCGATCGATAAGGAATTGACGAAGCAGGCGCTGGTGCCACATGCTGTGCCCATGCCGACGGGGGTGATGGTCGACAGCGAAAGCCTGTTTTCAGCCGACCCTTTGCCGCGCCCCTATGTGCTGAAACCCGTGAACGAAGGGTCGTCGGTCGGGGTCGCCATCGTCAAGGACGACAGCAATTACGGCAACCCGATCGCGCGCGAGGCGGTCGGGCCGTGGCAGGAGTTCGACCGGCTGCTCGCCGAACCCTTCATCAAGGGACGTGAACTGACCGTCGCGGTGCTGGGCGATCGGGCGCTGGGCGTCACCGAACTGCGCGTGAAATCTGGCTTCTACGACTATGACGCCAAATATACCGACGGGTTGACCGAACATGTCTGCCCCGCCGACGTGCCCGCCGACATCGCGCAGCGGATGAAGGATCTGGCGGTGCGGGCGCATGACCTGCTCGGCTGCAAGGGCGCCTCGCGCTCCGATTTCCGCTGGGACGACGAACATGGGCTGGCCGGCATCTTCCTGTTGGAAGTCAATACCCAGCCGGGGATGACCCCGCTCAGCCTGGTGCCCGAACAGGCGCGGGCCATCGGCATCGACTATGCCGAACTCGTCGAACGCATCGTGGAGGAAGCGTTATGAGCAGCACGCGGATCAAACGCGCCAAATCGCCGCCGCGCCGCCCGGCGCGCGCGCCGAAACGGCGGCGCAAGGTGCAGACATCGCGGCTCGACGCCTTCATCAATGCGTTGCCGATCAGCCCGCAGCGATTGCAGAAACTCGCCAACTGGACGATCGGCATCGGCCTGTTCGCGGCCGTCGGCCTGGCCGCGCACGCCACCGGCGTCACCGCAAAGGTGAATGAGGAATGGGCGCAGGCGGTGAGCCGCGCGGGCTTTCACGTCCGCAAGGTCGAGGTCGTGGGTGCCGACCGCATCGACCGTCTGAAAGTCTATGACATCGCGCTGGCGCAGAAGGATCGTTCGATGGCGGCGGTCGATCTGGCCGAAGTGCGCGGCGACCTGATGCGTTATGGCTGGATCAAGGATGCGCGCGTGTCGCGGCGGCTGCCCGACACTTTGGTCGTCGACATCGTCGAACGTACCCCGGCCGCGATCTGGCAGCATTCGGGCCGCCTGTCGCTGATCGACGAAAAGGGGGTCGTGCTGGAACCCGTCAGCGTCGCGACCATGCCCGACCTGCCGCTGGTGATCGGGCCGAACGCCAACCAGCGCGCGCAGGATCTCGACCGGCTGCTGGCGGAGGCGAGCAGCCTGAAGGAACTGCTCGCGGGCGCGACCTGGGTCGGCAACCGCCGCTGGGACCTGCGCTTCCGCAGCGGCGAAACGCTGTCGCTGCCCGAAGGCGAGACGGAGGCCAAGGCGGCGCTGGCGAAATTCGCCCATATGGACGGCGCCAATCGCCTGCTCGGACGCGGCATCCTGCGTTTCGACATGCGCGATCCCGAACGTTTCGTGCTACGCCTGCCGCACGAAGGCCAGGTGGCGCCCGCCAAGCTCGACGCGGCGCGCGCCGCGGCCGATGCGGTCGCCGAGGCTGCATCGGCGGAGAAGGGATAAGGGCATGGCACCGCCGCGCATCGAAAAGATCATCACCGCGCTCGATGTCGGGTCGTGGAAGGTCTGTGCGCTGATCGCGGGCCAGACCGCCGACGGCCAGTTGCACGTCCTTGGCACCGGCCAGCGCGAAAGCCGCGGCGTCCAGCGCGGCTATGTCGCCGACATGGAACAGACCGAACATGTGGTGCGCGAGGCGATCGAACAGGCCGAACGCATCGCGGGCCTCAACATCGACGATGTCTGGGTCGCCTTCTCCGCCGGCGGATTGCTGAGCGATGTCGCGCCGATCGAAAGCGAACTGGGCGGGCACAAGATCGAGCAGGAGGATGTCGACGACCTGCTCGCCGCGGGCCGCGCCGGCATCGATCCCGAAGGCCGCATGATCCTGCATGCCCAGCCGGCGCTCTACACGCTCGACGGGCTGACCGGCGTCAAGAATCCGATCGGGCTGCACGCGGACCGGCTGGGCGTCGACATTCACATCATCATGGCCGACGGCGCGCCGGTGCGTAATCTGGAGACCGCGGTGCGCCAGGCGCATCTGGACGTCAATGCCGTCGTCGCCTCGCCGATCGCGGCGGGGCTGGCGTGCCTGTCGGACGAGGAACGCGACCTGGGCGTCGCGCTCGTCGAACTGGGCGCGGCGGTGACGACCGTGTCGCTGTTCGCGGGCGGTATGCTGGTCGAAATGGCGTCGCTGCCGTTCGGCGCCAGCGACATCACCGACGACATCGCCTCCGCCTTCGGCATCCGGCGCAGCCAGGCGCAGCGGCTGCAAAGCTTCTATGGCTCGGCCTCTGCGTCGCCGCGCGACAATAACGACATCATCGAACTCGATCCGTCGGCCCCGGCGGGCAGCGATTCGCCGCGCATCACGCGCGCGCAATTGATCGCGGTGATCCGCCAGCGGCTCGACGCGATGATGGGGGAGGTCGGCAGGACGTTGAAAGATTTGCATTTCGTCGGCCCGGTCGGGCGCCAGGTGGTGCTCGTCGGCGGCGGCGCCGACCTGAAAGGGATCGCCGATTACACGCAAAGCGCGCTGGGCCGGGCGGCGCGCGTCGGGCGACCGCGCGGCTTGCACGGCCTGCCCGATGCGCATGGGGGCCCCGCTTTCGCGACGCTGGCGGGTCTGGTTCTCTATGCCGCGTCCGACCCCGTCGATCTGCGCAATCTGCCGATGATGGGGCAGGACGTCTATCGGCCGCGGCGCAGCGGGATCATCAACCGGCTGGTCGCGGCGCTGAAAAGCAGTTTCTAGGAAGATCGTGCGCGAAAGGGTTAATTTTTTGGATGATTCCCGCGTCACAATAGTGCAATGCGAAAAGATAAGGCCGGGTGGTCGGACCACCGCCCGTCCGGGTTGCAAGGTTGGGGAAGCGGCATGGTTTCGCCGCTGCAGGGAGATTGATTGATGAGCATCAATATTGGCCCGCCGCAGGTCGATGAGCTGAAGCCGCGCATCGCGGTGATCGGCGTCGGCGGCGCGGGCGGCAATGCCATCGCCAACATGATCGCCGCCCGCGTCGAGGGCGTCGATTTCATCGTCGCGAACACCGATGCGCAGGCGCTCAACGCCTCGCCGGCCGAACGGCGCATCCAACTCGGCACCCAGATCACCCAGGGGCTGGGCGCCGGTTCGCGACCCGAAGTCGGCCGCGCGGCGGCCGAGGAAAGTATCGCGCAGGTCGAAGAGGCGCTGGACGGCGCGCATATGTGCTTCGTCGCGGCCGGCATGGGCGGCGGCACCGGCACCGGTGCGGCCCCGGTCATCGCCAAGGCGGCCCGCGACCGCGGCATCCTGACCGTCGGCGTCGTGACCAAGCCCTTCACCTTCGAAGGCCAGCGCCGCATGCGCTCGGCCGATTCGGGGATCGCGGAGCTGCAGGATCATGTCGATACGCTGATCGTCATTCCCAACCAGAACCTGTTTCTGGTCGCCAATCCGAACACGACCTTCAAGGAAGCGTTCACGATGGCGGACGAGGTGCTGCAGCAGGGCGTGCGCGGCATCACCGACCTGATGGTCATGCCCGGCCTGATCAACCTGGACTTTGCCGACGTGCGCAGCGTGATGCGCGAAATGGGCAAGGCGATGATGGGCACCGGCGAAGCCGAAGGCGACGGCCGCGCATTGGAAGCCGCGCAAAAGGCGATCGCCAACCCGCTGCTCGACGGCGTGTCGATGGCGGGCGCGAAGGGCGTCATCGTGTCGATCGTCGGCGGCGAGGACATGCGCCTGATGGAAGTGGACGAAGCGGCGAACCATATTCGCGAACTGGTCGATCCCGACGCGAACATCATCTGGGGCAGCGCCTTCAACGAAGCGCTGGAAGGCAAGATTCGCGTGTCGGTCGTCGCGACCGGCATCGACGGCGTGCATGGCGAGGCGCCCTCGGCGCCCGCAGCGCCGGTGTCGCGCGGCTTTTCCTTCGCGCCGGTGCGCGGGTCGGCGACGGCGGGTGCCGCCGCTGCGGCCGCACCTGCCGAAGAACCCGTCGAAACGGCGGTCGAGGAAACGCCCGTCGTCGAAGCGCCCGACCCGGTCGAACCGGCGGCCGATCCGGCCCCCGGCTTCTCGCTCGGCGATGCCGCCGACAGCGAAACCCAGGCCGCGGCTCCGGCCCCGGCGGAAGAGCCGATGGAATTGTCCGATGTCGTGCCGACTTACGACGACACTGCCGACGAACTGGTGCTGGGCGAACCCGCGCCGCCGGCGAGCGGCAGCCCATCCTTCGGTCAGCCCGACGCGGGCACGGGGGCGCCGACATCCGACTCGTCCGCTCCGGCCCGGCCGATCGGCGGCGGCACGCTGTTCGAACGCATGTCGCGCCTGTCGCGCGGTGCCTCGGCACCCGATGCCGACAAGAACGACCGGGACGACAAGGACGACGGGGTCGATATTCCGCGTTTCCTGGGGCGGCAGAACAACCAGTAACGGGGCCAGTCATCGGTTGTCGGTGGGGCACGGCAGCCCACAACTATCGGGATGATTTGCCCATGTGGCGACCCACAATGACGGCGAAGCCGGCGCGTGCGCGGCGGATCGCGGCTGCGCTTTCGCTGCTGCTCGGCGGGGCGATGCTGTCGCCGGGCTACGCGATGCAGGCCGCGACGCCCGACGCCGCGACCCGCGCGGCGATGGACAAGCGGACGGCGGCGCGCAGCCTGCTGTCGTCGGCGCTGACGCGCATCGCGGCCAATGCCAATGATGCGCGCGCCTTGCTCGACGCGGGGCGGGCCTCGATCGACCTCGACGACTACCGCTCGGCGCTCGGCTTTCTGATCCGCGCCGAACAGGCCAGCCCGCGCGACGGCACGGTGAAGGCGGCGCTGGGCACGGCGATGGTCCACCTCGAAAATCCGACGCGCGCGCTCGACTATTTCGGCGAGGCGCAATTGCTGGGCGCTCCCGAACGCAGCTTTGCCGCCGAGCGCGGTCTGGCCCGCGACCTTCTGGGGCAACAGGATGCGGCGCAGCGCGATTATCAGATGGCGCTGTCGCTGGCCGCCAATCCCGAAATCACGCGCCGCTACGCGCTGTCGCTCGGCATCAGCGGCGAGGTCGACCGCGCGGTCGAACTGCTCGTGCCGCAATTGCGCGGACAGGACCGCAGCGCCTGGCGCACGCGCGCGATGATATTGGCGATGAACGGCCGCAACGACGAAGCGCGGTCGATCGTCAACGCGACGATGCCGCCGCAACTGGCCGAAAATATTCTCCCCTATCTGACCCAACTCGACCGGCTGAATCCGGCGCAGCAAGCCGCCGCCGCGCATTTCGGCCGGTTCCCCAGCGGCCCGCTCGGTCCGCCCCGAAAGCCGGTTCAGGTCGCCGCCGCCACTCCAACGCCCGCGCCGGCGCCCGCGGCATCGGGGCGCCGCGCGGCCGAACGCGAGCGCGACCGCCGCCGGTCCGGCACGGTCCTGCCGGCCCCGGCACCCACTCCGGCGCCCGCACCGGCGGCGGTTCGCCCGACGCCCGCGCCGACGCCGCCCGCGACGACCACGCCCCCCACCGCCGCGCGAACCGGCCGTCCGGTTCAGCCCGCGCCGACGGAACCGGCGCCGGGCTGGGCGTCGGCGACGCCGGCGCCGGTCACGACAAGACCGGCCCAAAGCGCGGCCCAGACGCAAATCCAGCCACGGACCCCGGCCCCGGCTTCCGGCCCGTCGACACCGCCGGCTGCCGCCATCGCGCAGCGGTCCGTGCCCCAGCCGACGCCCAGCCCGGCGCCGGTTCCGTCCGCTCCGGCGCCTCAGCCCGCGACCGGGCCGGTTTCGGCATCGCCCGCGCCGGGCTTTTCGATCGCCGATATCGGGCGCGCGCCGGGGGCGATGCCCGCACCGGCCACCCCCGCACCGGCTCCGGCGGCACCGCCCGCCGCCGCGCCTTCGGCGCCGTCCCCCGCGACCGCATCCGCGCCGCTGGCCGCCATGGCGTCGCTGGCCGACATCGCCGGGTCGATCGAGATCCCGCCGGAGGAAATGGCGACGAGCGGCGGCGGCATCGGCGCCGACACGCTCGCGAAACTGGTGGAGGACAAGCGCAAGGCCGATGCCGCCGAAGCGGCGAAGCGCGAGAAGGAGGCGGCCGCCGCCAAGGCGAAGGCCGACGCCGAAGCCGAGGCCAAGGCGGAAGCCGAGGAGAAGAAGGCCAATCCGGCACGGCTGTGGGTCCAGATCGCGACGGGCGCCAACCTCAAGGCGCTGGCGTTCGATTATAATCGCTTCGCCAAAAAGAATGCCGCGCTGTTCAAGGGCAAGTCGGGCGCGACGACGGAATGGGGCCGCACGCGCCGCCTGCTCGTCGGGCCGTTCGGCGACCGCAAGGCGGCGCAGGCCTGGCTCGACGATTTCAAGAAGGCGGAAGGCGACGGCTTTCTGTTCAACAGCGAGGCGGGACAGTCCGTCGATCCGGTCAAGTGAGCGCCGACCGCCGCGTTGCCACCTGCGCCAGCGACCCCGGCGCGACGCGCGGGCGCCGTCATGAAGAACTCGGCCGCGTCGTGCGGGGGCCGCGCGATGCGTTTCAGCGCGACCGCGACCGCATCATCCATTCGATCGCCTTCCGCCGCCTGCGGCACAAGACGCAGGTGTTCGTCGCCCCCGACGGCGATCATTATCGCGTCCGCCTGACCCACAGTATCGAGGTGGCGCAGATCGGGCGCGGCATCGCCCGCGCACTCGGGCTGAACGAGGATCTGACCGAGGCGCTGTGCCTGGCGCATGATATAGGCCATCCGCCCTTCGGCCATGCGGGCGAGGATGCGCTGAAAGCGGCGATGCTGGCGCATGGCGGATTCGATCATAATGGCCACACGCTGCGCACGCTGGCGTGCATCGAATGCCCCTATCCGCTGTTTGACGGCCTCAACCTGACATGGGAGACGCTGGAGGGGCTGGCCAAGCATAATGGCCCGGTGCGCCGTCCCGGCTGGGCGCTGCGCGCGATCGACGCCGATTTCCCGCTCGACCTGGCCAGTCACGCCAGTCTGGAGGCGCAGGTTGCGGCGGTCGCCGACGACATTGCCTATGACAATCACGATATAGACGACGGCCTGCGCGCCGGGCTGCTCGGCATCGACCAGTTGATGGAACAGCCTTTCGTCGCCGCCAATTTCGCGGCGGTGGAGCGGCGCTTTCCCGGCGCGCCGCGCGACCGTCTGCTCCGCGAACTCGTCCGCGACCAGATCGGCGTGATGGTCAATGACGTGATCGCGGCGACGACCGCCAATGTTCACGCCAGCGGCGCGGCCAGCGCGGCGGATGTCCGGATGGCGGGGCGCACGCTGGGCGGCTTTTCGGCCGGGCTCGCGGCGCAGGAACGCGATCTCAAACGCTTCATGTACGCCAATCTTTACCACCACCCCTCGCAACTCGCGGCGGCGGACGGCGCCCGGCGCGTCGTCGCGCGGCTGTTCGACGCCTACCGGGCCGATCCGGGGCTGATGGGCGCCGACTGGTCGTCGCGCGTGCCCGAAACCGAAGCCGCGACGGTGCGCCACATCGGCGATTATATCGCCGGCATGACCGACCGCTTCGCCATCGACCGCTACGCCGACATCTTCGGCCGCGCCGAAGTGCCCGGTGCCCTCGCCCATGTATGACGGGCCGGGGCGTCGGAACCCTAGCCGGCTTTCGTCTGCGCCTCCGTCGCCTCCCTGACATGCTGGTTCAGAACATCGACGATCGCTGCGGCCAGCGCGTCATTCTTGCGCTTCCACCCGAACATCCAGATGCCCGTGCCGATCAGGCCCATCACGAACCCGATCACGAACAAATCGGGCGTCATGGCCATGAACAGCAGCGCGACGATCAACGGCAGGCCGATCAGCGTCAGGCAGCCCATCCACTGGTTGGTGCGGTTGATGATCCATTCGGTGCGCTTGGCGAATATCTGATGCCGCTCGGTGCTGTGGTTGACGAGCGCCATGGGGTATCCCGCCTGCGACGCCTGATCGCCGGCATAGACGACCGTTACATGATGGCCTTCGCGAACGCCGAAGGCGGGATCGGCGAACTCGGCTTCGAACTCGCCCTTGTCCCCGTCCTGGCGGACGAAGATCCGCAGCATTTCGGTCGAGCTGACCGACGTGTTGGTCGTGGCGCGCGAATTATATCCGCCCGTGTGGCTGGTCGTGGTCGATACCGACGTGTCCATCCGGCTGTGGCTGTCCTGGACCATGCCCGTCCGGGTGAATGAATAGATGTCCTCGACAGCGGCGACTTTGCCGACATTTGCCATGATGCCCTCCACGCTTTGCTCGCGCGATCGGCCCCGCGGCCGCGCGCAATTTCCATCTTCCGGTGCCCGATGGTCTGGCGGTCCGCCCCTCGTTCCCTCGTTCGCGGCACCGGCAAAGCCATCGTCCGGCCCGGCCTTGATCATCGTGGCTTGCCGCCCCGCGGTCTTGATGCGTTTCTAAAGAATTTCTAAAATCGACCGGCGGCGGAGTGTCAGGGCGGGCGCCCGGGGTGCAAGGCGGCCGGGGATCGCCATCGGCCTGGCTTTCGGATAAGCCCACGTCATGACAGCATCCGTCCCGCTTCTTGTCGGCGGCACCGGCATGATCGGCCGGGCCGTGATCGCCAACGCCGCCGATCGGCCATTGGTCGTGCTGACCCGCCGCGAGATCGCGGGCCTGCCCGATGCGCACAGGGCGCTTGTTGCCCCGCCCGGACGCTGGGCCGACATCATCGCGGCAGAGGCGCCGGACACGCTCCTGTCCTGTTTGGGCACGACGATCCGCGCCGCGGGGTCGCAGGCGGCGTTTCGCGCGGTCGATCACGACCTGATCCTGTCGGCGGCGCGCGGCGCCCGGGCGGGCGGGGCGCGGCACATGATCCTCGTCAGTTCGGTCGGCGCCTCGGCGCGCAGCGGCAATTTCTACCTCCGCACCAAGGGCGAGACCGAGGCGGCGCTGCGCGCGCTCGGCTTCGAACGGCTCGATATTCTGCGGCCCGGCCTGTTGACCGGCGAACGGCCGGGGCCGCCGCGACTGGGGGAGGGGGTCGCGGCCTTCGCCGCGCCGCTGGTCGATGCGATGCTGCACGGGCCGCTGCGCCGCTATCGGTCGATTCCGGGGGAGGCGGTGGCGAAAGCGATCGTCGCGCTCGCGGGACGGGATGCGCCGGGCGTTCATATCCATGAAAACGACGCGATCCGCGCGCTGGCCGATTGACTCTCCCGCGGGGCGGCGCCAAGGCTTGGGCGTCTGTCGAAGACCGTAAGGGATTCGACCGGCCGCGCGGGAGAGCGTGGGGACGGGGCAACCCGCGCCTCGCCACCGAAGGAGCAACCGCCCCGGAAACTCTCAGGTCAAAAGGACCGCGCGGACTGGTACGGACACTCTGGAAAGCGCCCCGGCTCGCGTCGGGGCCACCGAAGGGGTAACTTCATACCGATCCCCTGGCGGGCGCGGATGGAGGAAAACTCTCAGGTTCCCGTGACAGAGGGGGCATGGCGACAAGGCGGCACTCGCGCCGCATCTTGCCGTGCCTTGAACGGGAGTGCGCAATGACCGAAACCGAATTTGCAGGCGAGGAAGCGGCTCCGGCCGCGACGCTGCCGCTCGACGCCTGGCACCGCGATCGCGGCGCCCGGATGGTCGAATTCGCCGGCTACTGGATGCCGATCCAATATGACGGCATCATGGCCGAACATCTGTGGACGCGCGAGAATGCGGGGCTGTTCGACGTCAGCCACATGGGCCAGCTGATCCTGTCGGGCGACGGCGTCGCCGACGCGATCGAGGCGCTGGTCCCCGGCGACATATCGGCGTTGAAGCCGGGCCGGATGCGCTACTCGCTGCTGCTCGCCGAAGACGGCGGCATCCTCGACGACCTGATGATCACCGGCGGCGCCGACGGCCTGTACATGGTCGTCAACGGCGCGGTGAAATGGGACGATATTGCCCATCTGCGCGAGCATCTGCCTGACGAAATCGGTCTCAACCACATGGACGAACAGGCATTGCTGGCGTTGCAGGGGCCGAAGGCGGTCGATGCGCTGGCGCGGATCGTGCCCGGCGTCGAATCGCTGGTCTTCATGCAGGCCGAAGGATTCGACTGGAACGGCGTCCGCCTGGGCATCAGCCGGTCGGGCTATACCGGCGAGGACGGTTTTGAAATCTCGATCCCCGCCACGCATGTCGCGGCCTTTGCCGATGCCCTGTGCGCGATGGAGGAGGTGAAACCCATCGGCCTTGGCGCGCGCGACAGCCTGCGGCTGGAGGCGGGGCTGCCGCTCTATGGCCATGACCTCGATCCCGGGACCGACCCGGTCGAGGGCGATCTGGCCTTCGCGATCAGCAAGCGCCGCCGCGAGGACGGCGGCTTTCCGGGCGCGGCGCGCATATTGGGTCATCTAGCCGACGGCTCCCCGCGCAAGCGCGTCGGCCTGACCGTCGAGGGCAAGCTGCCGGTGCGTGAAGGCGCCAAGCTGTTCGACGGCGAAGAAGAGGTCGGCATCGTCACATCGGGCGGTTTCGCGCCCAGCGTCGGCGCCCCGATCGCCATGGGCTATGTCCCCACCGGCCTGTCGCAGCCCGGCACGGCGCTCGCCGCCGAAGTCCGCGGCAAACGCGTCGCCGTGGCGGTCGCGCCCATGCCCTTCGTCCCCCACCGCTATGTTCGCAAACAGAAAGGCTGATCGATGCCGCGTTATTTTACCGAAGAGCATGAATGGATCGACGTCGACGGCGATGTCGCGACGGTCGGCATCACCGATTTCGCACAGGGCCAGCTTGGCGACATCGTCTTTGTCGAGGTTCCCGACACGGGCGCCGAACTCAGCCAGGGCGGCGACGCGGCGGTGGTCGAATCGGTGAAAGCGGCCAGCGACGTCTATGCCCCCGTCGACGGCGTCGTGACCGAAGGCAACGGCCAGCTGGAAGAAGACCCCGCGCTGGTCAATTCGGACCCCGAAGGCGAAGGCTGGTTCTTCCGCATGACGCTCAGCGACAAGAGCCAGCTCGACGCGCTGATGAACGCCGCCGCGTACAAGGCGTTCATCGCCGACCTGTAACCCGGCGCGCCCGTCCCGGCCGGGGCGGCGCATGGGAAAAGAGGGGAAGGGCCATCCGAAGATGACCGACACCGCGCTCGCCAATTGCCGCCTGATGGTGGCGACGCCGATCTATGAAGGCGCGCAGGGCGGCTATGTCCGCGCGGCGCTGGGGCTGGCGCTTCAGGCGCAGGCGGCGGGCGTGCCGGTGCGCTTCGAATTCATCCTCTACCAGCCGTCGATCACGCGCGCGCGCAACCTATTGGCGGGCATGTTCCTGGCCAGCGACTGCACTCACCTGCTGTTCGTCGATGCCGACATCGACTTTACCGCCGGCGACGTGTTTTCGATGGTGCGCGCGATGGACGGGCATCCCGAGTGCGGGGTGCTGGGCGCCGCCTATCCCCGGCGGATGATCAACTGGCGCAATGTCGCGGAGGCGGCGCGCAAGGGTTTCGGGGCCGACAATCCGGCGGAGATCGGACGGTTCGCGGGCGAGTTCGCGCTCCAGTTCCTGAACCCGCAGCAAAGTTTCGCGCTGACCGATCTGGTCGAACTGACACGGCTCGGCACGGCGCTGATGCTGATCCGGCGCGACGTGCTGGAGGGCACGGCACGCGCCAATCCCGACATCCTCTTTCGTCCCGACCCGGCCGAGCGCGAAACGCATCGGCTGGGCGAGTTCGCGCACGCCTTCTTCTATCCGATGATCGATCCCGACACGCGGTCGCTGCTGTCCGACGACTATGCCTTTTGCCGCCGCATCCGCGACGCGGGCTTTCGGATCTGGCTTGCGCCCTGGGTGCGCACGACGCACAGCGGGCCGGCGGTGTTTCAAGGCTCGCTCGCCGACGTGGCGCAGCTTCAGGCGGCCCAACCCCTCTCTTCTGCGGAGTAGTTCATGCGTTATCTTCCCCTGACTGCCGATGACCGGGCCGCGATGCTGACCACCATCGGGGCATCTTCGATCGACGATCTGTTCGTCGACGTGCCGGCGGAGGCGCGGCTCGATGGTCCGATCGCGGGCCTGCCGGCCCACGCCAGCGAACTGGCGGTCGAGCGCCACATGGGCGAGCTGGCGCGGCGCAATCGCGCGGCGGGCGACGGTCCCTTCTTCCTGGGCGCGGGCGCTTATCGCCACCATGTGCCGGCCAGCGTCGACCATCTGATCCAGCGCGGCGAGTTCCTGACCGCCTATACGCCCTACCAGCCCGAAATCGCGCAGGGCACGTTGCAGATGCTGTTCGAATTCCAGACGCAGGTCGCGCGGCTGCTGGGCACCGACGTCGCCAATGCGTCGATGTACGACGGATCGACCGCCTGCTGGGAAGCGATCGTCATGGCGCGCCGCATCACCCGGCGGG
>QFPJ01000025.1 GCA_003241685.1 Sphingopyxis macrogoltabida
TGGGCGCGCCGACGGCGCCGCAGAGAATTGCCGGCGTCCGCAATCGCCAGGCTGAGGGATCGGTTTTCGGGCAGATGTCGGTCCCGATCAACGCGGTGCTCGACTTGACCCTGGGCGGCCGAGTGTCGGTTTCGCGCAGCGCGGGGCAGCTGATCGACGATCCCGACGCCATTTCGGCCTCTTCGAAGACACGCATCAGCTTCGTTCCAACGGTTGCGGTCGATTGGCAAATCAGCGACCGCGTGTCGCTCTATGCCAATTATCAGGAGGGCGTGCGGGCAGGGGGCTTCGCGCTGGCGCCGAACGGCGAGGGCACGCCGGTCGGCCAGGAGTTTCAAAGCGACGAGCTGGGACAGGTGGAACTGGGCGTTCGATGGAAACAGAAGGACGGCGAGGGCCTGTCCCTGCGCGCGGCTGTCTTCGGGGTCGACTGGAGCGACATTCAGGCCGATCTCATCGGCGCGGACGGTCTGCCCTATACGGTGAATATCGGCAACGGCCGGATCATCGGCCTCGACGGCGAAATCCGCTGGAGAGTTTCACCGGCACTCTCTTTGTCAGCGGCCGGCTTCTTTAACGGCAGCTTTCTCTACGACATGCCGGCGCCGTTCGACACGCCAGGGCGCAGCAGCCTGCCCAATATCGCCGAAAACGGCGCGCGGCTGGCGGCAGAATGGCGTTTCGACCTTGCGCGCGGCATCTCGCTGACCGGCGACAGTTCGCTACGCTATGTGGGGAAGTCGGACCTGGGGGCGGGACCATTGCTGAACATATCGCAGGGCGATTATATCGTCGCCGATCTTGGGGCACGGGTCGGCGTCGGACGCTGGGGCCTCTCGGTCGACGTCTCGAACATCGGCGACGTGCGCGGTAACAGCTTCGCTTTCGGCAATCCATTTGGCGTCCAGTTGCGAAACCAGATGACCCCGCTTCGCCCGCGGACGGTGCGCGTCGGACTGGACGTCCGTTTCTAGGATTATCGCGGCGTGGCCGCGGGCTGTGGGCGATCGCCGCGACACCGGCTCGTTCGGACGACTGCCGATGCCGGTCAGACCCGGAAAAATTCTTGTGAGGAGACAAGGCGCCGTCGGCATCTCATCGGCGAAGGAGATTGTCGTGGTGCCTGCCCTCATCAAACCGGAACGGCCCGCGCCGTCGCCCGGTGAAATCGCAATCACCGGCGGGACTGCCCGTCGGTCCGCGCATCGTCCGTGCCCCGACCTTTCCTGCCGACCACGCATCGCCAACCAAAATCTCTAGCGGTGCAGTTCAATCTGCGGGGTCATGGCGTCACTCCCCGGCGCCTGATCCTGGAAGGGGTTCGACCGGCTTGCCTGCGCGGTCGTGCCCGTGATCCCAGGGCCCGGGTCGCGCCAGAGGTCTGCTCCGCCCGCATCTCTAGCGGGCGGAGCAGTTTTTTCAGCGACTTGGGCGTCGTCCAGCCGGCTTTCGGCGTCATCACCAATTCCGGGTTGAGCGACCAGATCGGACCATGAAGACATTTCCCTTCGCCTGCGTATTGGGACTGCCCGCGCTGCTCGGCGCATGCGCGGTACAGCCTGCCTATCAGCGGCCCACACTCAAGCTCCCGGCCGACTGGAGCGACGCTCGCGACGGCGTGCCTTCGCGGATCGAACGGGACGGCTGGTGGCGCCTGCTCGATGATCCGGCGGTTGATCGGCTTGTCGATGCCGGGCTGCTCGACAATCCGACGCTGGCGGAGGCGGCCGCCCGAATGGATCAGGCCCGGGCCGTCCTGTCGGTAGAAAATGCTCAGAAAGTTCCGAGCGTGGGGCTGGAGGCAAATGCCACCTATTCGCGCGATCGCGCAGGAGCGGGCAGCGGCACGACCGGCCAGACGTCGCTTTCGGCGGGCGCGCGGCTGTCCTGGGAAATCGATCTTTGGGGTCGGGTTCGATCCAAATCCGATGCGGCCGAAAGCCGCCTCGCCGCGCGGACTGCGGACACGGAGGCAGCGCGGTTGTCGATTGTCGGCGACATCGCCGACGCGGCGATCGCGCTGCGCGGGTGCCACGCGATCCTGAACATTCGCGGCCGCGATATCGCATCGCGTGAGACCGAGCTTCAGATCGGCCGTGCCCGGCTCTCGCTTGGCAGCATTGCGCCGTTCGCCATCGCCGCGGCCGAGGGCAATTTTGCGGCCGCGCGCATCGACCATATCGCGCAGGAGGAAGGTTGCACCCGGCTCGTCAACGCGCTCGTCGCCCTGAGCGGCGTTGAAGCGGGGGAGGTGCGGGCGCTCCTGACGCCGGTGCCGTCTGCGGCTGTCGCGGCTTCGCTGGATGAGGAAGGGATGTCGGTCGCGCCCCTTCCGGTGCCGCCGCCCTTTTCGATCGCGCTTCCGGCCACGGTGCTGCGGAGCCATCCTGCCGTCGTCGCCGCGGAAAGCGAAGCGATGGCGCGCTGGGCCGAGGTCGGTGTCGCCAAGGCGGAGCGTCTGCCGCGCATCGACCTGCTGGGCGTGTTGACGGGCCAATGGATACGCGCGCTCGGATCGAGCAGTTCCTATGTCAGCGGTTCCGCAGGCGCGGGGTTGACGCTCCCGATCTTCGACGGCGGGGCCGGCAAGGCAAGGGTCCGTTCTGCCGAGGCCGCCTATCGCGAGGCGGCGGCTCAACTGATCGGCATTGTCCGCATCGCGATCCGCGATATCGAGGACGGGCTTGCCGCCCGGCAATCGGCCGAAGCGCGGATTGATGCCGCGACGGCTGCGCTGACGGCGTCGGAATATACATTGCGTGCCAATCTGGCGCGCTGGCGAGCCGGTGCGATCGCGCAATTCGAACTCGAAGAAACCCGGCGCCAGTTCAATGCAGCACAGGAAAATCTGGTCGCCGCCTCCGCCGATCGGGCGCGGGCCTGGATAGCGCTGGTCCGGCGCGCCGGACCGGCCGCCTATCAGCAAGCCGCCGAAGATGGCGCCGCGTCGATGCTGCCGACGGGCCGAAGCGATGGGAACATGAACCAATGACCAATGCCGCGGAAACCCAGGCGGACCGCGCCGCGCGTCGATACCCCACGATGGGCGACCGCGGGTGCGTCGGCGCACTGATCGTGCTGCTGCTCCTTCTGGGACTCGGCCTCTACATGCTGTGGGGCGGGGACGTCGAAGAGGACGGTAGCGCAGAGGCGTCCGCGGCGCTGACCGTGACAGTCGCGACGCCCGGCCGCGTCATCTGGACCGACAGCCTGAGCGCGCAGGGTGTGATCTCGGCCTGGCAGGAAGCCAGCATCGGCACGCAGGTGGGAAGCTACCAGCTGATCGACGTCAAAGTGAATGTCGGCGACCAGGTGCGGCGCGGCCAGGTGCTGGCGAGGCTGAACCCGGCGCTGCTGCGGGCCGAAGAGGCCGAACTCGTCGCGCGCCAGATGCAAGCGGCCGCGAATGACGCGCGGGCGCGCGGACTTCAGGAGGTCGGCGGTATCAGCGATCAGGAAGCGCTGCAATTTGCGACCGAAGCCCGGACGGCCGCCGCGCTGCTGGCCGCCAAGCGTCTCGAACTGCGTTACACCGCTATCGTCGCCCCCGACGATGGGGTGATAAGCGCGCGGATGGCAACGCTCGGCGCCGTCGTCCCTGCCGGACAGGAGTTATTCCGGATGATTCGCCAGAACCGGCTCGAATGGCGGGGCGAACTGGACGCCGAGCAGCTGAAGTCGGTCAGGAAGGGACAGGCCGTCGCATTGACGCTTCCCGACGGCGGCATCGCGCGTGCCGTCGTCCGACAGGTCGCGCCCGCGCTCACCGACACCTCGCGGCTTGCCGTGGTCTATGCCGATATTGTGCCGGGCAGCATCGCGCGCGCCGAAATGTATGTCAGCGGCGCCATCGCGGTCGGCGATTCTCCGGCATTGGTCGTGCCGGCGGAATGCGTCGTCATCCGCGATGGGCGCAGCTTCGTCATCCTGGCGCCGGGATCGGCCAAAACGGCCAAGGTCACCCTGCGCGGCGTCACGACGGGCCGTCGCAACGGCGGCCTGATCGAGATCGAGCGGGGACTTTCCGGCAGCGAGCGCCTGGTACAGCGGGGCGCGGCCTTTCTGAAGGAAGGTGACCCCGTTGCCATCGCCCGGCCCGGAAAGGCGCAACCGTGAACTTTGCCACTTGGTCAATCCGCAATCCCATCCCGTCGATCCTGCTATTCTTCCTGCTGTCGATCGCGGGATTCTATGGCTTTTCCAGGCTTGCGGTGCAGGATTTGCCGGACGTGGCGTTGCCTGCGGTGTCGATCGTCGCCGTGCTGCCCGGCGCGACGCCGTCGCAGCTGGAGACCGAAGTCGCCAGGCCGGTGGAAGATGCGGTCGCGGCGATCGACGGGCTGCAGCACATGTCGACGGCGGTGAACGAAGGCACGGTGCAGATCAATGCCGCATTCAGCCTGGAAACCGAGTTGTCGGACGCGCAGATCAGGACCAAGGACGCGGTGGATTCCATTCGATCCGACCTGCCGCCCGACCTGTTGGAACCGGCAATCACGTCGGTCAACTTCACGCTCGAGCCGATATTGGTGGTGGCGATCGAATCGTCGCGGATGGACGAGGTTGAGTTGTCGTGGTTCGTCGACGACATGGTCGGCAAACGGGTGCGGTCGGTTCCGGGGGTCGGTCAATTCGAGCGCGTCGGCGGCGTGCGGCGCGAGGTCGATATTGTTGTCGATCCCGTCAAGCTGGCGGCGGTCGGTGCGACCGCGAGCGACGTGTCGGGCGCGATCCGCAGCGCGCAGCAGCAATCGTCGGGCGGTCGGGGCCAGCTGGGCGCCGGCGAACAGTCGATCCGCACCGTCGCGATCGTTCCGGAAGCATCGGATCTGGCAAGCTTGCCGATCGTGCTTTCGGACGGACGCCGCGTGCGGCTCGATCAGGTTGCGACGGTGCGCGACGGGGCGGCTGACCCGACCGAGGCGGCGATGCTCGACGGGCGGTCGGTGGTCGCGTTCCAGATTTTCCGGTCAAAGGGCGCAAGCGAAGTCGATGTCGCCGCTGAGGTTCGCCAGAAACTGGAGGAACTGCGCAAGTCCACGCCCGGACTCACCTTCACGCCGGTCGGCGGTTCAGTCGATTATACCGTCGAGCAATATGAAGGCTCGATGGCGATGCTTTATGAAGGCGCCCTATTATCGATCCTTGTGGTCTGGCTGTTCCTGCGCGACTGGCGGGCGACATTGATCGCCGCGACGGCCCTGCCCTTGTCGATTCTGCCGACCTTCGCGGCGATGCACTATTTCGGTTTCACGCTGAACACGCTGACGCTGCTTGCCATGGCCGTCGTCGTCGGGATTCTGGTGGACGACGCGATCGTCGAGATCGAGAATATCGAGCGCCACCGACGCATGGGTAAGCCGATCATGGCGGCGACGGAAGAGGCGGTGGACGAAATCGCCAAGGCGGTGATCGCGACGACGTTGAGCCTTGTCGTCGTATTCCTGCCCACGGCGATGATGTCGGGATTCGCCGGTCTGTTCTTCCAACCGTTCGGCTGGACGGCGGTGATCGCGGTGCTCGCGTCCCTGCTGGTGGCTCGGCTGCTGACGCCGATGATGGCGGCTTATTTCCTGAAAGACAATGTCCATGCCGAGCCCGCGGAAGGGCGGGTCATGCGGCGCTATTTGTCCGCCATCCACTGGACGCTCGACCATCCGAAGACGACGATGACGGCGACAATAGCCTTTCTGGCGGGTTCGCTGGCGTTGTTGCCCCTGATCCCGGCGGGTTTCCTGCCCGCCGACAACCGCAGCCTGACCGAGATGTCGATCGAGCTTCCGCCCGGCGCCGCTCTGGAAACCACCAAGGGCGTCGTCGAGGAGGTCCGCGTCGCATTGCAGGGGGTCGACGGCATACGCAGCCAGTTCGCGGCCATCGGGCAGGGCGATCAGGAAGCGGTCGGCGAAGTGCGCACGGCGCAACTGTCGCTGATCCTCGACCAACGCGGCGCGCGCCCGACCAAGTCGAATATCGAGGGTGTGGTCCGCGAGCGGCTGCGCGATATTCCCGGCGCGCGCTTTAACGTCGGCGATTTCGGAAGCGAAAATCTCGAACTCAACCTGGCGAGCGAGGATAGCGAAGCGTTGCAGGAGACGGCGCAGGCACTGGAGCGCGGAATGCGTGGAATTGGCACGCTGGCGAACATCAAATCTTCGGCGAGCCTCGAACGGCAGGAGATCGTCATCCGGCCCGACTTCCAGCGTGCAGCGGAGCTTGGGGTTACGGCCCAGGAGATCGGCGATGTCGTGCGCGTCGCGACAAACGGCGATTTCGATGCCGATGTCGCACGGCTCAATCTCGACAATCGTCAGCTCTTCATCAAGACGCGGATCGCGGATGAGGCGCGGTCGGATCTGTCGGTTCTCGGCAATCTGCGCGTCCGCGGCCGCGACGGGCTCATCCCGCTTGGAAGCATTGCGACCATCTCGGTCGAAAGCGGGTTGTCGCAGATCAACCGCTATGACCGTGCGCGCGTGATCACCGTCAGCGCCGATCTGGGCGGGATGGTGGTCGGCGACGCGCTGGCCCGGATCGACGCGCTGCCCGCGATTCAATCGATGCCGTCCAGCGTTTCGCTGATACCCGATGGCGGCGCTGAAATCGGCGAGGAACTCGCGACGGGGTTCGTCACGGCGCTCGCCGCCGGCGTGCTGTGCATCTATTGCGTGCTCGTGCTGCTGTTCAAAGACTTCTTCCAGCCGATCACCATCCTTTCTGCCCTGCCGCTGTCGATCGGAGGAGCGTTTGTCGCCTTGTTGCTTACCGGGAATGCCTTGGTCATGCCGGCGATGATCGGCCTCGTGATGTTGATGGGGATCGTCGCGAAGAACAGTATTCTGCTCGTCGAATATGCTATCCTCGGCATCACCGAGCGCGGCTTGTCGCGCTATGATGCGCTGATCGACGCATGCCGGAAACGCGCCCGCCCGATCATCATGACAACGGTCGCAATGGTAGCGGGCATGGCGCCGATCGCGCTGGGTTTCGGCGCCGACGCCAGCTTCCGCCGCCCGATGGCCACGGCGGTGATCGGCGGCTTGCTGACATCAACTTTTCTCAGCCTGCTGGTCGTGCCGGTGATCTTCAGTTTCGTGGACGATATTGAGCAGCGAACGCGGGGTCTTTTGCGCCGGACGGTTCGGCCCCGATATGCGTGAATGCGGCCATGGGCGTGACCGGAAGCAATATGCTGCCCGATGCGCCGCCAGAAGCGGTTGCGGACACCGCGTCGCTTCAGGGCGGCGGTGGCCGTGTCCCGGCAGCGATGCCGGACCGGCGCGCATGGATTTCGCGAAGCTTCGGGCTCTCGGCGGGACGCGCACGCGTTCCCGCTCCCACGACGACGTCAAACAGATCGAGATAGGCCTGCGTCTCACACGGCCTGTTTTCGATGAGGAAATATCGGCTGCGGCCGCCGATCATGCGTCGACCCGTGACGCCAAGGCGCGAGGACCCAATGATCAGCGCGTCGAAATTCCGAGCCGCCCAGCGGGAAAACAGGTGGATCGGCCAGCGGAACGGCAGTGCGACCGAGGCTTCCGGCTCGAAACGGCCGACGACCCTGGGTGGGAATGGAAGGTGGCGGACGGTGCCCGCGAGCGAGCAATGCGGTGCATCGGGCAGGAACAGAACGTCCGGCGCGATCCGGTCGATCGAATATGGGAGGGAGCGAAAGAAATGGCGAAAAGACAGCGGGGATCTGGGAATCTCGCGCGCAATCCTTTTGATCTCGACGCCGGCCGGGACCGACGTCAACAGCGGCCCTGTCACGGTGCCGCACAAGATGGTCACGAGGCGCCCGCGTTGCCGCCAGCCGCGCGCGAGTCGCAACGCATCGGCGAGAGCCGGTTCCGGCGCAAAGTCGTGAAAGAGCATCAGGATATGCTGCGCTTGCGGCAATCGACTCATCCTCGGCTTCCTCGCCCTCGCGGCGAATATTCGGTCCTTCCTGGCCGTGATGCCGCCACGGGCCGTTTTCCTCAGCGGGCGGCGGTGGATGGAGCGCGTTGCATGGGCGGCAGGGGGCGGTTAGTCCCGGCGATCGATGGCAGGGATGTCGGGGCGGTCAGGCGCCCCATGTCCCATGCAATATCGAAGTCGCCCTTGACGCGGGGTCTCAAGCCGTTGGAGGAGCCAAGCCCGCTATGATGGAAAGCGGCCTGGTACAATTGTTCGGCGACCTTCGCCCGGCGCTCGCGCGCTTCCTGATGTCACGGGGAGCCGAACGCGACGAGGCCGAGGATATTCTGCAGGACGTCCATCTGAAGCTGTTGACCGAAAAGCTGGGACCGGTCGCGCAGCAGCGCGCCTATCTATACAGCATGACCAACAATCATTTTCTGATGCATCGCAGGGCGGCCGGCCGCCGGGCACGCCGCGAAGAGGATTGGGTCGAAGCCCATGGCGGCGATGCAGGGCAGGCCGACGACCGCCCGTCGATTGAAACCGAGCTGATTGCGCGCGAACAACTGGCGACGCTGCAACAGGTGCTGGACAATATGCCGGAGCGGAGCAGGGTCATTTTTCGCCGTTTCCGCATCGACGGCGAGCCGCAACGCCAGATCGCCGAGGGGCTCGGCATCAGCGTGAGTGCGGTCGAGAAGCATCTTGCGCGCGCTTATGACGCGATAGCGTCCGCGCGGCTCCGATGGAATGAGGATCGCTTGGACCGGTGGCATCTCACAGGGGAAAGAAACCGCCATGTCACATGAAACACAGGGGGAACTGCGCGCGCGCGCCATCGAGTGGCACATCCGGCTGCGCGATGGAGACGACGCCACCTGGGAGGCGTTCGCCGAATGGCTGGCCGAGGACCGCCGCCACGCCGACGCCTATGAAGAAGTCGAGTCGGCCGATCAGGAACTCGACCCGTTGTTGCCGCATGTGGTCATCCGGGAAGCCGCCGATGACGACAGCCGCTTCGAGGACGCAACTCCCTATGAGCCCCCGAGCCGTAGCCGCTGGTGGACGTGGGGTGCGGGCGGAGCGATCGCGGCGTCCATCCTGCTGGCTGTGGTGCTTTTCCCGGCGACCGGCTCGGATCGATATGAGGTGGTCACCGCGCCCGGCGAGCGGCAGGTGGTCGCGCTCGACGCGACGACCGAAGTCACGCTGAACGGCGGAACGCGCATGACCTTCGATCGCAAGGACCCGCGCTTCGCATCGCTGGCTTCGGGCGAAGCCTATTTCAAGGTTCGGCACGACGAGGCCAATCCCTTTCGGCTGATCGTCGGCGACAATATCGTCGAGGACGCCGGAACGATCTTCAACGTCGTCCATACCGCGGGCGAAGTGCGCGTTGCCGTTGCCGAAGGAAAAATCGTCTATAATCCGGGGCGCGCGGCGGTTGCTCTCGATGCCGGCGAGGCGCTCGTCGATCGGCGCGGCGCGGCGCGGATCGATGTCGAGGATGTGCCGGCCCAGGCGGTCGGTTCGTGGAAAAGCGGATCGCTCGTCTATTCGTCGGCCCCGCTGTCGCAAGTGGCCGAAGATATTGGCCGCACGCTGGGCATCCGGATCGATGTTTCGCCTGCCGTCGGGATGCGTCCTTTTTCGGGCACGATCGTCCTCGACGGAAGCGGGGTCGCGCAGTTCGAGCGGCTGAGCCCGGCGCTCGACGTCGTTATCCGGAAACGCGACGACACATGGGTCATGACCGCGCGCTAGGCGCCCTGGCTCGCGATTGATCGACGGTCGGCGGTCCGTTTCCAGGCGTCTCACCCTCATACATCCGAAGCGCTTTGTCCCCGCCGACGGCGCCTGACATGCGGTGCCGGGCATTTGGCCGTCGGTGCTGCGCATTCGCCCGGACCGAAATGCAGGCGCCCGGGGCTCGGCACGCGGGCGTCTGCCGATTTGCGCTTTTTTGATGAGGAACGATCCAGCCCCCGGCGTCTCAGGGGAAAGGAGAATGGATCGATGTTCCACCAGATTGCTGCGCTGGAGCGGCAAGTGATCGCCCTGTCGCTCGACGACCCCCTGTCGAGCCTGATGAAGAAGAACCGCCTCTTCTGCTGGATATTCGGCGACACCGCGACGTCGCTGCCGCTGGCCAATCCGCGGCTTGAGGGGTTGCGTCGCTACGCGATTCTCAGCCGAGTCATCGGTGGGGTTCCGGGCGCGCGCGAACGCGATCGCCTTTATCGACTGGGTTATGACCGGCAGCAATTGGAAGCGATCGACCTGCTTCTGGCGCCATATCTTCAGCGAGACAGCTTCCGAGCACGCGTCGGCAAGATCCTCCGCCGCCGTGCCGGACACCGGGCGCCGGGTGTTCTTGCTCCATCCCCTGTCCCGGCGTCCGGACCAACAACCATCCCCACTTCCCACAACATAGCGAAGGACAATATGGTGCAATTTCCATCACAGCGATCGCGCCAGGCGCTTCTGCTTGCCATGCTCCCCTTTGCGATCGTGCCTGCCGAAGCCCATGCGCAGTCCGCATCGCCGATCAAGCTCGCCCTGCAGGGCCCGCCGGACGAGGGTGACGGTCCGCGCCAACGCGATGGACGCGAGGGGCCCGGCGGTGCCTATGGCCCCGGGGGTCCCGATGGCCCCGGCGGTCCTGATGGGCCGGGTGGCCCTGGCGGCGGAGACCAGTTCATCATCGGCGTCGGCGGGATGTATGCGCCAGCCTATCTGGGCGCCGACGACTATAAATTCCAGCCTCTCCCCGTGATCGATATCAAATGGGGCCGCTTCTTCGTCAATTTTCAGGACGGCATCGGCGCCAATTTCTATGATTCCGAAACCGTCACCGTCGGGGCCGGCTTCACCATGGCGGACGGTTACAGCCGCAAGGAGGCGCCCGTCGGCATCGGCAAGCTATCGACGGGGCTGGGCGGCCGCGGATTCGTGAAGCTCCGCCAGGCGGGATTCGAAGCAACCGTCGGCGTCACCAAAATCATCACCGGCAGCACCGAGGGCGTCATGGCAGATGCCAGCCTGTCCTATCCGATCATGGCCAGCCAGAAACTGATGCTGATGCCGTCGATCGGCACGACCTGGGCGAACCGAAAGCATAATAATCGCTATTTCGGCGTCACCGCGGCCCAGTCTGCGGCATCCGGGCTCCCGCAATACCGCGGCGGCAGCGGGCTGGTCGATGCCAAGGCGGAGCTGATTGCAATCTATCGCATCACCGATCGCATCGGCGTGATGGCGCTGGGCGGCGTGTCGACCTTGATGGGCGACGCGAAGGACAGTCCGATTGTCTATAAAAAGACCAGTCCGCATGGGCTTTTCGGGATCACCTACAGCTTCTGAGCGCATCGCGGAAGGGAGGGTGCCGCCGCGGCCCATGTCGCCCGACCCCCGACTTTCCGCAGATGGCCGGATGCGGACGCAATCTTCCACGACAAGAGGAATGGCTCGATGGCGCCCGTCCCAAAGCCGGTGGAACTGTCGGTCTTCGACCTCGACCGTACCCTCACCATCGTGCCAACCTATACGCCCTTTCTGCTTTTCGCGGCCTGTTCGCTTGCGCCTTGGCGACTGCTCCTGCTGCCCCTGCTCCTGCCCGCCGCGCTGCTCTATGCGATGAGCGCCCTGCCGCGCGGCCGGATGAAAGGCGCGATGCACCGTCTGGCTCTCGGCACTGCTCTGCCGCGGCGCAAGGCGGCGAGGGTGGCCGGACGCTTTGCGCGATATCTGGTGGCATGCGGCCTCTATGCCGAGGGGGTCGCGCTCGTCGAGGGCGAACGGAACGCCGGGCGGCGCGTCATTCTGGCGACCGCCGCGCCGCATCTATACGCGTCGCCGATCGCGCATCGGCTTGGTATCGACGATGTCGTCGCTACGCCGTCGCGGTGGCGCGATGGCTGCCTGATCGCCGCGAACGACACCCCCAACTGCTTCGGCGTGGAGAAGATGCTGCGCGTCGAAGCCTTTCTGGAACAGACAGGCATCGCCCGGGACGACGCCCATATCCGTTTCTATTCGGACCATGATTCGGACCTGCCGACCTTTGAATATGCCGACGAAGCCATCGCGGTAAATCCGTCGACCCGATTGCGTGCGATCGCTGCGCAGCGGGGCTGGCGCGTGCTCGACTGGCGCAGCTTCCGCCGGCGACGGACATGAGGATCGGCTTCCTCTTCAACCATCAGGGCGGTCATCAGGTCGCCCACGCGCTGCCGGTCGCGCTCGAACTCGCGCGGCAGGCGGCGGGCGCGCGCATAACGGTCCTGGTATCGGAAGGATGCGAAGCGGAGGTTCGGCGGCTCGTCGGAGTCCGGTCCGGACCATCGCCGGACATCGTCCGTCTTCGCCCCCCGTCCGCATGGGCCAGCTTCGCGAACCGTGTCAGCGGTCGTTCGCTGCCCGCCGACATCGTTTCTACGCTGCACCGCAATCTCGACCGGTTCCGCGATCTCGACGCGCTGGTCGTGCCCGAAAAAACATCCTTGCTGCTGCGATCCTTGTTCGGCCTGACGTCGCTGAAGCTGGTCCATACGCGGCACGGGGCGGGCGACCGGGCGATCGGTTTCGACAAGGCAAGTGGAAAGTTCGATCTGGTGCTGCTTTCGGGCGAGAAGATTCGCGACAGGCTGGAACAGGCCGATCTGTTGAAACAGGACGGCTACGCCATCATCGGCTATCCCAAGTTCGACGCCCCGCAGCCCAGGCACCCACGGCTGTTCGTGAAGGATCGGCCGACGATATTGTACAATCCGCATCCGTCGCCGGCGCTGTCCTCCTGGTATCGCATGGGGCCGCGGATTCTCGACTGGTTCGCGCGGGACGGCCGCTATAATCTGATCTTCGCGCCGCACGTCATGCTGTTCAAGAAGCGGGTGACGGCCTCGCTGTCGCCGTTTGCACTCGGCTGGAACCACGGGCCGCGCCCCGGGGATTATGAACAGGACCATATGCTGATCGATACCGGCAGTCCGGCCTGTCTCGACATGACCTATACCGATGCGGCCGACATCTACCTCGGCGATGCGAGCAGCCAGGTCTATGAATTCATCCGGCGTCCGCGGCCGTGCCTCTTCCTCAATCCGCGACGTCTGCTGTGGCAGGGAAATCCCGATTTCGGTCATTGGCGCATGGGGCAGGTCCTCGATACGATGGACGAGCTGATCGCAGTGCTTGATGAGGTTCCCCGCCTGAATCCCGCAATGCGCGCGCGACAGGAAGATCTGTTTCGCTACAGCTTCGATATGCAGCGGCGTCCTTCATCGGAACGTGCCGCCGAGGCGATCCTGACCTTTATGGCGCGCCAAGGACGTGGTGGAGGTTCCGAGGGCAGGTCGGCTTAGCCGTCGCCGCAAAGCCCCATCACGATCCGCACATGCCGGTCCCACCGGAAATCGATACTGGCTTGTACGGCGGCTCTCCGGCCGATCCGTCTCCGGAGGCGGTGGTCGGTCAGAAGAAGGGCGAGCGCCCGCGCCACTGCATTGGCGTCTTCACCGTCGACGATCAATCCGGTCAGGCCGTCGACGACGAGTTCGGGGGAGCCGCCGGCAGCGCCGACGATCACGGCCTGGCCGCAATACATTGCGTCGGCGATGGCGATGCCGAAGCCTTCGAAATCGTGACCATCGTCGATGCTGACCTGCGGATGCAGGAAGATGTCGGCGCTGGCATAGAGTGCGTCGGCCCGCGCCTTGTCGACGAAGCCCGCCACCTCGACATGCGGCGACAGGCGCAGATCCACGGCGAGCGCGGCAATGGCGTCGAAGTCGGGCCCGCGTCCGCAGATCACGAACCGAAAATCGAGACCGATATTGCGGCAGTGCGCTGCGGCGAGCACCGCCTTGCGGATATTCTTGCGCGGTTCGAGCCGGCACAGCGAAAGAATCAGCGGCGGGTCGTTGTCGCCCTGGTTTGCGGCCGCGAGGGGCAGGCCGGGGGTGGTGCCGTTCCATGCGACTGCGATGTCTGCTCCGTCGCCGAGGCGGCAGGATAATTTCTCCGCCGAAAAACGGCTGACCGCGACCCGGCGGACGGCGTTGCGAGCGACGCGACGCATAACGCCCAGCACGATGCCCCGCGCATACATGAACTCGCGTCCGTGAAAGGTCACGGCATAGGGAAGGCCGAGAAGCATCGGCGGAACGGCCGTGCGCCAGGTGGTCGCGTGCAGAAAGTCCGGCGCGCCGACGCGTCGTTTGAGGGTCTGGAGCGCGCGCCAGAATTTCCAGAGGACGAGGGGCGATTTGCCCGGGCCAATGTCGATAACGTCCACGCCGTCCAGCACCGCCCTGCGCGGCCCGGCGCTTGTCTGAGTCACGACCGTCACCGCCGCACCCCGCGCGGCATAGGCGCCGGCCACGGCGCGGGCATAGGTCTGCATGCCGCCCTCGTCGGGTGTGTAGCCCTTGGCCATCACCCAGATGCGCTTGCCCTGAAGATCGCTCAACCTGCGAATCCGGGCTTGCGCGCGGCGCGGCGATAGGCCTTGTTCGTGATGAGCGCGAAGGCGGCCATCATCACCGCGCTTTGCGCGATCATGTGCAGGCCGGCGCCTTCGAGCCCGAACGCGCCGAGCAGGAGCGGTAATGCCCACAGCATCGCGATATTGGCGCCCAGGTTGATCAATATCGAATGCCCCGGCCGTTTCATCGCGGCCAGCGCGGCCGCGAGCGTCGGCGCTCCGATCTGCAGCATTTTCGCGATGACGATCAGGATCAACAACGTCGATGCGCTGCTGAACCCCGGGCCGCCGAGCAGCGTGAGGATCGGTTTCGCCAGCAGGGCGACGACGACCGTCAGCGGGATGGCCAGCAGCATCGCGATGCCGATGCTTTTCCAGATGGCGCTCCGGCTTTCCGCGACCCGCCCCTCGGCGGCGAGTTTCGCGGCCACCGCATAGCTGGCATGGCCCAGCAGCTGCGCCGGCTGCTCGAAGATCAGGCCGGCGCGCTGGGCGACCGAGAAAAGACCGGCGGCGGCCGGGCCGAGCGTGGCGCCGACGATCAGCGGGATCACCCTTGGCCCGAATTCCCGCAGCGTGATGTCGGCGTTGGTCGTCAGCACGAAGCCCAGGAACCCGCGGTTCACGCGGTTCGGCATGGCGGTGCCGGGCACTGCGGTCCGTTCGATCTGCATCTGCCGCCAGGCCCAGGCGGCCATCAGCCACATCGACACCCCTTCCAGCAGCGCGCTGATCAGCCAGACCCACAGAAATTCGCGCAAGCCCGCGCCGGCGAACCAGAGGATGACGGCGCCGGCCAGCCGCGAGGCGGGCATGACGATCTGGTGCCATCCGACGAGGTCGAAGCGGCCAGCGATCTGCAATATGGCGTTGGGGGTCATCCGGACCGTCGCGAAGATGGCGACGGCATAAAGCGGTGCGAAGCGGGTCGCTTCGGGCGGCCAGCCGAGCCTCGGGCCGACCATCGGCGCAAGCAGCGCGGCGGCGCACAGGGCAAGCAGAAACACGCCCAGTTCCAATCCGGCCATGAAGGTCGCGAGCTTGCGAAATCCGCCATGGTCGCGCGCAGCGAGCGCGTCGTGGCCGAAACGCACCAATCCATGCCATCCGGAAAGCGCGAGAACCCCGCCGACGAATATGGCGTAGCCATGGACAAGAAGCAGCACGCCATAGTCGTGGACGCCCAGCATGCGCGCCGCGATGGCGAAATAGCCCAGGCTGAGGATTCCCGCGACCAGCTTGCCCTTCAACAATTTGGATAGGAAGGACCAGATCTGCCGGTGCGATTCATTGGAGTCCGGGGTCATCGAATTCGCTTGATCGCATCGGCGCAGGGTCCTTCCGGCAATGAGATGCCGTTGCAGGGAAACAGCCTCAGCGGAAAGTTGGCGCCGGCGCTGGCATTTGCAGAGGAGCGGCAGAGACGGCGCAAGATCGTCCGTCCGCTCTACCGATGCGAAAGGCGGCGATGCCGAATAACAAGCGCCTGTCCGAAAGGCGCGCCGAACCACGAGACGGATACGTGGGCGGCCGGCCGCAGGCCATGGATCGGGCCGCAGGGCGGCCGAAGCTCCGGGGTCAGTCGGTGGGCGCGGCCGGGCGCGGGATCGTGTCGATGCAGTGCGTCAGCCGGTCGATGTCATCCGCGCCGAACAGCAGCCCCAGCTTGGTGCGCCGCCACAAAATGTCGTCGGCGCTGCGCGCCCATTCGCGCGTGATGAGCCATTCGACCTCGGCGACGCTCAGCCCGTGGGCGATCTCGCCGCCCAGCGCGTCCCAGTCGTCGGCATCCTTCAGCCAGTGGCGCGCGTCGGTGCCATAGGCGCGGGTGATGCGATCGGCGGTCGCGGCGGGCAGGAAGGGGTGAGTAAGCTTGTAATCCGCGCGCAGCGCCGCGGCGCCGTCGGTTGCGAAATCCCCGCCGGGCAATGGCGCCTGCGCCGTCCACGGCCGGCCGGCCAGCGCCGGCAGATGTTCCGCCAGTTCGTCCACCGCATGCTCCGCGACATGGCGATAGCTGGTGATCTTCCCGCCATAGATGGTGAGCAGCGGCGCCCCTTCGTCCAGGTCGACATCAATGCGATAGCCGCGCGTCGCCGCCTCCGGCCGTCCCGATCCATCCTCGACCAGCGGACGCACCCCCGAATAGCTCCAGACGACATCGGCGGGCGTCACCGGCGTCCGGAAATATTCGTTCGCCCCCTCGCACAGATAGGCGATCTCCTCGTCGCTGGCGCGAATATCGGCGAGCGTTCCCTGATGGTCGACGTCGGTCGTCCCGATCAGCGTGAAGCCGCGCTCATAGGGGATGGCAAAGAAGATACGCCCGTCGGGCAACTGAAAGAAATAGGCATTATCATGGTCGAACAGCCGCGGCACGACGATGTGCGATCCGCGCACCAGCCGCATCGCATGGTCGGGCTCGGCGTCCGCGCGGCGCAGCAGGTCGAGCACCGCGGGTCCCGCGGCGTTGACGACGGCGCGGGCGGCGAAGCGATAGGTCTGGCCCCGGTCGTCGGCGGCATCGACGATCCAAAGCCCATTCTCGCAGCGCAGCATCTCGGCCCGGGTCCGGGTGCGGACGCGCGCGCCGTGCGCGGCGGCGTCGCGGGCGTTGAGCACGACCAGCCGCGCATCATCGACCCAGCCGTCGGAATATTCGAAGCCATGGACATATTGCGATTGCAGCGGCGCGCCCGCGACGTGGCGCCGCAGGTCGATGCTGCGCGTCGCGGGCAGTTTCCGGCGTCCGCCGATATGGTCGTAGAGGAACAGGCCGAGCCGCAGCAGCCAGCGCGGGCGCAGCCCCTTGCGATACGGCAGGACGAAGCGCAGCGGGCGGATGATGTGCGGCGCAATGCCCCACAGAATCTCACGCTCTTTCAAGGCCTCGCGCACCAGCGCGAATTCATAATGTTCGAGATAGCGGAGGCCGCCGTGGATTAGTTTCGTTGACGCCGACGATGTGCCCTGCGCCAGATCGCCCTGTTCGAGCAGCAGGACGCGCGCGCCGCGCCCGGCGGCATCGCGGGCGATGCCCGTCCCGTTGATCCCGCCACCGATCACGATCAGGTCATAGGGCTGCGGCGCGTCGGTCATCATCGCGCTCTTAAGCAGATTCCGCGCCAAAGGGAATCCGTCCTCTTCGCAACGGACGATCCCGGCCGGCCTACGTATGCTGCGTTGCAATCGCCGCGAGCATCCGCCAATTCGGTGGGCGGATATCCAAGGGGAAGCCTGTGAGCGTGAAAGTCGAAACCCTGATCCTGTTCGGTGCGACGGGCGACCTTGCGCAGCGCATGCTGTTTCCCTCGCTCTACAACCTGCATGTCGACGGCCTGCTGGCGGAAGAGCTGGCGATCATCGCGTCGGGGCGTTCGAAAATGGACCGCGCGGCGTGCCACGCGATGGTGCGCGCCGCGCTGGATAAATATCTGCCGTCCGATCATCCCGACGAAGGCGCGATCGCGGCCTTTCTGGACCGGATCGACTATTGCCCGGTCGATGCCGGGGCGGGCACCGGCTATGACGATCTGGCCGCGATGCTGGGCGATCGGCTGGGCCGGCCGATCGGCGCCTATCTGTCGACGCCGCCGTCGATGTTCGGGCCGATCGCGCAGGGGCTGAACGCCGCGGGGATCGCGTGCGCCGAATGCCGGATCGCGATGGAAAAGCCGATCGGCCAGGATCTGGCGTCATCGCGCGCGGTCAACGAACAGGTCGGCAGCGCCTTTGCCGAGGATCATATTTTCCGCATCGACCATTATCTGGGCAAGGAAACGGTCCAGAACCTGCTGGCGCTGCGTTTCGCCAACATGCTGTTCGAACCGCTGTGGAACGCTCAGGCGATCGACCATGTCCAGATCACCGTGGCGGAGACGGTGGGGCTGGAGGGGCGCGTATCCTATTATGACGGGGTCGGCGCGCTCAAGGACATGGTGCAGAACCATATGCTCCAGCTGCTCGCGATCATCGCGATGGAACCGCCGGCCAGCGTTTCCGCGACCGCGGTGCGCGACGAAAAGGTGAAGCTGCTGCGATCGCTGCGCAAGATGGGCACCGACGATGCCAAAACGCACAGCGTGAAGGGCCAATATGGCAGCGGCGCGGTGGGCGGCACCGCGGTCGCCGGCTATGCCGAGGAACTGGGCGAGCCGTCGAACACCGAAACCTTCGTCGCGATCAAGGCCTTCATCGACAATTGGCGCTGGAAGGGCGTGCCCTTCTATCTGCGCACCGGCAAGCGGATGCCGCAGCGCAAGTCCGAAGTGCTGATCCAGTTCAAGCCGGTGCCGCACAATATCTTCGCGCGCGTCGGCGCGGGCCGGCTCGACGCCAACAGCATGATCATCAACCTGCAGCCCGAAGAGAATATCCGCGTCAAGGTGCTGGCGAAACAGCCCGGCCTCGACCGCGATGGCGTGAAGCTGAAGGAGGTGACGCTGGACGTGTCGCTGTCGCACAGCTTCGAGGGCGAGCGCCGCCGCATCGCCTATGAACGGCTGCTGCTCGACTTCATCGAGGGCGACCAGACGCTGTTCGTGCGCCGCGACGAGGTGGAGGCGCAGTGGGAATGGATCGATTCGATCCGCGACGCCTGGACCGCCATCGATCTCGCGCCGCAAAATTACACCGCCGGAAGTTGGGGGCCTTCGAGTGCGATCGCGCTGATCGAACGCGACGGGGCGAGTTGGCATGACTGATCTTCACCCCGCCGTCGCGGCCGTCACCGCCCGCATCACCGCCCGCAGCGCGGAACGGCGTGCGGCCTATCTGGACCTGATGGCGCGCCAGCGCGACGCCGGGACGAACCGCGGCAACCTGTCATGCGGCAACCTGGCGCACGGCTTCGCGGCGGCGGGAGAGGACAAGCCCGCGATCCGCTCCGGCGCCGAAATGAATATCGGCATCGTCACCGCCTATAACGACATGCTTTCGGCGCATCAGCCCTATGGCCGCTACCCCGAACAGATCAAATTGTTCGCCCGCGAAGCGGGGGCCACGGCGCAGGTCGCGGGCGGCGTCCCGGCGATGTGCGACGGCGTGACGCAGGGGCAGGCGGGGATGGACCTGTCGCTGTTCAGCCGCGACAATATCGCGCAGGGAACGGTGATCGCGCTGAGCCATGCGATGTTCGAGGGCGCGCTGCTGCTCGGCATCTGCGACAAGATCGTCCCCGGCCTGCTCATCGGCGCGCTGCGTTTCGGCCATCTGCCGCAAATCCTGGTCCCCGCGGGGCCGATGCCCTCGGGCCTTGCCAACAAGGAAAAGCAGCGCGTCCGCCAGCTTTATGCTGAGGGCAAGGCGAGCCGCGAAGAACTGCTGGAGGCGGAGGCCGCTTCCTATCATGGCGCCGGAACCTGCACTTTTTACGGCACCGCCAATTCGAACCAGATGATGATGGAGGTGATGGGACTGCATATCCCCGGCAGCGCCTTCACCAATCCGGGGACGAAGCTGCGGCAGGAATTGACCCGCGCGGCGACGCACCGGCTGGCGGCGATCGGGTGGGACGGCGACGATTACCGGCCGCTGGCACGCTGCATCGATGAAAAGGCGATCGTCAACGCCGCCATCGGCCTGCTCGCGACGGGCGGGTCGACCAACCATGCGATCCATCTGCCCGCGATCGCGCGCGCGGCGGGCATCGTCATCGACTGGCAGGATTTCGACGAACTCAGCCACGCGGTGCCGCTGCTCGCGCGCGTCTATCCGAACGGTGCGGGCGACGTGAACCATTTCCACGCGGCGGGCGGCATCGGCTACGTCGTGCGCGAACTGCTCGGCGCGGGATTGCTGCACGGCGACGTGTTGACGGTCGGCGGGACGATGGCCGATTATGCGGCCGAACCCGTGCTGGAGGACGGCGCGCTCCGCTGGCAGGCGGCGCCCGCGACGAGCCGCGACGACACCATGCTGCGCCCCGTCGCGGCGCCCTTTTCCCCGGATGGCGGCATGCGCCTGCTCGCCGGCAATCTCGGCCGCGCGATCATCAAGACCAGCGCGGTCGCGGAAGATCGCTGGACGATCGAGGCGCCGTGCCGGATTTTCGACGATCAGAATCAGGTGCTGACCGCGTTCAAGGCGGGCGAACTCGACCGCGACGTCGTCGTCGTCGTGCGCTTTCAGGGGCCGCGCGCCAACGGCATGCCCGAACTGCACAAGCTGACCCCGGCGCTGGGCGTGTTGCAGGACAAGGGCTATCGCGTCGCGCTGCTCACCGACGGACGCATGTCGGGGGCCAGCGGCAAGGTGCCCGCGGTCATCCACCTGTCGCCCGAGGCCTTGCCGGGCCCCGATGGCATCAGCGGTCCCGTCGCCTTTTTGCGCGACGGCGATGTCGTTCGCGTGTGCGCGCGGAACGGAGAGGCGGTCGCGCTCGTTGACGAGGCGCAGTGGGTGCTGCGCGAAGCGGCCGCGCCGCCGCCGCCGGCGGTTGGCGTCGGCCGCGAATTGTTCGCGCTTTTCCGGCATCATGCGGACGAAGCGGAAAAGGGCGGATCGGCGATGCTGGCCGCGATGGAGATGGTGATTTAGGCGGCACGCCCGTTCGGGCCGAGCGTGTCGAAGCACCGGCCTTCCCTTCCAGATGTCAAAAAGAACAGCCCTTCGGCACGTGCAGGGCGAACGGAGAAAAAAATGGCAGATTCAGGTATCGAACAGATCATGGCGCTGGCGCCGGTGATCCCCGTGATCGTCATCGACCGGGTGGAGGATGCGGTGCCGCTGGCCGAGGCGCTGGTGGCGGGCGGCCTGCCGGTGCTGGAGGTCACGCTGCGTACCCCCGCCGCGATCGACGCGTTGAAGGCCATGAAGACCGTCGCGGGGGCGGTGGTCGGGGCGGGCACGGTGCTCAATCGTTCGATGCTGCGCGCGGCGGTCGGGGCGGGCGCGGAATTCATCGTTTCGCCGGGTCTGACCAACGATCTGGGCGAAGCGGCGGTCGCGGACGGCATCCCCTTCCTTCCCGGCGTGGCCAATGCGGGCGACATCATGCGCGGGCTGGACCTGCGGCTCGACAGTTTCAAATTCTTTCCGGCGATGGCCAGCGGCGGCATCCCGGCGCTCAAGGCGCTGGCCGGCCCGTTCGGGGACGTGAATTTCTGCCCGACCGGCGGCATCACCGCCGCGACCGCGCCCGACTGGCTGGCTCTGGAACCCGTGCGCTGCGTCGGCGGCAGCTGGGTCGTGCCGTCCGGGCCGGTCGATCCGGCCCGGATCGGGACACTCGCGCGCGACGCGGCGGCGCTTTCGCGCCATTGATTAACCCCATTTTACCTGCCATCGTGCAGGAGAAAGCGGCAATATAGCCGTCGGTGGGGAGATGCGCGTGCCAAGGCCGCAGCCGCATTTGGAAGAAGTGCTGGCGTCCGAACCCGGACCCCATATTGCCGCGCTGTTCGATTTCGACGGCACGATCATCTCCGGCTATTCGGCGACCGCGATGCTGCGCGAGAAATTCCAGCGCCGCCAGATGTCGGTCGAGGAGGTCGCCGAAACCGCGCAGGTCATCGCGCAGCACAGCCTGGGGCAACTCGGCTTTTCGGGCCTGATGACCGCCGCGGCGAAATTCATGAAGGGCGTCGACGAGGAAAGCTTCGTCGAGTTCGGCGAGGAGCTTTACAAAAAGCATATCGCGCGCAAAATCTATCCCGAAACGCGCGCGATCATCGAGGCGCATCAGGCGAAGGGCCACCGCGTCGCGATCATCTCGTCGGCGACCATCTATCAGATCGAACCGACCGCGCGCGACCTGGGCATCACCGACATCAAATGTTCGGCCTATGAAATAGAGGATGGGGTTTTCACCGGCGACATCATCCGTCCGCTCTGTTTCGGGGAGGGCAAGGTGCTGGCCGCCGAAGAGCTGGCCGCCGAATATGGGCTCGATCTGGATAACAGCTTTTTCTATTCGGACAGCGACGACGACATCGAACTGCTCGAACGCGTCGGCAAGCCGCGCCCGCTCAACCCCAATCTGAAGCTCAAGGCGGTCGCCGACGAAAAGGGCTGGCCGGTGCAGCGTTTCGCGAGCCGCGGCACGCCGTCATGGGTCGATTATACGCGCACCATCTATGCCACCGGCTCGCTCGTCGGCGCTTTCGCCGCGGGTCTGCCGATCTGGGCGCTCACCCGGTCGCAGCGCGAGGCGGTCAATTTTTCCATGGGATTGTTCGGCGATTTCGCGACCGCGATCACCGGCGTCGAGCTGGAGGTGGAGGATGAACGCCACCTGTGGTCGTCGCGCCCCTGCGTCTTCATCTTCAACCATCAGAGCAAGGCCGACGTGATGATCCTGGCCAAGCTCATCCGCCGCGACATGGGCGGGGTGGGCAAGAAGGAGATCAAGGACATCCCCATTTTGGGGAAGCTGATGGAATGGGGCGGCACCGTCTTCGTCGACCGCGCCGACGGCAAGAGCGCGATCAAGGCGATGGAACCGCTGGTCGATGCGATCCGCAACGATGGCAAGTCGATCTGTATCGCGCCCGAAGGCACGCGCAGCCTGACCCCGAAGCTCGAACCCTTCAAGAAGGGGGCCTTTCACCTGGCGATGCAGGCGGGGGTGCCGATCGTGCCGATCGTCATCCACAATGCGTCGGACGTCGCGCCGAAGAACGAGTTCGTCATGCGTCCGGCGACGGTGCGCGTCACCGTGCTGCCGCCGGTCGATACGTCGACATGGACCGCGAAGACGCTGAACGCGCATGTCCGCGACGTCAGGAACATGTTCCTGCGGACGCTGGGACAGCCGGAGGAGAGCGTCGCCGAATCGGTGGCGGCGGAGCCGGTGCCGGCGAAGGAGGCACCCGCGAAAAAGGCGGCGTCGAAGAAAGGCGCGGCGGGAAAAACTCATCCTCCCCGAAAGGGAAGGAAAGTCTAGCGCATGACCCGCATCGTCATTGCGAGCGAAGCGAAGCAATCTCCCGCCATCGATCGAGCACGGTGGTCGCGAGCAGGAGATTGCGACGTCGCTTCGCTCCTCGCAATGACGAGCAAGGTCTGACGCGGTGGCCGACGGAACGCCCCGCACGCCGATTGTCGCGGAGCAGGCGGTGGACCGGCTCTATATCATCGATGCGCGGCACGGGGTCGAACGACGTATCCTGCTCGATTGGATTCACTCGACATCCGGGGACGGCGAGCCGGCGTGGGCCAGTCTCGACATCGAGGACGGCGACCATGCGCTGCCCGTCGATGTCCTCAGCGCCCGGCTCGACGGATCGCCGTCGCGGCAGGTCGTGCCGCTGCGCGTCGCGTGGCGCATTCCGGGTTTCGACCGCGACCGGGCGCTGAAATTCCGTCACCTGATCTTTGGCGACCCGCGGCATCCGGGGGCGCTGCGCGCGCGGTTGATCCTGTTGCGCGACCGGCGCCGGGCGCAGATACTCGTCGGCGAGGGCGCGACGCTCGACACGCTGCGGCTGCGTTTCCGCGCCCAGACCGGCGGCGGCGATGGCGAGGGGGCGGGCAGCCCGGAATTCGCGGGCTTCGTCGCGCGGCAGGCGGCGCTGGCGCTCGACGTGGCGGAACGCGGCATTCGGGGCACGCGGTACAAGGTGCCGCGTTTCGTCGCCGACAGCTTGCGCACCAACCCCAAATTTCGCGCCGCGCTGGCCGATCTCGCGGGGCAGCTCGGCCGTCCGGTCGCCGACCTGTATCGCGAGGCGCGGCCGCTGATGAAGGAGGTGATCGCGCGGCCTTCGGCGCTGTTCCTCGACCTGCGCGCGCGCCTCGACCGGATGATGTTCGGCGGCTATGCGCCCGAGATGGAGGTCGACGCGGCCGAACTGGCCCGGCTGCGCGCCGTGCTGCGCGATCATCCGACGTGCATCCTCTTCACGCACAAAACCTATATCGACGGCGCGACGCCCAGCAAGCTCGCCTATGACAACGACCTGCCGATGCTGCACCTGTTCGGCGGCGCGAACCTGGACTTTGCGGTCATGGGCGAGTTCTTCCGCCGGTCGGGGATGATCTTCGTGCGGCGCAGCTTTCAGGACCAGCCGGTCTACAAGCTGGTGCTGCGCCATTATATCGCCTGGCTGCTTGCCAAGCGGTTCCCGCTGTCCTGGGCGTTCGAGGGGACGCGCTCGCGCCTCGGCAAGCTGATGCCGCCCAAATATGGCCTGATGAAATATGTCCTCGACGCCGCCCATGCGACGGGGACGGGCGACGTGCATTTCGTGCCCTTCGTCACCAGTTTCGACCTGATCCGCGATGTCGAGGAATATGCCGCCGAACAGACGGGGCGCAGCAAGAAGCCCGAAAGCCTGTCCTGGTTCATCGGCTATATGAAAAGCCTGAAGGAACCGTCGGGCCGCATCCGGCTGGACATCGGCGATCCGGTGGTGATCGAACGCGCGCCGGGGCCGGAGGACAAGCGCGCGCTGGAACGCATCGCCTTTGCCGTCGCGGTCGAGGCGAACCGCGTCACCCCGCTGACCGTGACGTCGGTGCTGTGCCTGATGCTGCTCGGCACCGCGCCGCGCGGCATCACCGCGGGCGAGATGCGCACGGCGATCGCGGCGGTGGTCGACTGGGCCCGCGCGCGCGGCATCCGGCTGAGCCGGGACCTGGAACGGGTCGACGGCGGCGACGCGGCGGCGCTGTCGGTCACGGTCGACACGCTGGTCGCCAGCGGCTTGCTGACCCGGTACGAGGCGGGCCGCGAGACGATCTATTCGATCGACCCCGCGAAGCATCCGATGGCGAGTTACTACCGCAATATCATCGTCCACCATTTCCTGGACCGCGCGATGATCGAACTGACATTGTTCGGCCTGCGCGACGCCGACAGCGGCCATGCGGCCGATGCCTTCTGGTCGCGGATCGACCGGCTGCGCGACCTGTTCAAATTCGAATTCTTCTACCCCCCGCGCGACGAACATCGCGCCGCGATTGAAGCCGAACTGGCGCGCATCGACCCCGCCTGGGCCAAGCGGCTGGCGAGCGGCGATCGCGGCGTCGCGCAGCTGCTGCGCCGGTGCCAGCCGCTGGTCGGCCATGCGGTGCTGCTGCCCTTTGCCGAAGCCTATTCGGTCGTCGCCGACCTGCTCGCGCGGGCGGCGGCGGGCGAGGGGGTGGACGAAAAGGCGCTGCTCGATGCGGCGCTGGTCGAGGGGCGCCGCGCCTATCTGCTCCGCCGGATCAGCAGCGAGGCGGCGATCGGCAAGCTGCTGTTCGCCAACGGCCTGTCGCTGATGCGGCACATGGGGCTGGCGGACACGGCGACGCCCGACAGTCTGGACGCGCGGCGCGCGCTGCTAGCCGAGCTGCGCGGCCTTGCGAACGTCATGGAATCGATGCGCCTGTCGACGACGGCGCTCGCGGATCGTTTGCCGGGACCGGGAGAATGACGATGCCGCTTTCGGCTTCGTCATCGCGAGCGGAGCGACGCCATCCGGCGGCGGTTTACGCCCGCTCCGGATCGGCGCGTCGCCTGCGGTTCCGCGCAATGACGAAGGGTATGGGAGTATCACATGCTTAAACAGCTCAGCGCGCAGGATGCGCAGTTCCTTTATACCCAGACGGCGAACAATCTGACGCATATCATGGGGGTGTATATCTACGACCCGTCGACCGCGCCCGGCGGCTTCGTGCGCTTCAAGGACATCATCGCGCATGTCCAGTCGCGCGTCGACACATCGCCGCTGTTCCGGCGCCGCCTGCACCGGCTGCCCTTCGACATGGACCATCCCTATTGGGTCGAGGACGAGCATTTCGATATCGAGGCGCATATGAGCCATGCGCGCCTGCCCGAACCGGGCGACTGGCGGCAATTCTGCATCGCGGTGGCGCGCTGGTTTTCCAAGCCGATGGACATGAACCGGCCGCTCTGGGACATTTACATCATCGAGGGGCTGGACCGCATCCCCGGCATCCCGCAGGGCAGCTTCGCGATGCTGCACCGCGTCCATCATGCCGCGGTCGACGGGGCATCGGGCGCCCATGCCTTTATCGCGATGAGCGACATCGATCCGCACGGCACGCCCGCGATTGCCGATCCGCCGCCGCTGGAGGAGCTGGGCGATGCGCCGTCGAGCGCCGAAATCCTGTCGCGCGCCTGGGCCGCGTCGCTGCAATCGCCGGTCAAATTCGCCAATGCGCTGATGAAGATGTCGCCCGCGATCCTGACCGCCGCGCGCAAGTCGGTCGCCGAAGGCGGCATGATCGCCGGGGTGCCCGAAACGCGCTTCAACGTGCCTGTCGGGCCGCACAAGATGTTCGACGCGACGACGGTCGCGCTGGCCGATGTGTCCGGCATCCGCAAAAAGGTGCCCGGCGCGACGGTCAACGACGTGGTCATCGCGACCATCGGCGGGGCGCTGCGCAAATATCTGGCGAAGCATAAGGAATTGCCGAAGGAAAGCCTGGTCGCGGTGGCGCCGATCAACCTGCGCGGCAAGGAAAAGGCGGCGGGGAAGGCGAGCACGCCGGGCAATCAGGTATCGGCGATGAGCGTCCCGATCCGCACCGACATCGCCGGGCCGCTCGATCGGCTCGCCGCGATCCGCGACTATACGGTCGAGGCGAAGGAGGCGAAGGCGGGCGTCAGCGCGCGGATCATGACCGACCTGTCGCAGCATATCCCCGGCGCGACGATGGCGGCGGTCGCGCGGCTGCTGACCAGCGAACGCTTCGCGGTGCGCGGCACCAACCTGTTCATCTCCAACGTGCCGGGCGCGCAGGTGCCGCTCTATCTGGCCGGGGCGCGGCTGGTTCAGCAGCATGGCATGGCGCCGCTGGCCAATAATATGGGCCTGTTCATCGCCACCCCCAGCTATAACGGCCGCATCGCCTTTTCGATCATCGGCGAACGCGCGATCATGCCCGACATCGCCTTTTTCCGGGAATGTATCGAGGCCAGCTTCGCCGATCTGATGGGCGCGGAACCGAAGGCGGAGACGGTGGAGGCGCCGGCGAAGGCCAGGGTAAAAACGAAAGCTCCGGAGAAAAGGAAGAAGAAACCTTCTGCATCGTCATCCCGGACCTGATCCGGGATCCATTCACGCAGCGCCAGTATATTGGATCCCGGATCAGGTCCGGGATGACGAGTGGGGGTAAGGGACCGGACCCAACCTCAAAACAGTTGCCAAAGACAACGCAAGCCGCAAGACTCCGGAAAAATAAACCATCGCGCAGGACCACCGAATGATCTTTTCCCCGACGCTGAGCGCCGACGCAGAGCTTGCGAAAGCATCCGACTATGCCGCCTGGTCAAAGGCCGCGACGGCGCAGGATGCGAAATCCGGCATGCAGGCGTGGCGCGATGCCGACGAAAGCCGCCATTTCGATTACAAGGCGATCCGGGCGCGGCTGGAAAAGCTGCGCAAGCTGGACGCCGCGAACGATGTGAAGGGGCTGCTCTTCGTCCTCAACGAAGGCATCCACGGCAATATCGACGGCATGGGGCATGAACGGCTGTATCAAAAGGCCCGTTTCGGCACCAAGGCGCTGATCGAGGCCTATGTCGCGGAGGTGGTGTCGGCGCTCAATCGCATCGCCGCCTCGCGCGCGATCCCGCGGGAGGAAAAGCGCGATTTCTTCCGCCGGGCGCAGCATTGCTACGGCCGGTCGGCGCTGCTCCTGTCGGGGTCGGGCAGCTTCCTGTTCTTCCATGTCGGCGTCGTGCGGGCGCTGTGGGAGCAGGGGGTGCTGCCGAACATATTGGCCGGGTCGAGCGGCGGGTCGATCGTCGCGGCGATCGTGTGCACGCGCAAGGATGCCGATGTCGGCCCCTTCCTCGACAGCAGCCGGCTCGCCAATCCGGCGCGCGACCCGGCGGGCAAGCGGCTGGCGCCCGATGCGGTGCGCGACCGGCTGGCCGAACTGATTCCCGACCTGACCTTTCAGGAAGCCTATGAGATCAGCGGGCGGCACCTGAACGTTTCGGTCGCCCCGGCCGAAAAGCATCAGAACGGCCGCCTGCTCAACGCGATCACCGCGCCCAATGTGCTGATCCGCGAGGCGGTGCTGGCGTCCTGCGCGGTGCCCGGCGTCTTTCCGCCGGTGATGCTGATGGCGCGCGACGAGGATGGCAACCGCATCCCCTATCAGCCCGACCGGCGCTGGGTCGACGGGTCGGTGACGCACGACATCCCGACCAAGCGGCTCGAGCGCCTCTATGGCGTCAATCATCATATCGTCAGTCAGGCGAACCCGCTGGCGCTGCCCTTCGCGACCGACACGCGCAAGCAGATGGCGCCGATCGAGGCCATTCAACATGCGTCGATGGCGACGTTCAAGGCGTGGCTGAACGCCAATATGGTGATTTTCCAGAAGCCGCTGGAACTGGTGCCGCCGATCAACAGCCTGGCCAATATGGCGCGATCGGTGATCAATCAGGAATATACCGGCGACATCAACATCATCCGGCCGCCCAAATTCTGGTCGCCGGCAAAAATCCTCTCCGATCTGGCGCAGGCGGACATCGACGAGCTGATCGATACGGGCCAGCGCACCGCATGGCCCAAGATCGAAATGGTGCGCACGCAAACCGCGATCAGCCGCGCGCTCGACGCGATCCTGGCCAAGATCGACAAGAGCGGCGACGATGGCCCCGGCCACCGCAGCGCGGCGCTGAAAAAGCCGGTGCGCTAAGGATGGCGAGCGGCGCGCTCGTCCTGCCCGCCGGGTCCGCCGCCGCGGGCGCGGCGCTGCATGTCACCCACTGGCTGCCGCCCGGTCCGCCGAAAGCCGTCGTGCTGCTGGCGCATGGTTATGCCGAACATGCCGGGCGCTATGCCCATGTCGCGCGGCGGCTGACAGAGGCGGGCTATGCGGTCTATGCCGTCGATCATTGGGGGCACGGCCGATCGGACGGCGAGGGCGGGTTCGTCCCGCGCTTCTCCGTCTTCCTGGACGGCATGGCCGAACTGCTGACGCTGGCCGAGATCAACCATCCGGGGGTGCCGCGCCTGCTCATGGGGCACAGCATGGGCGGGCTGATCGCGACGCTGTTCCTGATCGATCGGCAGGATGCGTTCGCCGCCGCCGCGCTGTCGGGGCCGGCGATCGTGGCCGCCGCGCCGCCCTCGCGCTTCACCGTCTGGATCAGCGGGCTGCTCTCGCGCTTCGCGCCGCGGCTTGGCGTGCTGGCGCTCGACGACGCGGGGGTCAGCCGCGATCCCGCGGTGGTCGCGGCCTATCGCGCCGACCCGCTCGTTTATGGCGGCAAGATCGGCGCGCGGCTGGGCAGGGAGATGATGGATGCGATGGCGGCGGCGCAGGCTGGCGCGGCCGCGATCACGCTGCCGATCCTGATCCAGCATGGCGAGGCCGACCGCCTGACCGCGCCCGCCGGGTCGCGATACCTGTTCGATCATGTCGCGTCAAAGGACAAGCGCCTCGAAATATATCCGGGCCTGTTCCACGAAATCTACAACGAGCCGGAACGCGACGCGGTGCTGGACGATCTGATCGACTGGTTCGATACGCATGTGGCAGAAGGTTAGGCCAACCCCCAAATCCCGTTCGACACGAACGGATTGAGAGGACAGTTTTAGACCCATGAAAATCCTGCTTGTCCTCCTGTTCGCGCCGCTGATCGCGCTGGTGCTTTTCTATGTCTTCTTTCCCGGCCGGCTGGTGGCGATGGGCCGGGCCATGCTGCGGCGGCGCGGGCGCACGGTGCAGAAAAGCGTCGTCGTGGACGGCCGCGCTTGGCCCTATCTGGAAGGCGGCGATCCCGCGAAGCCGACGCTGCTGCTCGTCCACGGCTTTTCGGGGGACAAGGACAACTGGTCCTTCCTCGCGCCCTTTCTGACCCGCGACTATCATGTCGTCGCGCCCGACCTGCCGGGGTTCGGCGAGAATGAACGCAATCCCGACCTTGCCTATGACATCGCGGCGCAGACGGCGCGGCTGAAGGCCTTTGTCGACGCGCTGGGGCTGGAGCGGCCGCATATCGCGGGCAACAGCATGGGCGGCTGGATCGCGCTGCGTTATGCCATCGACTATCCGGACGCGCTGGCCAGCCTGACGCTGCTCGATAATGCGGGCGTCAACGGCGCGAATGAAAGCGAGCTTCAGAAACAGGCGGCGAGCGAGGAATATAACCCGCTCGTCCTTGCCAATCTGGAGGATGCCGACCGGCTGGTCGCGATGGTGGTGCACAAGCCGCCCTATATTCCGGCCCGGCTCAAGCCCGTCCTCTATGGCGATGGGCTGAAATATCGAGACCAGCTCGACCGGATATTCTGGATTATCGCGATCGAGGGCCGCGACCATCCGCTCAACGACCGGCTGGGCGAGGTTCGGGTGCCGACGCTGATCCTGTGGGGCCGCCACGATCGCCTGCTCGACGTAAGCTGCGTCCCGGTGCTGGAGGCCGGCATCGCGAACAGCCGCTCGCACATTCTGGAGCATGTCGGCCATGTCCCGATGGTCGAGGACCCCAAGGCGACCGCCGCCGCGATGAAGGAGTTTCTTGCCAGCCTGTGAAATGCGCGCCACTCTCCCGAAAAAACAGGACCTGAAATAAACGGGGAGAGGGATATGCGGCTGAAAGTGGGCCTGCTCGGCGGCGGCAGCTGGGGAACGACGGTGGCGTCGCTCGTGTCGCGCAACGCGCCGATCACGCTGTGGGCCCGCGACGCGGAGACGGTCGACGGCATCAATAAGGGCCGCGAGAACCGCAAATATCTGCCCGGTATCGCGCTGCCGCCGGCGCTGCGCGCGACGCGCGACATGGCCGAGGCGGTCGCCGGGGCCGATGTGCTGGTGATGGGCGTGCCATCGCACAGCTTTCGCGGCGTGCTGGAGGAGGCGCGGCAGCATCTGCGCCCGTGGGTCCCCGTCATCAGTCTGACCAAGGGCCTCGAACTCGCGTCGGGCAAGCGGATGACCGAACTGATCGAGGATGTGCTGCCCGGCCATCCCGTGGGCGTGCTGACCGGCCCCAATCTGGCGCGCGAGATCATGAGCGGGCAGGCGGCGGCGAGCGTCTTGTCGATGGAGGATGCCATCGTCGTGCGCGCGCTCCAGCCGCTGTTCCACTCCGGCCTGTTCCGCGTCTACACTAACACCGACCTGCTGGGGTGCGAGCTGGGCGGGGTGCTGAAGAATATCGTCGCGATCGCGGTCGGCATGGGCGACGGGCTGGGCGCGGGCGACAATACGCGCGCCGGGCTGATCACGCGCGGGCTGGCGGAGATCACGCGGCTGGGCGTCGCGATGGGCGGGCGGGCCGAAACCTTCGCCGGGCTGACCGGCATGGGCGACCTGATCGCGACCTGCACCAGCCCGCTGTCGCGCAACCGCCATGTCGGGGTCGAACTGGGCAAGGGGCGCCCCATCGACGAGATCATCGCGGGCATGAACATGGTCGCCGAAGGCGTGAAGAGCGCCCCCACGGTGATGGCTCTGGCCGAACGCCACGCCATCGACATGCCGATCGCACGCGACGTGTTCGACGTGACGCAGGGCAGGCGCAGCGCGCAGGATGTGTTCCGCGGCCTGCTCAAATCCTCGGTCGGCGACGAAGCGCATCCCGGCTGACCGCGATTCCGCCGCGAACGGTGCGAATCCGGCGACGACCCGCGAAGAAAATCCCGGTTCGGCTCGTTCTTCCCCTGACCGATCGCGAAAGCGGTCCGGCCAATCAGGAGATGGACGATGAAAAAGTGGACCACCCTGGCCGTTTTCCTGGCTCTCCCCGCCAGCGTCGCGGCCGCCGTGCCTTATCATTCGATGCCGCCGGGCTTCGACCGCCCGGACATCCGCACCGCGCCGATCGCGGGCATCCGCAACCAATATTGGTATAATTACCGCACCGACATATTGGAGGCCGAAAAGGAACTGACCAGCGATTTGCGCCGGGCCAGTGACCGCGAAGACCGCTGGGACGCGTGGGACGAATGGGCGAATGAAGTCGTCGATGCCGACCGCGATTATGTGAAGGAAATGCGCAAGAAGGGCTATCGCACCGGCCGCGTGACGGTCGGCGGATAGACGGTCCGGAAAAGCGCGAACCGGACTGCGTCCGGGTCGGAGGGAAGGGCGGGCGCCGCGTCGGGGGCGCCTGCCCTTCCTTGCGTCCGGCGGGTGAGCGGCAGGAATCTGCCGAAGCCGGCGTTAGATCCTCCCTGTCGCGCAGCGATGGGGAGGTGGCAGCGCGAAGCGCTGACGGAGGGGCGATGGCGCTGCCGTTGGGCCCCTCCACCACGCCCTGCGGGCGCGGTCCCCCTCCCACGGCTTCGCCGCAGGGAGGATTGTCCGTAAACAAGCGGTTGCGGGCCTGTCACGCATCGTCATCCCGGACATGAACCGGTTGTGGATTCACATTTGAAGTGCAACGGGATGAAGGTTTCGGCTGGAGTAACGAAGCCGAGGCATTTTCTGGGGTTGTTATTGTAGTTTGCGATGATGGCGTCGAAGGCGCTGTGTGACAAGCGGTCGAGGTTGGTTTTTCTTGGCAGGTTGCGGCGCAGCCTGCCGATGACGTTTTCGATGCCGCCTTTCTGCCAAGGGGTGCGGGGGTCGCAGAAGTAGGCATTGAGGCCGATCTGCTGTTCGATACGTTGATGGCGCGTAAATTCGGTCCCATAGCACATTGGGAAGCAGCCTATTGAACGGCCGCGACGCCTTGATGGAGACAAGGGCGCGAAGCGCCCGCCGGCTTCATCAAGGCAGTCATGACCGGCCAGCAGGTCTCTAAAGAGAAGTTGTCAACACAATCCTTTGGAGGCCGACCGATCATGACCAAGCTTCATTCTACTTCACCCGACGCCGTGCTGGTAGCCATCGATATGTCGAAGCACCGCCAGGAGGTTGTCCTCGAACGGCCGGAGGGCGGCGGCCGCCGCCGCATGACGGTGATGTCGACGAAGGCGGATTACGATCGGCTGGCTGACGATCTGACCGCTATCGGCAGGCCCGTGATTGTCGGATTCGAGGCAACCGGTAATTATCACCGCACGCTGGCGCATCGATTGCTGTCCGCCGGGTTCGAGCTGGCGGCGGCTTGCTCGCCGGGTGCCTCCTGTGGCCGGTGCTTCCGGGTTTTGTCGCGCGCATTCTTCCGACCAGTTGGCATCTGCCTCAACGCATCTCAGCGCGCGCTGTTCGTGAAATGACCCTGTGGGAAGCGGGAGCCCGGATTATGCAGGCCGACAGCCCCGAGGCGTGGCGGGCCATCACCGAGGCCACCGAGATGCGCCGTGACACCCGCGAGGCTATCGACGCGTGCGCGCTGCGGGCTGCCAAAGTCAAGCAGCCTGTGCGATGCACTATCAGAGTTAGGAAACCGCAGACTTAACTGATTTCCGTCGCAAGCCAGGATCAAAGGTTGAGCTTGCGCGCTGCCATCAGTAGCATACCCTCGTCCATCCGGCAGACAATATGGAAACTAAGTCTTACTTTCGATCGCTTCGGCTTGCTCCATAACGATCTGCATCAATGCCTTTGCCTTCGCCCAGTCTCGCCGTACCGTACGCTCATTGACGTCGAGAATTTCGCCAATCTCGCGCTCCGAATAGCCACCAAAGAAGCGATATTCGACGATTTCGGCGAGCCGGGGCGCCACGGAAGCGAGATGATCGAGCGCATCGTTCAGAGCCAGCAGGCGCTCGTCGCTTTCCCAATATATATCCGGCAAATCGTCATCGAACGCTTCGGCACTTGCTCCGCCGCCGCGCTTTGCCGCGGCACGTGCGTGGGCGTGATTGATCAATATCTGGCGCATAGCGCGGGCTGCGGTGCGCAGAAAATGCTTCTCGTCGACGAAGCCGCCAGCGTTACGCAGCTTGAGGAAGCTTTCATTGACCAACGCCGTCGAGCGCAGCGTTTCACCGGCACTGTAACGCCAGTGCATGTCGCACGCCAGCCGTCTGAGCTGCGGATACAGCGTCGCAACGAGCGAATCGGATGAAGCGGTAAGCATGGCGCCATTATGCGGATTGCACGTTTCATGGCTATGTCGTCGATCACATCGCGCGGCCGGACTTGGCGACGTCAGGCGGCAACGAGCGGTTGGCTCGCGACGCCTACCATCGCCGCGAGCCACCGACGGTCGGCGCTGGTTTCGATGGAAGCAATGGCGTCGGCTGGAGTCCCACGCGCGGCGATCACAACCTGCAGCAGCCCGATCTGCTCGACGATCTGGGCAAAGCCTTGCCCGAAACGCGGCGCGGTCTGGATCAGTCCATCGCCGATACGAACCAGCGGAATCGCGCCCGGAGAAAGCGCGACCTCGACACGCCGAGCATAGGGTGCGCAATGACGAACCGGGTTTCGATCCAATCGCACGCCGCCCATCCGGCGTGCCCAGTCGTGACCTGCCGCCAGCATCAAGCTGTCGAGAAGATGGAAGGGTGTGCCGTCTTCGTCCCCACCATGGGGAGAGCGAACGGTCATCGTGCATCGACCTTCCGCCGTTCGAATCATCCACAGGCCATCAGCCCGGCCGACATTGCGCGCGGCGATCGTCCACGGGGCGTCGCTGCGGCCTGCGGTCCCGCGCCACGTCCAGCAAATGTCTGTCGCATCGCTTTCGTCGATCGCAACATGTAGTCCGGGTGTCCGGCTCGCCAACACGCTGCTGCCGCTCGCATCGACTAGCAGACCGAACGCTTCCCCTCCGATCGGAATGGCCATGCACGGTTCGGCAAAGCCCGCGCCGGCCTCGACCGCGTGCCGCGACAAGGCGCGGACGAGCGCAGCGGGATCGACGAGCGGCGCCGCCACGACGCGCGACGGCGCATGGCCGTCGATGCGCAGCTGATCGGCGAGCGACCATCCGGCCACGCGCCGACCGGCGATCGCCTCGATTCCCGCAATGGTCGCGGGGGCGATCTGGTGAACATGGCCGTGATGGGCGCGGGCGGTCCGGCGGCCCGGCGCGATCTGCACCGCCCAGCCCGCGCGTCGCAAGGCGATCGCAGCCAGCAGTCCCGCCGGGCCATCGCCGATGACCAGCGCCGCGCGCATCGCTCAGCCCCGCCGGGTCGGCACGCCGAGCCCGCGGCTCGACACAGCACGGCTTTCGGCCAGCACGAAAAAGACGATGCCACTTTCCGCACCGCCACGCAGCAATGTGTCTTTTGCGACGCGGCTGAGCAGGCCGCTCGCCGCGCGCGGCTCGGTCGATGGCACCAACATATCGCCAGGGAACAGCATATCGCCCGGAAAGAGCATATCGCCCGGAAAGAGCATGTCGCCGGGAAATAGCATGTCGCCCGGGAAAAGCATGTCGCCGGGAAACGCCTGCACACCGGCGCCGAGTTCGAACCCGTTCGATGCGAATATATCGGCGATTTCGCCATCGACAAGGCGCGCGGCCAGGAACTGCATTTTGATGGTGTGCTCGATCCGCGACCGAAGGCGCACCGACTTGACCAGCGCGGCGCGCAGCTTCTCGCCCGACAGTCCGGCAAGGCGGCGTGCGCCGGCGACCTCGAGTTCGACGGTTCCGCCGCCCTTGGCAAAGGCCACGCTCGCCTTTGTCGCGCCGGCGATCAGCACGGCCGCCCCCGCCATGAAATTCCTGCGTGTCACTGCCATGATGTTTCCTTCCCTGGGCATTCGCGGCGTTCGATCCGCCCGCAGAGGGAAAAACAGCAATCACGAAGAAAAGCGGACATCGTCGCGCAATTTGACATGCGCAGGCGAGTGCAGCGTTACAGGCGATAGCGCGCCTTGATGTCGTCGATACCCTGCTGCAGCCGAGCCGCCGGTGACCCCATTGCCGTGACGATCGGCGTAGCGATGCCGAGCGCGGCCCTTGCGCCCACCTCGTCGCCGCTGGCGGCAAGCGCCCGGCCAAGCGCGATATGGGCGATCGCGCGCGGCGGCGCGGGTTCGGTCCCTCCCGCCGCGACCACCTTCCTCGCGACGTCCATCGCTTCACCGCGGTTCTCCAGCGCGATATGCGCTTCCGACAGCCCGGCGAGCGCCGATACGTGCAGGATCGATCCCGCACCTGCGAAGCGGTTGGCCATCGGCGCGGCGCGGGTGAGAAGCGGCAGGGCCTTTTCCGCATCGCCGAGTTGCAACAGCACCTTGCCGTAATTGCTCAGTAGCGCAGCGGTCCCTGCCGACGCGCCGAACAGTTTCTCCCGCAAGCGGACGGCTTCGGCAAAAATCGGCGCCGCCTTGGCGGGATGACCCAGAAGCACCTCGATGGCGGCAAGGTTGTTGGCGGTGTTCAGCGCGTCGGGCGTGTCGGTCAAACCCGTCTGCGCCCAGATGATCCGCGCCTGCTGCAGCGCCCGCCGCGCGCCAGGCAGGTCGCCGCTCGCCTGTAGCGCCACGCCCAGATTGTTCTGGAACACACCCGCCAGCCGATTGTCCGTTCCCAGCATGGCGATATGGTCGTTCGTCGCTTGCTGTAGCAGCGCGGCGGCAGCGGCCGGATCGTCGCGGCGGATTATCTGCGCTTCCAGCAGCCGGCTATCGATCAGGCGGTGGCGCCACTGGTCGGGGTCACTCAACCAATATCGCTGCGCCTGCGCCAGCAGGGTGCGGGCTTCATCCACCTCGCCCGTACGGACGAGCGACTGGGCCAAGTCATAACGCGAAATCGCCAGCGTTCCGGGATCTACCCCCAATGCGCCTCCAGTGGCGGCCACCGGCCGCAGCGCGGCAATCGCCCCCCGATAGTCGCCCAGATAGAAATAGAGTTCGCCAAGGGCGTGCAGAACGGGGGCCTGGTCAGCGGGCGAACGGGCGAAGCGTTCGACGATCCGCCGCGTCGAGCGTTCGAGTATATCGCGGCGGTCGGCGTCGGCGCCCGCGACATCGGCGCTTTCGGACAGCATGACATAAAGCGATTCACGAACCGCAGCCGACCGCTCTTCCTCGGCCAGCGCCGCATCGCGCGCGGCATAGGCTTCGCGCGCCTGCCACAGGGTCGCCGCGAGGCCACCGGACAGGCTGAGCAGGATGGCGACACCGGCGGCGATCGGCCAGCGCCATTGCCACAGGCGGCGGCGCACCGCATAGCCGCGCTCGCCACGCCGCGCCGCCACGGGCGCGCGGTCAAGCACATGCCGCAGATCGGCTTCGAATGCCTGCAAAGTCGGATATCGGTCGTCCGGCTCCTTGCGCAGCGCCTTTGCGAGCACTGCGTTCAGGTCGGCGACCATCGATTCCGGCGCTTCTGCCAGAATATCAACCTCGCGATGCGCCGTCAGCGCCTTGGGTGCGGTGTCGAGGATGCGTCCGACGCCAAGCACGAACGGCAGGCCGTCGAGTTCGATGGGCGGCTTGCGCGTCACCAACTCGTAAAGCAGCGCCGCTGCGCCATAGACGTCGCAAGGCGGACCGGCCGGCGCGCCGGTCAACAATTCGGGCGCGGCATAAGGCGCCGAAATCGGCAAGGGGTTTTGCGTCTGGACCGGCAGCGCCATTTGCTTGGCGACCCCGAAATCGATCACTCTCGCCCGCCCGCCGCCATCGACCAGCACGTTCGACGGTTTCAGATCACGGTGCAGGACCAGCGCCTGATGCGCGCGCGCGACGGCGCCAATCGCGTCGATCACCAGCGCGATTCGCTGCGCGAGATCGGCCCGGTTGGCGTCGCACCATATGTCGCATGGCGGGCCGTCGATGCGTTCCATGACCATCCACGGATTGCCCTCGCCATCAATGCCGCCGTCGAGAATGCGCGCGATATGCGGATGGTCGAGCGTCGCCAGGACCTGTCGTTCGGCCGCCAGGCGTTCCGGGTCGACGGCGGGGCTGCGATGCGTCAGTTTGAGCGCGCCGGTCTGGTCGAAACCCCCATCGACGCGGCTGACGGCATAGACCGACCCCATGCCGCCGCCGCCGATCGCCCCTTCGATGCGCCATGCCCCATAGCGATCGCCGACTTGCGGACCCCGATCGATCGGACGGGCTGCGGCGGACGGTTCCAGAAAATCGGTGACCGCGTCCATGCGGGCCAGAAATTTGCGGGTTTCGGCAGCCAGTGCCGGGTCGACCTTCGCCAATCGCGCCTCGCGTTCCGACGCCGGCAGATCCTGCACCCTGTCGATCAACGCCGACAGCCTGCCCCAGTCAATCGTCACACCACGCCCCCCAACCAATTCTCCTCAGCATCCCAGACTGTTCGATCAACGCAACTCAATTTTTCCTGTCCGGCATGTCCTGTTCTTCGCCGGGATCCTGTTTTCATCGTTGAAGATCGTCGATCCGGGGTTCGATGGCCCGGCGCAGAATAAGGAAATTTGCAGATGAAACTGATGACGAAGCTGCTCGCCGCGGGATCGATCCTGCTGGGGACCGCGCTGGCACCCATGCAGGCTGCGGCGACAACGAGCGACGCAGGGAAGCTGACCTTATTCTCCAAACAGAATCAAGGTGGCGAACGGCGCATCGTCACGGGCAACGAAACCGATCTCACGTCGCTTGGCGCCAATAATTTTGCCTGGAGCCTGAGCGCGGTCGGCGATTGGGAAATCTGCATGGACCCAGGGTTCCGCGCAGGCTGCCGCATCGTAACCGGGACGATCAGCGATCTGGGCACCGACGGTGGCGCCATTTCGTCCGCACGCCATCTAGACACAGCCCATGCCGCAGTAGCGGCAGCCCCGGCGGCGAACGCATCGGCACCGGCCGCGCAAAACGATGCGCCCCAGGCTTCTGTCTATGCCACCATCGGGTTCGGCAAGATCAAGCCCGAACTCGTCCTCGATGCCACTGATGCCGCCGTCACCGGCACCTATACCGCAACGCAGAGCGAAGCGGAACTCGACGCGATTTATCGCACCGGCACCTACGGCATCACCAGCGGGACGCTCGAAGGACAGTTTTCCGGCAACAGGCTGACGGGTTATTGGTATGAAACCGCCTATAACGCGGGTCTGCAAACCTGGTGCGAGGACGAGCGCGAGGGTACGCATGTCTATGGCCGCTTCGTCCTGACATTCAGCGCCGATCGCAAATCCTTCACGGGGCTGCGAACGGGATGCGATGTCGTCCCCGATCCGGTCGAGCATGTTTATGAAACATGGAACGGAACCCTCGTTCGCAAACAAGCGGCCATGCCGGCTCCTTCGGCCGCGCCGTCCGCCTCCGCCACATCGACTCGAATACCGGGCGCGAAACCCGCGGGCCGGATCGCCGGTAGCGCCGCGCGCGGCGCGGAAGACGAAATCAATGCCAAGGCCGAGGAAGCGGCGCGCAAGGCCGCGCGGGGATTATTGGGCAAGGTGTTCGGAGAATGACGCCAAGCCTATCCAGCCATGATTTTTCAATCCAGCACAGGGGATGATCCGATGAACTTTCGCGTGGGGCTTGTCGCCGCATTGGCGGGTGGCGCGCTGTTTCTTTCGGCCTGCGGGTCGGAGCCCGAAGCGGCTGGCGGCGGCGCCGCAACAGGCGACGGCGAGTTTGACACGGTATTGCGATGCTGGGCGCTCACCAGCGGCGCCTATTTCCTGCACATGGCGCTGGCGGGCGAAAGCGGCAATCTGCCGAAGCCCGACGAGGCGACCTATACCGGCTGGGACAAGAAGCTGGCGATCCTGTCGTTCAAGAAAGGCATGGGGTTCAAGGCTTTCAACGAGATGAAGAACAAGGCGAAAGGCGATGTCCGCGTCTTGTCGCTCAATGTCGATCCGGCCCACGCCGCCGCGGTCCAGACCTGCATCGATGGCGTCCCGCCGCCCACGGACGAGCCCGATCCGTCGTGGCCATCGGACAGCTGACGGTTTTGAGGAGGTGATGATGCACAAATATATTCCGGCCCTGGCGATCTTGTTTGCGGCTTCCGCATGCAGCGGCGGAAAGACCGAGACGGCGCCCGCCACGACATCTGCCGACGACATTGCGGGCGAGGCGGCAAAAAATGCGGTGAGCGGCGGGACGGGCATCGGCGTCGCGGCCGCCGATCTGCCGGACTTCGTCGATCTGCCCGAGGGCGCCCGGGCCATCACCAACATGCGTGTCAACGATGACGGCAAGGCGGGCGGAACGTTGACCCTCGAAGCCCGCCAGTCGCCCGCGGACCTCGTCGCCTTCTACCGCGCGTCGATGGCCCGGCATGGCCTGAAAATCGGACTGGAAAATACGGCGGACCAGATGGTCCAGTTGATGGGCGAAAGCGAGGACAAGACGAAGACGCTGATGGTCACGGTGCTGACCGATGGTGAGGGCGGCACGACGCTGAACCTTGTCCATTCGCGCACGACCTCCTGACCTGTTCGAAAAGGATCGAACGATGAAAGCATATCTCGGCATTACGGCCTGCATCTTGTTGCTGGGCGGCTGTGGCGGCGGTGCGCCGACCGCGGACGCGGGGGACAATGGTCCCGCGGCAGCGGCTGCCTCCGGCGTCGCCGAAGTCGTCAAATCCGCCGCCAAGGGCAACCCGATCCCGCGCGACAATCTGCCCGACTTTGTCGAAACCTATGAGGGCGGGCGATATGGCACCTCCTTCTTCGGCAGTAATGAAAAGCACAAAACAGGGACGCTGCTCTATAACGTCGCCGCTGCACCTGCCGACGTCGTGGGCTTTCATCAGGCGTCCATGAGGAAATTCGGCTTCGATGTCGCCGCGCCGAAGACCAGAGTGGCACGCAAGCGCAATGAAACGGTGATCGAAGGAACGGCGGCCGATGGCCGGACACTGTCGGTCGTCGTGATCGAACAGTCGCCCACGGAAGCAACGGTGCAGATGAACTATGTTGTTCCGCAATCCTGACCTGGTGCCAACAAGGCATGCCGTGCATGGTCTCGCGGCCTTGACGAGCATGGCGCTGTTCATGACCCCTGCCTTGGCTTCCGCTCAGGAAGAGGCTGGCAGCGAAGCGACAGGAGCGTGGCACGGAACCTTTCAACTTGATCGCGACGACCCGCGAATCCGCACACGCGACGGAGCGGACCTGCTGCGCATCCAGGTCATCCATTCCAGCGGCGCGCCGCTCGCGACGATCAGTTGGGTTGCCGGGCGCGCGATTTGCGAAGACCCCGCCGCCGAACCATGCGATTGGGTCGGAACCAGCGGCATGGGGCAGGCGCGCGTGTTGCAGCATGATCTGGTGTTCACCCTTCCCCTGTCGGCGGAGGCCGAAGACCCTGTGATCGTCATCCTGCGAAAGTCGGCAGGCCCGCAGGCTGGTGTCGGCCAGATGATGAACAGCCAGGCCGAATTCGCCTATGATTTCACCTATTCCGACGCCGATGGTGAGTTGGGAGAGTGAGTATATATTCCGGACGCTGGATTCTCGGTATGCTTGGGATGGCGACAGCCGGATCGATCGCTGCCGGCGACATGGTGGCCGCTCAGGACAATTCGGCGTCGGCCACGTGAGGTGACACGGCGGAAGATCTGAGGTGACACGGCGAAAGTGGTCCAGATGTAATGTTAGTATTTCCGGCGGATTTTCCTTGAAGAGGAGGTACGTCGATGAAGAAGCAGAGATTTTCCACGGAGCAGATCGTGGCGGTTTTGAAGCAGGCGGATATGGGGCTTCCGGTGAAGGACCTGATCCGGCAGGTCGGAATAGCCGAACAGACGTTTTAGCGCTGGAAGCGGCAATATGGCGGATTGGAAACAGATCAGGTCCGCGAGCTCAAGCAGGTGGTCGATGAGAATGCGCGGCTGAAGCGGCTGGTCGCTGAGTTGAGCCTCGATAAAGCGGTGTTGCAGGACGTCCTGTTAAAAAAGTTCCCCGGCCAACGCTCATGAAGGAAGTTGTAGCCATGTCGTGTCGTTGCACGGCTACAGCGAGCGCCGGGCCTGCCGGGTGACGCGGCAGCATCGATCGACACAGCGCAAGCTGAGTGCGCGGGATCCGCGAACCGAGGTCCGGCAGCGAATGCACGAGATCGTCGCGACGCGGATCCGATATGGCTATCGCCGCGTCCATGTGATGCTGAAGCGTGAAGGCTGGGGTGTCGGCCGCAACGTCGTTTACCGGCTGTATCGCGAGGAAGGTCTGGCGTTGCGGACAAAGCAACCGCGCCGTCGCAAGATGCTCGTGCATCGGGAGACGCGTTGCAAACCTGCTCGGCCGAACGAGGCGTGGAGCCTGGACTTCGTG
>QFPJ01000026.1 GCA_003241685.1 Sphingopyxis macrogoltabida
GCTATTGAGCATCGCGGGTCGCGTGGCTAAGACCGGCGCGAATATCCGATTCCGGGGCCATGCCGCGCGCGTCTGCGACGGGCAACGGGCCGGCGGCGGGGACAGGAAAAAGGGGACAAGGCCATGGCAGATCAGGATATGAAGGCAGCGGACGAAACCTATGCGGGCTTTCTCGGCATGCTGAAGGTCGGAACGGCGATTACCGTCGTGCTGGCCGCGTTCGTCGTTCTCCTCATCGCGTCCTGACCGGAACCCCGATGCGCATCGCCGTATTGAAGGAACTCGCCGCGGGCGAGACCCGCGTCGCCGCCACACCGGAAACGGTCAAGAAATTCATTGGCCTGGGCGCCGAAGTTGCCGTGGAATCGGGGGCGGGGGACACCGCCTCGATCGCCGATTCCGACTATGCGGCGGCGGGCGCCAGTGTCGGCACCCGCGCCGCGACGTTGAAGGGCGCGAACATCATTCTCGCCATTCAGGGTCCCGATCCGCAGGATCTCAAGGGGTTCGCCGACGGCGCCTGGCTCGCCGCCGGGCTCAATCCGTTCGGCGAGCGTGCCCGGGTCGATGCCTATGCCGCGCTTGGCATCGAGGCGCTGGCGATGGAATTCATGCCGCGCATCACGCGCGCCCAGTCGATGGACATCCTGTCCAGCCAGGCGAATCTCGCGGGTTACAAGGCGGTGCTGATGGCGGCGAACGCCTATGGCCGCGCCTTTCCGATGATGATGACCGCCGCGGGCACGGTGAGCGCCGCCAAGGCGTTCGTCATGGGCGTCGGCGTCGCGGGGCTTCAGGCGATCGCCACCGCGCGCCGCCTGGGCGCCCAGGTCAGCGCGACCGACGTGCGCTCGGCGACGAAGGAACAGATCATGTCGCTCGGCGCCAAGCCGATCTTCGTCGAAAGCGTCGCGGGGATCGAAGGCGAAGGTTCGGGCGGCTATGCCACCGAAATGTCCGAGGAATATCAGAAGGCACAGGCCGAACTGGTGTCGGGGCATATCGCCAAGCAGGACATCGTGATCACCACCGCGCTGATCCCGGGGCGCCCCGCGCCGCGGCTCATCAGCGACGCGCAGCTCAGGGCGATGCGGAGCGGCAGCGTGATCGTCGACATGGCCGCGGAAAGCGGCGGCAATGTCGAGGGATCGGTGTCGGGCGAGACGAAGAAGATTCACGGCGTCACCGTGATCGGGGCAAAGAATATCGCCTCCCTGATGCCCGCCGACACCAGCGCGCTGTTCAGCCGCAACCTGTTCAACTTCCTCTCCGCCTTCTGGGACAAGGAAGCGGGCAAGCCGGTGCTGGACGAGGAAATCGGCAATGCCGTGCGCCTGACCCAGGGCGGAAAGGTCGTCAACGAACGGCTGCTCGGCTGAACGGTTCGGGGCGGATTTTCGCCTTTTCATGAAACTTTCGCCGGTCCGGATGGTTCGGGGTTGAAGAACGCCGACCATCGACCGGCCGTCCCTGGCGCAGATCGGCGCTGCGCCCCCATCGCGGAATCCCGGGCCGGCCCGACAAGATTCAGCCGAGGATGATGATCATGAAAAACCTGTTTCGCGCGTCTGCCGCCGCGGCGCTTTGCCTCGTCGCGGCATGTGGCAGCCAGCCCGAGCCGCCGCCGACCGAAACGACGATCGCGGCGGACGCGGCGTCACCGGCCGTCGCCGCGGACGGCGGGGCGATGGCGGCGACCGGCACGATCGCCGACAATGTGGCGGCGTCGGCGGAGCTTGGCCTTCTCGCGTCGGCGCTTGCCGGCGCTGGCTTGTCGGAAATGATGCGGGAGAAGGGCCCCTATACGCTGTTCGCGCCGACCGACGCCGCCTTTGCCCAGGTGCCGCCGGTGACGCGTGACGGCTGGATGCGTCCGGCGCAAAAGGACGTGTTGGCCGGGGTGCTGAAAAACCATATCGTCGCGGGCAAACTGACCGCTGCCGATATCGCCGCCCGTATCGCGGAGGGTGATGGCCGGGCGACGTTCAGGACGCTGGACGGCCAGGATCTGGTGGCCACGGCCGGCGGGGAGTCGATCATCCTGACCGGCGCCGGCGGCAACAAGGCGGTGGTGACCCGGCGCGACCTCGACCAGTCAAACGGCGTCATCCATATGATCGACGCGGTGTTGCTGCCGAAAATGTAGCCGCCGTGCCGCGCGACATTTTATGTCGTCCGGGCGCCGTATCGTCGTCGTGGAATGCGCCGCGCGGTCGTTTTTGGCAGCTTTGGAGTCGACACGCCCGCTGCGGCGCGGCAAGAGGTGCGCGAAACGGAATCAGCAGGGGAGCGTGCCGTGGATTTTATCTCGATTTTCTCGATCTTCATCCTGGCCTGTTTCATCGGCTATTTCGTCGTCTGGTCGGTGACGCCGGCGCTGCATACGCCGTTGATGAGCGTCACCAACGCGATTTCGTCGGTCATCATCGTCGGCGCGCTGATCGCCAGTTCGGCGGCCGGATCGCCCGTGTCGAAATGGCTGGGTCTGGCGGCCGTGGTGATGGCCAGCATCAATATCTTCGGCGGCTTCGCGGTCACCGAACGCATGTTGGCGATGTACAAGAAGAAAGAGCGCTAAGGCGCGGACTATCCGGGGTTTAACGATCCGCGGCGGCGGGTCGACAGGGGAAGAATAAACACCATGCACGAAGTAGCACCGATCAATCCGTGGGTGGCGCTGGCGTATCTGATTTCCGGCGTCTTCTTCATTCTGGCACTTCGCGGCCTGTCGAGTCCCGCATCGTCCCGGCGGGGCAACCGCTTCGGCATCGCCGGCATGGCGATTGCGGTCGTGACCACGCTGGTGACGCATATTCCCCGCACCGGCGACGGGGCGCTCGACAGCATTGCGCTGGTCGAGGTGCTGGGCGCGATCGGCCTTGGCGCCGTGATCGGTATCGTCATGGCGCGCAAGATCGCGATGACCGCGATGCCGCAGCTCGTCGCCGCCTTTCACAGCCTGGTCGGCCTCGCCGCGGTGGCGGTGGCGGCCGCGGCCTATCTCAACCCGGGCGCCTTCGGCATCGCGGACGCGGCGGGACAGATTTTCACGGTCAGCCGCGTCGAAATGGGGCTTGGCATTGCCATCGGCGCGATCACCTTCTCCGGCTCGGTCATCGCTTTCCTGAAGCTCAACGGCAATATGTCGGGCGCGCCGATCATGCTACCGGGGCGGCATATCATCAATCTCGGCACGCTCGCCGCGATCGTCGGGCTGGTCGCCTATTTCACGGTCGATCAAAGCCCGTGGGTGTTCTGGACGGTGACGGCGCTCAGCTTCCTTATCGGCTTCCTGCTCATCATCCCGATCGGCGGCGCGGACATGCCGGTCGTCGTGTCGATGCTGAACAGCTATTCGGGCTGGGCCGCGGCGGCGATGGGCTTCACGCTCGGCAATACCGCGATGATCATCACCGGCGCGCTGGTCGGCGCATCGGGTGCGATCCTGTCCTACATCATGTGCCGCGCGATGAACCGCAGCTTCATCAGCGTGATCGCCGGCGGTTTCGGGGCGGATGCCGAAGCGGGGCCGGGCGGCGCGAAGGAACAGCGGCCGTGGAAACCGGGCAGCGCCGACGATGCCGCCTTCCTGATGAGCCAGGCGGAAAATGTCATCATCGTTCCGGGTTACGGCATGGCGGTGGCGCAGGCGCAGCACGCGCTGCGCGAAATGGCCGACGTGCTCAAGAAAGAGGGCGTGAACGTCAAATATGCGATCCATCCGGTCGCGGGCCGTATGCCGGGCCATATGAACGTGCTGCTCGCCGAAGCGAACGTCCCCTATGACGAGGTGTTCGAACTGGAAGACATCAACGGCGAATTCGCGCAGGCCGACGTCGCTTTCGTCATCGGCGCCAACGACGTCACCAACCCGGCGGCCAAGACCGACAAGACATCGCCCATCTATGGCATGCCCGTGCTCGACGTCGAAAAGGCGAAGACGGTGCTGTTCGTGAAGCGGTCGATGGGCGGCGTCGGTTATGCCGGGGTCGACAACGACGTCTTCTACATGGATCAGACGATGATGCTGCTCGGCGATGCCAAGAAGATGGCCGACGACATCGTCAAGGCGCTGAACGGCAGCGGCCACTAGGTCCGGCGCGCCGCGGATAGCGACGGCCCGCGTTGGCCCCAAGGCCGACGGGCATTGACCCGAATCGTCATCCCGGCGAAGGCCGGGACATCGACCGCGCGTCAGCAATCGACCGCGAGACCCCGGCCTTCGCCGGGATGACGACGAAGGGATAAAAGTCACCTATGCGCAAGATCGGCCTGATCGGCGGGATGAGCTGGGCATCGACCGAGCTCTATTACCGCCATCTCAACAAGCAGGTGCAAAAGCGCCTCGGCACCTCCTGTTCGGCGCCGATCCTGCTCGAAAGCCTGAACTATTGCGAACTGTCGCGCATCTCCTCGCCCGAACAGTGGGAGCATGCGAAAGCCGTGCTGATCGCGTCGGCGCAGCGGCTGGAGGCGGCGGGCGCGACCGCGCTGATGATCGCCGCCAATTCGATGCACCGCGTCGCGGAGGATGTGGCGGCCGCGATTGCGATCCCGCTGATCCATATCGTCGACGAAACCGGCGAAAAAATGCGCGCCGACGGCGTCAAGTCGGCCGCCGTCATCGGCACCCGCAACGTGATGACCGAACCCTGGTTCCGCCAGCGGCTGGTGCGTCACGGCCTGACGCTCGCCCCTTATGACGCGGCGCGCGCCGAGGCGATCGACGACATCATCTATGACGAGCTGATGCAGGGCAAGGTCAGCGAGGAATCGCGCCGGTCGATGCGCACCTTCATCACCGACATCGCCAAACAGGACATCGACGCGCTGGTCCTCGCGTGCACCGAACTGGTGATGCTGGTCGACCCCGATGCCAATGTCCTGCCGATCTACGACACGACGCGCATCCACGTCGCGGCGGGCGTCGACTGGATATTGGGCGACGAAGGCTGAGAGCGTGGTCGCGCCCCGTATGAAATAGTTTGCCATATGGGAAACCATGTGCAATGGTTTTCCATATGGTGAACTATCAAGCATCGCTCGACCCTGTGTTCCACGCGCTGGCGGATCCGACCCGCAGATCGATCGTCGGCCGCCTCGTGCGCGGACCTGCGTCCGTGAAAGACCTGGCGGCCCCGTTCGACATGGGGCTGCCGTCCTTCCTCAAACATCTGCGCGTCCTGGAAGCGGACGGTCTGATCCTGTCCGAGAAGACCGGGCGCGTTCGGACCTGTCGTATGAACGGCGAGCGGCTGACCGCGGCCGAATCGTGGCTGGCCGAGCAGCGGGCGATCTGGGAGGGGCGCACCGATCGGCTCGCCGCTTATGTGGAATCGCAGATGGTCGGGAATCATGATGTGGGAAGCGACGAAGATGCCGGATGATCCGCGCGAATTGACCATCAGCCGCTTCATCGCGGCGCCTCCCGCTCTTGTCTGGAAGGCGTGGAGCGACGCCGGGCATTTCGCCAGATGGTGGATTCCCGCACCGATCGAATGTCAGGTGGTCAAGCTCGACCTTCGGCCGGGCGGCGGGTTCGAAACGCGCATGCGCGAAAACGGGGACGCGTTCCTTCCGCATGTCGAGGGTTGTTTCCTCGACGTTGTGCCGGAGGCCCGACTGGTCTGGACGACCGTCCTCACCGAAGGCTGGAAACCGGCCGATCCGTGGCTGGCGCTGACCGCGATCATCACGCTGCTACCGCAAGATGGCGGTACGCTCTATTCGGCGCGCGTGCTGCACCGCAATGCCGGCGACGCCCGAAAGCATGCGGAAATGGGTTTCGATGACGGCTGGGGCACGGTGATCGATCAACTCGCGGACGTGGCAGCCGGGCTCGACTGATCGGGCGTCAGTTCATCTTCGTCCAGGTCACCGTTCGGCAAAAGACGCTGACGCATCCCTTCATCGACAGCTTGTTGCCTTTCACGCGCAGGTGCGCCTTGTAATAGCGGCCGTCTTCAGGGCTGTAGCCTTGGCCTTTCCAGCCGTCGCCATGCGGGACCAGGTCCCAATATATCTGCAGGCCCGTGACCTTGCGGCCGCGCTTCGCCTTGTCGGGGTTGCGTTCGTCGAGCTGGCCGCCGGCGGGTTCCTTGATCAGCAGCCGTTCGATCTTGCCGCACATCTTGGCGCCGCAGGGGGCCATGGCGACGATCCCCTTGCCGTCGTCGGTTTTCCAGCGCCCGGTGATCGACGCGGGCGCCGCGGCCATCGACGGCACGGCGGTAAAGGCGGCGAGCGCCAACAGATAACGGTGAACCAATGCGACCTCCCTTGCTTCCCGACCCGCATGTCAGCAACATGGCTTGGCATCCGTCAAGTCTTGCCGCATGTTTCGAGGAAACAGGGAGAGACTTATGCGATTCCACAGCCTGCGGCGGACGGCCTGCCTTGTCCTTGCCGCCACCGCCTTCGCGGCGACGCCGGCATGGGCCAAGACCATTCGCGTCGATGCCGGAACGCCCGAGGCCAATGAAAAGCTGCAAGAAGCCCTGATTCTTGCCGAACCGGGCGACGTGGTCGAACTGGGCGCGGGGACGTGGAGGCTGACCGACGGCCTGTCGCTCGACGTCGCCAACGTCACCTTGCGCGGGGCCGGCACCGATGCCGATGGATCGATCCTGGACTTTTCGGGGCAGCTGGGCGCGGGCGAGGGGCTGCTCGTCACCTCCGACGACGTCTATCTGACCAATTTCGCGGTGCTCAATACCAGGGGCGACGGGATCAAGTCGAAGGGCGCCGACCGGATCGTCTATCACAAGCTGCGCGTCGAATGGACGGCGGGGCCCAAGGCGACGAACGGCGCCTATGGCATCTATCCGGTCGAAAGCACCGACGTGCTGGTCGACAGCGTCTATGTCCGCGGCGCGTCCGACGCGGGCATCTATGTCGGCCAGTCGCGCAACATCGTCGTGCGCGATTCGATCGCGACCGAGAATGTCGCGGGTATCGAGATCGAAAACAGCTACGACGCCGACGTCCACGACAATGTCGCCAACCGCAACACCGGCGGCATATTGGTGTTCGACCTGCCCAGCCTGCCGATGCAGGGCGGGCATAATGTCCGTGTCTTCGACAATATCGTCAGCGACAACAGCACGCCCAATTTCGCCCCGCCGGGCAATATCGTCGCCAGCGTTCCGACCGGCACCGGCGTGCTGATCATGGCGAACCGCAATGTCGAGATTTTCGACAATGTCTTCGAAAACAACGGCACCGCGAACGTCATGATCGTCGGCTATCGCTACCCGCACGAAGATGCGGCATATCAGCCGCTGCCCCGTGCGATCCTGGTGCGCGACAATGTACATGGCAAGGCGGGCTATGCCCCGGCCTTTCCCGGCGCCGACCGGATCGCGGCGGCGATGGGCGGGGCGATCCCGCCGGTGCTGTGGGACGGGGCGGGCGATGCGATCGTCAACGACGATGTCGCGGTGCTGTCGCTGAACCTGCCCGATGTCGCGACGCCGCAGAGCGAGGCGAAGCCGTCGCCCGCCGATTTGAAGGGCACCGCCCCGGCCGCCCTGCCGGGCATCACGCTGCCCGCGAGCATGGAGGCGCGGGTCCGGTGAAGCGCATCCTCGCCGCGTTCGCGGCGGCGCTGCTGGGGGCAGGGGGCGCCGTCGCCCTGCCCGATCCCGCGCCCGGTTTCGAGCCCGACCGGGCGGTGATCGAGAGCGCGGACATGCCGCGCAAATTGTCGGCCTTCGGCCTGTTCCGGCCCGGTTCCAGCGAACCCATCCCGGCCTTGATACCCTATGATCTGAACACGCCGCTGTTCAGCGACTATGCCGAAAAGCATCGGGCGATCTGGATCCCGCCGGGCGCGGCGGCGGAGGTGTCGGGCCTGGGCGGCATCAGCTTTCCGGTCGGCACGGTGATCGTCAAGAGTTTCGGCTGGCCCGACTGGAACGGCGGGCGACCCGTCGAAACCCGCCTGCTGATCCGCCGCGCCGATGGCTGGGCGGCGCTGCCCTATATCTGGGATGCCGACGGCCGCGACGCGACGCTGGCGATCGCGGGACGGCGAGTGCCGGTGCGCTTTACCGCGCCTGATGGGACGCGGCACGCCATCGCCTATGCCGTGCCCAATCGCAACCAGTGCAAGGAATGCCACAGCCGCGCCGGCAGGATCGTGCCGATCGGGCCGAAGATGGAGAATCTCGCCATCGAACGGGCGCTCGATCATCCGGCCTTCCGGCGCAGTTTCCGCTGGCCCGCCAACACCCGGCTGCCGATGCCGCGCTGGGACGACCCGGCCAGCGGATCGGTGGCGATGCGCGCCCGCGCCTATCTGGACGTCAATTGCGCGCATTGCCATAATCCGGAGGGCAGCGCATCGAACAGCGGCCTGTTCCTGCGCTGGAGCGATGATCCCGCCGGGATCGGCTACGGCATCCGCAAGCGGCCGACGGCGGCGGGACGCGGCAGCGGGGGCATGGATTTCGCGATCGCGCCGGGCGATCCGGAGCATAGTTTTCTGCTCTACCGGCTCAAAAGCCTTGACCCCGGTATCGCCATGCCAGAGGTCGGCCGTTCGACCGTGCACTGGGAAGGGGTCGAATTGTTGCGAAAATGGATTGCTACCATGCCGAAACTGCCACATACATCTGAGTCATGACTCAAATAATTCTGCACGACTATTTCCGGTCCTCGGCCAGCTATCGCGTGCGCATCGCGCTCAATCTGAAAGGCATCGCCTATGACCGGGTCGAAGTCAGTCTGATCGCGGGGGAACAGCGCAGCGACGCCTATCTGGAACAGAATGCCCAGGGGTTCGTGCCGATGCTGGTCGCGGACGGCGAACCGATCATCCAGAGTCTGGCGATCATCGACTGGCTCGACCGCGCCTTTCCCCAGCCGCGCCTGATCCCCGACGATCCGATGCCGCGTGCCGTTGCGCTGGCCCAGGCGCATGTCGTGGCCTGCGACATTCATCCGCTCAACAATCTGCGCGTGCTCAAATATCTGACCAGGGATCTGGGGCTCAACGAACAGACGAAGGATCGCTGGATCCACGCATGGATTTTGCAGGGGTTCGATGCGCTGGAGTCGATGGCGGGCGACGGGCCGTTTCTGGGCGGGGCGGCGCCGGGCATCGCCGACTGCTGCCTCGTCCCGCAAATATATAATGCCCGCCGGTTCGACGTGCCGCTCGACCATTATCCGCGGCTGATCGCGATCGACGCGGCCTGCGCCGAACTCGACGCGGTCCGCCGCGCGCATCCCGACGCGGTCAAGGCGGCATGATCCGGCTGCTTTCGGGGGCGGCGGCGCTGGCGCTGCCGGTGGCCGCAGTGGCGCAGGACAATGGCGCCTTCGATCCGTCCGGGATCGTCGTGGCCGATGTCCATGATCCGCGCTCGATCGTAGTCTATGGCGGCCTGCTGCCCCATGACCGCGGCGATGATGTTCAGGCGATCGCGATCCTGCGCGATGTCGATCCGGGCCTGGGCGCGCGCGTCGAAAACCGCCTCCGCGACGAAGCGGGCATCGTCCAGTTCCGCCGTTCGGACGGGCGCAGCGCGCATCCGACCAGCCAGGGCATCAGCCTGCGCGGGCTCGGCGGCAATGCGTCGAGCCGCGCGCTGGTGATGCTCGACGGCGTGCCGCAGGCCGACCCCTTTGGCGGCTGGGTCGCCTGGTCGGCCTATGACGCGATTCATCTGGGCGGCATCATGGTGACGCGCGGCGGCGGCAGCGGCGCCGACGGACCGGGCGCGCTGGCGGGAACCATCGGGCTTTATTCCGATATGACGGACGGCGGTACGGCGAGCCTTGCCTATGGCAGCCGCGATAGCTGGGACGCGAGCGCGTCGTTCGGCGGCCCGCTCGGCAACGGCGCGGTCGCGGTCGACGGCCGCTACAGCCGCGGCGACGGCTTCGTGCCCGTCGCGGCGGGGCAACGCGGCGCGGTCGACCGGCGCGCGCCCTATGAACAGGGCGGCGTCGGTGTGCGGATGCGATTCGATGCGGGCGACAGCGGCCAGGTCGAGGCGAGCGTGCGCGGTTTTTCCGACCGGCGCGATCGCGGCGTCGATTTCACCGACAGCCGCATCGACGGCATCGACGCCAGCCTGCGTTTCGTCCGCGATCACGGCGACGGGGGGCAATGGCTGGCGCTCGCCTATATCCAGCTTCGCGATTTCGAAAGCGGCTTCGCCAGCGTCGCGGCGGGCCGGAACAGCGTCAGTCCGGCGCTGTTTCAACGCGTCCCCGCGACCGGCCTTGGCGCCCGCGCCGAATGGCGGCCCGCGATCGGCGGGACCAATCCGCTGCGCATCGGGGCCGACTGGCGGCGCACGACCGGGCGGACCGAAGAGGATTATCTGTTCACCGGCACCACGCCGGGACGTCACCGCACGGCGGGCGGCAGCAGCGACACCGTGGGCGCCTTTGCGGAATGGACGTCGGGCAGCGATACGGCCGGTTTCCTCTGGACATTGAGCGGGCGTATCGATCGCTGGTGGCTGGGCGAAGGGCGTCTGTTCGAGCGCAATATCGGCGGGTCGATCATCACCGACGCGCGCTTCGCGGCGCAGCAGGGGTGGGAAGGCAGCGGCCGGGCGGGCGTTCGCTGGACCTCGGGACCGATCATATTGCGCGCCGCCGCCTATCGCGGCTGGCGCCTGCCGACGCTCAACGAACTCTACCGCCCGTTTCGCGTCGGGACCGACGCCACCGCGGCGAACCCGCTGCTTGCGCCCGAAAGATTATGGGGCGGCGAGATCGGGGCCGACTGGCGGACGGACGGAACCCGTGTCGGCGTGACGTTTTTCGCCAACCGGCTGTCGAATGCGATCGCCAATGTGACGCTCGGCACCGGGCCGGGCAATTTTCCGGGCGTCGGTTTCGTCGCGGCCGGAGCATCCTATAGCCAGCGGCAGAATCTGGACGCGGTCAGCAGCAAAGGCGTCGAGGTCAGCGCGGAGCAAAGCGTGGGGCCGATGCTGCTCCGTGCGACCTATGCCTTTGCCGATGCGACGGTCGATGCCTCCGGTGCCGCCGCATCGCTCGATGGCCGCCGTCCCGCCCAGATCGCGCGCCATGGCGGCAGCGTGTCGCTGCGCAGCAACGATAGCACGCCGATCGGCGGTTCGGCGACGCTGCGCTATATCGGGCGGCAGAATGAGGATGATCTGGGCCTGCTCCGGCTCGGCGACGCGCTGACGCTGGACGGCGGCCTGTGGTGGCAGGTCGCCGATGCGGTCCGGGTCGAGGCGCGCGGCGAAAATCTGTTCGACGAACGGGTGCCGGCCGTGATCTCCTCGTCGGGCATCGTCGAGCGCGCCGCTCCGCGCACGTTGTGGATCGGCGCGCGCGTCACATTCTGACCCGCGCGTCATTCTGACCTTCACAGCGCACGCTTTGACGATAAGGTGCGCCATGGCTTCCAAGACTCTGAACCTCGACAATTTCCTGCCATACCGGCTGTCGATCGCGTCCAACGCGTTGTCCAGCCGCATCGCCGCCGAATATGAAAACCGTTTCGGACTGAAAATTCCCGAATGGCGGCTGATGGCGATGCTGGGCGAAGGCAGGCCGATGACGCAGCGCGAACTGGTGGCGGCGACGCGGATGGACAAGGTGACGGTGAATCGCGCCGCCAAGGCGCTGGCGGAACGGCAGTTGATCGCCCGCCAGGCGCACGAGGCCGACGGACGGTCGCATCATCTGGAACTGACCGATACGGGACGCGAGCTTTACGACGCGATCGTCCCGGCCGCGCTCGCCAGCGAGGCCCGGCTGGAGGCAAAGATCAGCACCGCCGAACGCGCCGCGCTGATGGCCATTCTCGCGAAGCTGACCGCCGCCGCCGACGATTATGGCTGATCGCGCCTATCGCGCCGCGCCGCCCGGCGCGTTGCGGATCGAACCGCTGGGCGACCTTACCGCAATTTTCGATCGCCGGTCGATGCAGACGCATCTCGTCATCGCGCCGATGCCAGAGATATTGGCGATGCTGGGGGACGAACCGCAAGGGGCCGCCGCGCTGGCGGCGGGGCTGGCGGCGCGATTCGATCTCGACGCGGAGGGCGATGCGACCGCGATCCTTGCCGAACGGCTGGCGGAACTCGCCGACATGGGGTTGGTGGCGCAGGCGTGAGGCACAGCATCCGCATCGCCGTCGGTCCGGTCCAGTTTCGCATCGGCAGCGACTGGCGCGCACCGATCGCGGCGCTGGAGCATCTCTATGCCGGCTATCCCCGCGACGATGCGCGCCCGGCGGAGGCGACGGTGCGGCTGTTCGCGGCGCGGCCCTGGCGCCGCTGGCTGCGGCCGTCGGTGCATATCGGCGGCGATTTCATCGTTCCCGACGCGCTGCCGCTGCCGCTGTCGATGGGGCTGCTCGCCGCCGAGATGGGGATGAATTTGCAGGTCGCGCTCGGCTGGCGGCGGCACCTGCTGCTCCATGCAAGCGCGGTGGCGCGCGGCGGCCGCGCGCTGATCATGTCGGGCGAATCGGGATCGGGCAAATCGACGCTGGCGGCGCTGCTGGGCGAGGGCGACTGGCGCCTGATGGGCGACGAATTCACGCTGATCGATCCGCGCGGCGGCGATGCCTTCGCCTTTCCGCGCGCCGTCAGCCTCAAAAATGCGGCGATCGCCGAAATGGCCGCGCGGGTCGATGCGGCGCGGCTCGGTCCGTTGCTGGCCGGGACGCCGAAAGGCGACATCCGCCACCTGATCCCGCGCGCCGACGCCATCGCCGCGATGCACGACCCTGTACGCCCGGCGCTGCTGCTGTTTCCCCGCTTCGGGGGTGCGGCGGCGATCGAGCCGATGGGCGAGGGGGAGGCATTCGTGCGCCTGACCGAAGCGTCGACCAACTATGTCGCGCTGGGCGAAGCCGGATTTGCCGCGCTGACCCGGCTGGTGCGCGAAACCCCGGCGTTCGGCATCTCCTATCCCGACAGCGCGGCGGGGATCGCGCTGGTCGAACACTTATGGGCGGAGGCGGCGCGATGAGCGCGACCCAACGCTTCGTCGACCTGCTGACGGGACGCCGCGATCCGGCGGATCTTGGCCTGCGCGACTGGGACGGGGTGATCGCCGTCGCGCGCGCGGAGGCGATGCTCGCGACGCTCGCCCACCGGATGGAAACGGCGGTCCTGCCGCCGCCGGTGGCCGCGCTGTTCGCCGATCAGCGCGCGGCCGCGGCGGTCGCACGGGCGCAATCGCTGTGGGAGGCGGAGATGGCGCGGCGCGCGCTGGCGTCCGAACGCATCGAATTCGTGCTGCTGAAGGGCACTGCCTATGCCGCCGCCGGGCTGGCCTGCGCCGAAGGGCGGCAGATCGGCGACCTCGACATATTGGTGCCCGCGCACGACATCGCCCGTGCCGAGAATGAATTGCTGGAGGCGGGATGGGAATGGGTGAAGCCCGATGCGTATGACGACGCCTATTACCGCGACCATATGCACGAACTGCCGCCGCTGATCCACAAGGCGCGCGACCGGATGATCGACGTTCACCACACCATCCTGCCCCAGACGCACCGCACGACGCCCGACGCGCTGGCGCTGGTCGGCGACGCGGTGCCGGTGGCGGACGGCCTTTACACCCTGTGCCCGGCGGACATGGTGTGCCACTGCGCCGCGCATCTGATCGCCGATGGCGATTTGCAGGGCGGGCTTCGCAACCTGTGGGATTTTCACTGCCTGACGCGGGATTTCGCCGCCGCCGATCCGGGTTTCTGGGGGCGGCTCGACGGGCGCGCCGACCTGCACGGGCTGCGCGGCCCCGTTCATCGGGCGGCGCGGCTGGCGCGCGATCTTTACGGCGCCGCGCTGCCGTCGGGATGGGACCGCGTCGATCCCACCGACATCTGGTTCCGCCGCCGCCTGCTGGCGCGCGACGATTGGGGGCGGGCGACGCACTGGGTGCTGCAACAGGCCTTCTACATCCGGTCGCACGGGATGCGGATGCCGCTCGCGATGCTCGCGCGGCATCTGTGGACCAAATGGCGCAAGCGTCAGAGCGAGGCGAGCAGCGGCACCAGTTCGGCATAATCGTCGATGATATGGTCGGCGCCCAGGTCCTGGGCCGGCTGATGCAGAAAGCCGAAGGACACCGCGATGCTGACCGCGCCCGCGCCGCGCGCCGCCATGACGTCGAAAATACTGTCGCCGACAAAGGCGGTGCGGCCGCCGCCGCACGCGTCGATCATCGCGCGGATGGGGACGGGAGAGGGCTTGGCGTTGCCGGGGCCGCAGCTGTCGCCGCCGACGATCGCCGCCATGCGATCCGCCAGCCCGACCTCGCGCAGCAGCGCCCTGGCGAGCCGTTCCAGCTTGTTGGTCATCACCGCGACCTTCACCCCGCGCGCATCGAGCTGGTCGAGCGCGTCGACCAGGCCGGGAAAGGGGCGGCTGTGCACCGCGATATGCGCCTCATAATAACCGATCAGCTCGTCATAGAGCCGCGGGCCGGCATCGTCGGGGATGCCGCCGGTGGCGGTCAGCGCGGTTTCGAGCAGATGCGCGGTCCCCAGGCCGATCATCGGCCGCACCCGATCGATGGCGAGCGGCGGCCGCCCCGCGACGCTCAGCGCATGGTTGAGCGCGGCGGCCAGATCGTCCGCGGTATCGAGCAGGGTGCCGTCGAGATCGAAACCGACGATCCGGAAAGGAAATCCGTTCATCGTGCCCGCATGGCCGCTCGCTATGGAAACCGCAATAATTTGCTGGCATGGCAGCGCGCATGACCGACCCAGCCATCGCCCGTCCCATCGCCGTCATCATCCTTGCCGCCGGCAAGGGGACGCGGATGAAGTCCGATCTGCACAAGGTGCTGCACCCGGTCGCGGGGCGGCCGATGCTGCTGCACCTGCTCGGCGGGTTCGGCGAACTGGCGCCCGCCGCGACGGTCGTCGTCGTCGGCGACAAGCGCGACCAGGTGGAGGCCGCGCTGGCGGGAACCGGCGCGGTCGTCGCGGTGCAGGAGCCGCAGCTCGGCACCGCCCACGCCGCGTTGCAGGGCAGGGATGCGCTGGCGGGTTTCGACGGCCTCGTCCTCGTCTGCTTCGGCGATTGCCCGATGCTGACCGCCGCGACCGTGCGCCGGCTTTGCGCGCCGCTCGACGCGGGCGCGATGGTGGCGGTGCTCGGCTTCCGTCCGGACGATGCGGGCGCCTATGGTCGGATCATCGCTGATGCGGACGGGCGCGTGCGCAAGATGGTCGAATATAAGGATGCCAGCGACGCCGAGCGCGCGGTCGGCCTTTGCAACGCGGGCGTGATCGTCGCCGCCGCCGCCGATATGTGGCGGCTGCTCGCGGCGGTCGGAAACGACAATGCGCAGCGCGAATATTATCTGCCCGACGTCGCCACCGGCGCGATTGCCGAAGGCGCGCGCGTCGCGGTGATCGAAACGGGTGCGGCAGAGGTCGCGGGGGTGAACAGCCGCGCCGAACTCGCCGCCGCCGAGGCACAGTGGCAGGCCTTCCGCCGCGAAGAAGCGATGGCGGAGGGCGTGTCGCTGAAGGCGCCGGATACGGTGTGGTTTTCCTGGGACACGGTCATCGGCCGCGACGTGACGATCGAACCCAATGTGTTTTTCGGCCCCGGCGTGACGATCGCCGACGGCGCGACGATCCGCGGTTTCAGCCATATCGAGGGCGCGACGATCGCGTCCGGCTGCGAAGTCGGCCCCTTCGCCCGCCTGCGCCCCGGCACGGTGCTGGAGGAAAAGGCGAAGGTCGGCAATTTCGTCGAGATCAAGCAGGCGGTGCTGGGCAAGGGCGCCAAGGCCAATCATCTTAGCTATCTGGGCGATGCCAGCGTCGGCGCGGGGGCGAACATCGGCGCGGGGACGATCACCTGCAACTATGACGGCTATTTCAAATATCGCACCGAAATCGGCGATCGCGCCTTCATCGGGTCGAACAGCGCGCTGGTGGCGCCGGTGAAGATCGGCGCCGATGCCATCGTCGGCGCGGGCAGCGCGGTGACGCGCGACGTCGGCGACGGCGAATTGCGGCTGGTGCGCGGCGAACAATTGATCAAGCCCGGCTGGGCCGACCGCTTTCACGACACCATGCGAAAAAAGAAGGCGGCGGAGAAGAAAGCATGAGCGACCGTTACAGCGACCAGCCCTTCCTGCGCTTCGTCGACGCGTGGGTGATGCGCGCCATCGGTCATCTCGATCCCGCGACCGATGCCTGGTGCACGGCGATGGAGCCGCAATTGCGCCAGAGCTTCGGGATCGACGGCCGCTGGCCCGACATCGTGGCGAAACGGATGCAGTTCCAACCCACGCTCGCGGCCCAGATCCGCACGATATGGGACGAGGGCAAGGCGCGTTTCGAACAGGGCAATGGCACCGCCGCCGATCCGGCGCAATTCGCGATGCTGTTCGTCGATCGCAATTTACGGGACTTGAAATGATATCATGATATGATATCGGTATATCATGCGCTTTCTCGCGGATATTCCCGACGCTGACATCGAATGGCTCGACCGGCAGGCGGCCCAGCAGGGCGTTTCGCGCGCCGAGCTGGTCCGGCGGGCGGTCGCCGCCTATCGAGCGGATATTGCCGGCGATGCGATCGACAATGCCTTCGGGATATGGAAGGCCCGCGCCGACATCGGCGATGCGCTGAAATATCAGCGCCGCCTGCGGGGCAAGCGCGAATGATCGACGCGCAATTCGACAGCGATATATTGATCGACGCGCTGATGGGCGTCGATGCGGCGCGCAGCGAAATCCGGCGGGCGGGCCGCAAGAGCGTCAGCCGCATTAGCTGGACCGAGGTGATGACCGCCGCCGACCCCCCGACGGTCAGGGCGGTGGAGGCCTTTCTCGGCTGTTTCGCCGTCGAAGAGGTCGGCGACGCGGTCGCGCGCCGGGGCGCCGCCCTGCGCGCCGAGCGCAAGGGGCTGACGCTGTGCGACGCGCTCGTCCTCGCCACCGCGCAAATATCGGGCCGGATTCTCGTGACACGGAATATCAAGGTGTTTCCGGCAGCGATGCCGGGTATTCGCATTCCCTATACGCTGTAGAAGAAAGCCAGATCGCATGTGCGGAATCATCGGAATCATCGGCAAGGACGCGGTCGCGGACCGTCTCGTCGACGGGCTCAGGCGGATGGAATATCGCGGCTATGATTCGGCGGGCGTCTGCACGGTGGAGGGCGGCGAACTGATCCGGCGCCGCGCCGAAGGCAAGCTGAACAATCTGGTCAAGGAACTGGCGGTCCATCCGGCGCCCGGCACCGTCGGCATCGCGCACACGCGCTGGGCCACCCACGGCGCGCCGACGACCAGCAACGCGCACCCGCACGCAACGGCCGAGGTCGCGCTCGTCCACAACGGCATCATCGAGAATTTCAAGCCGCTGCGCGAGGCGCTGACCGCGCGCGGCCGCCGTTTCGAAAGCGAAACCGACACCGAAGTCGTCGCGCATCTGCTCAGCGAACAGGTGGAGGCCGGCAAATCGCCGCAGGAGGCGGTGCAGGCGGTGCTGCCGCAGCTTCGCGGCGCCTTCGCGCTGGCCATCGCCTTTCGCCGGCACCCCGACCTGCTCATCGGCGCGCGCCTCGGGTCGCCGCTGGTCGTCGGCTATGGCCCCAGCGATGACAAGGGGGGCGAAACCTATCTGGGATCGGACGCGTTGGCGCTGGCGCCGCTGACGCAGAACATCACCTATCTCGACGAAGGCGACTGGGTCGTCATCACGCGGGACGGCGCGCAGATCTACGACAGCGGCAACAACCCCGTCGAACGCGAGGTCACGACATCGGGCGTCACCGCCGCGGCGGTCGAAAAGGGGCCGTATCGCCACTTCATGCAGAAGGAGATTTTCGAGCAGCCGACCGTCGTCGCGCAGACGCTCTCCTCCTACATCCGTCCGCTCGAACAGACGGTCGCGCTGCCGCAGATGGATTTCGACCTGAGCCGGGTCGAGCGCATCACCATCGTCGCCTGCGGCACCAGCTATTATGCCGGGATGGTCGCGAAATATTGGTTCGAAACCTTCGCGCGCGTTCCCGTCGACATCGATGTCGCGTCCGAGTTCCGCTACCGCGACCCGGTGCTGCAACCCGGCGGCCTCGCGCTTTTCATTTCGCAGTCGGGCGAAACCGCCGATACCCTCGCGGCGCTGCGCCATTGCAAGGCGAATGATCAGACGATCGCGGTGGTCGTCAACGTGCCGACCAGCAGCATGGCGCGCGAGGCGGACCTGCTGCTGCCGACCCACGCCGGGCCGGAAATCGGCGTCGCATCGACCAAGGCCTTCACCTGCCAGCTCGCGGTGCTCGCGGCGCTCGCCGCCCATCTCGCGCTCAAGAAGGGCAAGCTCAGCGCCGCCGACGAACGCGACATCGTCCGCCACCTGATCGAGGCGCCCGCCGCGCTCAACGCCGCGCTGGGGCATGACGAGGAAATCGCCGCGATGGCGCACCTCGTCGCCCCGGCGCGCGATGTGCTCTACCTCGGCCGCGGCCCCGACTATCCGCTCGCGCTCGAAGGCGCGCTGAAGCTCAAGGAAATCTCCTACATCCACGCCGAAGGCTATGCGTCGGGCGAAATGAAGCACGGCCCGATCGCGCTGATCGACGAAGCGGTGCCGGTCATCGTCCTGGCGCCGTCGGGTCCGCTGTTCGAAAAGACGGTCAGCAATATGCAGGAGGTGATGGCGCGCGGCGGCAAGGTCGTGTTGATCAGCGACGCGGCGGGCATCGCCGAAGCGGGCGAGGGCTGCATGGCGACGATCGAAATGCCCAAGGTACACCCGCTGATCGCGCCCTTGGTCTATGCGGTGCCGGTACAGCTTCTCGCCTATCATGTCGCGGTCGCCAAGGGCACCGACGTCGACCAGCCGCGCAACCTGGCCAAATCGGTGACGGTCGAATGAGCTGGAACACCACCTGCCACTGCGGCGCCGTCTCCGTCCAACTCGCCAAGGCGCCGGCCGAGGTCGCCGAATGCAATTGCTCGCTTTGCTTTTCGCACGGCATTCTCTGGGCCTATATGTCGCCCGGCGACGTGGTGATCGATGGCCCGACGCGGACCTATAATCGTGCCGATCGGCCGAACCCCAATTCCGACCTGCATTTCTGTCCGACCTGCGGCTGTTCGACGCACTGGTCCGCGACGGAGGGGCTGATCGAGCGGATGGGCGGCGCGGTCGACCTGATGGGCGTCAACATGCGCCTGTTCGCGCCCGACCGGCTCAGCGGGCTGAAACGCAGCTTCCCCGACGGGCGCGGCTGGTCGGGCGAGGGGCCGTGGGACTATGCCCGCGATGTGGACGTCATGCCCTGACGCCATGTCCTTCGCCGCCATCATCTTCGACTTCGACGGGGTCATCGCCGACAGCGAGGTGCGCGCGAACCAGTCGCTGGCCGAAAGCCTGACCGTCGCCGGGATGCCGGCCACCTATGATGAGTGTCTGCGCGATTATTACGGCCACAACTGGCAGGAGACGCAGCGGCGGATCGAGGTGCGGTTCGGACGGCCCTTGCCCGCCGATTTTCGCGAAACGCACCGCGTGCGGGCGCGGGCGCGCTTCATGGAGGGATTCGACGCGGTTCCCGGCGCGCCGGCCTTTCTGGACGGGCTGGGCACGATGCCGCGCGCGATCGCCTCGTCGAGCCGCGCCGAATATATCGGCTGGGCGCTCGGCCTGTTCGGGCTGGCGCATCATTTCGGCGATCATGTCTACAGCGCCGACGGCTGGGCGCGGGGCAAGCCGCATCCCGACATCTACCTCGCCGCGGCACGGGGGTTGGGCGTCGATCCGGCGTCGTGCCTGGCGATCGAGGATTCGCCGACCGGGGCAATGGCCGCGCTCGCGGCGGGCATGACGGTCGTCGGCTTCTGCGGCGCCGGGCATATCGTCGATCGCGCCGCCCATGCCGATCTGTTGCGCGGCACCGGCGTGCACCATGTGGCGCTGGCGTTCGACGAAATCGCGCTCTTCGCCTGAAGCGCCGCCAAAAATCGCTGTCCTATTATCCGCCGCGGCGTTAGCCTGCCCGGACGATGACAGCTGGGCCTGTCCGGAAAAAACCGGAATCCGGAGTGAAGTTGCGCAGTTTTCCGCGACTTTCCGCGAAGCCGCTTTTGGGAGAAATCCGATGTGCAACGACAGTACCGAAGCCGATCTCGACCGGGCCGGCATGGCCGTGGGCCGGCGCAGCTTCACCGCGCTTGCGGGTGTCGGCGCGCTCATCGCGGCGCTCCCCGCCCGCGCGGTGGCGGGCAAGCCGGTGAAGGGCCGCGACGTCGCGATCAAGACCGCGGACGGCACCGCCGACGCCTATTTCGTTGCCCCGGCGGAGGGCAAGCATCCCGGCGTGCTGGTGTGGCCCGACATTCGCGGCCTGCGCCCCGCCTTTCGCCAGATGGCGGACCGGCTGGCCGCCGACGGCTATGCCGTGCTGTGCGTGAATCCCTTCTACCGCTGGCAGGCATCGCCCGTCGTCGACGCCGCGAACGACTGGAGCGATCCCAAGGTGCGCGAAAAGCTGTTCGGCTATCTGAAGGCGATGACGCGGCCGCTCGTCGAAAGCGATGCCAAGGCCTATCTGCCCTTCCTCGACGCTCAGCCGGAGGTCGACACGGCGCGCAAGCTGGGCGTCACCGGCTATTGCATGGGCGGGCCGATGACCATCTACACCGCCGCGGTGGCGCCCGGCCGCGTGGGCGCGGCGGCGAGTTTTCACGGCGGCGGCGTCGCGACCGACAAGCCCGACAGCCCGCATCTGCTGATCCCGGGCACCTCGGCCGGCTATCTGTTCGCCATCGCCGATAATGACGACAAGGAAACGCCGAATGAAAAGGTGCTGCTGAAACAGGTGCTCGAACCGCGCCCGCAATGGCACGAGGTCGAGGTTTATGCCGGCGCGATGCACGGCTGGTGCCCGCCCGACGGCCGCGCCTATGACGAGGCGGCGGCGGAAAAGGCGTGGGCGCGCCAGCTCGAACTGTTCAAGGCCGAACTGGCCTGACGCCGTCGCCAGGCGTCAGCCGCCGATCGCGGCATAGCTGGCATAGACGCGCTGGCCCGCCGGGCCGAAGGTCATGACCTTATAGGCCTCACGGCGATTGCCATATTCCATGCCCGGCGACCCGGTCGGCATGCCGGCGACGGCCAGGCCCTTCACGCCCTTGGGCTTTTCGCGCAGCAGCCGGGCGATCTCGCGGGCCGGAACATGGCCCTCGATCACATAGCCGCCGACGATGACGGTGTGGCAGCTGCGCAGCGCCTGCGGGACGCCCTGCCGGTCCTTCACCGCCTCCATATTCGCCGAATTGACGACCTTCGCCGTCCCGCCGAAGCTGGCTTTCACCAGCGCCAGCCATTTCAGGCAGCAGCCGCAACCGGCATCGCGGAACATGGTCGGATCGGCGGCATGGACGGTGCCGATGATGCCGGCAAAGGCGGCGAGAGCGAAGAGGGGGCGATGAAGAGACAAAATGCAACTCCGTTGATGACCGGGGCAGGGTAGCGGCATGGCGACGCGATTGTCACCCCATCGGATAAAGGATGTCGCGGCTGACCCGGTGCAGCGCCGTCATCAGCGCGTCGTCGAGAACCAGGTCCTTGGCCGCCAATATCGGATCGACCTGATCATAGGCGCTGGCGCCGACGATGGTGGAGGCGACGAAATCATGCTGTTTCGACCAGGCGGTCGCCATCGTCACCGGGTGCAGGCCCGCCTCCTCCGCGATCGCCAGATAGCGTGCTGTCGCGGCAAGGCTTTTGTCGTTGACGAACCGGCGGCCCATCGCGGCCTGGCGCCCCTCCATCGCCAGATAGCGGGAGAAGCGCGCGCCTTCCGGCTTGGCCCCGTCCTGATATTTGCCCGACAGCACGCCCCCGGCAAGCGGCGAATAAGGGATCAGGCTGACCCCTTCCCGCCGACAGACCTGCGCCAGTTCATCCTCGAAACGGCGGTTGTTCAGGCTGAAATTATTCTGGATCGTGTGGTATCGCGCGACGCCCAGCCGTTCCGACGCGGCGAGCGATTTCATCAGACCCCAGCTCGTCTCGTTCGAACAGCCCAGGATGCGGACCTTGCCCTCGCGGACCAGTTCGTCGAGCGCGTCCATCATCTCGTCATAAGGGGCGCCGTCGTCGGGCCAGTGCGTCTGGTACAGATCGACATAGTCGGTCTGAAGCCGGGTCAGGCTGTCGTCGATCGCCTTGCGGATATTGTGGCGGTCGAGCGCGGTCATGCCGCCGCGACACGGCGACTTGAACCAGATGTGGCTCGGTCCCGACACTTTGGTGGCCAGGATGATCGCGTCGCGCGGTTTCGTCTTCAGCCAGCGCCCGACAATCTCCTCGGTCCGCCCGACCCATTGGACGTCGGGCGGCACCGGATAGCCCTCCGCCGTGTCGTAAAAATTGATTCCCTCGTCGAAGCAGCGATCGAGAATGCGGAACGCTTCGCTCTCGTCGGTCTGGCTGCCGAAGGTCATCGTGCCCATGCAGATGTCGGACACATGGATGGCGCTCTGGCCAAGGCGGCGGGTCTGCATGGCTCGCTTCTCCGGGACTGTAAGGCTGCGAGAAAGAGAAATTGGGGGAAAGAAAAACTGGGGGGTGGTCATCCATAGGTTGCGGTCCGCAACCTTGCAATCGGTGCTGGCTTCCCCAATCTGGTCGCCATGACGAAACTTTCCTTTCTCGATCTGGTCCCGGTTACCGAAGGCGGGTCGATCGCCCAATCGCTTGCCCATGCCGCCGATCTGGCGGCCCATGCCGAAAAGCTGGGCTTCCACCGCTTCTGGGTGGCCGAACATCATGGCATGGCGGGGATCGCCAGCGCCGCGACATCGCTCGTGCTCGCGCATATCGGCCAGGCGACCGGGACGATCCGGATCGGGGCGGGCGGCATCATGCTGCCCAATCATGCGCCGATGGTGATCGCCGAACAGTTTGGAACGCTGGAGGCGCTGTTTCCCGGCCGTATCGACCTGGGTCTGGGCCGCGCGCCGGGGTCGGACGGGCGGGTCGCCCGCGCGCTGCGCCGCACGCTAGCCAGCGACGAGCGGCAATTTCCCCAGGACGTGCTGGAATTGCAGGCGTTCCTCGCCGGCGACGAGCAACTCGGCATTCGCGCTGTGCCGGGCGAGGGGACGCATGTGCCGCTGTGGATTTTGGGGTCGAGCCTGTTCGGCGCGCAACTCGCCGCCGCGCTCGGCCTGCCCTATGCCTTCGCCAGCCATTTCGCGCCCGACGCGCTCGATGAGGCGCTCGACATCTATCGCCGCCAGTTCAAGCCGTCGGCGCAGCTTGCCGAACCCTATGCCGCGGCCGCCTTCAACGTCTTCGCCGCCGATACGCGCGAAGAGGCGGAATTGCTCGCCTCGTCGCAGCAACAGGCTTTCGTCGCGCTGCGCACCGGCAATCCCGGCAGGATGAAGCCGCCGCTTGCGGGCTACAAGGATGGTCTGCCGCCCAACGCGCGCGCGATCCTCGACCATGTGCTGCAATGCTCCGTCACCGGGACCGCCGATGATGTCGCCGAGGGGCTGAAAGCGTTTCAGGCGCGCACGGGCGTCGACGAGATCATCGTGGCATCGTCGATGTACGACCATGACGCGCGCAAGCATTCGCTGTCGCTGACGATGCAGGCGGCAGAATCGCTTTAAGCCGGCGGGTCTTTCGGTTCGGGCCGAAAGCTCAGGCTGGCAAGGCGCCAACCCGCACCGGGGTCCATCAGCTCCTCCGCCGTTGGAACGACGCGCGGCGAAGGGCAGTCGACTTCGGCGGCGATATAGCGTCCCGTTTCGCGCAGCCGGACCTCCGCACCGTCGAAGCGGGTTTCCAGCGTCGCGATCAATTTGAGGGCATCGTCGGACAGCGCGTTCGATGCCAGTTGCCGCGGCGTGCCGTCGAGCAGTTCAGCCACGGCCTGTTCCAGCGCCCCGATCGCATCCTTCACGATCGACAGGGCGATGAACAGCGCCGCGCCCGCGTCGGCCCACCACCACCCCAGCCCGATGCCCGCTATGCCGGCGATCCCGGCCAGGCCCGTCTGCCAGTCGGCCTTTTGCATCAGGGCGTCGGTATGGAGCACCTTGTCCTTGATCCGTTCGGCGACGGGCTGCTTGATCCGGCCCAGGATGATGGGCGGCACGACCGAATACGCCAATGCCGCGATCATCAGCCAGCCGAGCCAGATCGTCTGACCGAACAGCGTGACGCCTCCGACCGTGGGATGCTCCTGCCGCACCAGCGTCGTGATGCTTTCGTAGGACAGGAAAACGCCGACCGCGAGCAGCGCGGTAGCCGCGATCAGAAAGGCGAGGCTGTTGGCGCGGCGATAGCCGAAGGGAAAGCGCCGGTTCGGCTCGCGCCGCTCCCAGCGCGCCGAGAGCAGAAAGACGACGGCGGGCACCAGGCTCAGCACATCCTCGATGACCGCGGATTTCATCGCCTGGCTCGCGCCCATGACCAGCCCCATGATCAGGATCACGCTCGTCATCCAGAACAGGGTCCACCATTCGAGTCGTTCGCCGCGCCGGACATCTTCGGCGATCGCGTCGGGGATGCCGCCGTGCAACGTCACTTGTGCACCGCCGCGATGGCGCGATCGGTCGCCAGGATCAGCGCATTCTCGCCGTTGCGCCGGGCAAGGCGCAGCACGGGGCGCCGCCCGTCGCGCGGCTCGTCGCCGGCGATGGCGCGCGATAGCGCGACATCGGTCTTCCAGGGCGAATCCTTCGCCAGATGGCCGACGACGACATCGACACGTCCTTCTTCCAATGCATGCAGCGCATGTTCGCCGTGCAGGCTGACCGGCGACAGGCTTGCCCCATGCCGCGCCGCATAGCGCCGCAGCAGGGCGAGCGCGGGCGCCGCATCGGGCGTTGCGGGCAGCACCGCCACGCGGACCATCCCTGTCTGCTCTATGCGTTCGCTCGTCCCCGCCGCGTCGCGCGGCAGCCTGTCGCATCCGGCCGCAAGCAGGCCGGCGCACAGCGCGGGAATGGCGATAAGGGCGGTCTGTCGCATCGGATCGCGAACGCCGTTCCGCGCGCCTTGGTTGCATGGCGCCGCCCGAGTTGACGCGCCTCCGGGTGCGGCAGTATAGGGACCGCCCGACCAAGGGCGGCCCGTTTGCGGTCGCCTTTTTGCTTTGGTCGCGCATTCGTTCGTTCTTTTGGAAAGGTGAAAGCCATGACGATCACGCCCCTGATGCCCGTGTACCCCCGGTGCGGTGTGCGTCCGGTGCGAGGCGAGGGCGCCTATCTGATCGGCGAGCGAGGCGAGCGTTATCTGGATTTCGCCAGCGGCATCGCGGTGAACCTGCTCGGCCATGGCCACCCGCATCTGACCAAGGCGATTCAGGAACAGGCCGCCACGCTGATGCATGTGTCGAACCTGTACGGTAGCCCGCAGGGGGAGGCTTTTGCGGCGCGTCTGGTCGAAAATACATTTGCCGACACGGTGTTCTTCACCAATTCGGGCGCCGAAGCGGTCGAATGCGCGATCAAGACCGCGCGCGCCTATCATTCGAGCGTCGGCAACACCGAAAAGCACACGCTGATCACGTTCAACAATGCCTTCCACGGGCGGACGCTGGCGACGATTTCGGCGACCAATCAGGAAAAGCTGCGCAAGGGCTTCGACCCGCTGCTGCCCGGTTTTGCCTATGCGCCGTTCGATGACGTCAATGCCGCGCTCGACCTGGCCGACGACCATACGGCGGGCTTTCTGATCGAGCCGGTGCAGGGCGAGGGCGGTGTCCGTCCGGCGTCGCAGCCCTTCCTTCAGGCGCTGCGCGACATTTGCGACGAGCGCGACCTGATGCTGGTGTTCGACGAAGTCCAGTGCGGCGTTGCGCGCACCGGCACGCTCTATGCCTATGAACAATATGGCGTCGCGCCCGACATCATGGCGAGCGCCAAGGGCATTGGCGGGGGCTTCCCGATGGGCGCCTGCCTCGCGACCGAAAAGGCGGCGCGCGGCATGACGATCGGCACCCACGGATCGACCTATGGCGGCAACCCGCTTGCGATGGCGGCGGGGCAGGCGGTGTTCGACGTCGTGCTGGAAGAGGGCTTTCTCGACCAGGTCAAGACGACCGGCGACCGTTTGCGCGGCGCGCTGGAACAACTGATCCCGAACCATGATCATCTGTTCGAAAGCGTGCGCGGCATGGGCCTGATGCTCGGGCTCAAGATGAAGTCGGACAGCCGCGCGTTCGTGGCGCATCTGCGCGACAATCATGGCCTGCTGACCGTTGCGGCGGGCGACAATGTCGTGCGCATCCTGCCGCCGCTCAACATCGAACAGGCGCACATCGACGAATGCATCGAGAAATTGTCGGCGGGGGCGGCGAGTTACACGCCGGCCGATACATGACGCGGCATTTCCTGAACCTGTCGGACGCCGGCGGCGATGCCGTCGCGGCGATGCTGTCCGACGCGCTGGAACGCAAGGCGGCGCGCGCCGGGTGGCCAAAGGCGCGGTCCGACGCGGACAAGCCGCTCGCCGATCATGTGCTGGCGATGGTGTTCGAAAAGAATTCGACGCGCACGCGCAGTTCGTTCGACATTGCCATTCGCCAGTTGGGCGGCGTTCCGATGATCCTCGACGCGGGCACCAGCCAGCTTGGCCGGGGCGAGACGATCGCCGATACCGCGCGCGTCCTCTCGCGCTACGCCGATGCGATCATGATCCGCACCGACCACCACGACAAGATCGAGGAAATGGCGCATTACGCCAGCGTTCCGGTGATCAACGGCCTGACCGACCTGTCGCACCCGTGCCAGATCGTCGCCGACCTGCTGACGATCGTGGAGGGTGGCAAGGCGCTGCCCGGGCTGGAACTCGCCTGGCTCGGCGACGGCAATAATGTGTTGTCGTCGCTGATCGAGGCGGCGGGCCTGTTCGGGTTCAACGTCCGCGCCGGGGTGCCCCAAGGGTATGAACCCGACGCCGCCTTCGTCGCAGCAGCCCGCGCGAAGGGCGCGCGCATCGACATCGTCCGCGACGCGCGCGAAGCCGTGGCGGGGGCCGATCTGGTCGTGACCGATACCTGGGTATCGATGGGGCAGGATCATGCCCACAACAAGGTGGCGGCGATGGCACCCTATCAGGTCGACGAACGGCTGATGGCGGGGGCGAAGGGCGATGCGCTCTTCCTCCACTGCCTGCCCGCCCATCGCGGCGAGGAAGTCGTCGATGCGGTGATCGACGGGCCGCAGTCGCGCGTATGGGACGAGGCGGAAAACCGCGTCCATGCGCAAAAATCGGTGCTGCTGTGGGCGCTGGAAAAATTGTGAGCGAGACGATCGAGACCTGGTTCGACCAGCCGCTGCTGTTCACCATTGCCGAACGCCATGTGCGCGGGCGATTGGTGCGGCTGGGGCCGGTGCTCGATCGCATCGTATCGGCGCACAGCTATCCGCCGGTGGCCGAACGGCTGCTGGCGGAGGCGCTGGCGCTGACGGTGCTCCTTGGCTCGACGCTGAAGGACGACAGCGGCCAGTTGACCTTGCAGGCCCAGACCGGCGGCGGTCCGGTGGAGCTTCTGGTCTGCGACTATCGCGACGGCGAATTGCGCGGTTATCTGAAATTCGATTCCGAACGCCTGGCCCAGGTCGGCCCCGATCCGACCCTGTTCGCGCTGTTCGGCGAAGGATTCCTCGCGATCACCTTCGACTATGCGACGACGGGCGAACGCTATCAGGGCATCGTGCCGCTGGAAGGCGCGTCGATCGGCGCGGCGGCGGAACATTATTTCGAACAGTCGGAACAAATCCCCAGCCTGATCCGTCTGGCGGCGCGCCATGACCCGGAGGCCGGCTGCCTTGTCGGCGGGCTGCTGCTTCAGCATCTTCCGGAAGGAGAGGTCGGCCGCGACCGGCTGCATGTTCGCCACGATGATCCCGAATGGGACCATGCGCGCACGATCGCGTCGACGATCGACGGCGGGGAACTGACCGATCCGGCGGTATCGCTCGAAACGCTCGTCTGGCGTTTGTTCCACGAGGACGAGGTCCGCGTCGTTCCCGGTACGCTGGTGTCGCGCGGGTGCCGGTGCAGCGTCGATCATTTCGCAAGCGTGCTGTCGCAATTTCCTGAACCGGAACTGCGCGACATGGCGGATGACGACGGCTTCATCCAGATCGATTGCGCCTTCTGTTCGCGGCTTTTCCCGATCGATCCGGCAGACATCCTGGCGCGCGAATAATCGGGCTGCTATCGCGGCGCCCGTCGATGAACGGAAAGAAATCAGCGCCGAACGGTTGAAAACATCGCGGTGCCTTGCTATTTTGCTGGAAACGGGGTCGCATTACCGTCCGTTCGCGGACAGCCAGTGGATAGGTGACTATGGCGATCTTTTCTTCCCTTTTTCGTGGCGGTTTACTGGGTCTTGCGGCAGCGGGAGCGACGGCGGTTCCCGCGCAGGCGCCCTCGCTGACGATGCTCGACGGGCTGGAAAAGGGCAGTTGGCAGTTGCGCGAACGCGGCAAGGACGGGGTGCTGCAAACCCTATGCCTCGGCGACGGGCGGCGGCTGATCCAGGTCCATCATCCGCGCTCGAATTGTTCGCGCTACGTGATCGACGATACGCCGGCGTCGGTCACGGTCCACTACACCTGCCCCGGCGCGGGGCACGGGCGCACGACGATCCGCAACGAAACCAACCGGCTGGTCCAGATCGACACGCAGGGGATAGCCGAAGGCCGCCCCTTCTCGCAGGCGATCGAGGCGCGGCGGACCGGCGGCTGCTGATTTTTTCGCGCCGGGCGTCAACCGACCGTTAACTATAGCGTGGCATAGCGGGGGCACGACACGCCGATGTGTGTCCTTCTCCCTAACGGCATCATGCCGAACTGGGCCGTATGACGACAGTCGTGCGGCCCGTTTCTTGTGCGCCGCAACAGCCGACACTTGCGCCGCGCGAAGAGCAGGCGTATCGGGCGCCCATGCAGGATCTGGCCGGGAAAACGCTGATCGTCCTTCTGTCGGGCGGGCTCGACTCGATGGTTTGCGCCGGGCTAGCGAGCGAAGCCGGCGCGCGCATCGTCGCGCTGACGATCGATTATAACCAGCGCCACCGGGTCGAACTGGAATCGGCCGCGCGGATCGCCGCCGCGGTGGGCGCCGCCGAACATATCGTCCTGCCGCTCGACCTGCGGCGCTTTGGCGGGTCGGCGCTGACCGCCGACATCGACGTGCCGAAGGAAGGCGTCGGCGCCGATATTCCGGTGACTTACGTCCCCGCGCGCAACCTGATTTTCCTGTCGCTGACGCTGGGGTTGGCGGAAGCGCGGCAGGCACAGGACATCGTCATCGGGGTCAACGCGCTCGATTATTCGGGCTATCCCGATTGCCGTCCCGAATTCATCGCGGGTTTCCAGGATCTGGCGCGGCTGGCGACGCGCGACGGCGACAAGGGCGTCGCCTTTCGCATCCACGCCCCGCTGCAGCAGATGAGCAAGGCCGATATCGCGGCGGAGGCGGCGCGGCTGGGCATGGACGCCGGCATGAGCTGGTCCTGCTACGATCCGGCGCCGGGCGGGCTGCATTGCGGATATTGCGACAGCTGCCGGCTGCGCGCCAAGGGATTCGCCGATGCGGGCCTGACCGATCCGACCCGCTACGCCGCAAAGGCCTGACCGCATGGCCTATGCGGTCAAGGAAATCTTCCTCACCCTGCAGGGGGAGGGGGCGCAGGCGGGGCGCCGGGCGGTCTTTTGCCGCTTTGCCGGATGCAATCTGTGGACCGGGCGCGAACGGGACCGGGCAAAGGCGGTCTGCCGCTTCTGCGACACCGATTTCGTGGGCACCGACGGCACGCTGGGCGCCAGATATGCCGATGCCGATGCGTTGGCCGCCGTCATCGCCGATTGCTGGGGCGGCGGATCGGCGGACCGTTATGTCGTGCTGACCGGGGGCGAACCGATGCTGCAGGTCGATGCCGCATTGATCGACGCGCTGCACGGCCACGGCTTTACGATCGCGATCGAAACCAACGGGACGCACGCGGTGCCGCGTGCGATCGACTGGATCTGCGTCAGTCCCAAGGCGGGCAGCGTGCTGGTTCAGACAAGCGGCGACGAATTGAAGCTCGTCTGGCCGCAGCCGGGCAGCGACGTCGCGGCCCTGGCGGCGCTCGATTTCACGCATCGGTTGGTGCAGCCGCTCGACGATCCGCAGGCGGCGGCGAATGTCCGGGCCTGCATCGATCTGGTGATGGCCGACCCGCGTTGGCGGCTATCGCTTCAGGATCACAAGAAGCTGGGTCTGCGCTGACCTCATTCGCTCTTGGTCGCGGCCTTTTTCGCGACCGGCGCGGTGACGACGTCCCCCGCGTCCGTTTCATCCTCGGTGGCTTCTGCCTCGGCCTCGTCGTCGCTCGCCGCGGACGGCTTGTCCGCGTCGGCCGGTTTGGCGGTGCCGTCGCTCGGCACGCTGTTGTCGATCGCGGTGCCGTCGGTGGCGCTGTCGTCCAGGATGATCATCGAATCGCTGATCGTGCCGGGCTGAACCTCGACCGCGTCCAGTTTCGTCGTCGACTGTCCCGAGGGCGCGCCGCCCCCGCAAGCCGCGAGCGACAGCAGAAGCGTTGAGGCAAGAAGCATCCGGATCATGCGCCGTGGCCTAGCGGCTTGGTTCGAGTTTGTCGAGAAAGGCGGGAAAGGTGGCGCGCAGCGCCGCGTCGACCTCGGCAAACCCCACGTCTTTGCCCAGCGCCGCTAGGCTGGTCACCGGAAATTCGGCGATGCCGCACGGCACGATGCCGCCGAAATGCGCCAGATCGGGATTCACGTTCAGCGAAAAGCCGTGCAGCGTGACCCAGCGGCGCACCCGGACGCCGATAGCGCCGATCTTGGCTTCGCGCCCGTTCGGATCGTCGGTCCAGATGCCGATCCGCCCCTCGGCCCGGCGCGCGGCGACTCCCAATGCGGCAAGGGCGTCGATGACCCATCCTTCGAGGGCCGCGACATAAGCCCGCACGTCGCGGCCCCGGTCCGCCAGATTGAGCTGGACATAGCCGACCCGCTGCCCGGGGCCATGATAGGTATAGCGGCCGCCGCGTCCGGCATCGTAAACCGGAAAGCGCGGATCGAGCAGTTCGGACGGATCGGCGCTTGTTCCCGCCGTGTACAGCGGCGGATGCTCGAGCAGCCAGATGCGTTCTTCGGCCGTGCGCGCATGGATGGCGGCGGCGCGCTCCTCCATGTCCGACAGGGCCGGCGCATAATCGGTAAGGCCGGGAGAATGCAGCCATAAGGGGGGCGGAAGCGGCGACATGACGGCGGCTTCCTGCGCCCTTCGCCCGAACAGTGCAAGGCCCCCCTCCCAAATCGCTAACAAGGCTGGACAATCCACCGCCGGGGCGCCAGTCTTCGCGCGATATTCGGCAACGGGGAGCATAAGCGAGAATGGCGAAATTCGACATGGGGGCGGCTTGGGACGACGCGGTGGTTCTGCTGCGGTCGCATCTGCCTCTCACCGGCACGATCGCGGCGGTTTTCCTGTTCCTGCCGACCCTGTTCGTCAGCTGGCTCGGCCCGGTGACGCCGGAGCCGCCGGCGGGCGCGACCGTCGAACAGATCGTCGCCCTGTTCCAGACGTCGATGCGCGAAATGCTGCCCTATCAGTTGGCGGTTGCGATTGTTTCGGCCGTCGGCGGCATTGCCATCCTGCGCCTGTGGCTGGCGCGCACCGGGACGAGCGTCGGCGACGCGCTGGGGTTCGCGGCCATGCTGGTGCCGACGATGATCGTGGTGCAGATCCTGCTTGGCCTGGCGCTCGGCATCGGCTTTCTCCTGCTGATCGTACCGGGGCTCTACCTGTGGGGGCGGTTGGCGCTCGTGTCGCCCGCTATCGCCGACCGCGGCACCCGCAACCCGATCGCCGCGCTTCAGGAAAGCTGGCAACTGACCCGCGGTAACGGGTGGCGGCTGTTCCTGTTCCTGTTTCTGGTCACGATCGTCATCTTCATCGTCGCGATGATCCTGGGCGGCATATTGGTCGCCGTGGCGGGTGCCGCGGGCGACGGCGTAGGCCGCCTGCTCACCGGATTGGTCGAGGGCGGCGTTACCGGGGCTGGCGGGCTGGTGTCGCTTGCCGTCACCGCCGCCGCCTATCGCCAGCTGGCCATCCGTGGCGCGCAGGAAACCTTCGGCTGACGGAGCCTGCGGCGCCTCGGTTGAGTGAAATAACAGGGCGGCCGGTCATGGCCGCCGGAACGGGACGCGGTTCGTTGGAAAAGGGGGAAGAGACATGATCAGGATGAGTATCGGTGCGGCCTTTTCGGAAAGCTTCGCGTTCCTGAAGGCCAATTGGATGCAGATGGCGATATGGGTGGGCGGCGCGTTGCTGCTGCTCGCGGTGTTGGGCTATCTGTTGCTCGGGTCGACCTTCACGGCAATGGCGATGTCCGCCGGCGATCCGTCGGTCGTCATGGGCGCGTTCAGCAAGATTTTCCTGTTCGCGTTGATCGCGGGCGTCATCCTCTACGCCGCCTGCATGTTGATCTGGCGCGGCGGCCTGCATCCGGGCGAGGCTCCCAATTTCGGCTGGGCGGTGCAGGCGGGACCGGCCTTTGCCTTTGGCCTGTTCGTCGTGATGCTGGGGGCCTATTTCCTCATTTTCATCGTGATGCTGATCGTCGGCCTGTTGTTCGGGGCGGCGGGAGGCCTGTCGCCGGCCGCCTTTGAATCGGGCGCGGTCGGTGGCGGCACCATGGCGGTCATGGTGGTTCTGTATATCGCGATGCTGGTCTTCATGCTGTGGGTTCAGGGGCGTTTCTCGGTCGCGGGCCCCGTCATGGCCGACCGGCTGACCCGGAACCCGATCACCGGCCTGGCCGAATCGTGGAAGATGACGGCCGCCTCTCAGTGGCTGATCGTCGGTTTCTACCTGCTCTTCACCATTCTGATCTTCGTCTACGCACTGGTCGCGGGGATGATTTTCGGGGCCATTCTGGGCGGCGTTGCGAGCAGCGGTTCGATGGTCGCGGCGTTTCTGTCGGCGATCATCATGGCGGTCGTGGTCTATCTGCCGATCCTGATGTTCTCCTTCTCGGTCCCGATCGGCATTTACCGGGCGATTGCCCCGCGCGCGTCGGCGGACGTTTTCGCCTGACCAGAAGGCGTTGAGCCGCGATCAGGGCGTCCCGGCAGCGGGGCGCCCTTTTCGTATCAGCTCCATTTGGCGAGCGGCGGCAGGCTCATCAGGATCGCGTCGATATTGCCGCCGGTCTTGAGCCCGAACAGCGTGCCGCGATCATAGACCAGGTTGAATTCGGCATAGCGCCCGCGCCAGACCAGCTGCGCCTCGCGGTCGGCATCGGTAAAGGGCTGGCCCATCCGCCGCCGCACGATGCGGGGAAAAATGTCCAGAAAAGCCTCGCCGACGGCTTGCGTAAAGGCGAAGTTCCGGTCGAATTCGGCATCGTCGCCGCATTCCAGATGGTCGTAGAAGATTCCGCCGACGCCGCGATGGACGCCGCGATGGGGGATATAGAAATAATCGTCGGCCCATTTGGCATAGCGTTCGTAGACATCGGGTCCATAGGGGGCGCAGGCGGCACGAAAGCGCGCGTGAAAGGCGTCGGTGTCCTCGGCATAGGGAATCGGCGGGTTGAGGTCGGCGCCGCCGCCGAACCAGCGTTTTGCGGTGACGAGAAAGCGCGTATTCATGTGGACGGCCGGGACATGGGGGTTCGCCATATGTGCGACCAGACTGATCCCGGTGGCGAAGAAGTCGGGATTTTCGTTGGCCCCGTGGATCGAGGCGGCGAAATCGGGCGCGAACTGCCCCGCGACCGTCGAGACATTGACCCCGACCTTCTCGAACACCTGGCCGGTCAGCACGCCGCGCACCCCGCCGCCGCCTTCGCCCGGCGCCATGCCCTCGGCTTCGCGGTCCCACGGTGTATAGGAAAAGCGGGCGTCGCTGCCCGCCTCGGCCTCGATCGCCTCGAACGCGGCGCAGATGCGGTCGCGCAGCGATTCGAACCAGTCGCGCGCGGCCTGTTGCTGGGGATCGAGGGGAGTCATGCCGGAAAACCTTTCGTCTGGCGGAGCGCTTCGGCGAGCGCGATGCCAGCCGCAACCGCGACATTCAAGGATCGAAAGCCGGGTTGCATCGGAATCGCGACCCGCGCGGCGACGGCCTCGTGGACGTGATGCGGAACGCCGGCGCTCTCTGATCCGAACAACAGCACATCGCCTTGACAGAAATCAAAATCGGGCAGCGGCGTCGCGCCCGCGGTGGTCAGCAGAACGACCCGCTGCGCGCCGATCTGCGCCCATTGCCGGAAAGCGGTCCATTCGGGGTGACGCCGCACGTTGGCGCGCACCGCATAATCCATCCCCGCCCGTTTCAACGCCGCGTCGCCGAACGGAAAGCCGCAGGGTTCGACGATGTGCGCGGAAACGCCGAAGCAGGCGGCGGTGCGCAGGATGGTGCCGACGTTGCCGGCGATGTCGGGCTGGAACAGGGCGATTTCCATGACGCGGCCATAGGCGCGATGCGGCCGCGAATCGAGAGGCTTGGCGACGGGCGCCCGGCGAACGGCGTCCAGCGGAAATTGCCTGTTGGCAAGCCTTGGATGTGCGGCTATCAGGCCCGCAATTCCCGGAGGGGCCGCCGGGACGTGCGACGCTTTGCGCGTGCAACGGGGCGGCCTACATCTCGGGAGAAACGTCAGTTTACCGAGGGGTAAGGGCAGCGCATGGCCATTGAAACCGAACTGGACGCCGGCATCGAGGATGGCGTCCGCCGCCGCGATTTCATCAATATCGCCGCAGTCAGCTTTGCCGGTGTCGGCGCGGTCGCGGTCGTGTTGCCGCTGGTCAATCAGATGAACCCGTCCGCCGACGTGCTCGCGCTGTCGTCGACCGAAATCGACATTTCGTCGATCGCGTCGGGGCAGGCGATCAAGACCAGCTGGCGCAAGCAGCCGGTGTTCGTCCGCAACCTGACCCCCGTCGAGATCGAAGAAGCCAAAAAGGTGCCGCTGTCGGACCTGCGCGACCCGCAGACGATCGACGAGCGGACCAAGCCGGGCAAGGAAAACTGGCTGATCACGCTGGGTGTCTGCACCCACCTCGGCTGTGTGCCGCTGGGCGCCGCCGAGGGCGAGAATCGCGGCGATTTCGGCGGCTATTTCTGCCCGTGCCACGGTTCGCATTATGATACGGCCGCACGCATCCGCAAGGGTCCCGCGCCGACCAATCTGGTCGTGCCGCCCTATGAATTCACCAGCGACACCGTCGTGACGATCGGCTGAGGAGCGAGAGAAGATGAGCTTTCCCTGGGCCAAGAACTACGAACCGCAACAGCCGCTGATGAAGTGGCTGGACGAGAAGCTGCCGCTTCCGCGTCTGGTGTATAATGCGATCGGTGCCGGCTATCCGGTGCCGCGCAACCTCAATTATTTCTGGAACTTCGGCGTTCTCGCCGGGGCCGCGCTGGCGATCCAGATCATCACCGGCATCGTGCTGGCGATGCATTATGCCGCCAATGCCGGCGTCGCCTTCAATTCGGTCGAGCATATCATGCGCGACGTGAATGCCGGCTGGTTCATCCGCTACGCGCATATGAACGGCGCGAGCATGTTCTTCATCGTCGTCTACCTCCACATTTTCCGCGGCCTTTACTATGGGTCCTACAAGGCCCCGCGCGAGATGGTGTGGCTGCTCGGCGTCGTGATCTTCCTGCTGATGATGGCGACCGCCTTCATGGGCTATGTCCTTCCCTGGGGTCAGATGAGCTTCTGGGGCGCACAGGTCATCACCGGTTTCTTCTCCGCGATACCGCTGGTCGGCGAACCGATCCGCCAGTGGCTGCTGGGCGGTTTCGCGCCGGACAATGCCGCGCTCAACCGCTTCTTCTCGCTGCACTATCTGCTGCCCTTCGTGATCCTGGGCGTGGTGATTCTCCACATCTGGGCGCTGCACATTCCGGGATCGAACAACCCGACCGGGATCGATGTGAAGGATGAACAGGATACGGTGCCGTTCCATCCCTATTACACCGCGAAAGACGGTTTCGGGCTGGGCGTCTTCCTGATCGCCTTTGCCGCGCTGACCTTCTTCACGCCGAACCTGCTGGGCCACGCCGATAACTATATCGCCGCCAACCCGCTTTCGACGCCCGCGCATATCGTGCCCGAATGGTATTTCTGGCCCTTCTATGCGATCCTGCGCGCCTTCACCTTCAACTTCCTGTGGATCGATGCGAAGCTGTGGGGCGTCATCGCGATGTTCGCTGCCATCGCGCTGCTGTTCTTCCTGCCCTGGCTCGACAGTTCGCCGGTGAAGTCGTCGCGTTATCGTCCGCTTAACCGCATCTTCTTCTGGATCCTCGTGGCCGACGTGTTCCTGCTCGGCTTGTGCGGCAAGATGCCGGCCGAACAGCCGTGGGTGATCCTGAGCCAGCTCGGTTCAATCTATTATTTCGCTCACTTCCTGATCATCCTGCCGATCATCTCGCGGATCGAACGGCCGCTGCCGATGCCGAATTCGATCACGGAAGCCGTTCTCGCAAAGCATGCCGACGACAAGTCGGCAGCCACGGCCTGAGCGCCGGACTTTAATAGGAGCTGATACAGCCATGGTTCGTCCGCTCGGTTTTCTCGTCGGCCTGGGTTTCATCGCCGCGCTGGTGCTCGCCATCCTGACGACGCCGCTCAGCAATGAGCCCAATGTCGCCCATAGCTTCGTCAAACATCCGCGGCACCTGAAGCTCGCGAGCGACGGCATGGTCCCGCACTGGGACAAGGCGCAGCTTCAGCGCGGGATGCAGGTGTATCGCGAGGTCTGCTCGGCCTGCCACAGCCTGAATCTCGTCGCTTTCCGGAGCATCCAGGATTTCGGCTACACCGAAGGCCAGGTGAAGACCTTTGCCAAGGGGTTCCAGGTTCCCTCGGTCAATCCCGACACGGGTGAACCGGCGACGCGCGACGGCCTGCCGTCGGATCATTTCCCGGCGCCCTATCTGAACGAAGTGGCTGCCCGCGCGGCGAACAACAATGCGTTGCCGCCCGACCTGTCGCTGATCACCAAGGCGCGCGAAGGCGGCAAGGACTATGTCTATTCGCTGCTCACCGGCTATCAGAACCCGCCGGCCAATCTGCCCAAGGAACTGCGTCCGGGCACGGGGCTGCACTACAACCCCTATTTCCCCAACCTGAACCTGGCGATGGCCAAGCCGCTGACCGATGGTCAGGTGACCTATGCCGACGGAACGCAGGCGACGGTCGATCAGATGGCGCAGGATGTGTCCGCCTTCCTCGTCTGGACGGCCGAGCCCAAGCTGGTGAAGCGCGTTCAGGTCGGTTGGGCGGTCCTGCTCTACCTGCTCGGCTTCACGGTGCTGGCCTATCTGTCGTACCGCAACATCTGGGCCGACAAGAAGCATTGAGCGAAGGGGAAGAAGGGCGCGCGTCCGGTTCGATGATCGCCCTTCCGCCCCGGCCCGATCTGGACCTTGCGGCGCTGGTCCGCACGATCCCGGACTTTCCCAAGCCCGGAATCCAGTTTCGCGACATCACCACCCTGATCGGCGACGCCGCCGGCTTTTCCGAAGCCGTGCGGCGTCTTGCCGCGACGGCGGCCGCCTACCGCCCCGACCTGATCGTCGCGGTCGAGGCGCGGGGTTTCCTGTTCGGGGCCGCGATGGCGACGGCGCTGGGAACCGGACTGGTTCCGGTCCGCAAGGCCGGGAAACTGCCGGGCGTCACCATCGGCGTCGATTATGAACTGGAATATGGCACCGACCGGCTGGAACTGCACGACGGTGCGGTCGGGGCGGGCGACCGCGTCGTTCTGGTCGACGATCTGCTGGCCACCGGCGGCACGATCCTGGCCACTGCGGCGTTGATGCGCAGCGTCGGCGCCGAAGTGGCCGCCGCGCTGTTCGTGATCGATCTGCCCGATCTCGGCGGATCGGAGCGTCTGCGAAGCGCGGGCCTCGCGTGCGAGACGCTGATCGCCTTCGACGGCGATTGAGCCCCGCCAGATCGGGGTTTCGCGATGGGCGTCAGTCGCCGCGCGGCTGATATTCATTCAATCCGGGATTGGCCGGCCGTTCGGGTGCCGGCCCCGCCTCGCGCCGGCTCGGCATCACCGGACCGTCGCCGCCCTCCGGCGTGCCATTCATCCGATGATCCGGATTGGTGCCCTGACGGCCCTGATAATCGGGAAGCGGCGGGCTCTGCGGGCGCTCGGCTGGCGGCTGGCGGTCGATGCGACCGGGCATGACGGGCCCCGGGCGGCCGTCGACGGTGCCCTGCAGTCGGTGGTCGGGGTTGGTGCCCTGCCGTCCGTCATAATCACGCAGCGGCGGCGCCTGGGGACGCTCGGCCGGGTCGTTGCGGCGGGGCAGTTCGGTACGCTCCCGCTGCCGGGGATTGGTGCCCCGCCGATCGATGGACTCCAGCATCTGCTGCCGCGCGCGGGCCTCTCCCGGCGCATTGTCCCGCAGATGCGCCTGATAGCGTTCCTCGGCCAACCGCACGCGGGCCGCTTGCTGCTCGGCGCGGCGAAGCAGGTCGGCATTGCCCGGATTGTCATCGCGGTGGCGCATCGCATCGTCATAGTCGCGCCGGGCTTCCTGCAAATCGCGCTCAAGGGCTTCGCGCTCCTGTATCGGATTGCGCTCGCGGCGCGGGGCATCATCCCCGCGTTCTTCCTGTCCGCCATCCTTGTCGATCGGTCGGCGGCGGGCGGGCGACTGCCGCCTTTCGCGCGGCACGGCAAATTCGACCGAATTGGCGCCGGGGATGTGGACCGGTCCACCCAGCCAGCGACGCGAGGCCGCGTCGGCACGAAGATCGCCGTCGATCTCCATCATTATGCCCTCATAATGCGCCAGCGCGGCGGGGTCCTCGTTCTGAAGCGCGCGGACGAAATCGGGATCGGTGCCCAGTTGCTGCGGCTTCATCGCCTGCCAGCGGGCGATGGTTTCGGGCGGAACCGTGCTGGCACCGCGGTTCGCCGGATCGCGCGCGCGGCGTACCTCTGCGGGATCGATCTCCCCGCGCCGGCCACGCTCCAGATTTTCGCGTGCCTCGAGCCGGCTGTCCTCGATTTCGCGGCGCGATTCCGCTGCCGTCTGGTTCGGCGTCTGCGGCTGGGCAAATGCCGGGAACAGCGGCGCAGCGGCGGTGATTAGCAGAAGGGAGCGGAGAAGGGACATGGCGGTTATCCGGCGAGGGGAGAAAGCGCCAGCCTAGCCCCGCTATGGATGCCGGATACAAATGGATCGTCGACCGATGCGCCACCTGCGCGACGAACGGCGGAGGCAAAAATAAAGCCCGCGCCGGGGCACGGGCTCTATTCGAATGGGATGACCGCGCCGTTCCCGATCAGAAAGGCACCCAATTCTGCTTCTTGCGGAATTTCATATAGCCGACATTGGCGCCCAGCCGCGCGCCGACGCCGACGCGGATCGGGATCAGCACGACGTCGCCGCGCCGCAGATAGCTGGCGTTGAAGCCGCCGATCAGATAGGCGGCGCCTTCGCCCGCCGGATAGCGCTTGTAGATGTCTTCGGTGTCGAACAGATTATAGACGAGGACGAAGGTATTGCCGGCATTGGCCCCGGCGTCGAAGCCGATCGACGGTCCGGTCCAATAGGCGGGCAGTTCGCCCTCAACCTTGTGGTAGAGCGTTCCCGAGCCGTATCGGACCCCGAGGACCAGCGCGCCGCCAGCCTCGCGGCCGACGATATAGGCGTTGGGTTCGCCCTGCTTGCGCAGAATATCCTCGATCAGTCCGGCCAGGCCCTGCGCGCCCTTGCCGAACACGCCCTCGGCCGCGCCGATCAGGTCGTCCTTCTTGTAGGTCGTGCCGTCATCGGCATTGGTCGCGGCGGTTGCGGCGGCGGCGGGGTCCATCGTCGTTGCGGTCTGCGCGCTGCTGTCGTCGACCGGCGCGCCATATTGTTCCTCGCCGGTCGCGAGGTCGCTGTCATAGCCGGTGTCGATATCGGCCGCGGGCGGCGGCGGCGGAGGCGCCGGATTGTCGATGTCGGCGTCGATCGCGGTGTTCGGATCGACCGACGTCATCTGCGCGGCGGCGGGAAGCGGCAACAGTGCGGGCCCCGACACGGCAAGCAGGGCGATCGATAGTTTCAAGAGCGTCTGACGCATGAGTTTCCCCCAAATTGGCGGCGTGTAGACCGCAGATTGCGTCGCAATCCCGGTTAACCATGACTCGCTCCCTGTCATGGGGGCAATGAACGGGCGATGACCCGAGTCGATTTTGCGCCGGATCGAATCTTTGGCGCGCCGGAAAGCTGCAATGGCTGTCGTTACCGTGCATGTTTGGCGTTGCGGGGCGCGGATCGCATGGCTATAGCGACCCGCCTAGGCCAGACTGTCGTTAGCGCGGCAGGCCATGCGGAGACGTGGGTGAGTGGCTGAAACCAACGGTTTGCTAAACCGTCGTACTGGTAAATCCGGTACCGAGGGTTCGAATCCCTCCGTCTCCGCCAACTCCGCCGCTTCCCCTTCACAGCCCGATATTGCCGCCGAATGCCACACACCACCAAGCGGTATAGGCAGCCGCCGATTCCACGCTATTGTACGATTGAATGCTTGGCACGGGAGTGCAGCAGCTTTCGGCCCAATAGCAACCGCTGCGAATGCACAACACCTGCGGCAGGGAATGCCCCTCTATTGGCAGTGTAGGGCCCGTGTTGAGCTTTGAGACGATCAATCACATCGCCGCTATAGGCGACGCCGGCTTAGGTGGGCCTCGAATTCCGCCAGCACGCCCATGGCCTCCGCGATTCGGCGCATATCCTCCTCGTGCAGCATCCGCTTCGCGCCACGCATCACGATGCCCCAATTTGCACGGTGATCGCGTGTCAGCCGCAGGTCGTCGAGAAGCGGCCTGATCGGAGCTGGCCTGGCAGCCTTCAGATAGTCCACATCGACACGGTACGGATTGAAGTCCATCGCCTGTTCGAAGCGGTACGGCGCTTTCGAGGTGACGCGGCCGATGGTCGTGAATGCCTGCACCGTCGCGCCTTCACCCATGCCCTCACGCGGAGAATAATAGACGATCCAATCTCCCTTCTTGAGAGACTTCACGGCGATATGCTTGCCATGCCCGAGTTGCGCAAAGCCGCCGTCACGACCTCTTCGCGCGTGCTCCGCCGATGCGACACCCATCCAGAACGTCATGATCCAGTCCCTCAGGCGCCGGTTGGGTCTCGCCGCGCGAGGTCACGGATCGTCTGTTCAACCACCTGACGATAATCGGTCGTCGGGCGGCCGATCAGCTTGCTGAGCTGGCGGCCTTGGTCTTCCAATGCCCCCTTGGAAGCCGCGACATCGGCGTCCGCGATAAGTTCGGCCACGCTCTCTGGAAGGCCCATTCCGGCAAGCGCAGCCTTGAAGGCCGCATCGGGCATATCCTTGTAGACGATCTGCTTGCCGGCACACGCGGCGATCACGTCGGCGAGGTCGCTCAGGCTGTAGCTCTGGTCGCCTGCCAGCTCGTAGATGCGTCCGGCGTGTCCCTCAGTCGAAAGTACGACCGCCGCGGCCTCGGCGAAGTCGGCGCGGGTGGCGGTCGAGAACCGACCTTCCCGCGCACAGCCGATCACCGCACCATGATGAAGCGCCGGCGGCAATGACGCCATGTGGTTCTCCATGTACCACCCATGCCGCAGGAGCACGGTCGGAAGACCAGACGCTTTCAGGAGAGCCTCTGTCCGCAGATGGTCTTCACGAAGACCGAGGGGAGAGGTGTCGGCATGAAGCAGGCTCGTATAGGCGATCAAACCGATGCCTGCGGACTTCGCGGCCTCAATGACATTCCGGTGCTGGGTAACGCGATCACCATCCGCGCTCGACGAAATCAGCAACAGCCTGTCGATCCCGCCAAAAGCCGCCAGAAGAGTATCGGGCTGTGAATAGTCTGCAATGCGCAGTTCAACGCCCTGGGCCGCGATTTGCCTGGCGACCTCGTGGTCAACCGACCGGACGCCGGCGACAATGCGGTTCGCCGGAACTCTCTTGAGAAGTTCCGCGATCACGAGGCGACCGAGTTCGCCGGTCGAACCGGTGACAAACAGCCTTGGCTGGTTGGAATCTGTCATGTCGTTCTCCTTGTGAACCAAATCAGGACGTCACGACCGTGTGGGCGGTGATCGAATAGCCGAACGGATCACGGAACGCGAAATAGCGGCCGAACGGCCCGTCCTTTGGAGCGAATTCGATTTCGACGCCTTGAGCGACGAGATGGTCGTGCAGCGCATCGGCGTCGTCGCAGCCGAACCAGATGGCGATGCCCCAGCCCAGCTTATCGGCCGCTCCCAGATCGATGACGGGC